>JBBQNI010000032.1:0-36270 GCA_038329785.1 Anaerolineales bacterium | reverse complement strand
GGAGCGACTCGTCCCCCGTCTATATATCAACTTACTATGCGTAAATTCTCTACAACTTCCAGGCCTGCAATGGTTGCGGTCCATGCACCACATCGCGGACGATACGCAGCGTGCCGCCGAAATCCGCACGGACGTTCCAGTGCACCATGGCGATCTGGCCATGCCGAATTTCAATGCCGGTAATGCTGAATGGCGAGACGACGCTGCCCGTGTTGAAATAAGGTGTTTCCTGCAAGCTTGGAAAGCGTGGACGGTGAGTGTGTGCCCCTACGATCATATGATGATTCTCGCGGCTCCAATAAATTAGTTTTTTGTCCACCCGCTTGGCTACAGTGAAATTTTTGGCTGCACTGGTTGGGTCGTTAAAGCCAAATAATTGCAAATTTCGCCACAAGACCCGCACAAAAAAGCGCCCCACCGGCCAGATCAGGTCAGAGAGCAGATCGCCCTGATGGCCATGAACAAGCAAAAGATCGCGCTGGCTGGGGGTGTGCCGCAGAATAAAGCCGGAATGCACGGTAATATCCGGAAAGAGCGGGCGCAATTGGCCATTGCGCTCATCCAGATAAGAGAATAACGTGCTGCGAACATAATTTGGATTGGAGCGCTCGATATCATGATTACCAAAGAGCATATAGTAGCGATCCTCATGGTAAAAACGCGACATGAGCTCGAACACGCGCCGGTGTGCAGTGAAAATGTCATAAAAAGAGCGATTCTTCCAGAGCTCATCGCCATCGCCCATCTCAATGAAGGTGTAGTTTTCATTATAGTAATAGGAAAGGGCATGTAAAAAGATGTTCTGGTTTTTCGCAAAGTCATCCGCCCAGCCATAATCACCACGGTGGCAGTCACTGAACAGGATGATGCGCGAGGAATCATCAATTTCGATGATAGGCGCGTTTTCAAGCACCTGATTTAAACGTTGAAAAGTAGCCTTTGTCATGTCATTTATTGACCACTTTGATTATATGACAATAACCGCATCCCGTTCAGCGTCACCAGTATAGAAATACCCATGTCGGCTACCACTGCCATCCACATGCTACTCAAACCGAGTGTGGCCAACACCATAAAACCAGCTTTGACGCCGATGGCAAAAATGATATTGAAGCGAATGGTGCTCATCACTTTGCGGCTGAGGCGTAAGGCAAAGGGCAGCCTGGCGAGATCGGCCTGCATGAGGGTCACATCGGCGCTTTCCATTGCCTGCGCACTGCTATTGCTGCCGCGTAGAGCAATTCCAACGTCTGCTAATGCCAGAGCCGGTGCGTCATTAATACCATCTCCCACCATGACCACGCTGCCAAATTTGCGCTGCAATTCCTCCACTGCCCGTAATTTGTCTTCGGGCAACAGGCTGGCGCGAAAATCCGTCACCCCGACTTCATTGGCTATTTGTTGCGCCGCAGCCGGTTGATCGCCAGTCAACATGACCAGGTGCTCGATTTGCATGGCCTTTAAATCTGCGATTGCCTGCTTGCTGGAAGGGCGCAGTGTGTCGATCGCCAGCAGACTGCCGTGTAAACGGCCATTGACGGCGACATTGATCTGGCTGCTGCCACTGTGGGCATGATAGGCCAGATCGTCACATTCTTCCTGGCTGTGCAGGATAGTTTCATCCATCCACTGGTGCGACCCAACCTGAACCGTGCGGCCTTCGACTACTCCGCGCACACCCAGGCCTGGCGAATTGGTGACCTGCTCGGCTGCTGCGTATCGTTCTGCCACACCTAGCTTCTCGGCTGCCTTTGCCACTGCCTGCGAAAGTGGGTGTTGGCTGCGGCGCTCGACTGCATGTGCCAGTGCTACCAGCTCGGAACAATCACCACATTCACTGCCCAGCGGAGTGAATTCGCGGTGGTCCTGGCCTCGGGCAGCGACAACTACCGGAGTTCCTTCAGTTAATGTACCAGTTTTATCAAAGGCAATCACGCTGGTTTTGCTCAACCGTTCCAGCGCCAGACCTCCTTTGAAAAGAATCCCCTTGCGGGCCGCATTGCTGATGGCCGAGATGATGCTGACCGGCGTTGAAATCACCAGGGCACAGGGGCAGGAAATGACCAGCAGGGTCAAGCCGCGATACAACCAACCATGTACTTCGGGGGATGGGTTGAGAAAAGCTTCGTTAAAGAAGAGGGGTGGTACGATGGCCACCAGTGCAGCCAGTACGACCACCAGCGGGGTATACCAGCGCGCAAATTTATTGATAAAGCGCTCAGACGGCGCCTGTTTGTTTTGCGCCTCCTGGACGAGTTTAATCACGCGGCTGATGGTACTTTCCGCCGCAATCTGGGTAACAACCAGGGTCAAAGCCCCTTCGCCATTTAACGAACTGGCAAAAACCTGATCACCAGTTTGTTTGACCACCAATTGCGATTCACCGGTTATGGCTGCCTGATTTACAGAGGAGATGCCGCTTTCTACAGTCGCATCCATTGGAATGGTCTCACCCGGCCGGACAATGATGCGGTCTCCGGCTTTGAGGTCAGCCACATTGGTGCTCAATTCTCTGATAGTATCACCTTCAGAAAGTAAAAGCGTGGCTGTCTCTGGAACGATATCCAACAGTGACTCAATAGAGCGGCGGGATTTTTCGGTGGTGAAGCCTTCCAATGCCTCACCCAGGGCGAACAGCACCATGACCATGCCGGCTTCACTGTAAGCGCCAATGAAGAAAGCACCCACAGCCGCCACAGTCATCAAAAAATTGATATCAATGCTGCGGTTGATGCGTAAATTGCGCCAGGCTGCTCGCGCAACCGGAAAACCAGCGCTTAGAATGGCCGCCAGGGAGAACAAATTTACCCACATATATTCACGCCCAAGCAACTCACTGAAAACTAATCCCGGCAGAATCAGAATTGTTCCCACCAGGGCCAGACGTGTTTCAGAGCGCTGCCAGAGAAAAGAGAGAAAATTTTGCCGGCGTGCAGGCGACTTTCCAGACTCTTTTTGCTTCTCAGCGAGCACCTCATAGCCGAGGGCACGCACTCGTTCTCGAATGGCCTCAGCCGGACTATCACCGACCACTTTCAGTTTACCGCTGGCGAAATTTAATTCACTCATCTGCACGCCGGGTAATTTTTCTACCCCGGATGCAACTTTGCGGGCGCAGTCAGCGCAATCCATACCGCCGATATCAAATATTTGTACTTTTTCTGCCATAAAGGTCCTTTTAAATGCTTATTTAATGGCAGTATACACCTTCAAGCAAGGTTGAAAGTCAAGGGATTATGTAAAGGGTCATGCCGGGTGTGACGGTAATATCACGAATTATGCGAATAAACAAATGTAGCGAGTGCTCACGGCCCCATTTTTTCAAGCATCAGGAACAACCGCACAAAAACAAAAGCATTTTCGCCGGTTACCTGCAGCAGAAAGCCCTCATCGTTGCTGGAATATCTGGGTACGGTCTGACGATTGGTATGCAGGCTGCATTGTGCCTCGAGGGAGGCTAATTGCTCCAGGGCAGCACCCACCTCGCTATTCTGGCTGACCAGCAGAATATGGTAACCGTCGTTTTCCTGCCAGATGTGGGTGTGCAACCCGCGCAGGTTTTGAAGAATTTCTCGTCCGGTCGGGCTGGTCATTTCGCAGCCGGTCTGATTCAAGAGCCATTCAAAAGTGTCGTCATCAGGCTGGTTGAGCGGATTGGCACACACTTTTTCCAGGAATTGGTCAAAAGACTCACTCCAATCCACTTTTTTGTGGTTACTATCGCGTAAATCCTGCAGAAAAAGACCCAATTCGTGCTGCAGTACCAGCGATTGGGTCATCTGACGCTCAAGTTCAAAATATCGCTCCTGGGCGATTTGTTGCAGAGTTTCAGAATTCAGACCGCCAGCCTGCCAATTCTTCAACAGGACGCGGATATCGGCCAGAGAGAAACCCAGTCGTTGTGCCCGCTGGATGAAGCGCAGAGTCTGCTCCGCCTGCGGGTCATAGAGCCGGTAGCCGGCCGGTGTGCGTTCAGCCGGGTCCAACAACCCTTCGGATTCATAGTAGCGTAATGCTGAGGGTCGCAAACCGACCCTTTGAGCCAGTTTACCGATGGTGATTGTTTCCTGCATACAGGTATTATAACGGGTGTCTACGATGGTTCTGCAGAATTGCGTAAGGCTTGCTCAAGCCAGGGAATGGGGGATGGCACGTGACTGGCAAGTCAGGATTCGCTTGAGGCAGGTTTTTCGTTAAAGCCGAACAAACAATTGTGCATTAATTGCATTAAAAACAATCTCCCGAGGGTTCTCGTGACTTTCAGCTTTCGTGACCGCGTCCCGCGTCCTCGGGAGGAAAGAGTAAGATCAGATTTTTTTATAAGAATATAACAGTGTTTTCCTTCCCGCTACCCTCTATCTGCTACCCGCGACCTGCCGGCGCGATGAGCGCCTTTTTCACATCTCCACCAGCGGGATTCCGGTAAAGCGCGCCAGGGCACGCAGCTCGGGCACAATATCGCCATAGGTCAAGACAACGTGATGTTCCCAACCGTCATCGAGCATGCGTTGCACAACCTCACCGGCCGGTTGATGGACAGTTTTCACCCAGGCTCCGGCGCGGCGCAGGTTGACCTTTTTCTGCATAACCTCGACCCCAATTGCCAGAATGCGAAATGCGCCATGGTGGTAACCGATGCGCACCAGTGTGGCGCGCCCGGGTTTCAAAGTGAACTGCACTTCGCGGCCTTCTTCGCCATAGCGAATTTCGCCTGCGTCGCTGGCCAGACTCGGTGCTCCGCCATAGTGCCACAATGCCAGGGCACTTTCGTCGTCGTCCCAGGCGCTGATATCGGCAAAGAATGGCAGGCTTTCGCTCAATCCGTTCAACACGCCCATGGTCAGTGCCGCGTTGACATCTCCTTCCGGCGCCAGCAGGTAGCCTTCATCAAGAAGCCAACCAAGGCCAGGCCAAATTCCGCCCGGATCTTCCAAGCCCATGATCTCAGGCCAGTCCTTGATGGCAAACAAACGCTTTCCACTGGCAGCCAAAACGGATGAAAGGGCACCATAATAACGTTCAATCGAAGCGATTGCTTGATCGGGTAGTTCACCGCCCTCAATACGTGCAAAAGTATTTACCGGGGCAGCCCGCTTTTCACCTTTCTGCAGATTGAGCACCACCTCACTGAGTGAAATGTGATCAATAGCCAGACCGAATGTGCGCCGGATGAGTAGCTCATCAAAAATACAAGGGTAAAACCCTGGTGCGCGGAAACCGATCAGACCCATGCGCGAGCCGCGGATAGCCGCCAGGGTCAACCCGGCGCGGATATAAGCACTCATTTGAATTTTTACACCCGCCTTGTTAATGCTACCGTGGATTGCCTTGTGCGGAATGCCCATTTCTGTCAGAGTAAAAGTAGTCAGGTTGGCACCACACAGACTATTAATGGCGATGCGCCTGTCAATCTCAGGCTCTGGCAGCGAATGAACAATCACGGGAACATGGTAACGCTCAGCGATGCTGAGTGGTACCTCACCATCTGGAAAAGTGCCAATCTGGATGATGAGTATTTGCGGGCGCTGCTGATCCATCTCCGCCAGAGCAGAGTCCAACTGCTGTGAATCAACCACCACTTGCTGTGGCCCGCAAACCAGCCAGTTGTTCTGCAGCCAGGCACGAGTTTCATTTAAATTTTGCTGGGCAGTTTGGACATCAAACCAGGGTACGCCTACTGAGATCAGGCCGACAGTTTTTTGTGTTTGCAAGGCAGTCATTCGATTTTCCTTATCAATTAATTGGGTGTTGGATGCAGGGTGCGAGTACGGGAAATGAAAGCAGTTGCTTCTTCGAGGGTTGGAATTCCCTTGCGTCCACCGATTTTTGTGCATTTCAAAGCGGCTACAGCGCTGGCAAATTTTAAGCGGAAAGGAGCTTTCCAACGCGGTTGCAGACAGGCAAACAGATAAGCGCCATGAAAGGCATCGCCGGCACCGGTCGTATCTACGACGTCGACCATAAAGGCCGGTTGATAAAAATGCGATTGGGCATCCCAATACCAGCTACCGTTTTCACCATCGGTGATGATCACCTGTTGACTGTGATACTTTTCCAGCAGCAGCATACCGGAGTTGAGGGGATCATCCTGACCGGTGACCTGGCTGGCAAATTTTCTGGCTACAATAAGAATATCGACCAGAGGCAATAAGTCTTCCATACTTTTCCACATTGATTCACCGGCGCCACCGTCCAGGGAGACTTTTACCCGGTTGGCGCGAGCAATCTGAGCGGCTTTCAGGGCTGCTTTGGGAAAAAAACCATCCAGGTGTAACGCGCGTGCGCTGGCAATCAACTCCATTTTTATCTCGTCAGGCGCAAGTTCGGCAGCTGTACTGGTTTGATACAGGATTGACCGATTTCCGCTTTCCTGTTCAACGAGAATCACGGAAGATGACGAAGATCCTTCAGTTCGCAAGGGGCAATGGGAAATATCGACCCCGTAACCCTGCAATTCAGTCCGGATCATTGTCCCGGTTGCATCGGGGGCAAAGGCACCCAGGTAGCTGCACGAGGCACCCAACCTGGCCAGTGTGACCAGGGCCGTTGCCACTGGCCCGCCACCTTGCATCTGAACGCTAGGAATGGGAAAGCAATCGTTGGAATGCGGCAGACGACTTGTTACGGCCAGGATATCCTGGGTGGCAATTCCTAAACCAACTACATCAATTTTTTTCATTTGCTCAGTATCCTAAAAATATTTGTGAAAAAGATCTTCGCGGTCTTTAATCTTAAGTGCGGTACACACCTCGGCCACCCAACTGGCTAAACTCGCCTCGATCGGTGCCAGGACTGATGGGGTCAACGCCCAAAGATCCAGTTTGAATGCTCCCCAAGCAGTCCAGCGGGCTTTGTAGAATTGTTGAGCAGGTGTAAGAGCATCCGCACCGCCAATAATTTCCCCTTCTGCGCCTCGTGCTGAAACCAGCAGACGGTCCTGCATTGACTTGCGCAGCTGGTGGGGAAAGGCTGGATGATCAAAGATAATATTTTGGATTTGAGTAGCCAGGTGAACCTCAATTACCCCGGCATCTGGTAATTTTTCCAGGTCTGCCATTGTCAGTGTGGAAGCGCCGTGCTGAACCAGGCCGTTCCACCCAAGACGGCGGGCACTGCCACTCAAAGCCTCTACCAGCTTAAAATCCACTTCCATATGGCCAAGCGAACCATCTTTGAGCACAATGCCACTATGTGTTGTACCCGTCTGTGCACTAATTTTATCCAGACTGTCTACCCCGGGAGGAATACTTGCGCTGAGCAACTGCTGGAAGGCATGAAAATCGGCCAGGGACGTGTTTTGACCGCCGATCTCGCCCACCTCGCCGCCCAATACCAGCTCGATCCCTTCTGGCTGTTGAGCGCGTAAGGCTGTGATCACGCGGGCTGTCACTTCTGCATTCCGGCCGTGAACTTCTTCCAAGCTATCGGAATCGGGGCTTATCAGGTGAGACCCGTCAATATCAATCTGATAAAAGCCACTCGCAATCACCTGTTCCGCCAGCATCAACATGGCTGTTTCGCCCTCACTTGATTCAATGCTGAAATGGTCACCCTGTAAGAAAACCGGACCGCGGTAGCCTTCACGGCCGGCAGCTGCCAGCACCATGGCAGCAAATTCATCAAATCCCTGGTCACCTGCCCCGGATTCAGATGGAGCTAATTCAAAAATCAGCGGGCCGCAGTGCAGTTCGAGTGCAGTTCGCCAAATAACACGCGCCAGCTGGTAGGTTAAGCCACGCAAGTTGAAGGCTGGTACCGTTAATGGGGCGATCTCTTTTCGGCCTAAGGCCTGATAAAGAGGCCGAATTGAGGCCGGATAGACACCCAGTTCACTCGTTTCCTGAATGATCTGTGCGGCGTAACGGGAACGATCTTCATTTCTGGCGACGGCCAGGTATTTGGTCTTTTGATCAAAACTTTCGGCAAGATTCATGCTGATATCCTTTTACTCTGCCAATCATGCTTCGAATATTTACGGACTGCGTCTTCATTGATCTCAAAGCCCAAGCCGGGCAGGTCGCGCAGGCTGATACGACCATCCATATCAACCTCAAATGGTTCAGTGATCATGAAATCTCGGGCGGAAATAGTCCAGGCCGGTGGATCGACCGGAAATTCAAACCAGGGGCAATTGGGTAGGGAGGCGGCCAGCTGCAGGTTGGCTGCCAGTCCAATGCCATTCGACCAAGTGTGTGGGATGAACCGTTTAAAAGCCATCTCGGCCAGGCTGGCTACCTTGCGTAGCTGGAAGATGCCTTCTGAAAAGGCTGCATCGGCCTGGATGATATCGTAACAATCCAGATCCACAAGCGTCTTATACTCATGCAGGCCAATATTCAATTCGCCGCCTGCGATGGGAATATCCACTGCAGCACAGAGCTGGGCCAACTGGTGCGTATTATAGCGCGGCAGCGGTTCTTCCAGCCACAATACACCCAATTGCTCTATCGCACGCGCCACAGTCAGCGCATCTTGATAGGTCCAGGCACCGATCGGGTTGGGGGAAGGCATTACATGTGCCTGGTTGGCGTCCACCATCAGTTCAATGGTGTCTCCAAAGTATTTACGAACATTTTCCACCAGTGCGATATCTTCTTTGATGGTTGGACGCCTCAAACGCAGCTTGAATGCACGCATACCCTGGCTTTGCAACAGCTCAATCCGCTCAATTTGTTCCTCCAATTGCGGAACCTCGGCCAGGCTGGCGTAGGTTTGCATATTCTCGGAAAATGCGCCCCATAAACGATAAACTGGCTGATGGCAGGCTTTGCCAATGATATCCCAGAGCGCCATTTCAAAAGCCCAGGGATAGCTGCCATCACGTGCTGCCACCCGCAAATATGGGCTAATTTGTTCAACGCGGAAGGGATCCTTGCCAAGCAAATATGGGGCGACCAGATCTGCGAAGGTGTGGATTCCCAGCATACCTACATCCGGTCCGGCTCCAAAACCGGTTATGCCCTCATCGGTGTGAATCCGCAGCAAAGTACAGTTTGTGGTTGTAAAGATTCGCCCGGGAGCCCAGGAGGGCCGCAGAGGAGCAGGGAGAGGATATTCGAGTAAGCTGCACTCAATTTGGATGATTTTCATCGTATCTCCAATTTTTTTTCAAATATGCTGCATAGCTGCCAAGACGTTTTGGGCGCCTTCTTCTATGTGCTGGCTCAAGAAGCGCTTTGCCTGCTCAATTTCCCGCCTGGCAATCAAGTCCAGCAGCGGTTGATGGCGGCCAGCCAGGCCTTCAAGATGCGGATAATAGTGGCTGACTGTATAAATAACCATCATAATTTGAGATGACATACGTTCCCACATGCGGGTAGTCCGTTGTAATCCCGAAAGATTCAACAGAAGTTTGTGAAACTGATTGTCAAGTTTGGCTGCCCTGAGATGATCGGAATGCATGCCAATGGCTTCCATCTCGTGCAGCGTTGGTGCAAACACATCCAGCATGCCGGTTTGATAATTGTCAATCACTTTCTCCAGGGCGATACATTCCAATGCGATGCGCAACCGATAAATCTCTTCCACATCCAGAGGGGTCAGCTCAATCACGTACGAGCCCCGCGATGGAATGATTTCCACCAGACCATCTTGTGCCAGCCGGCGAATCGCTTCTCGTATTGAAATACGGCTGACAGAAAGTTGATCTGCCAGCGGCTGCTCCACGAGGTGTTGCCCGGGCTTGATCTGGTGATTAAGGATCGCTTCCAGAAGATTGTTGTAGACCTGATCGCTAAGGGAGAGCGGAACCTGAACCGGTGCAAGCACTTTACTCCACTCGTCCACATCGACTTTCTTAACCATGTCTTCTCCTTTTCTCAATTTTCTTCCTGCCTGGTAAAGACTTTATAGCTGGTGTTACTTTCACAATAAACACGGGTAAACTGGATGCTGCCATTCAATGCTGCCGGAGTCAGCGGGGCTTCATTGCCGTTCTTGGCGATCACTTGCATTGGCGTCAGACCACCACCCATCCAGCGCAATGCAACCCAGCGACTGACCGGCATGCTTGCGATGATTAATACGCCGGTCTGGTTCTGCCATTGAAAAAAGCTGCCATCATAAAGTTTGAATTGACCATCCGCTCCGGGGTAAATCTGTAGTCGCAGATCGTCGCCTGCCGTTGAAATACTTTCCTCTTCAACGGGTAGCAGCGTTTCCGGGTTACCATCTACAAATGGGATAATAGTTCCTGCACGGGCAAAGACAGCAATCTCATCCAGCTCGATCCGTACGATCCGGTTCTGCCCGCCGGATTGCTCTTCGCCAGTCCAAAAATTGCACCATACTCCGGGCGGAAAGTGAATCCAGCGCTTGGTGGAATGACCAAAATAAATTGGGGCGACCAACAAATCCGCACCAAACATATATTGATACTCAACCATCCGATCCCAAATTTCAGCATCGTCCGGGAAAGCCAGGGCAAGCGCACGCATAATCGGAATACCGGTCTGACTGGCGATTTGGGCATATGTATAAATGTAGGGAAAAAGATCCAGGTGCAAGCGGGCAAACTTTTCATATACTTCTAAAATGAAGACCGAAAAATCCCAGGGTTCACGGCATCCCAGCCCATGCAGTTGCATGATCGGTGAAAAAGCACCAAAGGTAATCCAACGCGCAAAGACTTCCTCGGTCGGCTGGCCGAAATAACCGCCGATATCACTGGTCCAACACGAGAAACCTGCCAGACCCGCGTTCTGACCGGCCAGAATAGCGCTTGGCAGCCCGGTCGCCGGGCCAAAATCTGAGCTCTGGTCACCGGCCCAGACAGCACAATATCGTTGTGAACCATCCCAGGCGGAGCGGGCCAGCAATACACCCTGGGTATGGCGCTGCATGGCTTCAAAGGTCGCTCGATTATACAAAAGCGGGAAGAGGTTATGTACCTCGCTACCTAAGCGCCCGTCATGAAAACAGGCATCCGCAGGAACCTGCTCGCCAAAATCGGTTTTGAAGCCAGAAATGCCCATTTTCACCAGGCGTTCGATTTGCGCCTGCCACCAGGCGATAGCTTCCGGATTGGTGAAATCAAAACATGATCCTGAAAAGCCCGGACTGTTTCCCAGCGGGTGCACATAGGGTTGACCGGATTGATCCTTGATCAGGAAATCGTTGTCAGCACAAAAGGTATAGATTTGGCTGGGCGGGTTGGATTTCACCATCCAGGGTGAAATCCACACAACAATGCGGTAACCCAGGCGCCTGGCTTCGGCGATCATCGCTTCCGGTTGGGGGTATTGATCGTTGAAGAGGAAATTATTGAGAGAGCTCTCCCAGGCTGCATCGATAAGTTTGACCGTACCGGCCAGTTTCAATTCTCGCGGCAGGCGGATATCTTCCATGCTTCTGTCCTGATTGTCCAGCGTCCAGTCACGCGATTTCCAAGGGCCGAAAATCCAGGGTGGGGGCTGGTATAGAGGAAGACCGAGGAGACTGGTATAGCGCGTCAGGAGCTCTTCAAAAGGCTTGCCACTCCATACTTGAAAGTTTAGCTCAGATCCGTCTGTTCGGATGGATACAATCCCGGGATCATCATGACAGGCCACCCGCACTTTCGTGCTCATGCCTGTTTGCAGGCGCAACCCATAGCCGGCACTGCTCATGAAGAAAGGTACTGGCTTATAGGCAAGGTTACCGGAAGCCCCGTTGACTACCTGCAGGTCAACCTCATTACCGCGCTGATCAATGCGGTTAAAGCGCTCCCCAAAGCCAATGTAATGTTCATCCTGGCCTGCGCGCAAATCGATGGCTAAAGCGCCAATATTCTCACTCAGGCACTTAACCTGGACTTGCAGCAAACGCCCGCTGGTTTGAAGATGAACCTGTGCGCTAATATCTCCGCCAGAATTGGCAAGAATGAGAGTGGCGCCATCTGGTTGGGGTTTGAGAGATTGGATTTGTAAATCATGCCAATCCTGCTTCTGACGCGCTTTTAATGCGCACCATTCATAAATAAGGGTGGAATCTGTCTTTACCAACCGGCAACGAAGTGGGTGGCTTTCTATTGTCAATGTCTCATTTTGCCAGAAAGGCAGCGCCAGAGTAGATTGAGTTTCGCTCATGGGGAATTCCTTGTGTAAATATTGTATTCGGTATACCGTATACAATACCAAGTATAAACCGGAATTCCTGAATGTCAAACTTGGGCCGTTGGTTACCGCATCACATAGTTCTCGCCCACATGTGAGCCTTGCCTAACTCAGATCATGAGGTGCAATCACGAATCGAGATCCCTTCGATCTTGCTCGCTTTGTTCCTGATCACCAATTTCTTCAATTATCTCGGCAACTTCCTCGGCTTGACTGGCAAAAATGGCATAATGGTCGCTGATCCGGCGGAACTGGGATTGCAAAAGTTCCAGGTCCTCATCAGAAAGTTCCTCCAGGTTGACCATAGTGTTGCGAGCGCCATAACTGGAGCGAATCAATTCATCCAATTTTAAGTGCAAGGCTTTTGCATCCCGATTTTGCGTGTTTTGAATTAAAAAGACCATTAAAAAAGTAATGATGGTGGTGGCGGTATTGATCACCAATTGCCAGGTATCGGAGAAATGGAAGATGGGTCCTGATAAACCCCAACCGATCAGAATCACCAGGGCTAGAATGAATGCTGTGGGTGAGCCGACGACTTCGGATGTGCGGTGCGAAAACCTGCGGAAAGCATCGCGTAAAGTTTTCTTCCGTAAAACCTCTTCAGATGGAGGCGGGGTGGATGTCGCTTTTAAACGAACCATTCTTATCTTCTACTTTCCGGGGACGCAGCACTCTGTAGAAAATGGCGTGCACGTCCCCAAAGATATACCTGAACTACTACAACCAGGGCGAGACTGCCCAAAAGATAAGCACCCACCACATCACTGCTCCAATGTTGGCCGACATATATACGTGAAATGCCGACAGAGAGAATTAATGCCGAAAAGATGGTGAGGAGAAAGCTGCGCAAGATTGATTTCTTCAACAATGTAAAAGTGAGAAAAGCCAGAAAACCAAAAAATACCAAAAAGAACATGACATGTCCGCTCGGGAAGCTAAAACTATCTAAAGTAGTGACGACTTGTACAAAATCCGTGCTTGGGCGTGGTCGGTGAATAGCCGTTTTTACGAATAAATTTAACAACTCAACGAAAATCCCGGCAATAGCCGTCATGGCTGCTTCCCACTTCCAGCCTGAGAGCAGCAAGAGGCCAATAAATACCAAAGAAATGATCACGATCTGGGGAGGAAAACCAATCCAGCTGACCAACTGCATCCAACCGGCAAAAAGGGGATTATGAATTGATTGCAGCCGTGTGGTAAGCGTTACGTCCAGTGAAAACAACGCTCTCCCCGTGATCAGCAAAGCCAGAATACCAAAGGCCACTACTACCCCGAGTAAGAGCAAGCGAAAAACCAATGCCCGTCGCAAAAGTTCGCGCCGGGGGGCTACTTCTTTTTTTGCCGCTGTCTCCAGCGGGGCTGCGGTGGTACCATTTTTATCGGTAATACGCAATATTAACCTTATCCTCTTTTGGGAATGATGAAAAATATAGAACAGAAAATAGAAAGCCTATCCCTTTATTGCCTGAATCTTTACAAAGTGATGGCGGATCAATCCTTCTTTTCCCATTTACCTGTGGAATCATTCTTTTGATAGCTCTGCTTTACCGCACCCCAGGCGACACGGTGGGCTGTCTCTTCATGTGAGGCATCCCCGCGACGTTCTTCCGGCTCGTCATACTGATCCCAGGCGCTGTTAAAAGCTTCTTTGTAAATATCCTGGGCGTGTTTGGGTAAAACATTTTTGACACTTTCTGGTAATTGTGAAATTGATTTATACGGCATGCTAACCTCCATTCATTACTTTATTTTCATTGTAACGCTGGTAGGAGGTTAACAACAGGGGGTATTATCCTACCCGAATGGAGGAATTTCCCTAATTGTATCTGCCGCTGCACGGCAGAGCATTACTTGTGGAATGATGTGACCTTGTATTTATTTTTCCCTGAGAAGGCATTTTACCAGCTTGCCTGAGCCAACTTTTTCAAGCAGACCTTTCTCCACCATTTCTCGTAGCAATACAATGGCTGTAGACTGAGAAACACCTGCTGCCGATTCCACATCCTGGCGCACGATAGAACCCTGCTTCTTCAACAGGCGCAGGATCAATTTCTCTCTTTCACTTATCGCGTTTACCGGTTCCGTGCGTAGGTACTCAAGCAGGCGCCTCGAATTCCAGGGAGTTATGATTACCGGTATCCAACCCGGTATTGATGGTCAGATTATACCCATCTGTAAGGATGTTCTCTGCCTGGGTAAGTTTTCATGCAATCAACAGGAGATGCTCGCCTAGAATTTCATCATCGGGCAGGAGCGCATTCAGAGATGGAATATGGCGGTTGGGTACGATCAGAATGTGGGTGGATGTGGCGGGATGCGCATCCTTAAAAGCAGTCACCAGGTCATTTTGTTAGAGCACCCTTTCGGGCGCTCTACCTTTAATTATTTCGCAAAAAATGCACGGAGTTTTTCTGCCTCTCCAGCGCAATAACCGAACCACCAGGTTTTGAACAAGTTGGTGGTTGTCAATAAAGTTACGCAGCCTACTGGGTTTCATCACCCTGAATAAATGCCTCGGTCATATCTCGTGCAATATTATCACGGAACTGCTTGGGAGGAGTCTTCATAAAGTAGGAGGAAGGTGCAATCAATGGGCCAGACATGCCGCGGTCAAGCGCAAGCTTTGCACAGCGTACTGCATCGATGACAACGCCAGCAGAATTAGGGGAATCCCAGACTTCCAACTTGGTTTCCAGGATGAGAGGCACATTACCAAAGGTGGTCCCTTCCATACGGATGTGGCACCATTTGCGATCGGTCAGCCACGGCACATAGTCACTTGGCCCGACATGCACGTTGGTGGGATCCAGAGGATAAGGCAGCATGGAGGTGACCGCGCCAGTCTTGGAGATCTTTTTGGACTCCAGGCGCTCACGTTCGAGCATATTCATAAAATCGGTATTGCCGCCAAAATTTAGCTGATAGGTCCGGTCAAGTTGTACGCCCCGGTCCACGAACAGACTGGTGAGCACTCGGTGCAGGATGGTTGCACCCAACTGCGATTTGATATCGTCACCGATGATAGGCAATCCTTTCTCACGGAAACGGTCAGCCCAGTACTCGGATGATGAAATAAAGACCGGAATGGCGTTCACAAAAGCACAACCCGCTTCCAAGATCTGTTCAACATACCACTTGGTCGCCATCTCAGAACCCACAGGCAAATAAGAAACAACCACATCTGTCCTGGCCTCTTTTAGCAACTGCACGATATTCGCGGTTGGGCCAGGCGCTTTTTTTAGGATCTGGGAAAGATATTTACCCAGACCATCATGGGTCATACCCCGTACAACCGGCACATTCAAATTTGGGACCTCGGCAAATTTGAATGTGTTATTTGGATAAGCGAATATCGCCTCGCTCAGGTCTTTGCCCACTTTTGTATCCACTACATCAATAGCCAGTGAAAATTCAATATCACGCACATGGTAACCACCCAGATTGACATGCATCAACCCAGGGACAGTGGCATCATCCGGTGTATCCTTGTAAAATTGAATACCCTGTACCAATGAAGAAGCGCAGTTACCCACGCCGATGATCGCCACCCGTACTTTTTTCTTATCCATATAATGCTCTCCTTGTTGTTTTAGTCTTTAATATCTTGTACCGAGATTCCACGTCAAATAGTTTTGCCATCATTTGACACCCAACCGGGTGATAATTTTGGCTGAACCTTCCTAATTTTAGCATTATTATTATCATTCCATATAATTTTATGCCAACAATTTCCTAAATCCAAGTATTCTGATATGGTTTTACCCTCCCAATTTAATAGAAATAACGGTATTGGATATTTCAGAACGATAATTACGCAAGGAACTTTTCAAACACATCTTTATAAGGAAATTTAGCGGGAGGTTTCATGATCGCATACTTTGCCGATCTGATAATTTTTCCCGCAAGAAATACATATTTCAGACGAAATGGCTTAATATGCTGCCTGTATTTTGGAATACCCAGAAAATCAAATTTAAACAGCAAGAACAAATTGTAGGCCATCATCATCAACTGAAAAATCGCTTCATTGGCCCAAAAAGATTGGAGTAACAGATGTC
Organism: Anaerolineales bacterium; assembly: GCA_038329785.1. GTDB lineage: Bacteria > Chloroflexota > Anaerolineae > Anaerolineales > Anaerolineaceae > UBA6170. The sequence continues at coordinate 20,114 of JBBQNI010000032.1, read as the reverse complement.
CAACCGCCATATCATATTTAGCTTCTTTAATGTCATTCTCAGCGTTGCCACGCTTTTCGTAAGAAATGACCACTTTTTCTGAAGGTAGTTCAGTATTGGTCACAAAGAAGAAGTATTCGTATTCGTCGCCCTCCAAAAGAGATAATTGTGACCTTTCTTTTTCTGGCTTCAATACGCGAGAGACTACAAACCTTCGGTCTTTGTCCCAGGTGTCTAATTTCGTAAAAAGCTCAGTTGTTTCCCGACCCTCATCACCTTAGATGAATGAGATGGATGGATCTGTAGCTAGAGAAGCGAGCGTTGGATATACTTTTCCCTTGATCAAATACTGGCAACCGGCTGATTCTATGGTTTCAATAATATCGTCATCAAAATAACCACTGTCCATTCGGAACAGGATCTCTAGCTCATCCGTTTTGATATTGGCCACGATTTCTTTTATCATTTCGGCTGCCCCATTTGCTGTATAGGTATTACCACTTCTCACAAACCTAGTGATGTATGCCTAGAGTTCATCACAGAAAGCAAAATGGATGTTGTAACACGGGTTGCCCAGTTTTTTGGGATATTATCCTTTTGCTGCACCTTCTTGATGCCCTTCTACGTTGACAACACTGCTGTCGATATCGATGGTGATGGAGGTTAGTTTACTTTTACAAAGTAGCATTTTGAAGACTTTGAAATTGATTTCTCTGAACATTTGGGTTGTTTTGTAGTTGAAGTTACCTAAAAATCTAGATACCGTTTCAGGTTCTTTCACTGATATACCAAACTCACTAACCAGTGGATCGCCTTGCAAAAGCTTGAGCCGTTCCAATTTTTCAATTCCAATAAAGTGACCGCAGAGCATCGTTTATATGATTCATCTTTATTTTGTTGGTTGATTCATTTTCAAATACCAGATCGGCGTCTATCATTTCAAATATTCCCTCGTTCTTTGCGTTTTCGAGCAGAAGAAATAAGCCTGCATTGGACGTCAGATTCTTGGCTGCAAAATCAATATTATAGATCACAATAAAGCCCCTCTTCGTTTCTGCTACTTTTTCAACTTCAATTTTAACATGCGAGTGGTGTGAAAATTAGCTGATTCAACCACTTTTTCTTTCACTTAAAAGGTGAAGTTAAAACTTGGTAAAACCCTTGTGTTTTCAGATCAAAATCGTGTGTTTTATCGGTTTATTGATTAATTGACGTGGAATGCGGGGATTACTCCCCCTTGATCCCTCCAGGTTGAGCGTTGATGGAACGGTTTTAACGCTAAAACTGGATTCGGGGCTTCAAAGCAGATTTGTCGCCATCCAAGGCTATTCTTGAAGTCCAAAACCAGGATTCTGCACTCTTTTCAATTATGTGAATTTTGCTTTCCATCTACAGTCCGACCCGAAAAGCTCACTCGCTGTGCGTGCCTTGCTATGCACGCTTCGCGGGCAGCGTGCTGGTGCGGAGCAGGTGCACTCCCTTTGGTCGCCGGTTTTAGTACCCTGCCCACCAACTGTACTCGTTTTTGTAAAACGTGTATATACGGGTAAAGCATTTGACGATGATCTATGTTCCTATAAGCGCGACAGGTGTCAAATGCTTTGCCCGATGACAATCCGGTTGGCGAACCAGGTGAGCAAGTTGGCTGGCAACCTCAACGCTACTCATTCTTTATCTTTAAAAAGATAATGCAGCAGCTATTCTAATCGCATTACCGCTCAACGCGCAGCTCAGCCCGCAGCTGTTCATAAAAAGCAGTGAGGAAACGATCACGTTCTTCGGCGATTGCCAGGGCGGTAGCTGTAAAGAGCCGATCTTTGACTTTGCGCAGCTTGAAGAGATACTCATGGTATGAGCTGTGCGGTTCACCTGCCATTTTTTGGCCGCTTTCCAGGAATTGATCGGAAGGCTCGGCATAGATCGGCTGACCGGCCTGGACGGCGTAACCGATGGTACGGGCGACTCCGATTGCGCCTAATACATCCAGTTTATCTGCATCAAAGATCACTTTCGCTTCGATTGTTTGCGGCGGGTTTTCGGCACCACCGCGGTAACGATGCCCGCTGATACAATGCTGTACTGCCTGAATGCGATCCTCCGGCCAACCCTCTGCCGCGAGCACGATTTTTGCAAAACGTGCTGAGGCTTCGTGATGGCTCAGACGTTCGCCGCTGTTGGGGTCACTCCCTTGTGAATCGTGCAGGAGGGCAGCCGCCCGCACAATCTCCAGGTCGGCGCCTTCAGCCCTGGCGAGGCGTTCGGCCATCTGATAAACCCGCTGAATATGATCAAATCCGTGCACCGGATCCTGTTGTGGATACCATTGCTTTGCTTGTTGCAGGGTCGGCATTATAGGCTCCTAAATTTCATGAATGAGGTGTACCTGTATCGTTGATAACAGCCCATTTGCCGCGCTTCATCGCGCGCGCAACCTGGTTATGGCCGAATTTATAGCCAAGATTGCGGTAATCGTCACTATCCAACACCAACAGGTCAGCCTGTTTGCCGGGTTCCAGCGAACCGATTTGATCGGAACGCTTGATGGCAGCAGCAGCATTGATGGTGGCTGCCGCCAGAGCTTGTGCAACGGTCAGATGTAAATAACGACAGGCCAGGGCAATCACAAATTGCATGCTTTCACACCAGGCAGTCCCGGGGTTGAGGTCGGACGCAATGGCCAGGATGCCATTGGCAGTTATGATCTCTTTGGCTGGTGTGAATTCGTTTTGACCGAGGCCAAAAGGTGTAGCCGGCAGGGCTACGGCAACAGTGTCGGAGCTGCCGAGGGCTTTAATATCCGCTGAGGATGTTTTGACCAGATGGTCAGCTGAGGTGGCTTGCATCTCAACTGCCAGGGACGCACCCCCCAGATTCTCAAACTCATCAACATGTAATTTAAGTGGAAAGCCCAGCTCGCGAGCAGCCTGCAGGATGATGCGCGTTTGTGGCAATGAAAAAGCGCCCTGTTCGCAGAATACATCCACAAAAGGCAGCGGTTTGTCGGCGGCGTTGGTCTGCCACCAATCTTTCAGCTGGGGCAGCATGTGATTACTGAGCGCAAGAGTGAAGCCGACCGGATTGCCCTCATACTCCGGGGCAATGGCATGCGCACCCAAAAATGTGGGCACCAGTTCCAACCCGCCCTCGGCATCCAGTTCCAGGATGGCTTGCAATTGTGCCAGTTCACTATTCATCTCAAGGCCATAGCCACTCTTGGCTTCAGCTGTGGTGGTGCCATGAGCCAGCATTCCGGACATTCTGGAGCGCGCGCTGGTCTTTAATTCCGCCATACTTGCCTGGCGGGTGGCTTTCACTGTGTTGAGGATTCCCCCGCCCGCAGCCATGATTTCCATGTAACTTTTGCCTTCCAACCGCATTTCAAATTCCAAGGCGCGATTGCCGCTGAAGATGAGGTGGGTATGAGGGTCGACAAAACCGGGCATGACCACCCTGCCGCGGGCATCAAAGCGCTCAGCATGCGGATACTCGCGCAGAAGGTCCACGCTTGTGCCGGTGGCGGCAACCTGACCCTGCTCGATTAACACGGCCCCATCTTCAATGATCCCGAGCTGACCGAGCTGATGACCACGCTGCACGCCTCCTTGCAGGGTTAACAATTGGCTGGCGGAATGAATAAGCATTTTTTCCTCCTTGGCTGATCTGATTTAATTATACCGTTAGGACAGAAGTAAGAAGAGAGGAGTGAGGAGTTCTGATGGGAAGGCGACTGGTTGATTTGTCGGTTAGATGGTTTGTTGATTGGTTGACTAGTCGGTTGGTTAGTTGATTTGTTGACTGGTTGATTTGGAGGTTGGGTGAATTGGCGATAAGTGGATTAGTTGACGCATTAATTAGTTAGTAGGAGATTTTGGAAAGATTATCTGTAAATTCGTCCTTCAGGATATCTTCGCCCCCGCAGGCTACTTGTTCTTGTGAAACACTATTCAGGACGATACACGGTACACTTTTTGCTGCCAGCTGTGAGCTATCTGCTATTTTTGACCTGCACTTTCCGCAGGAAAAACAAAGCAACCGCGTTGAAGAGCAGGGCGAATCCCAGGTTCCAGAGGAAGTCTTGTTGATAAAGCCTAGCTGCCAGCAGCGCACCCACCGCCCTGCCCAGCGAGAAGCAGGCGACGACACTGGCCATCACCGTGGCGCGCGCCGCCGGAAAAACCTCACTCATCAAGGGCAGGCTGGAAACAATGGTGAACTCAAAACCCAGGTAAAACAGGAATAACCCTGCCAGAGCTGCTGCTACTCCGCTTGAGCTGATCAAGAATAAGAGCAGGGTGGCGCCGGCGCTGATGAGCAAACCGGCTGTTACCGACTTCTCTTTGCCCCAGCGATCCGATAGATAGGTAGAAAGTCCTTCACCACTCAGTTCAGAAATACCAATCACAGCCGAAGCCGCGCCAAGAGCTGCCAGTTTTAAGCCGAACTGATCCTCCAGCCAGATGCCAAAGACAAGATTGACCACCTCATTGGCAGCGGTAGCCGCCATAGCAAAACCGAGTCCAGCCAGCACCACCCGGTTGCGCAGGATCAGCACGATCGTCTGCAAACCGTTGCCCAGAGCGACACCCTGCGCGCGGTTATTCGGTATACGAATAGCGATTAGCAGCATGAAGACAAAACCAGCAGCCGCAATGAATGGAAATGGAGCACGCCAGGCAAAAGCACTGGTTGTCTCATTTCGACTCATGACGTCAATCAACCAGCCGACGAAGGGCACGCCGCCAATAAAAGCCAGTGACCAGCTCAATTCTGTGATTCCGATCACCCGTCCGCGGCGTTGATAGGGCACCCGATCTCCAATGTAGGCTTGCATGGCGGGAATAAAAATCAGGTTGCCCAGCGCGATTCCCAACAGGCCGGCGAAGAATACAGGGTAAATGGGAAAAATACTGATAGCCACTGCACTGACTACCACCAGTCCAAGCCCCAGCAGCATGCTGATTTTGCGGCCACGCAGATCGGCGATTGGTGCGAGAAATGGTCCCAGCAGGCCCATCATGGAACGGGCTGTCATCACCAGCGAGATGGTCAGCAGGTCAACCCCCAGACCGCGAGCAAATACGCTCAGGAATGGATAGATCATCCGGAAAGCAGTATTGGTCACCGTGCGGGCTGCTGTAAATAAGACAACCTGCCCGCCGATACCCTGCTCACTGGCGCTTGTTATGTCTGTACTGGGCGGAGCCGCTCGAAAAGCCATAATGTAAGTTGCACTGCAAACAGGACTGCAAAAACCAGCAGGAGGATAAAATAGTTCTGGATGATGAGCGAATCGGATTGGGCGACCGGCGCATCCGGGTGCAGGACGTTTTGAATACCGCCCAACTGCCACCAAAGTGCAGCACCATACAACAAATTTCCGGCAGCGGTCAGCCAGTAATTGTTAAATAACCACAAACCGGCTTGCAATAAAATGGCTATAACCCCAAATAGAAAAGGGATCCGCCAGCGCGGCTCATCAAAGAAGAAACCGCCCCAATTTAGCTGCATGACCCATAAGGACATGGGCAAATAAGTCAACCAGAAGAAGAGACCGCTAATTGCCAGCGCCCGCGAGAGTTGTAACCAGTATGCACGTGTATGCCAGATCAGCGCGGCCAGGCCCAACAAAGCAGCCAACCCGAAAGATACTTTGCCACTCCAGACCCAGGCACCATGCAGCAAGACCAGGCTCAAATTTGCCCCCAGGGTTTTTTCAGCCGGGCCGAATACAGTTAATAGGATGATGACAACCAGGGTGATCAACAGCGTCACAGGTTGGTGCAAAACTCGTTTTGAAACAGATGTGCTCAAGCGTTCTCCTCAAATTGTGTAGCAGTCATTATAGCCTAAATCAGATCGAGGAGCTGATTGCTCACATCTGTCAACAATGATTTTTTAGATGGCAGAAAGGCGATAAAAATCCATATGGGAGAGGGAAATGTGTTCGATAGCAGTAAAATCCGCCTGGCGCGCAAGGGTCAGAATGGTTGCGGGTGCCAGACGGTGAGCCAGGGGTGGCCCCTGATCCTCACTGCTGTACGGCCATTCCAGGATTGCCACCCGTAAGCGGGCTACGCGCTGGGCGTCTTTCAATACGGATAGCGGATCCGGGGTTTCATGCAAGACATGACCCAGGAAGACCAGATCAAATTTTTTGTCTTCATAAGGCAGCTCATCCGCACAGGCCATTTGAAAATCAGCATAGGGTAAAAAAGAGCGCGCAATTTCCAGCAATTCAGCGTTACTATCCACGCCGGCGACATCCAGACCCAGCCTGGCAAAGGCTTCCGCAAAAACGGCAGTTCCTGTACCAACATCCAGTACGTTTTGGATTGGCATATTTTCCAGGCTCAACGCCACTACCCGTGCGATTTCCATCAGGGTCAGGCGCTCAGGGGAACGCAAACGTTCAGCTGATCCATTAAATTGTTTGTCTTGCATACACACTCCCATCGTAACTGTCTGACATTACCCAAGATCTATTATTGCATAAATGAGATCGCAAGAAAATAGGCAGATAAGCCTTTTAAAAGAATAGCATACGGTTCTCACTCAAAAAACTCGTGCTCGTCATACGAATGCGGGTCATCCAGTGGTTCCAGATGTGTGACTACCTGGCTGCCCCTCAGTCTTTGCTCCAGTTCATCCTCAATTTCAGATACCAGGGCGTGTCCCTGAGCAACGGTCCACTCACCTGGCACCAATACATGCAGGGAGATGAACTTCAGCGCTCCGGATTGGCGTGTGCGTAAGGCATGGTAGATAACACCACCGGCTTCATGGGCTTTTAATACAGCTGAAATAAGATCCTGGTCTTCTTCCGGCAGAGCACTATCCATCAAACCTGAAACGGTACCGCGCATGATCTTAATGCCGGTCCAAATGATATTTATCGCGACCGCGAGGGCAACGATGGCATCCAGAGGGTGCCAGCCTGTAAGCGCAACTGCACCTACCCCTACCAATACTCCAGCTGAAGTCCAAACGTCAGTCAATAGATGGTTGGCATCTGCTGATAAGGAGATGGAGTTATACTCTTTTCCAGCTTTTCGTAAAATAAGTGCCACAATCAGGTTGGCTACTGCAGCTGCCACGGATACCAGAATACCAAACCCAATTTGCTCCAGTGGCTTTGGATGCAGCAAACGTTCAATGGCTGTGTAAGCAATGCTGCCGGCTGCAATTATGATCAGCACGCCTTCGGCGCCGCTGGAGAAATATTCGGCTTTGCTATGTCCGTAGCTATGGCTTTGATCCGCCGGCCGTGCGGCGATGGTCAGCATAGCGACAGCCATCAAGGCGCCTGCCAGGTTGACCAGGGATTCCAGCGCATCAGAGAGCAGACCAACAGATCCAGTTAATAAATAGGCTGTGGTCTTTAAGCCAATTGTTAATAGTGCGACGCCTACTGAAAGCCACGCGAAGCGGGTCAATTTTTTGCGCGCAAATGGTATTTGCTTGTTGGAATCGGTACTCATCTTTACCTCGGGGAAAACACCTTGCTATTTGCGGAAAAGTTTACCCAGCTTCAGCAATGGAACCATGAAGGGAGTCTTCCGGCGATATTGATTATAAGCTTCGCCAAATTCCTGGAGGAGTTTTCGTTCTTCCAGTTGTGCTCCGATCACATTGTATAGATTAACGCCAATCGCCAATGCCAGTAGATTCCAGGTCATGAATGGCATTAGCCACATGATCACAAAGATATTGGTATAGATTGGGTGGCGGACGTAGCGATACATGCCCCGTTCCACCAACGGCAGTCTTTTAGTAGCAGGCTCAAGCTTTAAAGCCTGCGCAAACCCTATAAACCGCAGCGCTCCCGTCTGGTTGATGCTATCAATCAGCAGCCAGGCCGCTCCCAGTTGCAGTAAGAGCGTCATATACACCCAGGGGGCGGGGATACGATAAATCGTCCCGTCCGGCAGCAGCCAGGCCAGCAGCAGCACGGGCAAAAATAGAATAAAAGCCTGCAAGGAGAAAAACAGGCGGTAATAGCGCTGGTAAAGGGCATTGCCCAGCCGGTCAGAGACCCAGCGCTTGGCAGCCAGGGAAGCCAGCAGAGAGTGCAGCAGGGCGTAAAACGCAACAACCAGCAGGAGCCACCAAAAACCGCTTTGCATCATGGTTTCACCCGCATTGATGGTGACCTGTCGGCACGAGATGACCATCCTGTGTGGCAGTCTTCATCACTACGCATAATCAACCACCCCGCCCTGTGCTTCAACCAACTCCAACAGGCGCGGATGATCTTTATAAAAGCCCCAGTATTTGCGCGGCAGCAGGGCGGCAATCCGGCACATTAACTCGTCCGTAGCAGCCTGGACTGCCTCCGCTCGATTTTCACGCGGGATGGGTTCAAATGTAAATGGGGAGCCAAAGCGAACATGCATGCGTGGTTTGCGCAGTGTAAACAAATTCTTAAAGGAGTCTTCCGTACCCGCCAACCCGACCGGAATAATAGGTACAGCGCTCTTGATCGCCAGCAGCACCGTTCCGGCTTTCCCTTCTAATAATTCGGCAGAGGTGCTGCGCGTTCCTTCGGGCGCAATCCCCATGGCAACGCCGCTCTTGATCGTCTCTTGTGCCAGGCGAAACGCCGCAAAATCTGCCCGTTCACGATCAATATAAATGGCACCGGCTGTACGGATAATCCAGCCCAGTCCGGGATAGCGTATATATTTATCCGCCACCAGCGCGGTGATATCCGTCCGTTTCGGGTTGACGAATAAGGCGAGGATATCCATGCGGCTCATATGGTTGGTCGCAACGATGATGCCACCCTCAGCCGGCAAGTTTTCCAGCCCGTAGTAGGTGGTACGGGTCAAGTGATCGAACAAGTAACGCATGATATTTTGTAGTGTCTCGCGCTTCACGAAAGCCCTCCCAATTGAGGCGGATCTTAATTATTGTTTTAGGAATATTAATACTATAACGCCAATTTGGGGAATTCGGTAACAGAATAGTATAAGATTTAATTAGTACTTCGCAAATTCCTCCCGGAGATTTCTGATAAGACGCACGCAATCAACTGAGCCTCCGGGAGGGTTTTTATAGTGTCTTGAAATTAGCTTTGCAAATGATATTTCCGCAAGCGAACCCTCCCGAAGATCCCTAAAGAGGTGCCTGCAGTCTGATGGATCTTCGGGAGGAAAAGGGTTTAATTAGAAGTTACCTAGAAAAAAATCTCCGCGTTCTCCACGTCTCCGGGTGAAATACTTTCTTACCTATTCTATACAAGGGTTATTAAAATTTCCTATTGTAGCCCTCCCGAAGGTTAGCGTGACTTTTATCACCGATTACGGAATCTTCGGGAGGATAGGATAAGATTGGAAGATTCTTGCAAAATCAGATCCTCCTCCCTTGAGGGAGCAAATTCTACGGCGAAATTAACTTACGGAATCTCCAGGGGTTATCAAAATTTTCTTTTGTAGCACTCCCGAAAGCTAGAGTAGGCTCACTTTTGGATATGAGCTGCTAGATGCCTTCAACTGATGGTAAGGAGTGATTGATCCCGAACACTTTGCATGAAATGCCGAATGAAGCAAATAACTTGAAATTTCGCTTTCAACTATGAACTCGCAGAGCGGTCATTTGGAATTAAATGTGGGCCGCGTTCTTGGAACACACCCTCTTTGGTGTGTGTAGGTATCAAATGCTATGATGACGGAAGATTAAAACAGGGACTCGCGCGGGGTCTTTTCTTCCAACTTTGAAAAAGCGTATGCGGCTGCAGCACCCAGAACAAATAAGATTGCGCATATCGCAATCGTCCACCCGCTCACCCCGCTGGGAATGATCGCCAGGGTGGATCCAATCACTACTGCCAGAATGAAATGGTACATAAAGGTATAGGCCTTATTAAACAGCCAGGAAACAAGTTTCGCGAAGGCAAAAATACATAAAATGACACCGAGTGCCAGCGGTATGATCACGCCAAAATCCAACTGTCGAATGCCGCTGGCCATGGCCTGATATAAATCCAAGTAAATTAAGAAATTAGAGGGACTCATGCCAGGCACGACTACGCCCAGTCCAATCAGAACCCCGCTCAAGATCCATGCTCCAAAACTGGGCGTCATCGAAACACTGCTAACCGATTGCATCCAGTGCATAAAGTAAAAGGTGCCCACAGCCGTTGCAGCTAAAAAGATCCAGTGAAACGGTTTGCGTCCGTATTTCCCGGCTGCTCTAAATAAAGAAGGGAAAGTTCCGGAAATGAAGCCAATAAACAGCCAGATGAATTGGGCGGCGTAATGTTCAAAGGCATATTCAACTACCGCGGAAAAACCAACAATGCCCAATGCCATGCCTATTCCAACCGGTATGAAAAAGCGCAGGTTTTTGAAGAAATTTACGCGAATATTGGCAATAAAGCGCAGCAGGGGCTCGTAGATACCAAAAATAACCATCATGACACCGCCGGATAAACCCGGTAAGATCGCCCCGATTCCAATCAGGGTTCCTTTTATTAATCGTATGAACCAATTTGCAAGTGAAAGCCTTTTATTGAGCTCAGATTGCGGTAGTGGCTCCAGATTTTCCAGTGGACTCGGTAAATCATTCATGGTTTGCTTCTTTCATTCTTTGATTCTTTGATTCGCACTGCAGCGCGCCATGTATTTTACCCTGAATCGGTGGATTTATTAACCAGCAATAGGTTCGTCAAAATAGTTTTGTAGGAGTGATACCAAGGTTAAAGTGGAAGAAGCAAGGAGAGAGGAGTAAGGGGTAATAAGTGGCACCTAGCCACTATCAGTGAATTGATATGACTCGTCCTGATATTCGTTATTCGCTATGAGCTATGAACTTCCAGCTATTACAGACAACTTTCTCATTTTCCTTGACAGATCTTTTTTAGAAGGGTATAAACATAAAACTATGGTTGTGAGACTTGAACATCTTAAGGCAATGCGTCGTCATCCGAGCTTCCTCTGGGAGGAACGGCCTGTTTTGGTTTAGCAGTCAGCGCATTCGTTGAGCGACCTGTTTTCTGAAAAAAAATGAGCCTTCCCTCCCAGGGAGGCTTTTTTTGTTTACGTTTCGTGGTGAGGCGCTGAACAACAGAAAATAATCCATTCGTAATGGAGGTGTAATCGATCAGAATTTTCAATCCAATCCCCAAATTTCAAAGGAATAAGAACGTAGTATAGTAACGCCCCTAAGGGCATTCGCAATTGCCGGCGTTCGCCAAAGCTCCGAGCAATTTCAAATCCTGGTTATTTTAAAAAACACCTGAGGAGAATCAACGATGAGGAAAATGTTTTCAATTATTGCTTTATTGGTCGCCTTGACCATGGTACTTACTGCTTGTGCAACACCTGCAGTCACTGAACCAACCGCTGTTATGGAAGAGCCCACAGCCGTAATGGAAGAACCAACCGCCTTGCCGGCTGTGGATCTGCCGCAGGGTTGTCTGGGAACGGCAGCAGATGCTGTGGTGGATCTTGACTGCCGCGAAATCACAATTGCAGTCGAAAATGCTTATCTGCCCTTTAACTATATTTCCATCGAAACCGGCGAGCCGGGTGGTTGGGATTATGAAGCTGTTAATGAAATCTGTACCCGCTTGCACTGTACACCGGTCTATGTGGAAGCAGGTTGGGACGGGATGATTCAAGCCGTGTCCGATGGCCAGTTTGATGTGGCTGCCGATGGCATTACCATTAACGCCGACCGCGCCGAAGTCGTCGACTTTTCGCAAGGTTACATCAATATTCAACAGCGATTGTTGGTGCGCAAAGGTGAAGATCGTTTCTCGTCCATTGAAGAATTTGTTAACACCGATCTGGAGATGGGGACTCAAACCGCTACCACCAACTATGAAACCGCAGCGACATATCTACCCGAAGACCGCATTCAGGCCTTTGAGCAGTTTGCCTTTGCAGTTCAGGCTTTAATTGCCGGCGATGTGGATGCCGTCATTATCGATGAAGTTGTGGGCATGGGTTATATGGGTGAAAATGCTGCCGATGTGGAACTAATCGGCCCATCCATCAGCAGTGATGAGCTTGGTTTTATCTTCCCCAAAGGCAGTGATCTGGTTGTTCCTTTTGATCAGGCTATCTCGGCCATGAAATCGGATGGATTCCTGAGCGCCTTGAATGTGAAATACTTTGGGCCTGATTTTGACATCACCTATGATGATATCGCCGAATAGAGTAGGGTTACCTTAACAAACTGGAAGAAGTTCTAAAAAAACAGTCACCCGGTCTTATGTCTAAAGCCGGGTGACTGGGAAGGCGATTGCAAAGATGATTGAAGAAACCTCCCCTGTGAGAGCTGATGAGGTGCACATAAGTTTGGATAAAAAAAGCCTGCGCACAAAACTGGAAAAATTTCCCTGGTGGTTCGTCGCCTTGCTGCTCATTATCATCACAAGTTATATTGTGATTGCCACCAACCCCAATTACAAAGAAGCTTTTGAATTTATCCGCATCGGCCTATCGATTACCATCACCACCACCCTTTCCGCATTTGTTATCGCCCTGTTCATTGGGCTTGTCACTGGCCTGGGACGTATCTCGCAATCTGTTATCTTTCGCAACCTGGCGACACTGTACGTTGAGTTCATTCGCGGCGTTCCGATGCTGGTTTTGATCTTTTTTATTGCCTTTGCTGGGGTGCCGGCGGTGGTGGGTGGTTTAAATGCCCTCGGTCAATGGCTGCAATCCATTGGCGTTGACTTTCTGGCTGCGCCGTTGATCGCACTTGAAAATAAAAATATTGATATGATTCTTCGCGGCGTTATTGCCCTTTCGGTCACTTACGGCGCTTTTATGGCGGAGATCTTCCGCGCTGGTATTCAGTCCATCAGCCCCGGCCAGATGGAAGCCGCCCGTTCGCAAGGGTTGAGCTTCTGGCAAGCGATGTATTTCATCATCCTGCCGCAGGCCATCCGCAATGTTTTACCCGCCCTTGGAAACGATTTTGTGGCCATGTTGAAGGATACCTCGCTTGTTTCAGTTCTGGCAGTCCGTGATATTACCCAGGTCGCCCGTCTGTATGCCGGGCGTTCTTTTCGATATGATGAAGCGTATACCACCCTGGTAATCATGTATCTCAGTATGACGGTCATTCTTTCGCTATGCGTAAAGTATCTGGAGAGGAGATTCCACCGAAATGAACGCTAAACCTATCATTGAAGTAAAAAACGTCTACAAACATTTCGGTGCGGTGCGCGCTTTGGATGGCGTTAGCCTTAAAGTCTATCCCGGCACGGTGATGGTTATTATCGGGCCAAGTGGATCAGGAAAATCAACCTTACTGCGCTGCATGAACCATATGGAAGTAGAGAATCAGGGTGAAGTATGGGTCGAAGGCGAACAGCTGAATGGCAATCAGAAACACCTTAACCGCATTCGTTCTGAGATTGGGATGGTTTTTCAATTGTTCAACCTTTATCCACACCTGACAGTTTTAGAGAATATCACGCTTGCACAGCGGATTGTTAAAAAGATGAGCAAAAAAGAAGCCGTTGAAAACGCAATGCGCCAATTAACTCGTGTTGGCATCGCCGAGAAAGCAGATGTGCACCCCCAGAAACTTTCCGGTGGCCAGCAGCAGCGTGTGGCGATCGCCCGTGCCCTGGCCATGAAACCGAAGATCATGCTCTTTGATGAACCCACCAGTGCCCTGGACCCGGAAATGATTAAGGAAGTGCTGGATGTGATGCTCTTACTGGCGAAAGAAGGCATTACCATGGTGGTAGTTACTCACGAAATGGGCTTTGCCCGTGCCGCGGCTGATGAAGTTATCTTTATGGATGAAGGCCTGATTGTAGAGCACGGCACACCAGAGCAGTTATTTGATCACCCAGTTCACCCGCGCACAAAGCAGTTCCTTTCGCAGATATTGTCGCATTGAGATCGTAGGAATAAAGACGGAAGACCGGAGGGATGTGAAAAGTTATTTTCACGCGGAGGAATATAAATAACTCCCAATCGAACCTTTTTCCTCCCGAGGATTCGATAAGCCAGGATAGAAGTCACAGGAGCCCTCGGGAGGGTGCGTTAGGTTTCTTTTATGGAGATTGTAGGTTGGGCACGTCCGACTGGAGAATCAGGCAGATAGCATTAAATCAATTCCAGAATGTTTGACCATTTGCTGAGTGCCCAACAATCATGGCATCGAAGATAATCGTCGATAGACACAATGCGCCGTTTGATAAGGCAGAAAAATTTACTGGGTTTTTCATTTAACCCGGAACGTTCTTATGGATGCGTGCAAGCTCATTGGAAAGTCCAAAACCAAGATTTCTTCTCATTTACTACTGACATTGAAATCCACTTCCAGTCTCTCCCCCGACCCGAAACTCGTTTTTACCACCTTATCCCCATCTACAAAAAACTTTGGGCAGCCGAGTGGTGCAAAGCAGCATGCTCCTACAATATTGTTTGGGTTAGATGGATCACGTGATTATTCTCCTCCGCGAGAGCTATGTATATTCATGGTGATTGTTGTTAAAGCAGCGAATCAGCCGCCCGCGAAAAAGCGTGTTAATTCCCAATCTGAGCTTCGCCAGTATTCTCTCGTCAGAATGACTTTGCAATGATGGCTCAACATCCAGTCAGCGAATCTCAGCTAGAGGAACTCACGTAAAAGCTCGCTCGCTTTGGGTGCCTTGCTATGCACGGTTTCGCGGGCAGCGTGCCTTCGGGAGCACATCTCGCTGGCAGACTGGGGCAAGCAGGATAGCAGAATTGGAGCATAAACACTACCGGAATTGGAGGTACTGGCTCAGATTCTGTAATTTCTCATATCGTAGCAAGAATCGCCCCTACAGTTTCGCCATTTACGTCAGCACACCCCCGTCCCCGGTCTCCAGTCTCCTGTCTTTTCCTATTAGCTATGAACTCGCTCGCGAAGCAAGCGGCTAGAAGCTACCCGCTGTTCTTAAACAACACAATGCGATGGCCTTCATCACAAACCAACGCTGACACGGGATTGGTCAGCAGCCACCCCAGCACAGCCAGATCGCCGACCGCGCCGGCGGCATTCATGACCAGGGCCAGCAGTAGGTATCCCATTAATTGAGTTGGCACAATGGCTGCCAGAATCAGCCCCAGAGTCGTGATCAGCACAAAGGGCGCTGCCCCAATGATCATGAATTGATTGCGTGGAAAATACCAGCCAGGCATGGCAGCATACGCGTAGGTCAACCCCAACCCAAAAATTGGTTTGTGACGGGCATAGAACCAGAAGAAGATGCCATGCACTGCTTCGTGCAATAATAAAACAAAAACCACCGTGGCCAAAATGGCTACTGTTTGCACAAGGAGCGTTGCCAATGAATCAAAACGCACCCTTATACCAGATTCCATATCAGGACGAATCCAGGTGAGAAGGGTGATGAACAACCAGAAGAAAAAGATGACCAGCCCCAGGCCGACGGCATTCAACCAGATCAGGCGTTTAGGGTCCTTCATATCAAACTGGCTATCCTGTTGATACGAATCCGGCAAAGTTTTGCTCGCTTTTTGCATGGTCATGATTCTACTGTAATTTGCATCACCTGACTAACAGTTTTGAAAGTATTTCGCTATTTCAGTTTTAAGTCAGGTAAAATGTACCCACTTAAATGAAGCATCTCTCAATTATTCTGGTTCTTTTGCGTTCAATCACTGGCAGATTTCGTCTCTTGCCAGGATTCTTATTCATATTACTGTTGGTTCAGCCCTCCATCAGTGCGGATATCCAGGCTCAGAGCAATGAAAATACCATTTACTTGCCGCTGGTTTTGCAGCAGGAATCCGACCCTGCCCAGATTTACCCGCCGGAAGCAGAACAATGGCTGAGCTTGCTTAACCAGTATCGCAGCGTCGCCGGTCTAAGCAGGGTCAGTCACGATAAAGCCATGAGTACAGCCCTGGATCTGCACACGCAGTATCTGCTGCTGAACCCCGCACAGGTTAATTTCCACGAGGAATACGAAGACAAATCAGGCTACACGCCGGCCGGTGAGATCGCAGGCGGGCAGAGTAACATGGCCAAAAAAGGCGGCACCACCCTCAGCCAGCAGGAATCGATGGAATTATGGATCGGATATCCCAGTCATCGTTATCACATACTGCACCCGGATCTGATCACCTCCGGGTTTGATTTGTCATGTGATCTTGCCAATTGTTATTCAGGATTAAATATTCAGGGAAATTTGCCACCTTCATACCAAATCAGTTCTGTAAATGTGGTTTACCCCGCCAGCGGTCAGGTTGATATTCCCGCAGTAACATTCCCCATCAGCTGGAGTTTTTACATGCCCTGGACCGGTGCCGAAGATGATGATCAGGAAGCAGATCTCCTCTCGGGGCAGCTGTTTGACCAAAACAATCAAGTGGTCGCGGTTACGCTGACCGAACCAAACCACAGCGACGGCCGGTGGGAATACCGCAATCAACTGTTGATGACACCCAACCAGCCGCTGCTCAGCCAGCATACCTACCGGGTGGAAATGAGCGCCCGTTTTCTGGGGCAAACTCTAACCCGCAGCTATTATTTCAGCACGCGTTAAGCTGTGGAGATCCGTGATTTCACGGGTAGGACGGAACTGAACGAATTTGTTGTG
Organism: Anaerolineales bacterium; assembly: GCA_038329785.1. Classification (GTDB taxonomy): domain Bacteria; phylum Chloroflexota; class Anaerolineae; order Anaerolineales; family Anaerolineaceae; genus UBA6170. The sequence goes on along the minus strand of JBBQNI010000032.1, from coordinate 3,571 downwards.
GCAACCAACAAATTATCAGACTTTTGTTGGCAGACGTAAAAGCGAAAAGATCACCCTCATTTCACCCTTGACCCTCCTGTCAGAAGCAGTGATAATATAGAACACACATTCTATAATATGACACGCTTATTATTGATCTTTGACGCTTCCACTTTCCTGACCCTGGATGCTCCCCAGCCACCGGCTGCTTTGGCTGAGGCGATTAACCAGGGTATATGGCGTTACCCGCCACCGATTGACCGGCTGTTGAGCGAGAACCCGGCACTGGTTTTTCGAGCGGTGGCACTTGGCGGCTGGGTATTCGCCACATGTGATCAAGGCAGCCTGCCGCAGGCTCCCATTATCGCGGAACCACTCAGCCCGCGTCAGGTTGAAATTCTCAATCTTTTCTCGGATGGGTTGACCAACAAGCAAATTGCGGAAAGACTCCAGCTTTCACCACGTACCATCAACCTGCACATCACCGCGATTAAGTCGAAACTGGGCACGCAAACAATTGCACAGTCTGTCAGCCGCGGTACGGCTTTGGGTTACTGCCGTCAGTTTCGGGGTCGTGGGCGAGACTCCTGAATTGTGAAAATTAAGTGAGGCGCGTAAGCTGGTCGCGCAAAATGATAGATGGAATGACACCATTTTCCATCCGGATGAGACATGCATTTGTAGGTTGGGCATGTTCGGTTGGATAGATCCACATTGAGCATGGCAGCCTGTAGGAAGATTAGACGGCTACCCGCGAAGCGTGCCCAACAATTTCGTTGAGATGATTCGCTGTGGTATTGGATAAGAATACCATGAATATTTATCATGAAAGTCATGTTCACGTGTTCATTGATGGGATCCCCGAAGGCGCGCAAGCGTGTTGGCACGTGGCAAATAAACTATGTCTCTGGCTGCGAGTCATTGCTTTCTATGGCGTCTTCTCGTGATACGTGCCCAACCTACAATATCTGTAAAAGAACAGCAGCCACCAGGGAAATACTTGATTGATCCAATTCAAGAAAAACCAAGTTTTTGAATTTCTCTAAAGAAACCAGAAATCGAAAATAGATAAGCCTCTGAATCGAATCAAACAAATACCTCTGTTTAAACTGTACACGTCAGATTGCTCGCCAGCGCTGATACAGTCCCAGGCGGCCGCCTTCGCCATCCGATTCAAAGGTTTCGACGATCTCAAAACCGCTTTGAGCAGCCATTCTTTGCAGCTCTTCTTCGTTGAACTTGTGTACGTAGCGGTAACCGGTTGCCTCGGGTTGGCCAGGTAATTGATAGCGCCAATCCAGGAGTGTGTCCCCCTCTTCCAGGTCCTGCTCGTCAATTCCCACCCGGCTCCAGGGTTGGATACGGGCAACCAGCCGCGGACTGTTCTGAAATTGCCAGTTGGAATGTACGAAGGTTCCCCCAGGAAGCAACATGTCGCGCACCTGTTGGAAGATGGCGAGACGATTTTGGAAGCCCGGTATATGATGCATAACCGCAAAACATAAGATGACATCATAGTTTTGACGTGCCAGTTCTTGATACCAATCTTCTCTTGATAAATCCGCCTGATGAAACACTATTTCCAGATCAGGTGCTAAAGCTGCCGATTGTGTTGACCGAATAGCCTCGGCCAGCAGAATCTCTGAAAAATCCAGGCCGGTATAGCTGCCGGTGCGACCGCTTTTGAGCCACGTAAGGGCCAGTGCTGCGGAACCGCAGCCGAGATCCAGCCAATGACCGTGGTGTGGTAAGCGATCCAATAAATCCCTGACCCCAGGTTGAACGCGCCGGCGGGTGACAGCGAAAGCATCCCCAAATTTCTGGTAAAATTGACGATTAATATCAACGATTGACTGAACAGCCTTAGCTTTCATGACGGAGATTATATCAGTTTCGGTCATTGTCACAGAAAAAGATATTACGAAAAGCCTTTGTAAGCCGATGTGGCTGAGGGGCTGGACGAAGGAATAACAGGAATTCTTGCATGAACAATTTGGAACGCTGGACCGAACGTTACCAGGTGACTCCTGAAAAAAGAGAAATTGCCCGTCAGGTTCTGGAGAATATCCGGGCCGGGGCAGCCGTAATGGATGCCATTCGCTCTTACCCGCTGCCAAAAGGCGGCTACCTGGCTAAATCTTTCCTGGTGGAAGAGTACAAGCGTCAGGTGGCAGCCGGTGAGCAGGAAAGTGATCACAGTCTGATGGAGCGCATCCGCATGAAGCCGGTTCGCAGCCTTTCCGGTGTCACGACCGTTACTGTTCTCACCAAACCCTACCCATGTCCGGGAAAGTGCATTTTCTGTCCGGATGATGTGCGCATGCCGAAAAGCTACCTGGTGGATGAACCTGGGGCGGCGCGCGCCTTTCAAAACAACTTTGATCCCTACTTGCAGGTGCGTTCGCGCCTCGATTCGCTCAAAGCGGTTGGACACCCCACCGACAAGATTGAACTTCTGATTCTGGGCGGCACCTGGAATTCCTATCGCAAGGATTACCAGCAGGAATTCATCAAACGCTGCTTTGATGCCATGAACGAGGTCGATTCAGCGGATCTGGCCAGCGCGCAGGTTATTAACGAAAATGCACCTCATCGCAATGTCGGTTTGGTGATTGAGACCCGCCCGGATGAGATCAATCCCAAAGAACTGGCATGGCTGCGCACGCTGGGGGTTACAAAGGTTCAGATGGGCGTACAATCGCTCGATGACCGCATTCTGGCAATTAATAAACGCGGACACACGGTCGCACAGGCTCTTCAGGCGACAGCTTTATTGCGGGCAGCTGGCTTTAAGATCGTCTTGCACTGGATGCCGAATCTGCTGGGAGCCACCCTGGATTCTGACAGGTTGGACTTTAAACGCCTGTGGGATGATGGATTCGCACCTGACGAGATCAAGATTTACCCCTGCCAGTTGTTAGAAGGTACCGAACTGTATCAAATCTGGCAGCGGGGAGAATATGAACCCTATACGCAGGAGGAGCTCATCCAGCTGATTGCAGATATCAAGCTCAGCATCCAGCCCTATTGCCGGGTCAACCGGGTTATCCGCGATATCCCTTCCCATCATGTTGTTGAAGGCAACCGCCGCACAAGTTTGCGTCAGGATGTCTTTGCCGAGTTGGCGCGTCGCGGCCAGACCTGCAATTGCATCCGCTGTAACGAAGTGCGCAAAGAAAAGGTGGCTCTGGAAACCCTCGAGATGCAAGATTTCATTTACCATCCGCATGACGCTGAAGAGCACTTTCTTAATTACCGCACCGCCCTTGGTAAGATTGCCGGGTATCTGCGCCTATCACTTCCCAGCGGGCAGCAGCCGGCTGGCTTTGATGACCTGCAAGACGCAGCCCTGATCCGCGAGGTGCATGTCTACGGTCAGTCCCTGGCTGTGGGGGCGGAAAAAGATGGGGCGGCGCAGCACATCGGCCTGGGAACCAGGCTGCTGGAGGAAGCCACTCGTATCGCCTCAGAGAAGGGATATAAAAATCTGGCGGTTATCGCGGCTATTGGTACGCGCCAGTATTATGAAGCGCGCGGCTTTGAACGCGGCGAGTTGTATATGGTGAAGAGAGGGGTTAGGAGTAAGAAGTAA
>JBBQNI010000031.1:0-36483 GCA_038329785.1 Anaerolineales bacterium | reverse complement strand
AAACGTGGTTTTGACGAAAAGGGTGATATTTTTACGATTAAGCTCGGTCCTCAAAAGGCAGTGGTGGTGACTGGCGCTGAAAACAACAAACTGGTCTACACCCAAACAGACAAAGCTCTCAATATGAACGATGCTTATACTTTTTTGAAGGCAGCCCTGGGCGAAGTGCTGTTCATCGCCGGACCGGAAACGTATGCCAATCAGCGCCCCTTACTGCAAGAAGTCTTCAAGCGCGAGCGGATGGCCGGCTATGTAACTGCCATGAATCGTGAGGTGCAGCGCTGGATGGATTCGCTGGGACAAAGCGGTGAACTCGACCTCACGGCTGAAATGCTGCGTCTAACACAGTACGTGGCCGGAGCAGCCTTGATTGGTGAGGATTTCCGTTCTGAGTTGGGTGAAGAATTCTGGCAGCAATATGGCGTCATCAGCAGTTCACTCGACCCGATCCTACCGCCACATCTACCCCTGCCAAAATTTCGCCGCAGAGATAAAGCCAACGCACAGATAAAAGAAACATTTCATGCCATGATCGATCGCCGGCGCGCAGCACCGCAGCAATATGATGACTTGATTTCCACTTTGCTGTCCACGCCGCAAAAAGACGGTTCCATCATGGATGATGATACGATTGTCAACATGTTTACCGGTCTGCTATTCGCCGGACATGAAACCACTGCCGGCCAGGCTGCCTGGCTGTTGGTGCTTTTGCTGCAGCATCCCGATTACCGCAAACTGGTTGAAGATGAAATCAATCAAGAAACCAGAAGAGATATTATCATTGACGAAATGGTCTTGCGTAATTTGAAACATGTCTATTACGCAATCGATGAGACCACCCGTATGCGCCCCTCGGCGGACCTGCAAATGCGCACCGTCAATCAAGATTTTGCCATCGGTGGGTATACGCTGCCGCACGGCTGGCGCGTGATCGTCAATGCCACCAACTCCCATTTCCTGCCGGAAGTCTTCAACGATCCATATCGTTTTGATCCCTTGCGCTGGTCACCGGAACGGGGTGAGGGCAAGAATCCGTTTGCGATCGTTGGTTTTGGCGGTGGCATCCACAAATGCAGCGGTATGAACTTCGCGCGTAATGAGATGGCGATCATCACATCCCGTATGCTCCAGCAGTTTGATTGGGAACTGTTGAATGATAATATCAAGGTTGTGCAGGGCAACGGTGCTAATCATCCCTCACAGGTTAAAGTACGGTACCAGCGCAAAGTCTGAGTTTCTTAACTTACCTTACCGTTCGTGCGCAGTTCGCTTTCCCAGGCAGCCAGGTCAATAGGCGCGGTAAAATCGATTGTCAGCGGCGTGACCGACACCATTTCATCAAATATTACCGTGTGAATGTCCGAATCCGGGGGCACATCCTCGCGGTTAACTTTAATTTGATAGGTTAAGCGGCTGGGCTCATCCCACTGGTATTGAGGATCAAAACCGGGTTCATAGTACATATGGCGAGCCAAACGGGTCATGCGCCATTCGGTCTCATGGGTTGCACCGGCAGGAATCTCAATTTTGAGTAAGTCAACCTGCTCAGGCAGACGATGATCAAGGATAATTTTGGCAAATTTGGCGGTAAAAAAGGCAGCAGCGTCAAAGCTGACATCCGGGTTGAACTTGTCGAAGTCCGAGATATCACGCAGCTGCAGGGAGGAAGCCAGGGTTGGAATACTGAAGGAGGCAGCTTCCAGCGCTGCGCCGATAGTTCCGGAAACCGTGATGCCCGTCCCAAAATTTTCGCCATAGTTTATACCCGAAACCACCAAATCTGGTTTGCGGTCGAGTACTTGAATCAGCGCGCGCGCGACGCATTGGGCCGGTGAGCCGCCTACGGCGTAGGCGGGCAGATCCAGATCTTCAAAGCAGCATGTAATTTTCTCAATGCGGCCATCCGAAGTGAGGGGGTGGCTGCGGCCGCTGGCAGATGATTGATCACGGGGTGCCACCAGGATCACATCCCCTAGCGGTGCCAGGTACCGGGCAGCGGCATGGATGCCTGGTGATTTGATGCCGTCATCATTGGTTAACAGGATTAATGGTTTTTTATCGCTCATATTAATTTCCCTCAAGTGTATTTAAACTTCATTTATATCATAAAATGGGCAGAGGGCACTCCGCGTGGCGACTATACATCTTGTTCGTTCTGCCATCACTATTGGCTATACTGATGCGTATTCGAATGATAACCGCAATAAAGGTGGCTGCATGGCAAAGAAAACAAAAAATCGCTCTATCCAGATCAACCCAGCGTTGGGGGTGGTCCTGCTGGGTGTTGTGATGCTGGTAATTGCCGGCATTGTGCTCATTACTCAAGGACAAAACCGCAATAATCCGCTGTTGGAGACAGCAGCGGTACAAAACAATGATATCCCCTATCCGGAAGTGCCGCGGGTCGCACTTGCCGATGCTAAGACTGCCTTTGATGATGGCAACGCTGTCTTCGTAGATGTGCGCAGTGCCAGCGATTATGCCAGTGAGCATATCAGTGGGGCACTGTCTATCCCTGAGACAGAAATGCCAGCCCGCTTGACCGAACTTAACCCTCAGGATTGGATCATTACCTATTGTACCTGACCAGCGGAACAGACCAGTGCCCGTGTGGCACAATACCTGTTGGCCAATGGTTTTCAAAAAGTAACCCCGATTCTGGGTAGTTTCCAGGCCTGGCAGGCGGCAGGTTATCCGGTGGAGTAAAGGGGTTTTTGACGCGATTCTCTTAATTAAACAACTCGGGCGAAAGGTCCGACCTTTGCAAGAAATCTCTGGGAGGACTTAATAAGACGAAAACCATTTGGCGTGGGCTGCAATGGCACCGCCAGCTCAGTGGCTTCCCCATAATCAACAACTGTCTCATCAAAACCCGTTAACCACTATCTGTCATACTCGCATTCCACGTCAATGAATCAAAAAACCGACCCTTTCAATCACGGGATTTAATGAAGGACATTTTCACGATGGATGTGGGGCTTATAAGTTTATTTTTCGGCAATATTTGGCCCAACTCCCCATTTTTATCCGGTTTTTGATACCTTTGTGGGAGAAAATAGTCGCAATGAAATTGTTCTACCTTGTTAGCCTGAAAACATATGGGCTTTGTCAAATTTACGGCTTCATCTATTGGGTGAATCTAAATAGCCCCTCCTCGTGTGTTAATATTGGAGTAGATAATCCATTGTGGTACAGAGGGACTTATAGTGATCAATAAAATTGATTTTGTAGCCAGGAATCTAACCTCAAATGCAAGCCTATTTCGTTCATGAAAGGTGACGGAGGGCGGGAAACAACCGAGCTTTTTACACTTCCAGTGTGCTTCGCACGAAACTGGACATCTGGGACAAGGATAGAAGATTTGTCGTATCTTGCATATTGAAACCAGAAAAAAACAGGGCGCAATTATCCCTTCTGGAAGGTGACGAATACCAATACTTTTATTTTGTGCCCTATCCTGAACTGCCCTCAGAAAAAGTGGTCAATGCTTACAAAAAGCGCAGCAACGCTGAAAATTACATAAGTACCCCGAAGGGGCACAAAGAAGCCAAGTATGATATGCCGGTTGGCCATCTTTTGCTAAAAATCGTTTTGGGCCTATGAGGCGATCTTTCAGTTGATGATGATGGCTTATAATTTGTTTTTACTGTTCAAGATGGATTTCGCAAGGGGAACAGAATAACGGCAGCAAATCAAGACTTTACGGTTGAAGTACATTTTCCTGGCAGGAAAAAATTATTAGAACCGCAAGATATGTGGTGATGAAGCTCTCAGCAAAATATCCGTATAAAGATGTGTATGAAAAATGTTTGCCCTAAAAAGATAGTGTCGATGATCTGTGTTGGCTTCAGTGTATTTTATGAAGCCTGTTTTTGCCATACCAAATATTATGCTTTACAGTGTTTTTTAACTTCTAAATTTTAAATCAATAAACATCACAAGAAATATCCGAAAATTCATGGCAAGGTGGCGGCGAAAAACGATACAATGCACAAGGTTCCCAAAAACTCTTCACCAATTGAACATGAATAAAGGGAATTTATTTGACGTGGAATTCAGGCGATAATTTTTTCAAAAGTCTGGCGGAAAGGGATATCCGCATGATGAAAGTGAAACAAAAAATCTCAGGTAGTTTTCGCTCTGCAGAAGGTGCCGATCTTTTCTGCCAGGTCCGTGGTTACATTTCAACCGCTCGAAAAAATGACCAGAAAGTCTTGAGTGTTTTACGCTTGGCTCTTTCAGGCACACCTAATTTACCTTCTTTCGTATTTTTGGGCTGAGCAGTTACGAAATTTTTATTTATTGTTTTTGATAGAGCGTAAAAATCACATAAAATAATCTATCAAAGATGAAAGCTGTCCTGATTTAACCAAAAATATGCATAAAATATATTTATCCGGAAGTATTCTCACTGGGGACTATTATGACTGTGAATACAAATATTAAACAATTATCAAGGACTGCCAGGAATGTACACATTCCTATACGTTTTAAGATAACGCTTCCATTTTTGATTCTTTCCTTACTGATAGCCCTCGCAGCAGCTTACATTATTTCTCAGGTTGTTTTTGATTCATTAGAAGATAGATATACCAACCAGTTAATTGAAGCAGGAAAACTTTCATCGGAATGGATGGTCAGGGAAGAAGACCGTTTGTTGGGTACTTTAAGACTACTTTCATTTTCCGATGGAATTTCAAAAATAATCTCAATAGATCAAGCGGAATTGATTCGCGAAAAAACACTCGGAATTATCATCGAAAATCAGGAGGAATATGTCGAATTTCTGAATCCCTCCGGAAATCATATTCTTTCTATCCATCATCGTCCTGGTGGAAATATTGAAGAGTACACATATGTCAAAGACGGCGATGATTTATTTAAAAATCAGGCGTTTGTTTCTAAAATAATTAATAACGAAGTTGATTCTCTGGGCGATAAGTACAGCGGCTATATGCCACTAGATACAAATTATGTTTTTTTCACCTCAGGGCCGGTGTTGGATGCCAACAATCAGTTGGTTGGAATAATTCTGGTGGGTAAAAGTCTTGCAACAATTGTAAAAGAAATCCGGTCGGAAACTCTCGCGCAGATAAGTATTTATGATATTAATGGTAGTGTATTAACCAGCACATTTTCCAGTCCCAAAGAATTACCGTTGGACTATCCGGATGGTATCATCGCTCGGCAGGATATTGAATCCGGACGGCGCGCGATTTCCGAACCCGACGGAAATTCAACGCCTTTAAACCGCAGGTCCGTTGAAGTCACCAATATTAATTATGATGAAATCCTTGGGCCATGGGAAATTCGGGGCGACAAAGATATTGGCATAATTGGCGTTGCTATCCCGAAGAATTTTATTGTAAATACCAGTGCTGTAACCCGGATTCAGATTTTCGGATTGTCATTTTTGGCTGTCACCATTGTGATTGCAATAGGCTTCTTTTTGGCAAATCACATTACAAAGCCATTAATTAATCTGGTCTCAGCCACCAATGAAGTCGCCGAAGGCAACCTGGATATTCAAGTTAAATCGACTTCAAATGACGAAATTGCCGAGTTAACCGACACTTTTAATCAAATGACCAATAACCTCAATATTTCCAGAAAAGAATTGTTTAATGCTTACAATGAAACTCTGATGAGTTGGACAAAAGCAATGCATTTAAGGGATGAAGAAACTGAAGGTCATATGAACCGGGTTGTTGAAATGTCCATTGCGTTTGGAAAATCATTAGGGATTACGGGGGATGAACTGGTAAACCTTTATAGAGGCGCATTAATGCATGATATTGGCAAAATTGGTGTTCCCGACAAGATTTTACAAAAAACCGGCCCTTTAACACCAGAAGAAAGAATTGAAATGGAAAAACACCCGGTTCTAGCCCGTGAATTAATTTGGCCAATTAAGTATTTATGGCCGGCTGTTGATATACCTTTCAGTCATCATGAATGGTGGGATGGAAGCGGTTATCCACAGGGATTAAAGAGGAGTTCCATTCCCTTCCACGCCCGGATATTCATGATCATTGATGTTTGGGATGCTTTGACATCTGACCGATACTACCGCAAAGCCTTTGATTTTTCAACAGCGAAGAATATGATGCTAAAGGAAAAAGGCAAGCATTTTGACCCCATTTTATTGTCAAAGTTTTTCATTTTTTTACAACAATACCAGGAATCCAAAAGAAATTAATTGATGGAGAAAGCGAAACAAACCGGCAAAAATATAAAAACGAGGATAATAATTTTTTTCCTCTTTATATTTATTGCTTTAATTATCTTCTGCTTAGCAGGTTTCCCTTCTATAGCAAATGGGGCAAATAATAAAGATTTATCCATCGCAATAGACATCCATTCTGCCAATGAAGCAAATTACAGCCAGGATCTCGACCATGCGATTATTCCTGGTGTGCAATTAGATATAATCCGGGGAATAATGGTCGACCGCGGACAGTCAATATCCGATATCAATTTCCGCCTCGCTACACTGACGGCAATTCTGTCGTCACCAATTCCAACCGCTACTCCAAATCCATCAACAATATTTTCTGCAACCAACTCCGAATTGCTTTCTATAACACCTACACCAGTTACTGAATTTTTAGCAACAACTATCACACCCCTAACCTCAAATTCACAAACTCCAACGTCCACATCAACCATATTAATTTCTCCCTCAATGACGCATACTGCAACAATATCACCTTCAATGACGAAAACTTCTACTGTGATTTTTGCAACCAATACCTCAACAATTCGACCATCCAATACTCCAACGATTCGGCCCACTAACACACTGACTACTCAAGCGACTAATACGGCTACCAGAAATCCGAGCAATACACCAACTCTTCATCTGACAATCACACCCACATCCCGAGTGACCAGCACCCCAACTTTGCAGCCTACAAACACAGCAACTGTTCTACCAACTCAAACTCTGACCTCACTTCCAGGCAATACTCCTACAACCGTACCCACCAATACACCCACCAATACGCCCACCAATACGCCCACCAATACGCCTATCAATACACCCACCAATACATCTACCACACTGCCTACCAACACTCCAACTCCCCTATCCACCTATACCCCAACAATCCAACCAACTTTTACACCCACTTCACTTCCTTCATGCTCCGTTCCCTTACCCGAATCAATAGACTATGCTCCCCCACCCAATGGATTTGTTGATAATATAAATCCTTCAAACGGCGCAATCGACGTGCAGATGAGTCTTAATCACATTACGATATTCTTTAATCAACCAATGGAAATTGGTACCGGCGGTCATGGCGTAGAAAATACAGGAAGATACACATTTAGAAATTTATCCAATAATAATACGCTCGATATAACCGAAGTCATATATGATCCTTTAACTTTTGTCGCTCAAGTATATTTTTCTAAAGCCGCTAATTGGTCAATTTTTACTATATATCAATTTATCATTGACAAAGAAATAGCTAATGACCCGGCTTGTTCAGTTAAGCAGAATGTGCATATTAAAATTGAATTTATGACGAATAATTAAGTGAAGTAATACCCATTACCTTGTACTTAATAAATTCCCCGACACTGAACCTTGCTTCTGCTGAATATCTTCATACAAACCAATCCTTTGGTTCTTTCGGAACGAAATATCACCCTTAATCACCGGAACCAGTACCTGATAATTTTATAATAATTTAATGGTAGTGATATTGCTGCCATCACATATGACCATATTTCAGTTATTTCAAAATAATATAACTAAAAAAATTCATGATAAATAAGTTGACAAAATGGTAATAAATATTTTTTGTATTGAAGATTGGAAAAAGATAAAAATTTTCACCTACAATTAATCTAAACAAGAATATTGGAGGTTTTCTTATGAGATACGCTATTTCAGGTACTGTGTTACAGGCGCTGGAAGTGGAATTAGGCTCATAGTTGAAGTAAAATCAACCTATTATTTTTTCAAATGATAGGTGCTACACGATGAAAAAAGCTGACAATGAAACGAGCGTGTTGAAGCAGAGTAATAAATGGCTGGTGCTGCTGGCAATCGGGATCGGCACGTTTATGTCCGCCCTGGATGGCAGTGTGGTCAATGTCTCTTTGCCGAGCATAACGGCCAGTTTTAAAAGCCATGTCAGCACGACTGAGTGGATTGTGACTGTTTATCTGCTGGTGGTAAGCTGCCTATTGCTCGCTTTTGGTCGTTTAGGCGATATCCAGGGGCACAAACGCGTTTATGTCAGCGGTTTTATCATCTTTGGGGCCAGTTCTTTTTTGTGCGCGCTTGCCAGTACGCCGTGGATGCTGATTGGATCGCGGGGAATCCAGGCAATTGGCGCAGCCATGCTTTCAGCTAATTCGCCCGCAATCCTGACGGGCAATTTTCCCGGTAGTCAGCGCGGCCAGGCGCTTGGATTGCAGGCTACTCTGACATACCTGGGTCTTTCAGTCGGTCCATCATTGGGCGGCTGGATGACACAGCATTTTGGCTGGCAGTCGATATTTCTGATCAACCTACCCGTTTCCTTGCTTGCATTGTTCTTCAGCCTGCGTTTTATCCCCGAGGATCGTCAGCGTGGTCAGCGCGAGAACTTCGATTGGCGCGGGGCATTGATCTTCATGAGCGGATTGGTGCTCTTAATTTTTGTGCTCAATCGCGGACAGGAATGGGGCTGGTTGACTGTGAGATCAACGGGTCTATTTGCCCTGTCCATTTTGATTCTGTCCCTGTTTGTGAAGTATGAAAATCAGGTAACATCCCCCATGCTGGATATGAGTCTGTTTCAGGAACGCACGTTCCTGTTTTCAGCCCTGAGCGCTTTTCTCAACTACGCCAGTTTGTTCGGCATCATTTTCTTAATGCCTTTTTATCTGATAGAGGGCAGGGGTTTTCCGCCAGGGCAAGCCGGGCTCATTTTAACTGCCCAACCGCTGATGATGGCGCTGGTCGCGCCCTTCAGTGGCTACTTTTCTGATCGGATCAGCCCGCGCTGGCTGGCAACGATCGGTATGGTGATCTTAAGTCTGGGCCTGTGGCGGCTTTCAGCTCTTACCCAATTCTCCGCTGTTTCCGAAATTGTGGTTGCTTTGATGATCACCGGTTTTGGCACAGGTATGTTCATATCCCCTAACAACAATGTCCTGCTCGGTTCTGCCCCAAAACAAAGGCAAGGGATTGCCTCTGGTATTTTAGCCACAGCCCGTAACGTTGGCATGGTTTCCGGGATTGGTTTCATTGCAGCCATTTACACCACTATTTTGCGGCATGGTCCACTTGCCAGCCAGGCTGCCAATATTTTTCCGGCCATTCAGTGGAGTTTCCGAGCCGGTGTGCTGCTGGCTGGCGCAGGAATATTTACTTCTTTTCTGCGCGGATCAAAGGAAAAAAGCCTGGAAGTGTAAACTAGTTTTATATTGAGGGATGCAGACCAAAGAAAAGCTCAAATGCCGAAGATTCCTGACAGCAAGAACACGAATATCGAACCAAGAATAATCCCAAGGGCGGTGGTGTGATGATGGCCGAATTCCCGTGCGGTCGGAATCAACTCATCGAGGGTGATAAAAACCATCACACCGCCGGCAAACGCCAAAGCAGCTGGGATAAAGTTGTCAAACCTGTTTAGGAAAACGCCAGCCAGTAATGCGCCAATGGGTTCAGCCAGACCGGAAACAGTTGCTACTCGAAAAGCATCCCATTTACACACACCGCTCGAGCGCAGCGGCAAAGCTGTGGCTATACCTTCGGGAATATTGTGCAGCAGGATTGCCATGGCGATAAAAAGGCCGTATTCGGGTGTATGGGCATAGCCGGCGCCAACCGCAATTCCTTCGGGGATGTTATGAATGGTAATCCCAATTGCCAATAACAGGCCAGTTTTGAGCATTTTGCGGTTGGTAATCTGATTTCGCTGCCGAATACGGCGCATGCCCTTTCGTCCCCAACGTTGAAACCCATTCCCGCCGCAATCCTGGCGCCAGCCATCCTGAAAAGAAGGTGCATCCGGGTTGGGATCTCGGCGGATTTCACGCACCCCAAAACGAATATGTGGGGCGAAGAAATCCAGGGCAAACATAAACAGGGCTCCCGCTGCAAAACCAATTGTTGCGGTTTGGTAGCCTGCCATTTCCCAGGCTTCGTTTACCAATTCAAGAAAGGATAGAGAAATCATTACACCGGCGGTTATCCCCATTAAGAAACCATAACTGCGTCGACTGGGTGTGCGGGTAACCGCGATCAGGCCGCCCAGGCTGGTACCCATACCGGCGATCAGGCTTAGAACGAGAATATTGAGGAGAGGGCTGGATGTAAACATGAAGATCCTTTTATGATGATAACGAACGATATTAAGAAGATCAGTCTGATTTTCCTGCCTGACAGGCCGGGCAGAGACCATGAATTAACAAGTTCATGCTATCCATACTGAGATTTTCGGATTCGCATAATTCACGGGTGAGCTTGACAATTTTCTTGGAACGAAGCTCAATTACGATTCCACAGCGGGAACAGGTGAAATGGAAATGAGGTTTGGCAGTCACTCTTTCAAAGTGGCCGTGGTCCTGGCCCAGGTCATGTTCTTGAACCAGGCCAATTTTCTTAAAGGCAGCCAGGTTTCTGTAAACGGTGGCCAGGCTGATCTTCGGGTCTTGCTGCTTGGCAAGCGTAAACAGTGATTCGGCATCCAGGTGTTGCTGGCTTGATTCCAGAATCGCAAGCAGAAGCCTGCGTTGGGGCGTAAGTTTGTATCCAAATTCCTGAAGAGTGCTTAGGGAGTTATTTTTCATAAGAGTTAAATGAAAATGAGAATTATTCTCAATTGTAATCTATTTTTACAATTTGTGAAGTAAAAATTAGATTAATATTTCTGTATAAAAAATTTGATCAGCATGTGCTAAATAATTCAACTGAAGAAACCATGTTCAAATTCCTGCAGCAACCATTGGTGTTTGTGTGCCTTATAGAGAAAAGTTGCAAAACCTGCATCACCGAAAGAAAAGAAAGTGCCCGATTCATTCACCGCGGGTGGAATGCCCAGAATTATCCGCATGGCGGCATTCAGGAGCATGCCGTGGCTAACCACCAGGTATGTACCCGCCCCGCGGCGAATCAATGCTTCGACTGCCAGGGCTGAGCGGATGTGCAATTGCCAGCCACTCTCGCCACTCACACAAAACGGCTCATAAGGATTGCGAAAGACAGGGGTTGGATAAAGCCTTTCGGCTTCTTCGTAAGACATCTTTGCCAGGGGACCGTTATCCATCTCCATCCATTCATCGACCAACTCAAGCGGGGCGGGGATAATATTGGCAACAATTTCTGCACTTTTCCTGGCCCGCTGCAAAGGACTGGCAATGATTAAATCAAATTTCCGCCCTTCGCGCTGCCAGCCGGCTGCCCGCTGACTTAATTGCTGTTTGCCTTTTTCGGTCAGGGGAGAATCGTATCTTCCTTCGTGAACACCCTCATCATCAGCCAGGGAGCGGCCATGGCGTAGCAGGGTCAGAAAAATTTGTTCTGGCATAATCGTTTCTCCAAGGGTTGAGGAATTGCTATCAAAAATTCTAAAGCAAAGAAAGCAAAATGGCAACTCCCACATGAATTGACCTTTCGACCAGTGGAAAACCCTCCGCATGACGGGAGGAAAGGTAATAGAGAAGCTTTATACTGGAAATACCTCACGATGATTAATTGGATAAGAGCGTGATTATGACCATTAATAAAATACGTAATTTTCAAAATGAAGATATACCGGCGTTGATGCGCCTGCAGGAAGCTTACGCCCATCGCTTCAGCGGCGCTAAAATTGTCCCTTCAGAAGTATATGGCTCTCCGGCTTTTCATGGGGGAGAAGATGTTTTCTGTTTATCTCATCCTAATGGGCAGTTACTGGCTTATGCCGCCATGTATCCGAAATTTGCACATCGAGGAAGTGACCAGGCGCATGTCGTTTGGGCGGAAATTAAAGCAGATCCCATTTTGATGGAGGTGTCATCCATCAAGAACCAATTATTCGACTGCTTGCTTCGCCGGTTGAAGAGTCTGACCGAAGAACGGCCAGACCATCCGAGCGAGTTGTGCTTTCAGTATTTTCCACAAGAAGAAGCCGCAATTGCCTATATCTGCAGTAAGGGCGCGCAACTGGAAAAAATGGTGTATCAGATGGAACGGTCGTTGAAACTGCCCATACCAGCCGTTAAAAGCCCGCAAGGAATTGAGATCAGGTACTGGAGGATGGAAAACACAGCCGAACAGGCCATGTATGTTCAGGCCCGTAACGAGTGCTTTCCTGAGGCTCCCATTCGGCTGGATGAATGGATTTATTTCATGCAATCAACGGAATGGGCTTTGGGGACGCAAATTGCGGCTTTTGAAGACCAAGTGCTGGTAGGTAGTCTGACAGCTTATTGGAATGAAGTGGTCGACCCGGAGGTTGGATACAGCGAGGATATATTTGTCCGCCCGGCATGGCGTGGACGCAAAATTGCCCCGGCCATGATCTATGCTGCATTACTTTACCTGCAGGAACACGGCTTGCGAATCGCCAGATTGGAAGTGCGCGCCAGCAACTGGGACGCAATCGACCTGTATAAAGTATTGGGGTATGAAGTGAAGGAAGAGAGCGGGGTATATGTAATTCGCTCGGGTTAGATTTCAAACGGTACAAAAGTAGTCGGCTTATAGCGGATTTGGTTGTAGCGGTATGCGTTTTCGCTTCTGAGTTTACGGAAGTGTATTGGCCAAAAACCAAGGGACGTTTCTAAGCGTCCCTTGGTTTTTGGGTATAACAGGCTCCAATACAGTGAAAAACTCGGTCGACTAGGCCGCTGGAGGTGCGCCGGCGGTTGCGTTAGTTCGGCTGCGTTCGATTGATTGCAGCGCCAGGTAATTCTCACCGAATTTTTTAATGTTTTCCATCTCGATATCGTACTGGTCGTAATGACGTTCTTCATCATTGACCAGATCTTCGAACAGTTTCTTGGTGTTGGAATCAGCATTCTGGGCACACTCGTTGGCAAAGCGGTTGTAATCCAATACGCTGGTCTCTTCCATATGCTGGGCGAGTGTTAACATTGCGCCAACATCACGAATTTTTTGAACAACCTGCGCGGCTTCCATCTCGACTTCCCCCTTCAGGAAAAGGTTGCGTTCTGCCAGACGCTCGACGTGCACCATTTCTTCCATTGCGGTTCGTAAGAATAGTGCGGCCAGAAGATCAAAGCCCTGGTCATCACAGTGAAAATGGAAATACATATACTGGTGAACAGCCGTCATTTCATCGGCAATGGCTTTGTTTAGAAGTTCAATACTTTTTTCGTGCATATTACACCTCTCATTTAGAATTTCGTGTCTATTTATTTTATCTGATCTGCAATTAATCTGAGACAAGTTGATACTTTTATTATAGGTGAATTTTGGTAAGAATCCCCCACCTGGTGATCTTTATCCGGTCGAAATGTGAATTGTGTTCGATAAAGTATGCACAGCTCACGCAGTGCGGCTCATGAAGCGCGGCTGCCCGCTACCTGCTTACGTCCTTTCCAATTGGTCAATAAGACGCCAACGGCAGCTACCAGAAGTGCAAAAACTTGGCGGGTTGTGAGTGTCTCCCCCAAGAAGATCCAGGCCAGAAGGGCGATCTGAATCAGCATAGTGTTGTTAATGATACTGGATTCAACTGCTGTCAGTAGCTGCTGAGTTTTGTTCCACATGGTAAAGGCAAAAGCCGTGTTGACGACTGCCAGCCAAACGATTGTGGTCACGTTTCCGAATGTGAGTGTGGGCATCCGCTCAAACAAAAGTCCGACGGTCAGCAGTAAGATCGCACCGACACTCATACTGATGGTTGAGACGATATAAGGAGAGTATTTGCGCGTACGGTTGATGGCGCGCCCTTGCAAAGTTCCGATTGAGTTGGCCACAAGGGTTAAGAGAGCGAAACCAAGCCCTAATAGACTGCGTTGCCCTGGTGGAAGGGGGAAGAAATAGATAACTACACCTGCCAGGAAGACTACAATACCAAGCCACTGCAGGCGGGATGGAAATTCCTTTAACATGATGATGCCAGAAAATGCAACCAGGATGGTGGAGAAGTTTACCAGCAAGCTTAAATCCGTCGCCGGCAAGTATTTGAGTGCCAGAAATACACTCCCCTGGGTGAGGCTGTACAATACCAATCCGAGCAATACAAGTTTGATCCAATCAGCACGCGTGATATCACGCAGATTGGCCTTATAGCGGAACAACCCTGGCAGCAGTATGAGAGCTGCCAGGCAATTGCGCATTCCAGCAAACAGCAAAGGCGGCAAATCCTGAATGTTCAGTTTGATTAATACCCACGAAGTTGACCATAAGAAAGTCACCAGGAAGGCTGTCAAAATGGCTTTTAAGTGTTGCGACATTCGATAATTGTATCAGTCTGAGTTCTAGAATACATCTACTTTCTCATTAATAATTTACCACAAGCTGCTGTTTGGTTTGAGCTACGACATATTAGAATTACCCCATTTGAATGTTGATTCCTTCTGCACAATTTGGCAAAGCGCAGCTAAAGCAATGGTTGATTACCAGCAGCTTTCAAAGCAAGGTAATGGCAAGGTGCGGGTTCGAATGTAAATTGATTTGCTTTAAGGCAATTCCTGATCGCATTGTTTGTGATATTTTGAACTTATCAAAAACGTTCCTGAAAAGGACATTTCCCAGATGAAAAAAAACGATCTTTTGGGTGGAATTCTGGCACTGAATGGCGCTTGGATAGCTGCTATTTGTCACTATTTATCGTTTTTTTTTCGTATTCTTAATAAAAACTTAGCCGGTTCTATCGAACCAGGCTGTGATTTTAAATTAAAATGTACTCAATTTAGTCTGACAGATCATAAAATGTCGGGGAAGGATGTTTATTGGAGCGAGAAGGTAATTTATCTTAGTTAAATCTCACTGTCCGCAGTTGAATGGATGAGCACGTGCGGGATTGGCAAGTGCCCAAACTTAAACACCATTCATCATTCAGCAGGTAATTGCTTTTTCAGCCAAGCAGTTACTTCAAAATTTTTTTCACCCAATGAAAGGTGAAACTCAGGGCATATCCAAAATTTAAGACAGAGGAGTAAGAAAATGAAGAAATACTATTCGATTTTTGCGATCTTAATTATTGCAGCGTTTGTGTTATCGGCGTGTGCAATGGTTTCTCCCACTGCAACAGCAGCAGTAGCGGTTGAGCCCCAGCCTACCCAACCACCCGTGAAACCAACTCAGGCAGAGGTAATTGCCACAACGGCGGAAGTGGTTGAGACCGAGGCTCCAGTTGCCACCGAAGTAATAATCCCGGAACCTGAAGTCGTAAGTATTTGGGATCAGGATTATATTGATCAAGTGCCTCCGATCATGATGATTGAACCTTATTACAAAATTTTTGGACAATCTGATGTGACGGTACCGTATTATTATGATGATGTTATCAAATTTGCAGGTCATTCCTGTGGTGCCACTACCGGTGCCTGGACAATAACCAAAAAGGCATTGGAGGCGTTATATCCCAACGGGGAGATTCCGGTTCGCGGTCAAATAGCAGTGGTAGCCCCCGGAGCTGAGAACGAATGGTATACCGGCGTATTTGGTGACATTATTGCCTTCGTTACCGGTGCAGCACCCAGAACCGGCTTCATTGGAGCCGAGTTTGGGGAGGCAAATGATCTTTTTGTCCGTCAAAACAAAATGGTGTATCCGAAAGAACCAACCGGCACACTTCCTCCAAAAATGGAATGGATTTTCAGCCGCCTTGATACGGGTAGAAAAGTGGGTGTTAATTTCAACCTGGCTATAATTACACCAATTGCGACAGAAGATCGCCAGGCAATGGGTGCGAAACTAGCAAAAGGTGCAGCAACTGCGGAAGAAGCCAAAGAATATCAAGAATACTGGAACGCAAGAGCAATATTTGTTTTAGAAAATGCTGACATGGATGGTTTCTTCACCGTTACAACATATGATGAGGGTCTGGCAGATACACCGGTTTCAATTGTCTCTGACGTGAAATCGATTGCTCCCGCAGAATTTGCTTGGGACCAGGCGTATATTAGCGAAGTGCCTGCCATTATGATGATGGAACCCTATTTTCAAATCTTTGGGCAGTCACAGGAACCGGTTCCTTATTATTATGAAGAAGCGGTTAAATTAGCCGGACACTCTTGCGGTGCAACGACCGGCGCATGGACAATTACGAAAAAAGCTCTGGAAGTATTATATCCAAACGGAGAAATTCCGGTTCGCGGTCAAATAGCCGTGGAAGCCCCTGGGGCTGAAGACGAATGGTTTGTCGGTGTGTTCGGCGATATTATTTCTTTCGTCACCGGTGCATCCCCTGCTACAGGCTTTATCGGATCAGAGTTTGGCAAAGCAAACGATCTTTTTATTCGCCAGGATAAAATGGTCTATTCTAAAGAGCCAACCAAACAGCTTCCCCCAATGCGCGAGTGGATCTTCACCCGCTTGGATACAGGTAAAAAAGTTGGTATAAAATTCAACCTGATTGTCATCACCCCTCTCCCAACGCCGGGACGTATAGCAATGGGAAAGAAGTTGGCTACTGGCCAAGCAAGTGCGGAAGAAGCTCTTGATTATTACAAATACTGGAATGACAGAGCGGAATATGTCTTGAAAAACGCTGATATGAACGGATTTTTTACTGTCAAAGTTTACGAATAATCTCAAAAATTGAATAGAATGGGGGTAAAAACACACCGAGCCGATATCAACCGGCTCGGTGTGTGGGTTAATTTCTTTTATACTTACACAAACAGGGGCACTAACGCTTGTTTGTCACCATTCCAGATGCCGCGATCTGTGACCCTGGCTCCCGGTCCTGCCGGCAGCGAGAAGACTGCAAAAGGCAGGATGGGGCTTTTTGGATCCAAACCCAGTTTTCCAATAGCCTCACGAAATGCTTTAGCCTCTGGCGCCATGGCTGAAATACTCTCCAAGGACATTAACCCGCCTACCGGGAATGATAATTTTGCCAGTAATGCGCCCTTGCGTACCGCTGCCATCCCGCCTTTCATGGCGATCACTTCATTTATTGCAGCAGCCATATCCTCTATATTAGTCCCCAGTACGATCAAATTATGCGAATCATGAGACAGAGTGCTTGCGACGGAACCATCTTTCAAACTGTATGAACGGATCAACCCTATGGTGGGCTTTTCGCTCCCCTTGCCATATCGATTGAAGGCAGCAATCAAAGTGTATCCACTGGTATCCAACACACCATCCTTAACTGGAACTTCCATTTCGACCAGAAAGGGGAAAGGCAGCCCCGGTGGCTTTGGCAATTCTAAGGCGCGGACCTTCACGCTAGTGACAGCACTTCCACCTGGCGCATTAATGCGGAATGTTTGCAGGGTTACTAATGGTAGCGGGACGGTATCCAAAGCTTTTTCTGGGACTATCGGCGGCGGCACAGGTTGGACAAGTTTGCCATTTTCTGCCACCAAACGCCCTTCATGGAATACCATGGCAATCTTAAAATCTTTTAACGGTTCTTCGATGAGCACAATATCTGCAGACATGCCCGCAGCCAGAGAACCGATAAATTGTGCTTCAGCAATACCTGCCTGTGACAATCGGCGCGCATTATTCAGGGTGGCAAACCGAACCGCGTCCACTGGATCAATGCCATTTTTAACTAGCAAGCGCAAAACACCTGCCAATCCGCCAATAGCCAGCAAATCATCTGGCCACATATCATCCGTGCAAAGCCCAATGGCATCTTTGTATTTCAGCTTTTTCACTGCTTGAAGTAAAACAGGCATCATCTGAGGTAAAGTCAGAAATATATGTGAACTAAGCATGAGGTGCATGCCATGATCCAATTTAATCTGAACCTCAGGCCCATATGTTTCATGATCAGCTGTCAATCCAAGTGCGACCAGGTAAGCATCCAGGTCTCGGTATTCCTGTTTTCGTAAAACACCGGTAAATATTTTAGAAGAAAGCGCATTAAACATGCCTAATTTCGTCAACTGAAAACCGAGCATGCCTACTATGACCCCCAGCTTTTGAAGTGGGTTGAACAGATTGAACATGCCGCCCAGGACACTAATCATGGGAAAATGAGAATCACGCGGTAACCCCAGTTCCCAACCAGTTTTAACAATGCCAGTCATTATTGGTTCGCCATGAATGATTTCGTCATAACTCATCAGCTCACCTAGTTTTTTCCCGCCCAGACGAGCCATAGCTTTGATTTCTGGTGCCTGGATATCTGCACCACTGTATTCTGCTTCACGTTTCGATGGGACACAGGTGGGAATATCGAAGAAAAGCCGCAGGGGTAACCCTTCCGTGTTGTCCTGCATCATGGCAAAACCATCCACGCCCATCACGTTCACAATCTCATGCGGGTCTGACAGAACAGTGCCGGTACCGCTGGCAGCTACGGCTTGTGCATATGCAG
Source organism: Anaerolineales bacterium (assembly GCA_038329785.1). GTDB lineage: Bacteria > Chloroflexota > Anaerolineae > Anaerolineales > Anaerolineaceae > UBA6170. The sequence continues at coordinate 18,025 of JBBQNI010000031.1, read as the reverse complement.
GAGGCAGAACCATGGAGCTTTCAATATGCACATGTGGATCAATGAAGGCTGGAACGGCTATTTTGCCTCTGGCATCTACTCTTTTGAGCGCATTCGGTGTTTTCGAGAACATGGAGACGATAAATCCTTTATGAACAGTGATGCTCCCATCCAAAATCTCCCCGGTTAATACATTCAAGATGCGTCCGCCTTCAATCACCAGATCGGCGGGAATATCCCCTCTGGCAGCCTGCAATAATTCGTCATACATTTCCATACGTTTTTGAATCAAACTCATTTGTTTCCTCCATGTATTTAAATTAATAATTAAATAGATCCACTCCGATGAATGGTCTGAGCCCTTCTCTAAAGTTGTGATTAATATGTGTTTTATGAGGAATTTAGTTTGGTGAAATTTTGAAAATCTACTAACCTTCCAACAGGGTTAATTATAAATCACAATTCTGAATAAAAAAACTCTAACAACTCTCCCAATCAATTTTTTTGTACAGGCTGATCTGTAAGCTAACGTGAACATCGACCTGAAATGGCAGCGCAGAATTTGTACTGAACAACACCGAATCGTCTGTTAATTTCTTTTATCCTTACACCTTATATCCATTCATTAATAAAAGGTGGAGATTTTTGAAAGTGGTTTTTTGCTTATTAGCGGCACCTGGGCATCTTCTGCCGGATAACCGGTCACCAGCAGCAAAAAGGGTTTTTCGTTTTCCGGACGCTGCAGGATTCCATTTAAGAAACCCATCGGGCTGGGTGTATGGGTGAGTGTTGCCAGTCCGGCGTAGTGTAAGGCGGTGATGAGCATTCCAGTGGCAATACCAACCGATTCCTGGACATAATAATTCTTGACCGGCATGCCGTCAGGATCGAGCGAGGTCTTCTGACTGAAGATAACGATCAGGTAGGGGGCAACTTCCAGGTAAGGCTTCTCGGCATCGGTGCCAAAAGGCTCGAGTGCCAGCAGCCACTCTTGCGAAGCGCGCCGGGTATAGAATTCCTGCTCTTCCTTTTCGGCACCCAGACGGATCTCGTGTTTTATAGATGGGTCGCTTACCACAGCAAAGTGCCAGGGCTGTAAATTAGCGCCGTTCGGCGCGCTGCCAGCCGCAAGCAAGCAGTCTTCAATGATCGTGAAATCAACGGGCTCGGGCGAAAATTGACGTATGGTGCGCCGGCGTATGAGCATCTCGCGGAATTCATGAGCCCGCTGGCGCATTTCGCTGGGTGGATAGGAGATATAACTTTCCAGTGGCTGATGTGGATAAGGTTTCATCAGAGACGCTCACTTTCTGCATGGATTGCAGCTATATTTGCCGTTAGCTTGTTTTTACTGTATTTTGGCTTGAAAATTTAACAATTGTCGAGGGTTATTCTACAAGCTTAGAGCTGAAAGTGCCGACTGAGAAGGATTTGAAGCATGTATAGCGAGACAGGAAAGATCGTCTGGCACGTAGCTGCTGCGCTTGCTCGCTCACTTTGCTTGCTGCCGTAGGCATGCAGCAAGCTTCGCGCGCTTGAGCGGATAAGAGATTCTGCTTTATGAAAGGGTTGATAGTTCCTCAAGAGAAACGGATAATGCTCTAGCAAGAGCCGTCAAAACTTTCATAGAACCTGTGCGCTTTCCAGTTTCCAGTTGCGATAAATAAGGTACACTGATTGCAGCCTTCTTTGCGAATACAGCTTGGGACAGCCCTCGAAAATCTCGCCAGACTCTAATGCCATTTTCGTCATTCAAGAGAGCCTTCACCACCTGTGCGGGAATCAATTCTTCGATACCATTTTCCAGAGCATTTTTCGCCTCATCATAATCTTGAATGTCCAGCAACATTTCTGCTTTTTCCAGAAATGCCAAATAGTCTACGTAAGGAATAACCGCCTATTCCGCCTAATTATTGCGCTTAATAACCTGAACGCTCATCGGTATGCCTCTCCTCGCGGTACTACTTTCAAAACGTTAATAACCAATTCGTCTTTTTGAATTTCATATAGTATTCGCCAATCTCCTATCCTTAATCGATAACCTGATCTTCCCTGCAATTTCTTTGCGTTTGGGATTGATGCGTTAGGATTATGTGCGATTTGCTCCAATTTTTCCCGTATCAACCTTGTAGTATTGCGGGGCATTTTGAGCAGTTCTTTCAATCTTACTCTTGGGCTGCTTGAGGTGGCATTTGCCAATCATTTGGCTCCATAAAACCAGCCGGCGGGGCACCCAGTGCCTGAATCAGACGTGCCCAGTAATTGACTTGTGCGCCGGTTGTCGCCAGAATGACAATCTCACGCTCCGAAAAATTGGACTTCATGCTTGCCAGCAGCTCAGCCGGAAAATGAAGGGGTGTGGCGGATATATGGCGGGCATATTCAAGCGCGAGGAGTTCATGTTGTGAAAAAGAATCCACTCCGGCAGGGTTCTGGAGACCTTGAATGGCGGCCAGTTCTGCCTGGGTGATGTTGTACTCCTGAAAGCGGCTGCTATTCATATCAATGCAAAAAGAGCAGGCGGCGCTGAATGATGCCTGCATGCGTACCAGCTTGAGCAAGCGAGCACTCAGGTCGCCATCCTGGTGGGCTACCAGAGCTTCCATCACCCCAGAAGAAAAAGCAGCTTTTGGGTACCAGGCCAGCAGACGGGGTGGCAGCAACTCCTTACCCGTCACCCGTTTGGTGAACCATAAGCCCAACCGCAGCCAGATTGGCAAGCGCTTTGGCGGGGCAATCAAGGCACTTGAATGATTGTCAGCCTTGTTCAATTAATGCCCGGCGCTGCTGCACGAAATATTGAATTTCTTGCACCTGTTGGATTTGCTGCTGCTCCAGGCTGTGTTTTAATTCGGCAACGTGGTCTTTTAAAGCCCTGGTCTGCTCAAGCCCTCGTAAAATCTTGGATTGCACCAGCCAGTCAAAGACCAGCCCATCCAGGAAGAGATCGCCAAAGTATTCGAGTGGGGCGACGTCAAAGGAAATATCTTCATATTGACTGACATCTTTCAGCTCGCGCAGAAAGGCGTTAAGCTGGCTCTGCACTTGCTCACTAGCCTGGCGGGCATCATCCATGTGATCGTGTTTGACGATAGTAGAGAGCATATCGCCACCGAGCAGATCCCAGTTGCCCCATGATTGAGCACTCTCAAGCGAATCCAGGACGGTTTCCAGACCGCTGAGCACCTTGGTACCAGCCTGGATGGCTTCCTGCAGTTCTTTCTGCATGGTTGTCGCTCGTGCGAGTTGAAGATCGTTTTCCAGCAACTTCTCGCCTGTGGGAGTGCTACTGGATTGCAAGATTGCAGCTTTTTGGGAAAGGAGCTGTTGGTATTCTTCTTCCACAGTATTATATGAGGCTAATTGGTGCAAAAGATGTTCGCGATCCTGACGCAGGGCTTCGATCTGGCGTTGGGTTGAACGCGTTTGCAGTTGAGCCTGTAAGAATTCCTGGCGTTCTTTCTGTGTTTGTTCTTCTTTGCTGCCTAAAATGGAAGCAAAAAGAGCTTGCAAACTGAGCCCTTCGAGCTGCTTCAAATCGCGCTGTTCTTTCGTCATTACCTGGTTGAGCGCTTGCAGGCGGGCTTCTTCCGCTGCCAGTTTTTCTTCAACCGAGCGCAAATCGTCTTCCAGTTTACCCAGCCACATCTGTTTTTCGCTTACTTCACGAAATTTCTGACTTAAATCCAACATGGTCACCTCCCGCTAATGAATGAGATCCAGCGTTGATACGCTAATTCTACCTGAATTAAGTTCAACGAACATAAGGTTGGATGTGAGGTTGGAGAAAAGGGCTTGTTTTTTATTATTTCAATTTCTTTGCCCTATAATTAATCACAGCAAATCCCACCAAAAAGGAACTCAGATGCAAAAAACTACTAAATTACGTACCCCTATCGCGGCTAGTACCTGGTTCGTGATTGCACTCTTATCCCTTTCCGGCCAGGTTGCCTGGGGAGTGGAAAATGCCTGGTTTAACACCTTTGTCTTTGATACCCTCACCCCTGATCCGCGCCCGATAGCCTGGATGGTGGCGGTCAGTGCGGTTGTTGCCACCGTGACCACACTCTTGATGGGTACCTTGAGCGACCGCACCTTCACAAAAATTGGCCGCAGGCGACCCTTCATTTTGTTTGGTTATATTATCTGGGGTATTGTAACGGCTTTGTTCCCGGAAGTCTCGCTGGTGCGGCCGATCGGTCTGGCGGTGGTGCTGGTGGTGGTTGCTGATGCCGTTATGACTTTCTTTGGATCGACTGCAAACGATGCCAACTTCAGTGCCTGGACGACGGATATCACGGATACAACTAACCGTGGCCGGGTGGAAGGTCTGATCCAGATGAGTGTCTTTCTCTCATTCATTATCACAACAGCCCTGGCCGGAATGGTCATTGAAAAATTTGGCTACTTTGTCTTTTTTTACGGCCTGGGTGGTTTTGTGACATTGACCGGTTTGATTGGCGGTCTGCTGATGAAGGAACCCAGACCGACCCGGGTGGAAATTAATCAGAAGCAGCCGCCCTACTGGCGTGTTGTCCTTAATACTTTCAGCACTCGTCTTGTCCACGAAAACAAGGTGCTTTTCCTTTTATTCCTCTCGATCGTGGTAAACGGTACGGCCTACCAGATCACATTTCCCTACCTTCTTATCTATATCGAGCACTTTCTCGGTTACGACAAGGGCATGATGGGATTAATCATGGGCGCGGTATTGGTCATAACGGCAATCGCCAGCATTCCGATTGGCATGCTGGTTGACCGGATTCCAAGGCTGCGCTTCATGTTGTGGATGTCCTATCTGTCAGCAGCCTCGGCGGTAGTATTTGCGTTTGCGCGGGGGACAGCATTTTTAATTGCCGCCGGTGTTTTTCAGACCGTGGTAATGGCATCCTATGGCATCGTAGCCGGTGCCTGGATTAAAGACCTTTATCCGGAGGCGAGCCGCGGCCAGTTTCAAGGTGTGCGCATGTTCTTCATGGTCCTGGTACCAATGGTCATTGGACCATCAATCGGCTCTTTTTTGATCGGACGATTTGGAATACCGACCACCCTCAATGGCGAAGCCGGTTTTACCCCTACGCCGGTGCTGTTTTATGTCTCTGCTTTTGTCAACCTGTTTGCTGTCCCACCTTTATGGAGAATTGCCAGAAAGCATGGGCAGCCGGTAACGGCAGGTGAAAAATGAGCGAGTGGAAGATTGCCGGAAATAGAATCCGTACACGCTGGGCTGACGATGTAAATCCCAATTGTCCGCTGCCGGAGTATCCCCGCCCGCAACTTGTGCGTTCGCAATGGCAGAATTTGAATGGTTTGTGGCAATATACCATTCAACCCAAAGAGCTGGAAAATAATGAAATCGGGGAATTCGAGGGTCACATTTTGGTCCCCTTCGCTGTTGAATCCGCACTTTCAGGTGTTGAGCGTCCATTATTGCCAGATCAACGTCTGTGGTACCGGCGCAAGTTTCAAGTGCCGCAAGAATGGGCTGGGCAGATCGTTCGATTGCACTTCGGGGCTGTTGATTGGGAGACAAATGTCTGGTGTAATGGCAGCCGGCTTGGCAGTCACCGGGGTGGTTTTGATCCATTCTATTTTGATCTGGAAGGCTGTCTTTTGCCGTCGGAGGAGAATGAATTGCTGGTGTCTGTCTGGGACCCTACCAGTACCGGCCGGCAGGAGCGGGGAAAGCAGACGCTCAAACCCGGTTTCGTCTTTTATAGTGCAGTCTCCGGCATCTGGCAGACTGTTTGGCTGGAACCTTTGCCCGCTCGGCGGATTGAAAATATCCGCCTGAAGACTGATATTCACAAGAAGACGGTCATACTTAAGACTGAAGTGGCTGGAGAGGCTGGTGGGCTGACATTGCAGGTCGTGCTGAAAGATGGTGATCAACTGATCGCCAAACAGAGCGCACCCGTGCATGAAGATCAGACGATTGAGATCAAAGCAGCCAGGTTATGGTTACCAAACGATCCGCAACTCTATGATCTGGAGTTGAGCCTGTTGGAAGGGGAGGTTTTGCTTGACAGCGTCGCTTCTTATTGTGCCTTACGTGAGATTCGCCTGGAGATGGATGATTCGGGAGTAACCCGGATGATGTTGAATGGTGAAGCTGTTTTTCAATATGGTGCGCTTGATCAGGGTTACTGGCCGGATGGTCTCTACACAGCGCCAACCGAGGAAGCACTCCTGTTTGATATTCAATTTGCCAAAGGTCTTGGACTGAATATGCTGCGCAAACATATCAAGGTTGAGCCAGCCCGCTGGTATTATCATTGCGATCGCCTGGGTTTGCTGGTCTGGCAGGATATGCCGAGTGGTGGAATCGTGCCAGGTTGGGGATTATTAGCCTGGGGTGCTTTTTTTAATCAGACCCTCAAAGACGACCATCACTATCAACGCTTTGGCCGTGAACAAGCAGATGTGCGTGCCAATTATTGGCGTGAGTTAGAGGCGATGGTAACTGCGCTCGATCATTTTGCCTGCATTGTGGTGTGGGTGCCTTTCAATGAAGCCTGGGGGCAATTTGATGCCACGGCGGTCGGAGATTGGTTGCAAAAGCATGATCCCACCCGTCTGGTGGATGCTGCCTCAGGCTGGTTTGATCAGGGTAAAGGTGATATTCATTCGATTCACAAATATGTCGGTCCTAAAATGGCGTCCGTTGAATCCGGACGGGCGATTGCGCTTTCGGAGTTTGGCGGGCTGGGTTTAAAGATCGAAGGACATCTCTGGCAGGAAAATAAATTATTTGCCTACAAAACGGTTAATGATAAAGCCCGCCTGACAGCCTGGTATTTGGAGCTTGTGGATCGGCTGGTGACCCTGAAACATGCCGGGTTGAGTGCCGCCATTTATACGGAACTGACCGATGTGGAATATGAAATTAATGGCTTCTTAACCTATGACCGCGCCGTGATGAAGGTGGACATTGAACCACTACAGGCAGCACATCGGAGATTGATTGAGAGCTAAGCGCATTTTTATTAACCTCTTAATTCCACCCCGGCCAACGCATGCGGCTTGCGCTCACCTCGCAAGAAGAAGCGCCAATAGAGAAAGATGGAGATTGCATAAATTATTAGTGTAATGGCGAAGGCGGGCCGAAAACCATGGTTGACTTGAATCCAACCGCTGATCATCGGGCTGAAAGCCCAGCCGAAGGTGTTGGCCATACTCACCAGGCTGGCAACAGTCGCCCTGGCCTGAGGTTCCACCTCCTCCATCACGAAGGTCTGGTACACCGGTCCGCTCATGTTCATCAACGCCAGCCGGATAAAATATGCACCCGCACTGAGCCAGAACCAGGGTGAAAACCCGAGCAGGAAAAGAAAGGGGATCGAAAGCCCCTGGGTGAGGACGACCAAACGTATTTTGCCAACCCGATCTGCCAGGGCCGGTGCGATTAACAAGCCAACACCCATAGACAGCGATCCCCAGGCGAAGATGGTGCCGATTACCGGGTCTGGTTGCTGGTGCTGGACGCGAAAGAAGACATTCATAAAGGGCATGATCAGACCGGCCCCAATCGAGGTGACCAGCATGGGCAACACCAGTCGACCCAGCTGACCGGCATGCTCTTTAATGTACCCGAAGGTGGCAATCGAAGAACGCTGACCCGCCAAAAGATTCGTTTTGCGAAAAAGTGTGAGTGGAATGATACCGAAGGCGGAGAAGACGGCAGTCACGATCAATGCACTACCATAGGCCTGAGCGCTGATGGCATCTACCTGCAAGTAACTGCCGGTCCAGGATGGCAGGTATCCACCGATCCAATTGCCAACAAAGCCTGCCGCCATCTGCAAGCCCGAGCTGAAGCTGAAGAGGTATGTACGTTCTTTCTCGCCGCTGTTTTCCATTAAAAAGGGTCCCATTGTGACGGAAGAAAGACTCATACCCAAACCCATGATGATATTCGTAAGGATAAACAGGATGGGGTTGGGGAAGAGAACCATCACCACCACAGCCAGGCTGACCACGCTGGCACTGCTGATTAAGGATTTTTTCCTTCCCAGCCGATCTGCCAGGTAACCCATCGGCAGCGCAGCAATCAGAGCGGTCAGGTTGTTGACAGTGATCAGGGTGCCCAGCAGGGCTTCGTCGTATCCCAGGCTGAGGATAAAGAAATTGAAGATCAGGCGCTGCACACCCATGGCTGCGCCGAATACGATGGCATGCAAAAGGTACATGCGCGCGTTCCAGCGGAAGGCGCGCAACCGGTCAAGGTAAGTTGAAAGAATTCTAGCAAATCTCAGGCGAAAAACAGCTATGAGGAACCTCCTGTTTTTGGGGCTGCTTGGTGAAGGTTAGGCTATGATGGATTTGCCTGATTCAAATATTGATCGAGTTGTTGGATGGTTCTGGCAACTCCGTCTTTGCGGATCGCGTAACAACGTTCTCCACCTTCAGAGATCAGGATCTGCACCAGTCCGGCCAGGCGCAGGATGTTGAGATGATGAACGACAGTCGGTGGGCGCAGACGTAAGAGGCGCGCCAGGTTGGTGGGCGTCTGCGAGGATTGATTGAGGTAGTGCGCGATTCGTAAGCGGGTTGGGTCAGAAAGAGCTTTCAAGGCGCTGATGAGCGCATCCGGGACATACTGCCCGGGAATCAAATTCTGATCATCCGAACGACAGCCATAGATAAGCCAAATTTGGGAGGGCTGAGGATTGTGCAGAAAGACAAGTGGGCTGCTCCAGTAAGAAGGGATCAGCACCAGTTGCTCGATTTTTTCGAAAGCTTCGTATGAAACACCACGTGAGAGGGTTTTAAGAAGTTCAGCAGGAGGCATTGTGGCGGCCAGATGTTTGCCATCATTCAGACCTTGCTGAATAAAAGGCAAAATGCGGCGTTCTTCCTCTTCGAAAAAGACCTCAAAATAGAGCTGGCAAGCCACCAAAAATTGTTCACCGAAGGATAACGGATCGACGAGAGCCTGGGCAAAATGCTGCAGGGTTTTTTGCTTGACGGGCACGACCCTTTTTTGAAAAAAACCACGTAAGTTCTCCAGATCAGAAAGCTGGTAGGTTTGATTCTTCTGAATGCGGTCAGCGGTTTCGCATGCATCCACGGATCCGTCCCGCTGCTGGAGCAGGATTTTTAATCGGTTGGCTGCAGGAATGGCAGCCAGATTTTCGAGCGAAGATCTGGCATCTTTCGGCTGCCAATCCGGTTGATTAAGCCAGCCGAATGGGAGGGAGAAAGTATCAAGAGTTTGTTCAAGAAATTGACGCTGCGGGGCCGGTAATCGAGAGCGTACCCCGGCAGCCCAGGAAGCTCGTAAACCAAAACGATCCGGTTGATGTAAAACGAAGAGACTGATGAAGAAATCGTAAGCTGTCCCAAATTGCCAGATGAGATCAGTCAAAATGACCACCCTTTAAGAAAATTCATGCCAGGTTGAGCGGAGCGAACAGAGGACAAAAAGTGACTGCAATGTTCGTGATGAAGGCGTCGATGCGTGCTGTAATGAGGACTTCGCTCCGCTCAACCATCCAATGGATTCTGGCATGAAACATAGAATTAGATAATGATCTAATGGGTAGATAATAATCTAATAAAGACAAATTGTCAATGGGTGCGGGTGTGATTTGTTGATGAGTTGATGAGTTGAGAAGTTTAATGGTTGATTTGGTGGTTAGTTGATTGGGTGAATAGTTGATTGGTTGATTGGGTAATTAGGTGATTAGTTTGAGGTTGTTATAAGTGTCGAGTGGCTTTCGCAAAAAGCAAAAAAATTTGAATGCAATGGAAAAAAAGGGGCTAAGATTTTTGAGAAAGTTCAGTAGAGTGTTTTTCCTTTTGGCCTGTTTAGAAATGATTCAGAATTCGGTATGTTTCTTGCTATAATCGAGGATACTCTCTGGATAAGGCTATGAAAAAAATACAAAATAGAAATCTGCAAGTAATCATATTGCTTCTCGCACTGTTGGCAGTGGTCAGCCAACCTATATTTGCCAATTCTGCGGCCCAAGAGGAACCGCCATATCGCTATTACTTCCCGCTCATTTTTTCTAAAAGTGCTGTGCCACCGGCTTATTTCACGACATCCTGGTATATGACCCCGCAAAATGTGAGCCTGACCTATCAAATGGGGTGCCAGGCAGGAGTGCAGACTGTACAAATACCCGGGGCTCAGGATTCACTGGTGATTCTGGATTTCGGACAGCCGTGGGGGGATGGCATTCAATATGGCACCCTGCTGTTACGCGAGCCGGCTTACGACTTGAACAGCACCAACGATATCATCATTTATACAAAGAACTATATCAATGGCTATATGGCTTGCAGTGATGGGGTTTCAAAGATCGATGTGGGCATTGGTACCACCAACTTTGCCTATTATATCAATGGCGTCTGTAGCCAGGCTAGCTGGTACTGTACGGAAAGCCGGGCGTATGCACATGGCGGTGCCTGGGCAGAAATGGTGCGGACTGTATACAACTGGGTGATCAGCAGCGGCTATGGGGCAAGGGTGAGAGTCTCTGGAGCCACCGATATTGAATTAGCCTGGAATTACGCTTCCATCAGCCGCAAGTGGGTGGAAGGCTTTGACGCCCATGACAATAGCCAGGTTATTTTTTACGAATATGGTACCTGTGATGGCTGCCCAACCCGCCTGGCGCCTAACAACAACCCGGATCTTTACTATGACTGGACCTTTCCCAATGTTCATTACGTTTCCTGGTGGGCTGCGCCGGCCTGGCCAATCCCCGAGATTTATGCCAATAGCGGTATCAATGCCCGCCAATGGGCTTATCTGAGCAAGTGGGGCACCGAACAGGGATATTCGCGCATGCAATTCTTGAGCGCCTTCACCCAATATCAGGCCTGCCTTTCTTCGCCGGGAGACACACTTTGCCCTCTGTTGGATAACACACCTCAAGAAGCCTGGTATCAGCTTTTTTCCGAAACGAATTATTGGACGCAAACTGCTTTGCCTGCGATTCCATGGATGACGGATATTGATTGGCCATGAGGAGCTGAATGATGAAAAATAAATTGTTGTTTGCTTTGTTTGGCAGCCTTTCAGTAGTGGTATTGATTTTATTGCTGAATATGAGCCAGGTCAGGGGGGCCAATCTGCCCTTGCAGCGCACACCGGCCGGTGTGCTGGCTGCCCAGGTGCAAGCATTGCAATCCTCCCTGCAGCAAGTTGAAGATCCTCAGGAAAAGATTGTATTGCAGGAAAAGCTGGAAGCTCAACAATTTGCACTGAATGTACAGGCAGCAGCGCAGGCCCAGCCCACCCTTTCTTTGGAGGCCGTTTGCGCCAATCGGGTGCCGGTGCCACAGCAAACAACATTGATGGAGCAAGGTGTGTTGCTGGTGCGCGAAGATTTTCTGGTCCCGCAAGGGCTAAAAATCAGCAACATGTTTCGGGGGGAGATGAATGGCACCGTGGTGGAAGTCTATGCCGGCAGCGTCCTGGATGATCCCAATCAGGGGCTTGTCATCCTGGCCATTGATTCGCTGGGTGTCTGGCTGAAGGTTCTGAGTCCAACGGCCGCCGGATCCTTACGGATTATTGAGGCTAATGAATTGCGGCTGAGCCTGCAAACAGCCGCCGGCGACGACGCACGTTATTTTGATATCCCAGCGCAGCAATTTGTAGAATCATTGGATCAGGTCGTCCCGGCAGTGGAATTACCTGTTGCAAAAGAAGTGTTTGCGGACCCTTGCCTGGGTAAATAATTGCTGCGTCATGTACGCCGCTTGCACCTAATGAAGTTCGTAATTAACAAATGACCACACCTAGGAGCTAAGGATCGGATAAATTCCTTTTTTTTGGAATATGGAAACTAACATCCGATCCTTCACCCCTACTTTTTAGGTGAGAATAACACCCCCTTGAGAGGAATCAAAATAAGGACCTTTCAGCCAGTTCACTGGCTGGGTTGCTTGTAAGGTTCATTCAAAAGGGAGCGCAACATACGGAAACTAGACCGCCGTTTTTTCCTCTGCGTTTTCCGCGCCTCCGCGTGAAAAGTGTTTAACTACCTACATTTTCACCCCGTTTGCCGGATGGTATTCAATCCCGTATAATTCTTCATACAGGTAAGAATTATGCTCCTTTTGACCGTAATTGCATTTTTTTATATTTGCCTCTTGTTGGGGTTTGGTTATTTTTGCAGCCGTCTATTTTGGCGTAAGAAACTCTCTCTGGATTTCTTTGCTACCTTCTGGCTGGGGTTTTGTGTCTTAATCGCTGTTTTACAGGTCTGGCATTTTTTCCTGCCAATCAACGGCTGGCTATTTGCTCTCATATCTTTTCTGGCGGCTACAGGTATATTCATGCGTATAAAGGACGGCTTGCCACCATTGCGGCGAGTCCATTTCTTTTATGCCGTTGGTTTGCTTCTTCCTTTGATTGTGCTGCTGAACCATACCCTCTTTTCCGACCCCAGTTATGATCACGGCCTCTATCATTTGCAAACGGTCAAGTGGTTCAATCAATTCGCAATAGTGCCGGGCCTGGGGAATTTACAGCACCGTCTGGCATTTAATAGCAGCCAATATTTGTACGCTGCCTTTATTAACAGTTCTATTTTTGCAGGATATGCATATTATGTTGCCAACGTCATACTGGTATACACGCTGCTGCTGCAATCGCTGCAGGCATTTCGAGTTTGGCTGCAAGGTGGCAGTATGCAGGCAGTGGTGGTGTACCGGGTTGTGCTTATCCCAGTCATTCTCTGGCATGTGAGCACTGAACCGCTGGCGGGCTATAGTGCTGATCTGGGTGTATTTGTGCTTCAAGCTGTGCTTTTCGCTAAACTGCTACAGTGGATGAATATAAGTTCAGATGATAAAGATCGCAAGACCCTGTTTAGCCAAATACTGATCCTGGCCGTCACGGGTGTCACCATTAAACTCAGCTTTGGCGTCTATGCAGCGGTGGCAATTGTAATGGCCTTGGTTTATCTCTGGCGACAGCCCAATAAGCTGTATTTTTTCAAACAGCAGATTCCTGTTGGTCTGGTCGCGTTCAGCGCGTGGATCGTGCCCTGGCTCATTCGAAATGTTGTCTTGAGCGGCTACCTGCTCTACCCTAACAGCAAAATTCGTTTTAATCTGCCCTGGACAATGCCAGGATATTTAGCAGATAACTTACAATACATTATTGGAATATGGGCTAAAACGAATTCAGATTCTATGGCTTATACTGCCGATTTTCCCTGGTTCCTTAAATGGATAAAAAGCCAGCATGTAGAAATACGGTTTACCGTATTTTTTGCCATTGCCTTGTTAGCTGGGCTTATTTTAATCTCTTTCCTGAAGCGCTACAATCGTCTAGCTTGGAAAGAATACCCTGTTCTGCTGGTTGGAATCAGTCTAACTGTGCTGTTTTGGTTTTTCAGTGCACCTGCTTTTCGCTTTTCAGGTGCAATCATCTGGCTGTGGGTATTAACTGTAATATTGATGGTTTGGAAATGGATCTCTAAAAATTTTTCCGACACATTCGCGTGGCAGGCTACTATTATCACGCTAATATTCCTATTTATTTTACTGCCGACAAATCTCTCACGAAATATGAGCTTATCACGCTTCGTGATCGTCCCCCCTGAGCAGGTACTGGATCAACAAAAGCTGTCTGGAGAACCAACTGAAGTCCGCACTACGAACTCTGGCTTAAAGATCAACATCGCACCCGATGAGGCATGTTGGGATCTTCCACTGCCGTGCACTTCCCCCAACGATTTCATGTCGCGGCTAAGTTTGATTGATGAGAATGGCATGGGCAGAGGCTTTAAGGTGACAGGTGCCAAGTAGGGTGCGTTCGACTTTGAACCTACCATTAAGCTTGTATTCGTATCGGTCCAAACCTGACGCAGAATTTGGCGAACCTTCTCTGTTGTGAAAAGTGCCAGTGCGTCTCACACCTGCAATGTGGTGTCTTGAGAACGCACCCTACACTTTAACCCGAAGGGCTGGTTGGGAAATTGCGAGACACACAACAGTTTACTTATCAATTGACTTGAGAAATTTTCGTCGGAACATTACCTCACCCCGCCCCAATTTGGGCACCCCTCTCCAATCTGTTGGAGAGGGGCTGGGGGTGAGGAATTTTGATCACATTTACAACAAACCATCAAAACACGGAGTGAAACCAAACCTTAGCCATTGATTTGAAATGTCAAAAAAGCACAAAAAGATGGATGAATATATTACGGCGTTGGAGAAACTGTTGCCAATTGCAGGGGGTCAAGCAAGTAGACCGTCAGGTCCCGAAAATTGACCGTCAGGGCGGAATCTCCGTCGGAGCGGGCAAAAAAGCCTATCTGACCATTGCGGAAGATTGGGTCCTTGACCGAGAAGAGGTAAGAGTCGTTGATGATAAGACGCATCTCGCTGCCGGAAGCCCAGATCTCAATGGTGTTATCAACGGCGGCACCCGCAACGATATTAGCCGGCGTCCAATCCTGGAGAGGTATTGTCTGCCCGTTGCGAATACGTTCTGAGCGAGCCTCACCCTGGCAATTAATCAGAAAACGGTAGTAATCCCATTCAGAAAGTGAGCGGATGAGGATGCCATAGGCGTCGTTTCCGCGGCAGAGTGACATGTTGGCTGTCACCTGTAAGTCGAAGTCTTCAAAGACAGATCCCGGCAAGAAGGTAATCAGAAAGTCCTTCGGTTTTTGAACCGCGAGGATCAGCGATTGGTCCACCTGTGCGATGTTACCGGCTGCAAAGCTGCCGCTGAGCCATTTATTCTGCTCCGAAAAGCCGTTTTCCAGCAGAATCTGGTCGATACCCGGTGCCATTATCGCGGTTGACACGATTTCACGGGTGGGAATGGGGGTCGGAGTTTCTGTGGGTGGAAACCAGACGATTGTTTCCGTAATGGTAGGTGGAATGCTGGCAGTGGCGCTGGGAGGGATGGACGTGGGCGAAGGCACCATGCTGCTGCAAGCAAACATAACCCCGGCGGCAAAAAGCAGGAGAGCGCAGGAAATGAGCTTATTCACGCGGGACTGTGATTACCTGGGAACGTTCCGGTCCGACTGAGATCATGGACACCGGCAAGCTCACCATTTTTTCAATAAAACGGACATAGTCACGAGCAGCCTGCGGCAGTTCATGCCATTCGCGCATTCCCCCCAGTTTCTCATTCCAGGCCGGCAGCGTGCTGTATTTGGGGGTGAATTGCTGCAGATCTGATACGCCCATGGGCGGTTGATCAACATGGCTGCCATCTTTGGTTTGGTAAGCCGTACAGATTTGAACGGCTGGTAGCCCGCTGAGCACATCCATTTTGGTCAGCACCAGCTCGCTCAGGCCATTGATGCGGGCTGCGTAGCGCAGCAGAACACCGTCCAGCCAACCGACTCGGCGAGGCCTGCCGGTGGTGGTGCCAAATTCATCCCAGGGGTTAGCACCGCTGCCGCGCAACAGCTCAGCCATTTCGCCCTGTACCTCAGTGGGGAAGGGTCCTGAGCCGACACGCGATTGGAAGGCCTTGGTAGCGCCAATCACTGCAGAAACTGGCTGAATGCCGATCCCCAGTCCGGAGAAGACGCCTGTGGCAGCCACACTTGAGCTGGTTACAAAAGGATAACTGCCGTGATCAATATCCAGTAGGACGCCCTGGGCACCTTCTGCCAGGACGTTTTTATTGTCCCGCAAAGCCTGATCCAGAATGGTGCCGGTATCGGTGATGTAAGCCTGCAGGAGACTGGCCTGTTCCATTAATTGAGCAACCATAGCCGGGATAGGCAAAGGTTCCGCACCAAACTGAGTCTTAAGCGTGCGGTTCACCTGTTCAAAGTGCGCCTGCAGCTTTTGGTTAAGATCAGCAGCGTTGAGCAAATCCAGCAAACGCAGGCCGCTGCGGTTAGCCTTGTCAGTATAGGCAGGTCCGATTCCACGCCCGGTGGTACCGATCTTGCTATTGCCCAGGGCAACCTCACGGGCTTTATCCAGAGCGACGTGTCCGGGGGTGATCAGGTGTGCGCCAAAGCTTAGTTTGAGACGCTGGGGATTGACTTCGATGCCGGCGGTCCGCAGCATCTCGATCTCGGCCAGCAGCGATTGGGGGTTGATGACGAGACCATTGCCCAGAACGCCAATCGTGTGCAGATGAATGATGCCAGAGGGGACAAGATGGAGTTTGAAGGTCCTGGAAGCGACTGTGACGGTATGGCCGGCGTTGTCGCCGCCATTGAAGCGGGCGACAAAATCTGATTGAGCTGAGAGAAGATCAACAATGCGACCTTTTCCTTCGTCACCCCATTGTGTTCCGACCAAAATTTTTAATGGCATGGTTGTACTCCTGTTACGGTTCCAATCTGGATGAAATTAATTATACTTCGATTGGAGAGGTAAGTTCTGGCTAACTTAGTGCCAACTGAAATACCCCATATGATATAATCGCCACTGATGAAAAAGCGTGTTTTCCTGTATTTGGCTGCGATTCTGCTGCTCAGTTCACTGGCTCTTTTCCGTTCTGGTATGCCGGTCACGGCCAGTTCAGATGCGCAGGTTTACTACTATACACCTACCTCACAACCCGATGGCCGCATTCTCTATACAGTGAAAGAGAACGATACCTGCATAAGTATTTCTTTATTAAATAACATTACCGAAGATCAGCTGCGCTTGTTGAACAATATTCAGGGAGATGGCTGCCTGTTCTTACGCGTTGGCCAGCAGTTATTGCTGGGCATGGTTGCAGCCGAGCCTACCCCGGGGGTAGAGGTTACAGCGACATCGGTGTTGCCATCACCGACACCATTTAATGGCAGCGGTGAACTTTGTGTATTGTTGTTCAATGACATCAATGGTAATGCTTTTATCGATGATGATACGGTTGAACTGCCGCTGGCCGGCGGCGCTATCAGCGTCAGTGACCGCGGCGGACGGGTTACGATCAACGAAACCACTTCAAGCGACGGTGAAAGCTGCTTTAGCGACCTGCCCGAAGATATTTATTCAATCACGATCGCTGTGCCGGAAGGATACAATGCGACCATGCGCACCAGCGTTGATGTTAAATTGATCGCCGGTGACATTACATCAGTCGATTTTGGCGCTCAAATCAGCGCGGCAGCCGAACCAGGTGCCGCTGAAATTGCTTCTGAAAATCGCTCACCGTTATTGGGTATTTTAGGCGGATTGGTACTGGTTTTTGGTATCGGCTTTGGTGTATACGCACTGGCCTTGCAGCGAAAATAAATAGCGGTCACAACCTATCCGCGCGTACGCTGCTCCAGCCAGACATCACCCTGGTTGTGATAACCTGCCTGCTCCCAAAAACCCAGCTGGTCTTCACTCAGAAACTCCAGACCACGTAACCACTTGGCACCCTTCCAAAGATAAGGCGTTTCCAGGTCATCCCGAGTTGGGATGGCACCAACGACTGCTCGCAGCGGAAAACCATGTTCCGGGGTCAGAGGTGCGCCATTATAATGAGTAGCAAGCAGGAAGTTATCTTGCAGCATCACCTTCAAAGGCAAGTTGGTGGTGTAACCAAATTCAGCATGCTGGAGCACATAGGTATTCCCGCTTTTGATTTTCAGCGCACCAAGGTCCATCAGGGTGGTAAGCGTTATCCCTTCCCAGAGCGAATCGAACAAACTCCAACGCGTCACGCAATGAAGATCCATTTGAATGGCGGTGCGCGGAAGTTGGTTGAACTCCTGCCAGTTGAGCGAGAATGGCTCTTCTAAAAGTCCCCAGAACTTCAAATCCCAATTAGCGAGATCTGCTTGCGGGATGGGTCCATAATGCAGGACGGGAAATCGAGCTGTCAGCGATTGGCCTGGCGGCAGGCGACCAGCAATGCGCATTTTATCTTCTTCAGCTTTACGTTTGATCGGATTAAACATGGGCTATTCCTCGCTGGATATTATAACGGAAAGTGGAAATTGCAAAAGCTGACAGGAAAAGATCATGCTTACTTTGTGACAAGAAGCGTCCAAATTGCACTGCACCATTTCGTTTTGGTGGTAAACAGGCACACATTCATGTGGGGAGGTTTTTTTCAAACCAAATCCTCCCGAGGGTTCCGTCAGGAGAGTCAAAAGTCACTTGTACCCTCGGGAGG
>JBBQNI010000030.1:0-38788 GCA_038329785.1 Anaerolineales bacterium | reverse complement strand
TTTTGTCAGGAGGTGTAAAGTGATCCAAATAGAACTGAACGATGAAGAAAGAATAACCTTAAAAAATCTTCTTGAAAATTGCCTGGCAGATTTACGAATGGAAATTATCCAGACGGACAATATCAATTACAAAACCATGTTAAAGAAAAAAAAGGCAGTATTATTGAAATTGCAACAAACCCTTATTGCTTCAGTTGATCAAGGTGAAAGACTGATCGAATAAGCCAATTTCTAACCAGAATATTTTCGAAAAATAGACGTATCTTTTCATTAATTAGGGGCTAGGGTGTATTGGACGGGCAAATGCCCGTCCAATACACCCGCAAACCCCGTTTTATTGAGATGATACAAATAGACTTTATAATGGATAAGAAAAGGGATTAGCAAATGATTTCGTTTAAACCCCTCAAAGAAGCCATTTCGGTTGCAAAAAAGTATGGCGCCACAGTGATTGAAATTTATCCGATCGACAAAGGGCGTGAAAAAGTCGCGGATGTATTTGCATACACAGGCTTTGCACATACATTTCAAGCGGCAGGTTTGAAAGAAGTAATTCGGCGTTCTGCGACCCGCCCCATCATGCGTTGTTCAGTTGGATAGTTACTTGCCAAATCGCAATGTGACCATACAATTAAATCCATCATATCTTTTTTTTAGGAGTATCCCAATGAAGCGTTGCCCCTGGGCAATGACAGAATTATCAATTCCGTATCATGATCAAGAGTGGGGCGTACCGCTGCATGATGATGTACAGTTGTTCGCTTTTTTAGTGCTTGAAGGAGCTCAGGCAGGTTTGAATTGGGAAATCATCCTCAAAAAGCGACCGGTTTACTTCCAGGTTTATGATGGCTTCCAAGCGGAGATAGTGGCCAATTACGACACACAAAAAATAACCTCCCTGCTAAATGAGCCTGGAATTATTCGTAATGCCAGAAAAATCAATTCATCCATTCAAAATGCACGTGTTTTCATTGAAATCCAGCACGCATTTGGCAGCTTTGACAATTTTTTATGGAAATATGTGAATGGGCAATCCATCCAAAACAATTTCCCTTCGATGGCAGAGATTCCAGCCCAGACACCGCTCTCGTCGCAACTCAGCCTGGATCTGCGCAAGCGGGGAATGAACTTTGTTGGTCCGACGATCATGTATGCATACATGCAGGCGGTGGGAATGGTTAATGACCACCTGGTAGATTGTTTTCGGCACCAGGAAATAAAGAATTCGCTCAAAAGAAAGTGAGATGATTATGCAAGATATCATCGGACAGGTAAAACAGATTTTAACCAAAGCAGAAAGTGTGCCTTTTTCCACCCCTATTGCAGAAGGCCAGTTTCATCTGGAAGGCTTGCTCGGTGATTCACACTATGGATTAACCATGTTAGCTCACGGACATCACCCCGAATATACGCGCGCGACTGAAATTCGCAATACCAGGCAGCTTACCATCCTTTCATCAGAAGAATTAGCCGAAGTTGCTGACATGCTGGGAGTTACATTCATGGATATCAGTTGGCTTTCTGGTAATCTGTTAGTTTCCGGTGTTGTTAATTTTTCTGTTCTACCATATGGCAGCCGATTAATTTTTGAAGGTGGTGTTGTTCTGGGTTGTGCCAGAGAAAATGATCCCTGTCGGAAAACTGCCAGCATCACCCAGCAGCAATATCCCCTGGTTCCAAATGTGGCGCGAGACTTTATCAAAACTGCTATGCATAAACGCGGCATTGCCGCCTGGGTGGAACATCCCGGGCTAATAAAACCTGGCGAGTCTTTTCGGGTGGAATTGCCAGCAGCCTGGAATCAAGCCTGGGTAACCTTTCTTGAAAGCTAAACTTTTCGCAGCCGAAAGCATCCCACGCTTTCTGGAAACTTCTGAATTTGCCCTGGAGCCACTCCATCCAGATCATGTCATCCTGGATTATGATGCTGTCATGAGCAGCAAGAGCTTCTTACGGCGCTGGAGTTGCAGCGATTGGCCGGCAGATGATTTCAGTTTGGGTGAGAACCGGGAAGATCTGCGAAGGCATTCTCAGGAATTTTCCGATCAGCTTGCTTATACTTATACGATCCTTTCGCCAGATCGGAGTACCTGTCTTGGTTGCATTTATCTCAATCTACTCGAGAGAATTGAACCATTAAACGATCAAGAGCGAAACTTGTTAAGCAGCAAATCTGCATTTGTGCGCTTCTGGCTGCGCCGGACTCTGCAGGAGAGCGAGAGAGAATTATCAATCTTTCGCACGATCGTTTCCTGGTTCAAACAGGAGTGGAAGGCAAATGGAGTCCTGTACAGTTGCAACAGGCAAGTACCTGCTACCATAAAATTGTTTGATGCCACAGGGTTGAAAATTTGGTTAGAATTAAGCTACCCAAACCGCGACGAGCTGTTATGGTACTTACCAGAGGAGCAATAATGGAATTTGATGATCTCAACAGCTTCCTGTTGAAAAAATCTGGCACCAAACTTGAACTACCCTTTGGTCCCGAGACTCTTGTGTATAAGGTGGTTGGCAAGATGTATGCTACCATCGCATGGCAAGCTGAGCCAATGACACTCAGCCTCAAGTGTAACCCCGAGCAAGCGCTGGTATTGCGTGAAAAGTATCTTGCTGTAAACCCGGGTTACCACATGAGCAAAATCCACTGGAATACGATCACATTGGATGGAAGCATTCCCAACCAGGAACTTATCGCCATGATCAACGAATCATACCGCCTCGTTGTTGCTTTTATGCCCAAGCGCCTTTTTAAAATTCTCGTTGGCATTGTTGAAAAAGAAAAAGCGCAAAAAAAAGAGGGATAGACAAAAATGGAGAAAAAACGCAGCTATCGCGATTTGATTTTTGAGATTGTAACCCGAATTCCACCCGGGAAGGTAGCCACATACGGTCAAATTGCCCGTATGGTGCCTCATTGTACTGCCCGAATGGTCGGGTTTGCGCTGGCGTCATTACCCAATGGTTCAGACGTACCCTGGCAGCGTGTAATCAATGCACAGGGAAAAATCAGCCCGCACGGAGCCGGCTTTGGATCATTGATTCAACGCCAACTTCTGGATGAAGAAGGTATCATTTTTGATCAGGAGCAAAAGACAAATCTCGAATTCTACGGCTGGAACCCGGAATAAATAACATCCTCCTATTTTTTTCTCCCAATAAGCAGGAAGAAAGTGAAGATTAGTTTTTCTGATAAAACATGATTTTGTCTGAAAAAATGACCTTTATACAGCCATCACGCGACCTCTCCCCCTGCTGTTCCACCACAGCGTTGGCCTCATATTCTATAAAGAATTAAATTTCCCATTTTAACTCTCCTGGGCAGAATATTTCCAATTGCTCAGGAGGGGTAATTTGTTTGGATTAAAAAGAACAATCATTAATCATCCATTTCCTTTGCATCTATTTATCCAAACCTGCCTAAGTCACTCTGAAAACTAATTGCATCTGCACGAAATTTCTCCTATACTGGTAGCTAGGAGATTTCAAGCATGTACGAGATTGATGAAAATTTCAACTCTATGCCCGGGAAAAGCCCGGCAGTCATCATCCAATCTTTTACCTGCCCCGAGTCTTCATTTCTTCCAATCGCTTTCAAAAAAAAGAGTATCCTGCAAGCTTTAATTGAGTGGTTTTCTGCAGAAAAGGCAAACACTCACATTCCACGCGACCACATATCGAAAAAGTATTACTTTTGTAACACAGCTTATTTTGATTAATTCATGAAAATAGGATATCCATGCTTTTTTCAGACTGTAAATACGTTAAATTAGAAATTTTTGCTCCAGTAGAAGCTCTGTCCGTTATCGTAGAGGAGTTCAGTAAAGCCGGCGCCGGGCAATTCGGGTTATATGACCACGTTTACACCACCAGCGAAGTAACCGGTCATTGGCGGCCATTGGATGGGGCAAAACCTGCGCTTGGATCAGTCGGCAAGGATGAACATGCTTTTGAATTAAAAATTGAGGTCAACTGCCGCAAGGAAATTGCACGGAAAGTAAAAGAGGCTATTCAAAAGGTTCACCCGTATGAAGCTCCTGTTATTAACATCATTCCACTTTGCAATGATCAGATCGAGGAAGTATGACCGAGCGCTATCAACAACTTGAAAATGTTGCCCGAGATTGGATGAACACCATCTGGGTGAAAAAAGATTTTCGCCAGTTTGAGAAATTTCATCACCCTAATCTGATCGATATGAGCCCAGCCGGTCGGGATTCAAGCCGGGCTGCATACGAGCAAGGTATCCGGGACCTCTTTCAGACCTTTCCAAATTTTACAGCATTTGTCGAGGATATCGTGGTTGATGAGCATAAAAGCAAGGCTGCAATTCGTTGGAGCGCCAGCGCAAGTCAACAAGGTGACTTTTACGGGTTAAAACCAACCGGTAAAGCAATTTTTTTCACAGGTATCGAAATTCTGGTGATTGATAACAAGGGTCTCATTACCGAACGATGGGGTGAATGGGACGGTCTGAGTATTTTGGAGCAGATGACCCAATCAGATAAGGAAAAAGAAAATGATTAATTATCAGGAGAATTGGGAAGAAAAAGCGCGTCAGATATTTAAGTACTTTAATAAGGGAATGGTTTTTCTTTGGAAATTAGGGCTGGCCGATTGGATAAATATCTGGCCATCCGTGTTTGGACAAATTATGGTTCTCAATCACACTGGTCGTAAGAGTGGATACAACCGTCTGACCCCGGTCAATTACGCCATTCTGGATGGAGAGATTTATTGTTGTGCGGGATTTGGAGCAATTTCTGATTGGTACCGCAACATTCTTAAAAATCCGCGGGTTGAAATCTGGCTTACCGAAGGCCGCTGGCTGGGGCAAGCTGAGGATGTCTCCGATCATCCCGAGCGTCTGCGTATTTTACGCGAAGTATTAATTGCCAGCGGATTTGCTGCTCCACTTTTTGGACTTAAGCCGAAACAACTCAATGATTTTGATCTTGACCAGTTGACCAATTCCTACCGGCTGGTTCATATCAAGCGGGTTGATGAAAAAACCGGGCGCGATGGCCCCGGAGAACTCGCCTGGATATGGCCATTAATTACCGTAATCTTGCTGCTCTGGTTGGGCAGGCGCAATAAAAAAAATAAACAACGATAAAGAGAGTACTTCAATGCTGCGATCTCAGATGCTCGATACAGTGAGCGCCTACATTACAAAACGAAAATTTGATCTTCCCACACTGGTAGCCGTCGATGGATTGGATGCAGCCGGTAAAACACGCATTGCCAATGAGCTTGTCTTTCCCCTGCGGCGCTCAAAACGTCAGGTGATTTCCGTAAGCCTGGATGAGTTTCAGAATCCAACCAATATTCGTTACCGCAGGGGCAGGGAATCTCCGGAAGGTTATTATTATGATGCTTTTAATTATGAAAGCTTTATCGAATCGGTGATTATGCCGTTGCAGCCAGATGGAAACCGGCAGATAAGGCGGAAATTAATAAATCTAAATGCGGCGCTTGACATCCAACCGGCTTATGAGACTGTATCTGAAGACGCAATTATCTTAATCGATGGTGTTTTTTTAATGCGCCCTGAGTTGTTTGATTTTTGGAACATTCGTATTTTTGTGGATATCACCCTTGAAACAGCCATGCAGCGCGCAGTAGAGCGGGAAATTCGCGATCTGGGCTCGTTTGAAAAAGTCAGGCAGATCTACGAAAAGCGATATTTTGCCGGACAACGCATTTACTTTGATCGCTGTCATCCATTGCAGCGTGCCGATTTAATCATCGATAACAATGATTTTCGCAACCCGGTAGTAATTGAGCAAAAAACCGTGGCTTAATTTTTTGTAGAAAATTATTAAGCAACGAGAACCGGCAGCATTTTATGTAATTGGAAAATGCTACAATAAGGTATTGTCGCAAGAAAATCCATTTTATGGTTGCGGTTCGCTCGCCACATACTGGACCCTGTGAATATTTTCAATGCGGCGGATTGCAATTATTGATAACAGACCCACTTTGAATGACCTTGAACAGGATGACTGATGCGTAGACTGAGGAAATACCCATTTATTCAAATAGATGCTTTTACAAAATCGCCATTGGGGGGCAACCCTTGTGCTGTCTTCTTTGATTGCGAGGACATGGACGAGGAAACCATGCTGGCAGTGACCCGCGAAATGAACCTCTCCGAATGCGCCTTTTTACAGCCTTCTAGAATCGCAGATTTTGGAGTCCGTTATTTTACGCCCATGGGAGAAATTCCACTGGCTGGCCATCCGACGATCGCAACCGTTTTCGCTCTGGTGGAGAGTGGCAGATTGGAACTGAAAGCAGATAGCATGACGATCTCGCTCGAATTAAAAGTAGGCCCCATTCCTGTTGAAATAAAATCCAATGCCGGTCAGGTTGAACTTATAACTATGACTCAAAAAAAGCCGCAATTTTTACAGGTATATCTGCCTGAAGAGGTTCTGCCCGTTTTTGGCTTGACCCCGCAAGACCTGGCGCCTGAGTCACCTATCCAAACGGTCAGCACCGGTACTCCCCAATTAATGATTCATGTGCGCAACCTTTCTGTGCTTAAAAAATTGAACACGAACACGTCTGCCTACCAGCAATTACACGCGAATGGAGATTGGTTTTCCACTCATATTTTTTGCCTGCAAGCCATAAGCCCAGACGCGACCACATATGCCCGCCATTTGAGTCCGCCACCAGACATTTTTGAAGATCCCTTCACTGGCTCAGCCACCGGAGGAATGGCGGCTTATTTGTGGCACTATCACCACTTGAAAAAATCCTCCTTTTTAGCCGAGCAAGGGCATTGGATGAACCGTCCCGGGCAAGCCTATGTAGAGGTGGTTGGTCCCCGTGATGAAATTGAAACTGTTAAAGTAGGTGGGGCAGCCGTTTCCGTATTAACCGGCACCCTGAAATTGCCTGAAAAATAATTGATTGAAGGAAATCGCTCTATGACCACAAACAAAAACAAACCCAGCGGAAGCTCTTCCCGGCAAATGACCGAGACTGACCAGGGCACCATCAAACGCTACATTGGTCCAGGTGTCATGCAACGATGGCAGACCGAGCTGCAGCTTTTGCAAGCTCTGGAAGGTCAACTACCCTTACCTACTTTATTGAATCACACGCTTGAAGCTGAGATACACATTCAAAAAATGGCTGGTTTTCCGGCTTCTGACCTGATCACAACAGAGAATAGCCCGCTAATTATGGCGGCACTGGGTAATGCCTTACAAAAGCTGCAATCCATTCCGGTACAAAAATTGCACAATTTTCTACGTGGTTCGGGAAATGTCCTCACACATGGGGAATACTACCTGCCTAACTTCACCTTTGTAACCCAACCGCTTTCTTTAGAGGCCATTACGGAATGGGAATGGGCGCACCTGGGTGAAAAAGTGGAAGATCCTGCCTGGATGGAATGGTACGTACGCATGCATGTGGGAAAATTGATCCGCGATCTACCTGTCTTCTACGAAGCATATGGGGTTACCCCAATCTGGAGTGAACGAAAAGATGCCATGATTATGCAGGTAAAACGCCATCTGGAGTTTGCGAGCATGTCTGGTGAAAAACGAACGATCCAAAAATGGCAGAATCGGCTTCAACTCACCTCACGCTTTCAGGCCTCCTAACAAGGTAATCGGCTGCTCAAACCATCGATAAATTCAGGGTAGAATAAATGGCAATTCAAAAAAAAATCGATCTTAGTTCGATTACAAAAACAAAAGCCTGGATTCTAGCATCCAGACCTAAGACTTTGCCTGCTGCAGCTGCCCCTGTGATCGTCGGAAGCGCGGTTGCCTTTCTTGAAAACACCTTTCAACCTCTGGCTGCATTGGCAGCCCTGATTGGCGCGCTCTGTCTGCAAATTGGCGCTAACCTGGCCAATGATGTTTTTGACTATCAAAAAGGGGTGGATAATCAGGACCGTTTAGGCCCCCTGCGTGTGACTCAGGCCGGTTTGCTTTCTCCGCGTGCGGTGAAAACCGGGATGGTCATGGTGTTCCTGGTCGCAGGTCTGTGCGGTCTTTATATGGCCATTGTCAGCGGGTGGTGGATTATTGTGATCGGAATCCTGGCCATACTTGCGGCAATTGCCTATACTGGCGGTCCATTTCCCTTTGGATACTGCGGTCTGGGAGAAATTTTTGTCTTTATTTTCTTTGGGTTTGCGGCCGTTTGTGGAACTTACTACGCACAAGCCGGATCACTCAGTCAATTGGCTGTTTTTTCCTCCATACCGGTTGGTTTATTAATTGTCGCCATTCTTATTGTCAATAATTTGCGTGACATAGAAGGCGACCGCAAAAGTGGCAAACGAACTCTGGCGGTCAAATTTGGTCACAATTGGGCGCGTCAGGAATTCGTGGCAGTCATCGCCTTTGCCTACCTGGTTGTGTTCCTGTTGGGTATCAGTAATATTGCCCCAGCCTGGGTACTGATAAGCTGGTTTTCTTTACCAGTATTCTTTGGTCTTTTTCATTCAGTGATGCATGATGAAGGTGTTGTTTTAAATGCAACTCTGGCATCCACGGGCATACTCACCCTCTTGTTTGGTTTGTTATTTTCGGGCGGATTGATTCTGGCATATTTCTTTCCCCTCTTCTAACCTATAAACTTCTGCCATCACAACCAAATTAATAACTGGTGAGTGTACTTCCTATTTTTATTTACCAGCCGAGCTTGAAGCTGCTAGAATAAAATGAATACGTCGAAATCTCATCAGTTAGCTATGACCTGGCCTGATCATGAGATACCAATTAAATTTCTTGCCCTCTCATAATCCTTTGGTTTGACATACAGCGAATAAATAAAGGATGGTTGTGAAGCTCCCTTATACATGGCTAGATTGGCATTGGCATAAGAACGAGCGTCCAGGGATGAACCGATGCTTCCGCGAGTGCGTACCGTGCGGATATCATACTTGAGATCGTTTTGCTCAAGAATCGTAGTAATTCTGCGGATCTCTTCGGCTGAGGTATCAATAGCAAGTTTCTTCATAAACAGCGCAATCATTTCGTTACCTCTTTTTTCGGAAAACAGAAATATCTCAATCTGATCGAGAATTCATTGTCGAATGTCATAAAAAGATACGTCCCTGGATCAGATAATATTGCAATTATTTTAGCCTATTTTGATTGCTTAATGCTTTTTGAGTTCATCCCGATTTGCCCCATCAGTGATGATCTTACAAGAAGTGAAAGCCAGCTTTATGCCCCCCTGCAAACAAAAAGGTCTCCAAATCACATGAACCAATGGCCAGCTGTTCTAGTCCCAATCAAAAGACAAGATTTACAAATAAATTGAATATCACTTTCCGTAGCCGTGCATGCCCGCTCCCCCAATATGACTGATTTCCGCTCTTCAGTGAATACGAGTAATCTTTCTTTCTTAATTCAATCGTCCCGGCTAATCCGTCATCAAACGAACAACTTATTTCAAATGAATTGGGCATTCCTTTTCAGACTACATCCACTGCTTGTTTCGGATACCGTTTGGAGATGTAATCAAAGACTGCGATAAATGGGAAAAAATAGAGAATCAGCAGGTATGGCATGAAGAAATCATTCAATCCAAACATGCTCAATGCGCCAAATAGAATAATGCTGAAATGCATCTTGATCACATTTTTGTAGGGAGAAAACATCAACTGTTGGCCGGCATTCTGTGTTAATTTTTGAAAATTTCGGATCTGGGCGAAAAGGCTGAGCAAAATGACCGGCCAATAGCGCAGGAGGGATGTCTGAATAAGCGCAAATACATTTGGAATCCCATCCGGTGTTGCGCTTAGTAAGGGGAAAAAACTATTCAGAAATATGGCATGGATAAAATGGAACATACCAAAATGCAAGCTAAAGAAAATAAGTATGAAAAGGGCACCGATGATGGCAATCACCCAACGCAAATGAGTATTCTGTGAAAATAGTAAGCGATCGATAAGCACATTTTCGGATTGTTCTAAGCCCTGCTGAATGCCGTTAACAACAATATTTGAGAGGAGGTAGGTGTACCCAAGGGTCAAGCTGGTGATCCATAAACTCCAGACCAGGTCGGTTACCACCCATTGTTGCACGGAAGCCATAATCAATGTTATCAAGAAGCAAATTAAGCCGATCAAGATTTGATAAAGGAGCGGGATTTCTATTGAGAACCAGACTAACGGATTAACAAACTTTTCAACTTCTGTATCTTTTTCAGTGGCAGATGTGCGGGTTCCATCAAGACGCTCAAGATTAATTTGTACTTCAATATCCTCGGGATTAATTTCCAATACCTTGCGGTAACAAAAAATCGCATCGTTGATATTATCCTGTTCCGCATAAAGATCTCCCAGCTGTTCCCAGGCAGAAGCCTCCTGTGGATAAAAGTGGACCTCTTCTTTCAAAATTTCCAGAATTGGAGATTCTAGAATAGGCAAATTACGAGCTCCTTAAATGCAGTGAGTTTCCTCTCATTA
Source organism: Anaerolineales bacterium (assembly GCA_038329785.1). Taxonomy (GTDB): domain Bacteria; phylum Chloroflexota; class Anaerolineae; order Anaerolineales; family Anaerolineaceae; genus UBA6170. Next base: position 28,344 of record JBBQNI010000030.1, on the reverse strand, counting down.
TAATTATTTCTTAGAAGTTGCCAATAAAAAAATTGTGAAAGAAATGGTTTCACAATTTTTTTATTGTACTCAAAGTACGTCAGCCCTAATTAAGGAAAAGGTTCCCATTCCAGGCATCAATTTGGTCCCATTTGCGGTAATCCCCTTCGGGCACCTTCATGGCCTTCAACATCAATCTCTCCAACAATTTTAGGCGGCGAAAGTCAATTTTACCTGCAAAGAAGCCTTCACTATCCGGCTTAATGATAGCTCGCAGCGGATTGAGATAATCACTGACAATTCTTCGGTTTTCTTGTGTATCTTCATTAAGAGTCATACACACAATAAAGACCCCAAATGATTTCTTTTTTAATTCTTTCTGGTTGTTTTCAACAAATTTCATTGCTTCAGGCAAAAGTTTTCCAACGCGAATGGCACTGCCCAGGATAATCGAATCGTATGGTGAAATGTCTGTTACATTTTGAACAGACAGTATATCTACTTCTTGTCCTTTGTCCTGTAACATCTGCCCCATATGATTGGCTACTTCCTGGGTTGAGCCGGCTTTACTGGCATAGGCGATTAAGGTCTTTTTTGACATTTTATTGTAAACTCCGTAAGAATTCAATTCGTGCGTAAAATTGCAGACATTCGTGCGGTTCCCTGCTTCGAAATGATATTTACGCCAACCCCCATTTTAGCACCTTTTTGGCAGCTATGACAAAATTCGGACAAAATGTGTGGCATTTCCAGTTAATAAATTAATGGCGAAAATGACGGCAGCCGCTGAAAATCATGGCTATGTCAAGCTTGTTGGCAGCCTCAATCGACTCGTTGTCACGCAAGGAGCCGCCAGGCTGGATGATGGCGGTGATACCGGCACTAGCTGCTTCCTGTACACAATCGGGAAAAGGAAAAAACGCATCTGACGCCATCACCGCACCAACAGCCCGCTCGCCAGCTCGTTGGGCTGCCAGACGGACACAGTCAATGCGATTCGGTTGACCGCCGCCAATACCGACCGTCATTTCATCACGCGCAAAAACAATTGCATTCGATTTCACATGCTGGCAGGCTTTCCACGTAAACAGCAGGGCTTCACGCTCAGATGCTGAAGGCTCGCGATCGGTGACGGTTTTCCAATCAGCATCAAGGGGATCGCCCAAATCAATGGATTGTTGCAAAATCCCGCCATGAATGGATCGGTATTCCCAGGCATTTTCATTTTTCCACTCTGGTAATTTAACCAGGCGAATATTTTTCTTTTTTGCTAAAATTTCCAGAGCTTGCGGCGAATACTCTGGCGCGATAACACATTCCACGAACAATTGGCTGATAGCTTGCGCCGTTTCGGGTTCCACTTCGCTATTCAAGGCAATGACACCACCGAACGCCGAGATCGGATCGCAGGCCAGGGCGTTTTGATACGCTGAGAGTTGGTTTAATCCTGAGGCGATCCCGCACGGTGAAACATGTTTGACAATCACCACTGTGGTCTTATCGAAGCTCCAGGTTGCCCGTAAGGCTGCATTCAGATCAAGAAGATTGTTATAAGAAAGGGCTTTCCCGTGCAGCACTTCGCCGTTTAATGGGCCGCTTCCTGGTTTAAAACTCAGTAAACTGGCCGATTGATGTGGATTTTCTCCATATCGCAATGCTTGAACTGGGTGGAGGGTCAAGACCTCAGCCTGTTCACCTGCCAGGTGACCGGCAATGATGCGATCATATTCACTGGTTAACCGAAACCCCTTCACTGCCATTCGCTGGCGGACTAGGCCTGTCACTTCACCCTTTTTGATTAACTCACCCATCTCGTCATAATCACACGGATCGCAAATTAGAAGCACACGCTGGTGATTTTTTGCAGCAGCCCGTATTAATGCCACCCCACCGATATCAATCTGCTCAATTGCGTCTGCCATCGTGGTCGCAGCTTTCCGGATGGTGTCCTCGAAAGGATAAAGGTTAACAACCACCATGTCGATCATTCGCCAACCCAGTTGTGACAGTTGTGCTTGATCTGCGACTGTTTCACGGGCAAGGATGCCGCCATGAATGGCCGGATGCAGGGTTTTAACGCGACCATCCAGAATCTCTGCTGAGCCGGTATATTCGGCTACTTCCTCCACGGTCAGGTTGTTCTCACGCAAGAAATGAGCCGTACCACCTGATGCCAGGAGTGACCAACCATTCTCCCTCAAGAGATTAGCAAAATCGAATAAGCCCTCTTTATTGGCAACTGAAATCAGCGCGGTTGGCATGTTAGGTCCTCCTGAATCTTCGCAGACATTTGCAATGCCCAATGATTTGCTTTACCGGTATACCCATCAATCTTTAAAAGTTGATCGATTTCCTGCAGAGTAAGGAAATGGGTAATGCGCTTATCGCTTTTCAAATTAACAATCAAGGGATTTTGCTCTCCAACTTGCACGGCTTCCCAGGCCGCAAGAGTGTGCTCGCGCAGAAGCTCGTGCATCTCCTGGCGGTTGGCACCTCGCTTGCCCGCCAGCATCATGATTCGTTCTGTGCAAGCAAAGGGGGCATATCGATCAAGGTTGGCCTGGATTAACTCATAACGAACCTGTAGCCCATCCAGCAACTTCTGAGCTGTGATTAACAATTCATCGCAAAGCAAAAAAGATTCGGGTAAAAGCGTTCGGCGGTTGGCGCTATCATCGAGGGTACGTTCAAGGATAGAGTTGGCTGTATTTTGCCAGGCAATTTGCGGGTAAACCGAAAGCTGGCGCGCCAACGAATCTATTTTTTCTGCCATGATCGGGTTGCGCTTAAATGGCATGGCTGAAGATCCGACTTGTTTGGCACGGAAAGGTTCGCTTACTTCACCAATCGCGGGGGATTGCAAAAAGCGTAAATCTAGTGCCAGTTTAGATAGCGAGGCCGCCACACTAGCCAGAGCCGAAACCAGGATGAAATCCTGGCGGCGCGGATAGGTTTGCGAGCTGACAGGATAGAATGACAGATCAAGCAGCTGGCTGAGTGTATTCTCGAAATCTCCAATATTGTCTTCTCCAATAAGATCGCTGTATCCAGCGGCTGTCCCGACCGCTCCTTTAAAACCCTTTCCGCGTACATCCGCTCGTATGCGGCGTAAATCATGCCAATCACTGAGCAGGTCCTGGGCATACAGAGACAAACGATAGCCAAGTGTGGTTGGCTCTGCCGGCTGCAAGTGAGTATAAGCCATGACGGTCAGATCTCCATATTGTTCAATTTTTTTTGCAAGGGTTCTTAAAAATCCTTCCAATCCCACCAAAATAAGATCCAGAGATTGACGCAGTCGCAAGGCATCCGCATTGTCCTCAATGTCCATCGAGGTTGCGCCCAAATGAATAATTCCAGCGGCCAGCGGGCATTGTGCGGCAAAGACCTTCAACTCCGCCATTAAATCATGCTGGATTTCCGACTCCACAGATAGCGATTGCTGCATATCAACCGCTGTTACGGATAACTCCATTTCATCGATTTGATCGGCGTTTACCAGTTCGTATTGCATCTCAGCCCGGGCCAGCGCCAGCCAGATGCAACGCCACAACCGTCTTTTATTCACCTCGCTCCAAACCGAGCGCATTTCTGGGCTGCCATAGCGCCAGCTAAACGGGGATAGATAACTCTCGTATGTAAACATTGCTCACCAACCTGAAATGTAATGAAATTACTTACCAAAAACCCATGAATTCTTGTTTTCAAAGAAAATACATCAAATAACCGAATTAACCCATTGGACTGATAATATGGGGAATTTTTTGCAGAAAATAGTGAAATCCTTCTCGTTTTGCTGGCGGGAAAATCTTATTCCCTATCCTCTCCGCTCCATCCATAAAGTTATCAATAAGAGATTATTATAATAGTGATTGATTTCCAGGAGCTTGTTCATATTTTCCTCGGCCTGTATTGAAATAATACGAGAAAAATGAAATTTTATAAATTAAATTTAACTTGGATTAAGTTTATTTAATAATACGTATTGACAAATTCCATTTTTGTAATTATAGTATTAAAATATTTTAATAACCACACAAAAAAGTGTGTTTTTTTAAGGAGATTTCGCTTATGAAAGCAATCGAAGCCATCCAGCTTGTCAAAAACTTTCCGCAGAAAAAAACCCGCCAAAACGGTCAGGGTTTACGTGCTTTATTCAGCAAAAAAGTATCTTCGCCGCCATTTATCGCCGTGGATGGAATTGATCTCACAATCGAACAGGGTGAAGTTTTTGGGTTGCTTGGTCCGAACGGTGCAGGAAAGTCCACCACGATTCGTATGCTATGCACTTTGCTGGAGCCAACCAGTGGTACCGCCACAGTAAATGGCTTTGATATTCGTAAGAACGCCATGCAGGTGCGTCAAAGCCTGGGCACATTACTTGCCGGTGAACGCAGCATTTATTGGAAACTGAGTGGCAGAGAAAACCTGCAATACTTTGCCGCCTTATATCATTTACCTGCCCGACTGGCCAAGCAGCGAATTGACGAACTGCTGGAATTAATGGAGATCAGCGAACGCGCGGATGAGATGGTTGAAAAATATTCCACCGGCATGAAGCAGCGTATTGCCATCAGCAAAGCCCTCATTGCCAAACCGCCTATTTTGTTATTTGATGAACCCACCCTGGGTCTTGACCCGCAGGCTGCCCGCAATGTGCGCTCCTTAATACAACGCTTAAAAAGCGAAGGACATACCATCCTTTTGACCACCCATTACATGGAGGAGGCTGATTTGCTGTCTGACCGGATTGGCATTATTGATAAAGGCAAAATAATTGCATTGGACACTCCCGCCCATCTCAAAGAGCGCATAGATCAAAAAGAAGTGATCCACATTGAAATCAGCGGCTGGTATGACACCCTGGTAGAAACGCTGCGTAGTACCAGCGGTGTCGAAAATATCGTCGTCCATCCACCCGAGAATGATGCTCTTCATTCCATCAGTCTACAAACGTTCAATAGCCGTGCAGTCATTCCGACTATTATTGATCGCATTAACGTCAATGGCACCCACCTGGTCAACATGAACATCGTCAAACCATCTCTGGAAGATGTCTTCATTCACCTGACCGGCAAAGCACTGCGCGATTGAGAGGTAAGTATGACCATAATTCCGGGATTGAAGCAAAAACCTGATACAAAATTTTTATATGAATTGCGAGTAATTAAAGCCATATTCATTAAACAATGGCTGCATACCATCCGCTACCCTTCCTGGGTGATCCAATTGATCATATGGCCGCTCATCTTTCCGGCTGCTTATATTTTGACCGCCAGGGCATTTGCCGGGCCAGACCAGATGGCACTGCCACTTTTTCTTCAAGCAAGTGGCACGCAAAATTACATTGGTTTCATCGTCGTCGGTACCATGGTGTGGATGTGGCAGAATATCGTGTTATGGAACGTGGGGTACGCTTTAAGAGAGGAGCAACTGCGGGGCACACTCGAATCAAACTGGTTATCCCCTTCCTGGCGTTTCTCGCTGCTGCTTGGATCTATCTTCAACCAGATGATTACTGTTGCACTCTTTTTCGCGATGACATTTCTCGAATACCGTTTTATCTTCCAGGTACATTTTGAGGGTGAGTTCGGCTTGACTCTCCTGGCATTACTGGCAGGCATGCCCTCGGTTTATGGCATCGGCATTGCCTTTGCCAGCCTGGTAATTCGCGTCAAAGAAGCCGACTCTTTCGTAAAATTGGTACGGGGAATGGTGATGATTTTTTGTGGAATCTCCTACCCTCTCACCATTCTGCCAGGCTGGATGGCAAGCATCAGCATGTGGCTGCCGCAAACCTATATCGTCCGCAGTGTCCGGCAGGCTGCCTTGATTGGTGGTGGATTTCAATCCATCCGGCATGACTTGAGTATTCTCCTCCTTTTCGGGGTGTTTTGGATGGCAGCTGGTTTTCTTGCTTTCAATTGGATGGAGCGCCAGTCGCGCCGCAGTGGTGTCATCGGCCAGTACTGAGAGGATTCTAAAAATGACAACAAAACAATTCGACTTACCAGCAACTACTTTTGGATCATATCTGCGTGTTCTGAGTACAATTGCGCTCAAAGACTGGAAAACTTATTGGCGTTACCCGTTTAATGCAGTTTCATCCGTTTTCCAACCCCTTATCTGGTTGACACCCATCTTCTTCCTTGGGAAGGCGTTTAGCCAGGATGGCCAGGCGCTCGGGTTTGCTGCCTACAGCGGCAGCCCGGATTACATGTCATTTCTAATTCTGGGTGCTGCCATCAGCAACTTCACCTCGGCCGTATTTTGGGGAATGGGCTTTTCCATCAAGAACGACATGGATACAGGCGTCCTCGAGAGCAACTGGATGACGCCAGTCCCGCGTTTGCTCTTATTGGTAGGCCGTACCCTCAATAGCCTGCTGATCACCACAATTACCTCTATCGGAATGCTGATTGTAGCCACCTTCGTTTTTGGTTTTCATCCCACCGGGGATATATGGGGAGCCTTTCTGGCAATTCTACCCATGCTGTTTGGTTTGTATGGCTTTGGCTTTGCCTTTGCAGCACTGGTGATGATTGTGCGCGAGGCCAATACGATGGTGGATATGGGTAATTTTCTGGTGGATTTACTTTCTGGCTCCCAATTTCCGGTCCAGGCTCTCCCACGTTGGCTCTATCCTCTGGCACTCAGCATTCCTTTGACCTATGGCTATGATGCAATTCGTGGATGGCTGCTGCAGACCACCACCATCCTGCCAATCCAACTAGAGATGGTTTTGCTGGTAGTATTTATGATTGTAATGATAGTGATCGGTGTGAATGCCTTTCACGCTCTTGAAAAGAAGGTGCGAACACGAGGCAGCCTCGGCCAGTATTGACGGGACCGAAAGCGGAAAGAAGGATTCAAAAACAAAAATTCTTCAAATTTAATAATCCGGTCTTTCTTCTCATCATTTCTGCCAAGTTCAAATTTCGTTAAAAATTCCAGATTTGCCATTTCCTGAGGGCGTGGTGATAGAATTGGCGCATCCCCTTCGTGAGAGACTGCCCAAGCATGAATTTTATTTATTCATTACTCGCCTTCAGTCCGGTCATCCTGGTTACACTCTTTATCATTGTTCTGCGGATGCCGGCTACCCGTGCCATGCCAATCAGCCTGATAAGCATGGCTGCTATCGCCATGGTTGCCTGGCAGGTACCGGGAGTGCAGGTGGCGGCCGCCACATTGGAGGGTTTTATCATCGCCATTTCGCTCATATGGATTTTATATGGCGCGGTATTGTTGCTCAACATGCTTATCAGCAGCGGTGCTATGGAATCCATCCGCACATGGTTCACCCTGATCACCCCCGATCAACGCATCCAGGCCATCATCATCGCCTGGCTCCTGGGCAGTTTTCTGGAAGGTGCGGCTGGTTTTGGCAGCCCGGTTGCGATCTGTGCCCCCCTGATGGTTGCACTGGGATTTCCACCCCTGGCAGCGGTTATCATGGCACTCCTTTCCAATAGCATTTCCGTGGCTTTTGGAACCGCCGGCAGCACCATTCTGGTCGGAACCTTGCAGGGCGTTCAGTTGGGCAATGGCAATGCAACCAGTCTGCACCCACTATTGCAACCAGGGGCATTACCCGGCTTGATGGATGCGGTCAGTGTGCAGACAGCGTTGATCAATCTTTTGCCAGGTACAATAATTCCCCTGCTTTCCGTAATGATCTTAACCAGATTCTGGGGAAAGAATAAAAGTTGGACTGAAGGGCTGCTAGTGTGGAAATTTGCTCTGCTGGCCGGTGTCAGTTTCACCGGCTTCTCGGCACTGATTGCCATTTTCCTTGGCCCGGAGTTTCCAGCCATTCTTGGCAGCCTTTTCGCTTTAATTCTCATGGTCAATCTTGCCCGGCGCGGGATCCTGGTACCCAAACCTGCCTGGACTTTTGCCGGAGAAGTTCCAAATCCAATCGAGGAGAAACCGCAGCCCCAGCTGACATTCACGCGAGCCATCAGCCCTTACATACTGGCCATTGGTCTGCTGGTGATATCCCGCCTGGATTTTCTACCTTTTAAAGCCTGGATGAATGGCGTCCAGATTGGTATAAGCCATATTTTCGGCACCCAGATCAGCACATTTTTCTCGCCGATTTATTCAGCGGGAACCATATTTTCCCTGGCAGCAATCTTAAGTATTTTCATTGTCCACACTCCCACAGAGCACTTGTGGCCGGCTGTGAAAAATACCAACCGCTCACTGCTGCCCAGCATGATTGCCCTGGCAACCGCGATACCTATGGTTCGAATCTTCATCCATTCCTCCATTAATGGATTGGGCTTACCAAGCATGCCTTTTGTTCTCGCTGAAAGCATCTCGCAAGGGCTTGGCCCATTTTGGACAGCAGCGGCTCCCTTTGTTGGGGCATTAGGCGTCTTTATCGCGGGCAGTGCCACGGTCAGCAACCTGATGTTCAGTCTTTTGCAGTTTGATATCGCTGTAAAACACAATCTTAACCCGGCCACCATACTTGCCCTGCAAACGGCGGGTGCCTCGCTTGGCAAAATGATCTGTGTGGTCAACGTTGTAGCTGCCGCTTCAGTTGTCGGACTGCAAGGTAAGGAAGGCAAGATCATCCGCTTTACGGTTTTACCCGCGTTGATTCTGGTTACATTGGCTGCCGTGGCGGGTATGATATTGCAATAATGCCACTTTGAAAATAGGGATTTATTAATCGCGAATAATTCGTGATAATTTACTATTATCCATGTTAAAATCATTGGATGCCAAATCAGATTTATTTCGGGGATAATCTCTCCATTTTACGAACGCTGCCTTCTGAGACCATCGACCTGATCTACATCGATCCGCCTTTTAATACCGGCCATGCGCAAAGTCGCAAGCAACTAAAAACCGTGGCGGATGAAAACGGCGATCGGGTGGGTTTTAAAGGACAGACTTACCGCACAACCCAGGTCGGTGAAAGAGCCTATCGTGATTCGTTTGACGATTACCTCGGCTTTCTCGAACCGCGACTGCGGGAAGCGCATCGCTTACTAACCTCCAACGGCAGCCTCTATTTTCACATCGATTATCGTGAAGTGCATTATTGCAAAGTCCTGCTGGATCAGATTTTTGGCCGCGGATCATTCCTGAACGAGATCATTTGGGCCTACGATTATGGCGCACGCAGCAAGAAAAAATGGCCTGCCAAACATGATAATATCCTCTGGTATGCCAAAAATCCAGATAACTACATCTTCAATTATGAACAGCTTGACCGCATTCCTTATATGGCTCCCGGCCTGGTTGGGCCGGAAAAAGCAGCCCGGGGAAAAACCCCGACCGATACCTGGTGGCATACCATTGTGCCGACCAACGGCAAGGAGAAAACCGGTTATCCGACGCAAAAGCCGCTTGGCATTCTGCGACGCATCATCAACGCCTCATCTCACCCCGGCAGCCAGGTGCTGGATTTCTTCGCCGGCTCAGGTACAACTGGGGCTGCCTGCCTGGAATATGATCGTAATTTCATTTTGATGGACAATAATCCACAATCCATCCAGGTCCTGCACAAGCGCTTTCAAGGAGCCGATGTGGAATGGATTGGCTGTGAAGGATTAATTGGGTAATCTATGAAATTTATCGATGTACAATCCTGGAAACGGCGTGATCACTTTTTGCATTTCTGCAGCCTTGAATTTCCCTATCTGAACATCACCGCCAATGTGGATCTCTCCCACCTGCTATCGATTGTAAAACAAAATCAACTTTCTCTTTTTACAACGCTGGCTTATATCACCAGCTGCATCGCGAATGGAATTCCGGAACTACGCCAGCGCATCCGTGGGAATCAGGTGGTCGAACATGAGCAGATCCGGGTTTCCTATACGGTGTTAACCGGTGATGATACTTTTGGCTTTGCCACAATCGACTATGCGCAAGATTTTCCCACCTTTGCGCAAAGGATACTGGCCGGCATTGAAAAAACGCGCGCCAATCCCAGCATTCACGATGAACCCGGCCGCGATGATATGATTTTTCTCACCACTGTAACCTGGGTTAGTTTTACCCAGGTAAGCCATCCTCTGCCGCTTAATCCTCCTGATTCTTTCCCACGCATTACCTGGGGAAAACATTTCGGCCAGGGTGACAAAATTCTGCTTCCGCTATCGTTATGCGCCAACCACGCTCTGGTGGATGGTTTGCATGTCGGCCTTTTTTTTGAGGGTGTGCAAGCAATGATGGATAATCCACACGATTTTTTGTAGAGCGGATGGCCTGTAGCCGCTTGCTCGCTCGCTTTGCGTGCCTGTGGCAGCGTGCCTTCGGCAGCACACTTCGCGCGAGCTTGTAGCTTGTAGCAAAAAAAAAATTAACGCCTTGGTTTGATTTTGATAATCGGGTATAGAAAATTCGAATTCGTGGTGCAAAAAAATAATCGGTCTCCTGGTTTACCATCTATTTTCCTCTGCGTTCACTGCGTTCACCGCGCCTCCGCGTGAGCTTATACATTTTCCTGACTAAGGCAATAATGGTATTATAATATTGCTTACTTACCGTTCGGTAAGTAAGATTAATATTTGGTGAGGTTTTTTCAATGGAAAATAAACAACGTAATCGTATTTTGACAGTCTTGTTTTTTGGGGTATTAATGGGTGCCCTCGACATCGCCATCGTCGGTCCAGCCCTGCCAGCCATTCGTGCACAATTTGACGTATCCGAGCGGCTGCTAAGCTGGATCTTTTCAATTTATGTGCTCTTCAATTTGATTGGCACACCCTTGATGGCCAAACTCTCCGACCTGAACGGCCGCCGCAATATTTACATTCTGGATGTAACCCTGTTTGCTGCCGGCTCATTGCTGATTGCTTTTTCTTCCAGCTTCTGGGTAGTGTTGGTTGGGCGCGCCATTCAAGGCTTCGGCGCTGGAGGTATCTTCCCGGTGGCATCGGCGGTGATTGGTGACACATTTCCACCTGAAAAACGCGGCAGCGCTCTGGGGTTAATTGGCGCAGTCTTCGGGATCGCATTCATCATCGGACCAATCCTGGGAGGGGTCATCCTCTCGCTTGCCACCTGGAACTGGCTCTTTATCATCAATATCCCGATTGCAATTGTGATCATTTTTTTGGCCTATCGTCTATTGCCCACCACCCGCCCGGCCCGCGCCGGCTCTTTCGATTGGAAGGGTATGCTCGTGCTGGCAATATTACTGTCTTCACTGGCTTTTGGCATAAACCAGATTGACACCGCAAACTTCCTTTCCAGCCTGTTAAGTATCTCTGTCTTGCCATTTCTGGCGGCTTTTGTAGTCTTTTTGTTCATTTTCATCCGGATCGAAAAATCCGCCGGCAACGCGATCATCCCTTTGGGTCTGTTCAACCGCCGGCAATTTAGTATGGCGAACGCCATCTCCTTCGGGGCAGGCTTTATCGAATCATCGCTGGTATTCATGCCGCTCCTGGCAATCGCTGCGCTTGGAATTAAGCAAGCCACTGCCAGCTTCATGTTGATGCCGCTGGTGATCGCCATGTCGATTGGCTCACCTACCTCAGGCCGTTTGCTGGATCGCTACGGTTCGAAAATTGTTTTAAGTTTCGGCACACTGATCGCAGGCATTGGTACTTTGATGCTCAGCTTTTTTGCTAAATCACTGGCAATGTACATTCTTTCGACGGTCTTGATCGGTTTTGGTCTTTCTGCGCTCCTGGGGGCTCCATTACGATATATCATGTTAAACGAGGCTAAGCCCTCCGAGCGATCAGTGGCTCAGGGCATAACAAACGTTTTTATCAGCATCGGGCAGCTTTTAGGCAGTGCCCTGGTAGGCGCTCTGGCTGCTTCGGCTGCCAATGTAGTTACCGGCTATAGCAATGGTTACCGCTTTATTGGTATTATAGGATTGGTATTATTTGCACTCACCTTTTTCCTCAAAAACAGAGCCAGGGAAGTTGAAACCCAGCGCCAAAATAGTGCGGTTGAAGTCGCAGCTTAACCACAAAAGGAAATATCAATGGAAAGTTCGGCAAGTACAGAACATGCCCTCTCCAGGGACAATACAGAGCCCGTTCTGAGCGGCAAGGCTTTGATCTTGCAATCCGCTACGCGTCTGCTTGCCAACAAAGGATTTCACGGGGTCTCAATGCGTGAGATTGCAGATGCCAGTCAGATGACGAAGGCAGCCCTTTATTACCATTTTAAAGATAAAGAAGATCTGTTGCGGGAGATCTTCAGCAGCTATTTGCTTGAATTCGAAGAAAATATGCATGATATCAAGAATCAGATCAAATCTGCACGGCAAAGAATCTGCGAGCTGGTCGAATACATCATGACTGAATCACCGGAACGACTGAGTGTGATTCACCTGATTTTCATCGAATCACAACATCTGGACAGTGATTTCCGCCAGGAAATTGGTGAGCAATATCACAACTTGTTCCTGGGAAATCTGGAAAAAATAATCTCAGAGGCTGTCAAACAAAATGAAATCGTTGCAACCGATCCCAAATTAGCAACGCAAATATTGTTCGGGATGATGTATCTCTATTTTCATCCTCATCAGCAAAAGTCCCTCACTGAAATGCACCGCGCCAGTCAATTAATCCTGCACATCTTTTTTGAAGGTTTGCAAACATCCCCAGATGATGCTTAAATCTCAATCACAAAATATCGTAAAACATCTACTCTCATCGAAAAACGTTTTTATGAGTAAACACGGAGATTATTAACATGAGCTTGAATGCACCCATATTGGAGTTTGATCCGGAAAAAAAAGCCATTCTCAATCCGGATATGATTCGGACAGGATTTAAAGCCCCTTTGAAAGCAGTGCCGTGTTTTTTCTTTGAATTAATCCAGGCTTTACGAGAAAAGGGAGAGCTGGAATTATTCACTCACCTCAAATCAGAAATGGGCAATCTCCCCCTTTATCTTTACCGTACACAGGATCAAGAAATATTGGTCTACCAGGCGGGTTTGGGGGCACCACTTTCGGCAGGTATGCTGGAAGAAATTATCGCCATGGGCAGCCTTCATTTTATCGCCTGCGGTGGCTGTGGAGTTTTGGATGATCATGTTGATGTTGGGCATCCGTTTATTCTGACCAGTGCTGTCCGCGATGAGGGCGTTTCTTATCATTATCTGCCCCCCAGCCGCGAGGTGAGTGCCCACCCAAATGCGATTAAGGCCTTGCAAGATGTACTTGATTCTCGTCACATTTCCTACAGTCTTTCGAAAACCTGGACAACTGACGCAATTTACCGTGAGACATTTGCCCGGCGTGCCAGACGGCTGGAAGATGATTGCGAAGTAGTCGAAATGGAAGCTGCGGCCCTGTTTGCTGTGGCGCAGTTTCGCCATGTCATTTTCGGTCAGATTGTGTACGGGGGAGATCTGGTAAAACCGGAAGGTTGGGATCATCGCGACTGGTCAAATCGTAGTGACATCAGACGGTTATTATTCGATCTGGCTGTCGAAGCTGTACTGAAAATTTAAAAGAAGAACCGCCTACGAAAGAGGAGGCGGTTCTACCTTGATTGCTGTGGCATATTCCTTATCGAATGATCAGGAGGTATGCCACAGCCTTACGTTGACTACTATCAGTCATGGACATCACCTCCTCTTTCAAAGAATGGCGATTATAAAGTGATTTTTCATTCACAATCTAAATTATTTCATATTTTGCTAAGAAAGTCAATTAAGAATTCGCTAATATTCATCTCCTGAATAAATCGCTAAATCTTTTACCAATCTGATACAAATGTGAAACGGAAACTACCATCATCCTGCTTTTCCATCAGGGTGTTGTAAGCCATCACCTCAACCCAGGTCTTACCCGGTTTCAAGGGGAATGGAGAACCATCGGCGTTTACTACGGTCAGCACCGATTGTTCGGTCGGTCGCGACCAGCTCACTTCGTATAATTTGCCATTTCGCAGCACAAAGCCCTTACCGGTGCCCAACAAGCTGACATCCAATACTTCCACACTTGGGCGGGTATCAATATCGGTATGACGCACATAAATCATGATGACATTATCGGCTTTTATCGGCTGGTTATTCACCCGGTCTACTAATTGGACATAACTTTCCTGGTCCTTGCTGCCAGCATTGGCCGTGTCGGAAAAACGCAGATAGGCTTGCGAAGCAGGGTCATAATCCCAGCGATTATAAATCGCCCCAGAGAAACGAACGAAGGTAGTATCGGCTTCCTGACCACCGGATGGCGGTTGCAGTTGAAACAACATTCCACTCAGGTTGGGACGGGTATTATCAATACCCATACGCTGGGTGTAGGCATTTACCTGTGAGGTATCTGCCATTTCATAGTTCTTCCCACCCGGGTCGAAACGAGTGATTACACCGGCAGTGTTCGTGCTTTCAATCATCAAGCGTTGGTAAAATTCCGAACTCACAAGCCGGTTGTAGGTGCCTTCATACGCACTTCCGAAAATGAACATGGCACCATAACCGCGTACCAGATTAATATCAAATAAGCGCGCCGAACGAATAGGAGCAACCTGGGTTGCGTCTTCCCCCAAATAAATAGCTGCAAAGCGGGTAGTACCCAACTCCGTGTAGTACTCATAAACAATGTCCGCCGCTGTCAACCCAAATTGGGGACGGTCAGAACGCGGCAGGTTCTGAACTTTGACAATCACAGGCCGGCGATTCATTATCTCTGGATCTTTCACCTCAAGACCTGTCAATGGGTCAATATTGGCAGGGAAATCGTTCGGCCCATAACCTTCCTCGGGATATGCCGGAGTTGGTGTCATGGTTGGAGGAAGCGGCGTGACGGTAAATAATGGTGTCGAGGTAGCTGTCGACGGCTGCAATGCTGTTGGCGAAGGGGGCAGCGGGGTTTCAATTACAGCTGTAGACACCGACGTTGTTGTGGCACATCCCACCAATAAAACCTGCAAAAGAATTATCACAATTGAAATTTTCTTCATTAAAGTTAACCTCTACATTCCCTGTTTGCTAAATTTTTTCCAGTGTTAGCAATAAAAATCATACTCCAATTTAAAAATTAAGACAAATAGCCGTCATACTCTCCGCAAGCGAAAAGACCAGACAATATCTAATACAAAATCTTAAGTACTGACGCGTTAAGGGGCTCTTTGGTTCCATTTTCAGGGATTAAAGGAAAGATGCTTGTCACTCCCATCCGATCCCCGTATAATCAAACGCATGCGTTTTTCACGTTTTCGTCAATTTATCCGTAGAATTTTACCGTTCGTTTTAATCGGGGTCGTATTTGGCGTCACCTTTGGCTGGTTGCGTTTTGCTCCTGCGGGTCTGCTCGGCAAGATGGACGCGGTTGGATATGCAGTTTGCCACCGCATTGATGCACGCTCTTTTCACCTTGGCGAAAGAGCCATACCTATGTGTGCACGCTGTTCAGGTATGCATCTGGCCACCCTTTTAGGCCTGGCTTTTCAATCACTATATGGGAAACGCGCCAAAATGCCGCCCATAAAAATCTTGGTAGCCGTGGGCATTCTGGCTGCTGCTTTTGCCCTGGATGGCATCAATTCTTACATGCATTTTTTTCCCAATGCCTTCTGGCTTTATGAGCCGCAAAACTGGTTGAGATTGTTGACGGGCAGCGGCCTGGGTCTTGGAATTGCGGTTGTGCTGTATCCGGTTATCAACCAGGTGTTCTGGCGAGAATGGCAGGATGAGGCAGCCATTGAAAATTGGAAAACTTTTTTTACGCTGGTTGCCCTGGTAGCTTTGCTCGATCTGGCAATACTCTCCGAAAACCCGATTATTTTATATCCCCTGGCGGTACTTTCCGGACTGGCTGTGCTGGTCACTTTGAGCCTGTGTTACAGTCTGCTGGTGATTATGGTCATTAAACGTGAAAACGCATACAAGAACTGGAAATCTGCCTGGCTGCCCTTGCTTGCAGGATTCTTGATCGCCATTACTCAAACCTATTTCATCGACTTTGTGCGTTATCTTTTCACCGGCACCTGGGGTGGTTTTAATTTATAGGAGGAATTGTGGAAATACTGGGTATTTTTTCTGCTTTCGGCCTTTCAGCCAGCGCCGGCCTTAACGCATACATTCCCCTGCTGGTGGTGGCACTGCTGGCACGTTTCACCAACCTGATCCACCTGCAGGAACCCTGGGATGCAATTGCATCCTGGTGGATCATCGTGCTGTTGCTTGTTCTCACCTTAATTGAGTTCTTTGCCGATAAATTCCCGGCGGTTAATCATATTAATGACGTCATTCAATCTTTTGTCCGTCCAACAGCAGGGGCGATTGTTTTTGCAGCCAGTGCCAATATCCTGACCGATGTCTCTCCAATACTTTCACTGGCATGCGGATTACTGGTAGCCGGAGGGGTGCATGCAGTAAAGTCGCTGGCGGTGCGCCCGGCAGTCACTGCAACCACGGGCGGAGCAGGCAATGTTCCGGTCAGCATTGCGGAGGATTTGCTTTCCACGCTGGTTTCGCTGCTGGCGGTCATCGTCCCGATTGTTATGATGATCCTGGTGATCATCATCGTAGCCTGGTGGATCTCCCGGCGGGAAACGCACAAGAGGTAAACGGTCATTTTATCGCAGAAGAAAGTTCATATTTTCGTTTTCACAAATCAACTTTTTCTGTATACTTATTTATGATAATATTCGTATCTTTTCATTAATTAGGGGCTAGGGTGTTTTGGACGAGCAAATGCCCGTCCAAAACACCCGCAAACCCCGTTTTATTGAGATGATACTAATATTCATAATTTCCAAATTAGCGAGAAAGAGGAGAAAACTATGGACTCAGACCAGAATAATGATATGACCGTTCCGTCACCGAACGAACCACCGAAACCAGAAGCCTTTGTTCCACAGCCGGATAGCGTGGTGGAAGTGCCAAGCTATGCATCCGAGCCTTTACAAGGTGAGCCCGTTCTCAGAAATGAAGTGCCCAACTACAATACCAGCGAAGTAGTGCCACCACCGTTTAAGAAAGATAATAAGAA
Organism: Anaerolineales bacterium; assembly: GCA_038329785.1. Lineage (GTDB taxonomy): Bacteria > Chloroflexota > Anaerolineae > Anaerolineales > Anaerolineaceae > UBA6170. Next base: position 11,426 of record JBBQNI010000030.1, on the reverse strand, counting down.
AATTTGGATCATCGTTGCAATTGTTGTGGCGGTTTTATTCTGCTGCTGTATCGTGGTCTCGATTGCCGCTTTGCGGGGGATGGGAAACATTGACATCGAAAACCTGCAGGATATGTTAAACGATTACAGCCGAATTATTCAATTGCTACCGGCATTTATTTAATCGTCGTAAATTTTTCTTTCAGAACGCAAACGCCACCCAGAAACGAATGGGTGGCGTATCTGGTTTATCAAATATGTCTAGCGTATGAGACGCTAAATACCTTTGGGTGAGTTTAATACCAGATTACGTGTAATATCCAGCTTTTTCGTTCGATTAACTCATACCAAAAACTGAATTTTCAGTGAAGATACAGCCCTAAAAACCACCTGGTCCATAAAAATTCGGATCGGTTGGTGTCTCGCCGGTTGAATCCCAAACGTAGACCCAATCGCCGACATTCGCCCAATCATAGACCACCTTCGAATCACCGATTGAGAGATTGACACAGCCGTGACTTTGCGGGTATCCAAACAATGTCCGCCAGTAGGCTCCATGAATGGCACGGGCATCATCATAGTACATCGTCCAGGGCACATCCTGAAGGTAATAAAAATCTGATCGATCTGCCTCAAAAGCACCGCTCATATCCGTTTTATCAAATTTTTCGTAAATTTTGAACAATCCGGGCTTTGTAAAAAATGGATCAATTCCGCTGGCTATCAAAGTCGCAAAGACCAGGCGACCATTATCATATGCACCCAGTGTCTGATCATATAAATTAATCTCTATCCAACGGCCATTATCAACCCCATCCGGAGCGGTTAAATTGACATTAAACTGCCTTATTTTTTGCCGTTCAACCCATTGATCCCAACCGATCATATACCAGGTGGTGCCGTTGGCTTCTGTGGTGTCATAGATTTGCACTACTGTCTCGCGGTAAAGAGTCTGCCCAGTAGGCAGCGAATTGTAACCAGGGGCTACCAGAACTGTTGCCTCATCAACTATCCAGCCAAAGGAATTGGCCGGGTTCTGATAAAAGAATAATCCCTGAAAGCGGCCAGAACGAATACAGCATTCAGTGTACGCCTCGCCTGCTTCCACCCAATAGCCATTTGCCAACTGATAGTAAATACCATTATCTGAATCCTCTCGATCCAGAATAGCGAGGTATTTCATCCCGGCTTCCATCATACTGGCCGGGTTGCGCGCAATGGCTGCATCCAGGCTGGCGTATAACGGGAAAGCATTATCACCAACCTTAATATAAGGTAACTCACTGTAAATTAAGTTCGCGTCCGGGCTGTAAACCGGTAAGGGTTGGAAGGGAATTGGAATACCTCTGGCCGCCATGCTGCTGAGAAAGTTGGATGGTCCCAGTGCCAGACAATCTGCTGGAGATTGTGGGTAAATCCCCGGTAAACACAGCGGGTCACCGGCAAATGGTTCAGCACCGGCTGCTTCCACAGGCGTGATGCCATTGAAAAACATCACCTGGAATATGAACAAAATTGCCACAGCAATCAGAATTTTTTTCACTATTTTTCTACCTTTAAATAAATAACCTTTCCTTTTGTAGTGCGATTCTAACAGATTTAACGATTTACGACACGCCCACTGCCTTGAAATTGTACCAACTTGAGACAATCAGCTGCTGCAAATGCATAAATTAGGTAAACTTATTGACACATTGATTTTCGAAGGAGTTCTCATGGCAGATGTAAAACAAAGCGAAGTTCACAAATTAGATCAACTTTTACAGGTGCAAAGTGGTGCAGTTGTCAGCCGCACATTGATCAACCAAAAAACGGGCACGCTCACCTTATTCGCATTTGACAAAGGCGAAGGGCTAAGTGAACATGCAGCTCCATACGATGCCTATGTTCAGGTGATTGATGGCCATTTGGCTGTAACAATTTCCGGTAGACCTTTTTCACTCAGCGCGGGCGATATGATCATCATGCCAGCCAACCAACCGCATGCCCTAAAGGCAGAATCGGCAGTGAAAATGCTGCTGGTCATGATTCGTTCGTAATCTTTTCGTAAACCCCCACCCGGCATTCCGTTTTATTTCACCGGAATCGAAACCTGACAAAACACTTAAATATCCCTCCTTTTGGCGTGCAAAATGAGAGGTAATTGTCTTTCTATTAATTCACCCATAGATCCATATCTCTTTTCATCACAAAAACCAGGCGTCGCCTGTATAATCGTATTAACTAATCTACCTGGAGGAAACAATGTCTGAACATACGTATAAAAAAATAGAACTGGTTGGTTCTTCGAAAATCAGCATGGAAGATGCGATTCAGAAAGCGATCGCGAAGGCGGGAGAGACATTGGAGAATATGCGCTGGTTTGAAGTGGTGGAAACCCGCGGTCAAATCGTGGACAAGGTCGTCGCTTACTGGCAGGTTACGATTAAGGTTGGTTTCACTGTAGGGGACGAATAACAGCCAGCAAAAGTGCCTTTGATCACTCGTCCTGTGGAAAGCAGAGACCAATGGAATGTCAGCGCTTGCGCTGTGAGCTCTCGACGGAGAACAATGAAGACCATGCTTTTATTGTCGAGCGCTCCATTTCTATCTTGATGAAAATTTACCATCCCTGGCACACCAGATGCGTTCCCTGAGGGTTTGCAGTTCTCTGCTGGCTTCCACATTTGGCATATTGATTCAACCGCATAGTAAAAATACCAGCAAACCTGAAAAGAGGAGAATATGAGCCGCAATCCAATCAATTTTGATGATTGGCAAATAAAACCGCATGATCTTTGGGATAACCAGTGGTTGTTGTTAACCAGTGGGGATTTTTCCACTGGTGACTTTAACTGCATGACAGTTGGGTGGGGTAGTTTTGGCACGATGTGGAATAAGCCGTTTGCTATGGTCGTTGTCCGTCCGCAGCGTCACACCTACCTATTTATGGAAAAATATCCTGATTTCTCGCTCTGTGCATTTTCCAAAGAAAATCAGCCCGCATTGAGTACATTGGGAAAAAAATCCGGTCGAGATGGAGATAAAATCAAATTAGCTGGCTTGACCCCCACATCTTCCAGCCAAATTCAATCTCCAATTTTTGAAGAGGCCATCCTGGCGATCGAATGCAAGAAGACCTACAGGGAGGATTTCAAACCGGATCACTTTTTGGCCGGTGAGATCCATGCAAAATACCCGCTACACGATTACCATCGCATGTATTTTGGTGAAATTTTGAGTATTACTGCAAGCGAAGCATCCAGTGAATAATTAGCATCAAACTGATTTCCCTGGATCAAAAAATTTATCGCGTGAATAAATTGCAGAAATTTGAGCAGTGGTCTATACTGAATATGGAGGATTCTCCGTGTCTGAAACGCAAAAAGGGTGCCATTTGCGCAGATCCCATTGAAGAAAAGTGATTATGAAACCAACCACGTCTAAAAACAAATTGATTGTCAAATCCTCACTCTGGTTATTGGCTTTAATGCTTGTGCCACTCATTCTTTTGGCAGTCAGCCTGCTGGTGATCAGCACCCGATTTGTACTGGATGTGAACGCTGTCATCATTTCGTTGATCATAGCAGTCGTTCTAACGGTTGCCATCGGCGCGGTGTTCATGCTCGTTTTTCGCCAACGCTTCTTGAACCCTATTCAGAAAATGACTTCCGGTTTACACGCTGTCCGTTTTCAAAAACCAGGGAATATTCCACCCGTGTCTGATTCCGGGCTGGGTGACGAAATTGGCGATTTGGTCCGCGGATACAATCAGTTTCTGAAAGTTCTACAATCGGAAAGCCAACGGGAAGAAGCATTGCGCGCCAGTGAAGAACGCTACGAGTTGGCCATTCGCGGTGCAAATGATGGCATTTGGGATTGGGACTTGAAAAAGAATCAGTGCTATTACTCCTCGCGCTGGTTATTTATGCTTGGTTACACTGAAGAATCTGTTCGCAATTCTCCCAATGAGTGGCTTTCCCGTGTTCACCCGGATGATCTGGAAGGTTTAAAGGCAGATATTAAAACCCACCTGGAGGGGAAAACTGCATTTTTTGAAAACGAACACCGCCTTCTGCATGCAAACGATTCTTATATCTGGGTATTGGCCCGTGGTTTGGCGCTACGCAACGAGGAAAATAAAGCCTTTCGCTTTGCCGGATCAATCAGTGATTTTACCAAACGCAAGGAATTTGAAAAACGGCTGTTACACGATGCCATGCATGACCCATTGACGCGTGTCCCCAATCGCGAATACTTCCTGGAAATGCTGGAAAGTGCTCTGGGCAGAACCCAACGGCGCGAAGAATATCACGCCGCCATTATCTTCCTGGACCTGGACAGGTTTAAGTTGATCAACGATGGCTTTGGCTACAGTGCCGGCGATCAAATGCTGATTGAAGTCACCCAGCGCTTGAAAAGAACATTGCGCACCATGGATACGGTCGCGAGATTCAGCGGTGATGAGTTCGCCATTCTACTGGAAGAGATTAATGGGTTGCAGGATGCCATTCAAGTTACGCGCCGCCTTCATTCAATATTGTCACAACCCTATATTATCGAGAGCCAGGAAATTTCTCCCAATGCCAGTTTCGGGGTTGTCATGCTCACCCGTGGGTATCAATCCGCTGAAGAGATCCTGCGGGATGCAGATACAGCCATGAATCAGGCAAAAGCCAATGGTCGTGGAAGATTTGAAATCTTCGACAAAGAGATGCATATTTATACCCTCTCCAAGCTCAAAACTGAATCCGAGCTGCGTCAGGCATTACAGCGTTCGGAATTAAAGGTCTTCTACCAACCTGTGCTCTCTGCTGAAACCGGCGAAATAGATTTCATCGAAGCCCTCTTACGCTGGCAGCATCCGCAAAAAGGTCTCATCCCGACCGATGACTTCATCCCCGTGGCTGAGGAAACGGGCGTGATTAGCCAGCTGGACGAATTTGTCATGCGCACCGCGTGTAACGAAGCACGCTCATGGCTGGATTCCGGTTTTACTAATTTGCGTGTGTCAGTGAACGTCTCACCCAGGTTATTAATCAATCCCGATTTTGCCGAAATCATCCGCAGTATTCTGGCAGACACCGACCTGCCGTATGAAAATTTGATTTTGGAAATCACCGAAAGCACCGGTGTTTATAACTCTGGTGCAGCAATCCAAAATCTGTTTGACCTCACCAGTATCGGAATTCGGGTCTTCCTGGATGATTTTGGGCGGGTGGCATCTTCCCTGGAGCAATTGAAACGTTTGCCTGTGCATGCCTTAAAGATTTCACAATCTTTTATCAAAGATCTACCCGTCAACAGTGATGATACTGCCATCATTGAAGCCATCATCGCCATGGCGCACATTTTAGGCATGCAGGTCGTGGGAGTCGGGATCGATAATGTTCACCAACAGCATTACTTGATGGAGAAAAATTGCGATTATCTGCAAGGGTTTCTCTTTTCAGAACCATTAAATCGGGTCGACTTTTTACGACTGCTGATTGAAAATGGCACCAAGCTGGAAGCAAAAATCGAAGAAACTCCTTAAACAACCTGTTCATAAATTTGCTTATATCTTGTAAAATAAGAAAAACAATAGCAACCATCACAAGGAGGGATCCATGATAATCGATCTACTTAGAGGTGCTTTGGTGGTACAGATACAACTCGAAAAATCCGACATTAGCTATGATGATAATATCTGTCTTTGTTTTGAAGAACCCTGTCACGAAGATGAAAAAATCTTTCGGGCAGACCAAACACACCTTTATTTAACTCCGGCCGAAGCCCGTAAAATCGCTAATACTTTGCTGGCCGTGGCAGAAGAAAGTGATCTCTATTCGCAAGACTCACTCTAGGCTTTTACACAAAAAAGGAAATTATGAATAAAGTATTTGAAGGTATCAAAAAGAAACTGCCAAAAACAATGCAGGATATTTACCCGGATTCCAAAATGGAAAAGCTGCTCTTTTCCCTGCCAATGCTGGCATGGCGCCTGGGTCTGGGGCCAATTCTGGGGCGATACATCATGATCATCACCCACACAGGCCGTAAAAGCGGAACACCACGCCAGACTGCAGTGGAATACCACACAATCAATGGAATCAAATATATACCGTGTGCTTTTGGAATCAAGGCTCAGTGGTACCGCAATATCCTTGCCAACCCGCATGTCTCGATCCAAACTGCCGATGGACTTGAGCGAATGGTTGCAGTGCACGTCAGTGATGACAATGAACTGATCACGGTCATCGAGACGATTCTGAGCCGCTATCCTGCCATGATGAACTGGTACTTGAAGTCAATGGATGTCAGCCCGACCCGCAAAGACATCCTGGCTCATAAAGAAAACATGGTCTTTTTGCGCTTTGACCCCACCAGCGTCGTGACCCCGCGCGCGTTGGAAGTAGATCTGGCCTGGCTATGGCCACTACTCCTGCTCTGGCTGTGGGTTTCGCGACCGTTTCGAAGAAAACGAAAATAAGGGCTGATCCGTTTAACAATAAAATCCAAGTATAATGATCTCTTCCTGACTTTGAAAGAGATCACTTTGAAGCATCAATTTTGAGTGGGGAAAGAAAAAATCTTCATTCGCCCGGGGTCGCATCTTCATGGAACAAATCACGGATCAATACAAATTTCACACTTCGGCTGTATCCATTGTCTCGGGTGGCCATATGGTGCACGATACGTACACGTCCTTTTTACCCGCCCTCCTGCCGGTATTGATGGAAAAATTTAGCCTGACCAACACAACCGCCGGGCTTTTGTCGGTTTTCGCCCAGGCACCATCTCTGCTACAACCATTTATTGGTCACCTGGCCGATCGTCGAAACTTGCGTTATTTTATCATTCTCACACCTGCCATTACCGGCGCGGCCATGAGCCTGTTGAGTATAGCGCCTCACTATGCCTTTTTAGCGTTTTTACTGATCATTTCCGGGATTAGTTCTTCAGCCTTACACGCGGTCGCACCCGTGCTAACCGGCACCCTGGCAGGCAATAAGCTCGGGCGAGGGATGAGCTTCTGGATGGTCGGGGGCGAATTAGGTCGCACAATTGGCCCGCTGTTGGTCGTCTCCGCGATTGGCTACCTGACACTGGAAGGTTTACCCTGGTTGATGTTTGGCGGTTTTTTTGCATCCATCTTTTTATACACCCAATTGAAAGATGCCACCACCCAGCCAAAAAACAACGGCAGCCAGTTACCCTGGAGAGCCGCTTTACAGAAAATGGGCCCGATTCTCATTCCCGTATTTATTCTTGTATTCTCGCGCGCCATGATGATGGCCACCCTGACCACATTTTTACCAACCTTCCTCACCAATGAAGGATCCAGTTTATGGGTGGCTGGGGCTTCGCTCTCGATCCTGGAGGCGGCCGGTGTGGTTGGTGCTTTTTTAGCTGGCTCACTTTCGGATCGGTTAGGCAGAAGAAAAATGTTGGTCATTTCATTCTGTGCGACCCCCATCTTTATGCTGCTTTTTTTACAGATGAAGGGAATCTTCCAGGTGCCGCTTTTGATTTTTCTGGGCTTCTTTGCCATTTCGGTTACCCCAGTCATCATGGCGATCGTCCTGGAAAACTTTCCGGAAAATCGATCGTTGGCCAATGGCGTTTATATGGCCATCAATTTCGCCTCTATGTCGACTGCCATTTTGATTGTCGGCAAGGTTGCGGATCTTTCCAGTTTACGCTTCACATTCTATATGGGTGCCGTTTTCGTGGCAGCTGGTTTGCCCTTTATCCGGCTGATTCCGAAGTCAATTAAGAATCTTTCCAACCAATAAACAGCTCAACTCGGGAACAAACGGGCACATAAATTCGTCTTATCCTTAAAACTTACAGGAGGTAAAAGATGACCCGAACAAAACCTTTAATTGTTGCGCTAATGATCGTCATAATCATTGCTTTGAGTGCTTGCACCGGAAATGTGCCAACTGAGGCGCCAACTGAGGCGCCACCCATTTCAACAGACACATCCCCATCCAGCACGCCTGGGATTGATCGTGACATTTATCAAGAACATTCGTACGTGGATAGTATGCAGATCAATATCATGGAATCCTTCCCATTGCAGGTAAGTGTCACCATCCAGGGGAATCTGCCGGATGGGTGTACCTACCTGGTGGATAAAAAAGCCACCAAAACGGATGAAACCACATTTGAAGTACACATCTTCACCGAACGTGATCCGCTGGCATTGTGTACTCAGGCACTAGTCCCCTTTGAAGAGACATTTCAATTGGATGTCGCCGGATTGCCAGCCGGTACCTATACCGTCAAAGTGTATGATCTGATTGACACCTTTACATTCGACCAGGATAACTAAGCTGCCTGATCGTAAAACAACAAAAGAGATTTTTCCAACACGCAAAGGAAAAATCTCTTTTTGGTTATGAGGCTTACTGTCATTCAGAGAAGATTTGATCTGGATTTTCTGAGTTTATAGTCAGACTCCCTACCCAATTTCACGCACGTAGTCACGGATCATCAAGGCGGCGGTGGCTCCTTCGCCCGCCGCCGCGGCAGCCTGTTTGGTCGAACCAGAGCGCACATCGCCGGCCGCATACAGACCCTGGATTCCAGTCTGCAGGGTCTTACCGGTAACCACAAAACCTGTCTTATCAATCTCGACCTTTTCCTTCAGTAAATCACTGTTCGGCTGTAAACCAATAAAGATGAAGATACCATCATAATCCCATTCTTTTTGTTCACCACTGACCCGATCGACAGCAATGATTTTGTCTAATTTATTTTTGCCTTTGACAACCAGTTCCTTGATGGCATGATTGACGGTCACCTTCATGTTATCCATAGACGCCACCTTTTCCTGGATTACTTTACTGGCCCTTACTTGCGGCATAAATTCAACAATATCCACCTGGTTGGCAAATTTGGTCAAATACAAGCCCTCCTCAAAGCCGCTGTTCCCGCCTCCTACGACCAGCACCTTTTTATCGCGGTAAAATGCCCCGTCGCAGGTGGCACAAAAATGGACGTACGATCCAATCAAAGCATCTTCTCCCGGCACTCCCAGACGACGATAGCGGGCACCCGTGGCAAATAGGACTGCCTTGCAGCCATAACTCTTCTCTCCGCGGGTAGTGACACATAGATAGCCGGTTTCCTCTTTGCTGATGTCAGTCACCTCGGTTGCCTGAAGAATCTCAACCCCAAAACGGCGTGCCTGGCGTCCAAGACGGTCTGCGAAATCGCTGCCGGAAATACCTTCATCAAAACCGGGGAAATTATCCATCATCTGGGTCATTCCAACCTGCCCCCCCAGAGCACCGCGTTCGATGACGAGTGTATCCATTCCCTCGCGCGCCAGATAAATCGCAGCAGTCAGGCCAGTCGTCCCCCCACCGACAATGATGACATCATAAAATTTGCGCTGCGCTACAGTCTGCAAACCTAATTTCTCTGCCAATTCGGCATTACTTGGTTCAGAAAGAATAGTGCCATCCGGGAAAACAATGGTGGGGACAATGCGCATGCCATTGTTGATCTTTTCCACCACGGCCACATGTTCCGGATTTTCTTCAATATCGATATTAATATAAGCAATTCGCTGTTCACCAAAGAATTTTTTGGCGCGTTTACAATCCGAGCACCAGGTGGTGCTATAGATAAGGATTTCTTTGTTTTCGTTTTCCATCTTTTTTTCTCCACGATATTTTCGGCTAATTCAAAAAAGAAAAGGTAACCACATTTTCACTTCAAAAATATCCAGATATTTATTTTCCATCCATTTAATTTCCTCTAATTAATAAAAGCACAATAAATTGGATTTTACAAGCATCTTTTATAAGATTTGGGCCAAAAAGACCATCCTTTTCTTAATGTCTTAAATGGGTATTCATACCCAAAATCAGACTAATTATATCCAAAAGTAGTCATATGCAACGAAAATTTTTTATTAATGTGAATTTACATGTTTGTATTCCAAAAACCTGCTGAATTTGGCAAGCATTTTTATTATTCATTATCCTCTACCATAAAAGCTGGAGGTAAACAAAAGTCCAGTTTTTGCCTGGCCATACTTGAGATTACAAATAATCATTCATTAGCTCCACGTGTTAAGATTTTCAGTTTCGAAAAGGGTAGATGGTACAGTGAAATTTAAATTGGCTTCCGCATTTGCCATACGTGGCATACGCAGTAAAAACATATGCAAAGCAAATCAGGCTGGTAATAGAAGTTCTACCTGATAACCATTGGAAAGCATTCTGTGAATCTACGAAGATATGCCATTGAATAACTCACCCAGAATTCCCCACCGAAATTGAAATTTCTGATAATGAGTTAAAAATAGTAATTTCACTTACTATGCGTCGCGTATACAACTATGTGGTGATCAAACTGGCCGTTAACAATATTTCCGGAACAAGTAATCAACGTTATATGAGCGAGCCCATCAAAGGCCGGCTGTGGTCCAGTTCCAGCAAGCGGCCCGGCACCATAAATTTGTGTAAGTACAGCTATGTCCGAAGACTCCTGAACTGAGTAATCTTTAACCTGATCAACACTGAAAGAAATATCAATGTTTAACGTGGTAAAGCGTATGATGATAAGGTCGCCTGGCTCCAAATCCTGGAGGTGAGCAAATATCTCTGGTCGCCCAAGCGGATCGTTGACATGGCCCGCAATTGTAGCCGTGCCTGATTCCCCCGGAATGCCACTGCCGCGATACCAAAATGCCGTATGCCAAATTGGATCACCAATTGGACCTTTGGGTGCATCCATCACATTGCCCGACGTGAGACCGACTCCGACCACGGGAGCTCTGATTTTTAGTGAAGGAATTTGGAGCTCGAGCGGTACGCCAATTGGCCCGGCTTTTATGTCAACGCTTGAATCAAAAAGCGGTCCAAGCGCGATGGGTGTTGAAGTCGATTGAACTGTTAACTCAGCTGAAGGCTCTACTATTGACTGGAAAGTTGTAGTAGTCGGTTGAACTTCCCCCTGGTCAGATGGCTGAAAACCTAGAGGCGAGGGAGTTTCAACTAGCTCCAGCCTCGCCTCTTTTTTTTCGCATCCCGCTATCAGTACTGCAATGACTATTACGGTCAATAGATAACCGAACATACTGCGGTGTGTGAGCAGGTCCTTCGTTCGCACGAAAATATCGTTATTGTTTCGGAATATTTCTCTGTCGGGAGCCTCGGAAGGCAAAGAACAGAACTGCGGCACTGAAGCCAATGATAACCAGCAGGCTCCAGGGTGCCCCTTCACTTCGGATAGGTGCCCCACCAGTGCCAGGTAATGCAGTTGGTACTGGCAATTGTGTGGCTGTCGGTGCAGAACCAGTCGATGTGGGGGATGGCGCTCCAGAAGTGGCTGTCGGTGCAGAACCAATCGATGTGGGGGTTGGCCCCCCAGAAGTGGCTGTTGGTGCGGAACCAGTCAAAGTGGCGGTTGGCACAGCAGTTGGTAAGATCTGTGGGAGGCAGGTCAATCCTGTAATGGTATTTGAA
>JBBQNI010000029.1:0-39388 GCA_038329785.1 Anaerolineales bacterium | reverse complement strand
GCTAAAACCAGTGCACAATGGCTGGCTGATGCATTGGGTGGCAAGGGCGATATCGTTCAAGTTGAAGGCTTCCCCGGCCACCCGGCCAACGTAGCCCGCATGGATGGTGTTGCGGAAGTATTGGCCAATTACCCCGATATCAAAGTTTTGGCAACCGAAAGCGGTAAATGGGACGAGGCCACCGGACAGCAAGTAATGTCCAATTTCCTGGCCGCTTACCCAACCCTGGATGGTTACTGGACTCAGGATGGAATGGCTATTGGTGGTTTACAGGCTGTTATGGCTGCCAACCCGGCCAAGTATCCGGTTGTTGTGGGTGAGGGCCGCTGCCAGTTCTTGAAGTTGTGGGAAGAAGTGCTCGCCACCGATCCTGAATTCAGGACTATTGCCGTTGCCAACCCGCCCGGGGTTTCCCCGACCGGTCTGCGCATTGCCGTCAACATGCTCACCGGTAAGATGGTCGATGAGACCAAACTGGGCGGAGCCAATGGTTTATCTTTCGTCATTCCTGTACCCGTTGTCATTACCAGTGACAATCTGCAAGAAGGTCTGGACATCTGCAAAGACAAGCCAGATGCCTACTTGCTGGATGGTATCATGAGTAACGACGAAGTTCTCAGTTCCTACTTTAAATAAGCCTATGTATGTATCGCTTTCAGCCCAACATATTGTCAAACGCTACGGAGGCGTAGTTGCACTTTCCGATGGAAATCTGGAAGTAAAATCGGGTGAAGTTCTGGCGTTGGTTGGGGCAAATGGGAGCGGTAAAAGTACACTGAGCAAAGTGATCAATGGAGTAGTTGTCCTCGATGGAGGGCAACTACTCCTTGATGACAGGCAGGTGAACTTTTCATCTCCGCACATCGCCAAAGAATTGGGCATCTCAACCGTCTTTCAGGAGTTGAGCCTTATTCCGCAGATGACGGTGGCGGAAAATATTTGGTTAACACGTGAGCCGTACAACGCGCTTGGAATGGTTGACAAAAAAGAAATTAAAACAAAGACAGAAGAATTCCTGGCTTTGTTTGCGGGAACATTTAAATCACAACTGGTACCCGAGACGCCAGTCTCGGATTTACCCGCAGATGAAAAACAAATTATTGAAATTTTAAAAGCTATCAGTTCGGATCCGCGTGTCCTCATTCTGGATGAGGCAACAGCCAGCCTGGATAGCCGCCAGGTAGAACGCTTGTTTAAATTGGTCCAGGAATGGAAGAATCAGAACAAGGCTATCATTTTTGTCTCCCACCGCATGGAAGAAATTTTCCAGATTGCAGATCGTTATGTGGTTCTGAGAAATGGCGTTTCGGTCGGTGCCGGTTTGATTGCCGAGATCAACGAGAATGAGTTGGTACGGCTGATGATCGATAAAACGTCCATCTTCACCTTTAAACGTGAAGAAAAAGAAGCCAATACGGAACAAAAACCAGTTCGTATTTCGGTGACGAATCTACGCACCGCTGTCTTGAATGGGATCGATTTTACGGTGAAAGAGGGGGAATTGTTGGGAATCGGCGGTTTACAGGGGCAGGGGCAGCGTGATTTGCTGCTAGCCCTGTTTGGCGATATTCCCTTTAGTGGTGAGATCAACTATTTGGGTTCAATAGTACATTTTCGGAATCCCCGCCAGGCCATGAAAAAGGGAATAGCTCTGGTGCCAGGAGACCGTGCCCGTGAGGGTTTGCTCTACATTCGCTCCATTCTGGAGAACATGCTATTACCTTCCTGGCGCAGGTATGGCTTACCCTTAAAAATTGAAAAATCAAAACAGGATGCTCTTAAAACCGGTGAAAGTCTTAACTTAAAAATGGCCGGGCTGCAGGCACCTGTCAGCAGCCTCTCAGGAGGCAATGCGCAGAAGGTGGTCATTGGCAAATGGCTGATGCGCGATCCAATTTTGATGCTGTTGGATGACCCCACCAAAGGGGTGGATGTGGGCACTAAAGCTGAATTTTACGCACTCCTGACCAGGCTGTGCGCTCAAGGCAAGTCAATCATTTTTTATAGCAGTGATGATGAAGAATTGATCGGTCTTTGCGATCGTGTGCTGGTGATGTACGATGGTAAAATCCGGACCGAGCTCAAGGGACCTGAATTGAACAAAGTGAATCTGGTTTCTGCCAGCCTGGGTGTCAGCAATATGGTGAGCGTATGAGAAAATTTTCCTGGAACACCCTGATTACGCGTTACCCGGCTTTATTTGCTTTTATTTTCTTCGCAATTGCCATTGTTGTGAACCTCATTTTACAACCCAACATGTTCGAGCGCGATACGCTCAATGGCAATATGCGTGTGTTCTTACCATTGATCTTTCTGGCGGTTGGGCAAACGATCGTCATGATCGGCGGTGGTATCGATATTTCGGTAGGCGGCATTGTTTCGATCATCAACTGTCTGCTGGCTACACAGGTTGGCCTGGATGGCAGCCTGGAAAAAATGTGGATATTCATGCTGGTAGCACTTCTGGCCGGTCTGCTAGCCGGCGCAATCAATGGCTTCTTCATCGCCGTACTGCGCTTGCAGCCCATCATCACCACCTATGCTACCGGCTTTCTGTATGCCGGCTTTGCACTTTTCCTGCTGCCCAACCCGGGCGGCGGTATTCCCCGCGCGGTGGCCGATTTTTATAGAACAACCATGCCGTTTGGTTTGCCACTGGCTTTTCTGGTAGTTGCGATTATTCTCTTGATTTGGTGGTATGTGCGCTCCACACGTTATGGCCGCTACTTGTTTGCAGTTGGTGGTAAAGCAGACGCCGCCTATCAGACAGCTGTGCCGGTTAACTGGGTGGTTTTCAGCACCTATGTCATTTCCGGTTTGATGGCAGCTTTCGGCGGTATTGCGATTACGATGCTGAGCGGATCCGGTAATTCTGAAATTGGTTCGGCCATGACCTTGAATGCCATCACGGCGGTTGTGATCGGCGGAACAGCCATGAGCGGTGGAATTGGTGGTGTGGCCGGTCCGGTAATGGGCGCAATTACCCTTGGTATTTTGCAAAATATCGTTTCATTCGCGCACGTCAATACCTGGTGGGAAACCCTGGTGAAAGCGGCCATCATTGTCATCGCCTTGGCTGCTCCAGGTTTTATTAAGTTGTTTGCAAGGGAGAAAAAATGAAAAGATTTTCCATTTCTCCTCCCATCGCTGCCCTGATCCTGGCGATCGTTTTGTTCCTGCTATCGGGTTTGCTGCCGAATGGTTACGGCAGTAACCTGGATATAGCCATGGCGCAGGCTACCAATATTGTCCGCTTGGCTGTCTTTCTGGGTGTTATCGCTGCGGGTCAGACACTGGTCATCATCAGTGGTTTTGAAGGCATTGATCTCTCAGCCGGTTCTGTAGTCACCCTGACCGCCATCCTGACGTACGTCTATGTCAGCGGGGATAACAGTCGCGTTCTGCCCGCCTTGGTGATCGCTATTGCCGTAGGCGCATTCGTCGGCTTAATAAACGGCCTTGGGATTACTTTCCTCAAAATTTCGCCCTTTGTTATGACGCTCGGGATCTCGGGAGTCGTGACTGGTGCGATCATTGTCATCAATCATGGCAATGTCAGCGGCAAGGTAGCACCGATTATGACGCGAGTCATTGCCCGGCCGGTATCACCCGGCATTCCAATTCCTAGCGCCATCCTGATCTGGCTGGTATTCGGTGTGCTGATGTGGCTGTTATTGGAGCGTACAACCTATGGCAAGAATCTGTTTGCCATCGGCGTCAACCGCACCACAGCGCGCCTATCCGGTGTCAATGTTACCTGGACCAATATTGCCACCTATACACTCGCCGGTGCATTGACCGGCTTTGGCGGTTTTCTGGTGGTTGGCAATACCGGTGTGGTCTTCATTGCGCTCGGGCAACCCTTCCTCTTCCCGGCGATTGCCGCCGTGGCGGTAGGGGGGACCTTGCTTTCCGGCGGAAAAGGCTCTTATTGGGGTACCATGTCTGGTGCCATTGTACTGACATTGATCACCAGCCTGCTGACAACCATGCAGATGCCTGAATCTGTGCGGCGAATGGTATTGGGCGCAACCCTGCTGGCACTGATCTCCATTTATGGGCGCCAGCGCAGTCTAAGGCAATAGGAAATTGAGTAATGAGTGAGAAGTAATGAGTGAGAAGTAATAAGTAATGAAGATTTTGTAGGGGCCGGTCATGACCGGCCCGCAAGAGTAGGATAGATGCACAGAACCGACATATGTTAGCGTAGACCAATTGCCTTCTACTAAAAAAAGAATAAATTATAAACATTAATTGGAGGAGCCATGGATAAAAAAGTAAAAGTGGGAATTGTAGGGACTGGTTTCGTCGGTGATATTCATCACGCTTCTTTCAAAGGCTGGGTGCACGATGCCGAAGTTGTGGCGGTTGCCAGCCCGAATAATGCGACGAAATTTGCGCACGATCACCAGATCAGCGCTGCATACAGCGATTATCGTGAGATGTTTAAGGATAAAAGCATTGATGTGGTTGACATTGGCATCCCCAACGATCTGCATTGCCAGGTGGTCGTTGATGCCGCCCGGGCAGGCAAACACATCATCATTGAGAAACCGCTGTGTCTGACCATGGAAGAAGCCGATTTAATGATCGAAACCTGCAAGAAAGAGGGTGTGCTGTTGATGTATGCCGAAGAACTATTATTCGCCCCCAAATATGTGCGCGCCAAAATGCTGATTGAAGAAGGTGCAATTGGCAAACCCTTCCTGGCCAAGCAATCCGAGGAACATCCCGGACCTCACAAAGGCTGGTTCTGGGATGTCAACCGCGCCGGCGGTGGTGTACTGATGGACATGGGCTGCCATTCGATTGAATATACCCGCTGGGTTTTGGGCAAACCGAAAGTCAAAAGTGTAACAGCCTTTCTAGGCCAATACATGCATGCCGATAAAACCGAGGGTGAGGATCATTGTTATACGATCGTAGAATATGAAGATAATAAATTGGCCATGCTGGAAAACAGTTGGGCAAAAGGCGGCGGCGTGGATGACCGCTGTGAAATCTATGGCCTCAAAGGACATACACGTGCCGATTTACTGCGCGGCAGCAGTCTGCTGACCTATTCGGAAGAGGGCTATGGATACGCCGTTGAAAAATCGGGGGTGACCCAGGGTTACACCTTCACCATGTTCGAAGAAATCTGGAATTACGGCTTTCCGCAGGAAATGCAACACTTCATCAACTGTGTTCAGGGCAAAGAAATTTGCATGGAAACAGGAGAAGATGGCCGCGAGGTGCTCAAGATTATGTATGCCGCTTACCAATCTGCCGGAGAAGGCCGCAAGATAGAGTTCCCCTATACACCGCCACAGGTAAGCAAACCATTCGATCTCTGGAAAGGGAAATAATTGATGTTAATTAAGTTAGATCCAAAAACAATCACACTGTCAGAATTGGCCAAAGTGATCGATCACTCCTTGCTGCGGCCAGAATTGACCGAAAGCGATGTATTGGCCGGCTGTGCACTGGCGGATGAGTATCATGTAGCCACCGTGTGTGTGAAGCCTTGTCATGTGCAGTTAGCCAAAGAAGCCCTGCGCGATTCGGATGTCATTGTCAGCACCGTGATAGGTTTTCCGCATGGCAGCAATCGCACTGCGATCAAGGTGGCGGAAGCTAACCTGGCGATGGATGATGGCGCTCTGGAACTGGATATGGTGCTCAATATTGGGCAATTGCGTTCCGGAAAATTCGATCTGGTCAGCGCGGATATCAAAGCCGTGGTGGCTGACGCGCATGCACGCGGGGTCAGGGTGAAAGTCATTCTTGAAAATGCATATCTGACAGACGAAGAGAAGGTGACCGCTTGCAAGCTGGCAGATCAGGCCGGGGCAGATTGGGTCAAAACCTCAACCGGTTTCGCTCCCAGCGGCGCAACGATTGAAGATCTGCGTTTGATGCGTAAAAGTGTCCGCGATCATGTGCAAATTAAATCTGCCGGAGGTGTGCGCAGCCTGGATGCCCTGCTGGCCGTCATTGAAGCCGGTGTGACCCGTTGTGGGGCGACCGCTACAAAGCAGATGCTGGATGATTTTGCTGCCCGTCAACAAGGAAAGCAATCTACTACCGGTGAAGCGAAGTTAAGCGGCGGTTACTAAAAGGAGTGCTGAAATGAGCGAGCATAAAGACAAAAAAACAATTGGGGTAGGAATCGTGGGCACGGGTTTTATTGGACCAGCCCATTTGGAAGGCCTGGTGCGTAATGGCATCCACGTGCGCGGGCTGGTCGAAAGCTCACCAGAGCTGGCTGCCAGCAAGGCTATAGAGCTGGGCATTGAACGAGCCTATCCGGATTTTGAAAGCATGCTTGCTGACCCTGAAATTGATGTCGTCCACCTGGCGACTCCCAATTTCTTGCATTACCCGCAGGCAAAAGCCGCGCTTTTGGCCGGTAAACATGTTGTTTGTGAGAAGCCATTAGCTTTAACGGCAGCCCAATCAGCGGAACTGGTGCAGTTGGCTGCTGAAAAGAAACTGGTCAATGCGGTTAATTTCAATATTCGCATGTATCCAATGGCTCAGCAAGCCCGCAGCATGATACAAAATGGCGAAATTGGTGATGTGTTCATCGTCCAGGGCTCTTATTTGCAGGATTGGCTGCTTTTGGCCACCGACTGGAATTGGCGCCTGGAAAGCGATCTGGGCGGCACCTTGCGCGCAGTGGGTGATATTGGCTCACACTGGCTGGATTTGATGACCTTCATCACCGGGCTTAAAATCAAGGAAGTGTATGCGGATTTTAAGACCTTTCACACAATCCGCAAGAAACCGACCAGGGCAGTTGAGACATTTACCAGCAAACTACTGAGGTCGGAAGATTACGTTGACACCCCGATTAAGACCGAAGATTACGCCACCATTCTGCTCCATTTCGAGAATGGTGTGCATGGGGTATTGACGGTTGCGCAGGTTTGCTCTGGGCGCAAAAACAGAATTTTCTTTGAAATCAATGGCTCGAAATCGTCGTTAGCCTGGGATGGTGAACGCCCTAATGAATTATGGATAGGTCATCGTGACGCACCCAACCAGGTGTTGATCAAAGACCCTGCGCTACTGTCAACCCAAGCCCGTGCGACCGCTTCCTACCCGGGTGGACACGCGGAAGGCTTTCCTGACACCTTCAAACAGATGCAGAAGAAAATTTACGATTATATTTTGAGCGGTGACATGAGCCGTACGCCCGATTTTCCTACCTTTGCCGATGGCCACTATGAAATGGTGCTATGTGAGGCAATCGAGCGCAGTGCACGCGAAAAAACCTGGGTCACAATTCCTTAGAAGGAGTATAAAATGAAACTTGGTTTTCTAACAGCTGCTTTACCAGATAATAGTCTCGAACAGGCTGCCAAATGGGGTGCAGAGAATGGCTTCAGTGCAATCGAAATTGCCTGCTGGCCGTATGAAAAAGCTGCCCGCCGATATGCCGGCGTTACCCACATTGATGTGGTCAATCTGGATCAATCTAAAGCGAGGGAAATTCGCAAAATACTGGCCGATTATGGCCTGATCATTTCCTCACTGGCATATTATCCCAACCCGCTTCATCCTGATGTCGAACATCGGGACATCGTCATTAATCACCTTAAAAAAGTCATCGCCGCGGCTGCCATGCTCGAAACTGAGGTGGTTGGAACGTTTACCGGCAAGGATAAGAACAAAACGGTACCCCAGAACCTGGATGATTTTGCCAAAATCTGGCCGCCGATTGTACAATATGCCAAAGAACACGGCGTCAAAATTGCCATCGAAAACTGCCCGATGATTTTTTCCTATGATGAGTGGCCGGGCGGCAATAACCTGGCCAGCACACCGGCCATCTGGCGTCAGATGTGGGAGATCATCCCCGATGATAATTTTGGGCTCAACCTTGATCCTTCACATCTGATATTGCAGA
The DNA here is from genome assembly GCA_038329785.1 of Anaerolineales bacterium. Classification (GTDB taxonomy): domain Bacteria; phylum Chloroflexota; class Anaerolineae; order Anaerolineales; family Anaerolineaceae; genus UBA6170. The sequence continues at coordinate 31,494 of JBBQNI010000029.1, read as the reverse complement.
TGATTGATTACAGCCGCGCAATCCGTGAATTTGGAAGCCGCATTTTCCATGTACATGCCAAGGATCTGCACATTGATCTGGAAGGACTTTACAATCATGGCGTGCTTTCACAGGGCATGGGCTGGCAGGTACCGCGTCTGCCCGGCCTGGGTGACATGGATTGGCCCAGGTTTTTTGCTGCTCTGACCGCTGCCCGTTATGATGGGGTTGTCAGCATTGAGCATGAAGACCGCGTATATGAAGGCGATGAAGATCTGGTCAAACGAGGTTTCTACCTCGCGCGTGATATTCTCAAACCTTATATTCACTGATCAAAACCCTCCTGCAGGTGGATGTGCCTGCAGGAGGGATATTCCCTGGCTTTTGGATCGATAATGAAAAAATATATCGGGTGTGATCTCGGTGGCACCAACTTGCGAGCAGCAATTATTGATGTGTCGGATGGCAGTGTTATTCACCAACTAAGCGAGCCTACTCTCGCTCGTGAAGGGCACGCTGCTGTCATGGCACGCATGTCAGCCTTATTTCTACGGTTGATTGAATCAGCCAATTTAACGAAAGAGGAAATCGGCGGCATTGGGATCGGTGTGCCCGGCGTTTTGGATTTAGAAAAAGGGACAACTCTGTTCCTACCCAACCTGCCGGGTACCTGGCCGGATGTTCCTCTGCGGGATACCATTCAAGCTGCTACCGGATTGCCAACTGCAATTCTGAATGATGTGCGTTCAATTACCTTTGCTGAGTGGGTATTCGGCGCTGGGCATGGCTTTGATACCATCGCAGTCTTTGCCATCGGCACTGGAATAGGAGGGGGTTTGGTTATTAATAACCAGCTCCATCTCGGCATCGGCGGGACAGGCGGTGAACTGGGACATATGACTATTGATTTCAATGGCCCTCGCTGTGGCTGTGGAAATTACGGTTGCTTGGAAGCCTTCGCCTCCGGACCGGCTATCGCTGCCATGGGCATAAAGGCGGTTTCGCAAGGTTTGACCACACTCATCGCCGATCTGTGCAGCTATGACCTGAACCTGATCACCCCCGAAATGATAGCCGAAGCAGCCAGGGCAGGAGATGAAATCGCAATTGAGATTTACCAGAATACCGGCAAATACCTGGGCATTGGTGCGGCCATTTTGTGCGCAGCCATCGGACCTAGCCGGATCATCATCGCCGGTGGGGTGGCCAATGCTGGTGAGCTGCTCTTTCAACCCCTGCGTGAAACCATGCGTGAGCGAGTAACCATCATGCCGGTGGATCAGGTCGAGGTTGTCCCCGCCAGGTTGGGCAATCAGGCTGGCGTGATTGGCACAGCCCTCTGGGCGCAAAAAATGACCTCCCACGGCTTATGAGCAGGCAGGCAGTCGATTTACAAAAAGCGATCATCGCTGTTGACCTGGGCGGTACGAACGTGCGGGTGGCAGCATTCTTAGCGGATGGCAGGCTGCTCAACTGGCAGGATCAACCCATACAGGCCCATAAAGGACCGGAACATGGACTTACATTAATTTTTGAGAGTATTGAAAAGGTATTGATAGAATCACAATTGCCCTTGCAGGCGATCGGAGTCGGTTCGACCGGTCCGCTCGACCGCCGGCGTGGCTGCATCCAGAACCCATACACCCTGCCAGGCTGGGCAGATGTTGATATCATCTCTCCCTTGAAAAGCAAGTATCAAGTGCCGGTTGCCTTTGAAAATGATGCAGATGCGGCAGCCCTGGGTGAAGCCTGGATGGGTGCCGGTCGTGGAGTGGAACGGTTAATGATGGTGACCATAGGCACCGGTATTGGCACCGGCTTTGTTTTAAATGGCAAGATCTATCGCGGTGTAGAAAGTGAGCATCCGGAAGGTGGCCACATTTTGATTGACCTGAACGGGCCAGCCTGCTACTGTGGAGCGCGCGGTTGTTGGGAAAGCCTGGTCAGCGGTCCGGCTATTGCCAATTTTGCGCGCCAACAGACCCTCGTTCACAGTGGATATTTGTTTAACCAGACACAAGGGGCAGCTGAGAAAATTACAGCTGCAATGATTTTTGCCGGTGATCAAGCCGGTGATGAACTCTGCGTCCAGATGGTCGACCGTGCCGGACGCTACATCGGGCTCGGCCTGGTCAGCTTGATGATGATGCTCCTGCCGGATTGTATCGTGCTGGGTGGCGGCGTCATGCGTTCATTTGAGCGGCTCAAACCCCGCATTGAAGAAGTGATAGCCAGGCATGCGGTCATTATCCCGGCGCTCAAAGTTGGGTTACAGCCCGCGCAGCTCGACCAGCAGGCCGGCATCTATGGAGCATCCAGGGCTGCCATTAATTTGCTCGAGGAGTTATTAGCATAATGAATGCTTACATTGAAGATATAAAAACGCAGGCGGCTGCGCTGCGGATGGCTGTAAATCGGTTTGATGGTAAAGAACTGCATCAAATTCGCAGCGCCCTGGAAAGTGGTGTAATAGATCGCATCATCATGAGCGGGATGGGTGCCTCTTTCAATGCGGCTTACCCGGCTTACCTGGCGCTGAACCAGGGCAACCTGCCGGTCAACCTGGTCAACACCGCCGAATTGCTCAACTACCTCCAGTCGTCAATTGGTGCGCATAGCCTGCTGTGGTTGAATTCCCAGTCGGGGCGCAGCATCGAGACGATCCGGCTGCTGGAGCGCGTCAGTCACAAATCCCCGCATGTGGTTCTGGCCTGCGTAAATGAAGAAGACAGCCCGTTGGCGCTGGCTGCCGGGGTTACTCTGCCCATCCATGCCGGTGAAGAGGCCACTGTCAGCGTTAAAACCTACACCAACATGCTGGCGGTCAACCTGCTGGCAGCCCATACATTATTGGGTTGGGATGTAGAGAGGTTGCGGAATGACATGCTGGCAGCGGGTAAAGCGATGGAAGCTTACCTGCAGGAATGGGACACCCAACTGGCACGTTTAGGCCAGTTGACTGAAGATGTGAACAGCCTTGTCTTTACCGGCAGGGGAAGTTCGCTGGCGGCCGTCTGGAACAGCGCTTTGATCAGTAAGGAAGCTGCCAAGTGTGCCTTTGAAGGCATGCACGCCGCGGAATTTCGGCATGGCCCATTGGAATTGTGCCAACCCGGTTTTGCAGCTGTCATGTTTGCCGGGCCTGAGGAGACCCGTTCCCAGAATCGAGATTTGGCCGGCGATGTGCTCAAATATGGGGGCAAGGTTGTTTGGGTTTCGGAGCAGCAAGACCCTGACCTGCCCAGCTTCGTGCTGCCAGACGTGGGCGACCACACGCGTCCACTGGTGGAGATTCTGGTGGGTCAAATGTTGAGCGTCGTGCTTGCCAGAAGAAAGGGAATTGAGCCAGGTTATTTTCGGTACGTGGGAAAAGTGACTCTGAAGGAGTAATTAGCTACTAGCAGATAGCTGAAAGGACAAGAAATTCGCAATTAAATTACCACACATAGGCGCTAAGGACCGGACAAATTACGGGGTTATGAAATACAGGGACCAACATGAGATCCTTCGCCTCTACATTTTAGGTGAGAATAACAGTCCCTTGAGAGGAATCAATATTATGACTTCGCAGTCAATTAAATAAAGGGCGCAGAAATCCGATTAAAAGAACGCTTCACTTCAAAAAAGCCTGTCAACCCCCTTGACTGCCGTACAAATATCGTGTATTATGTACGGCAGGAGCATAATCATGAATCAAACAAAATTAACTGTAAGAGTGCCGAGAGACCTCCTGGAAAAGGCAAAAAATTATGCTGTGGAAAACGATACAACGCTAACCTCTTTAATTGAGGCTTTCCTTCGCAGAATACCCGATTCACATATTTCACAAGACTATCCCATTGTCCAACGCCTGAGCGGAATACTTTCTGATGATCTCACACTACAGGATTACAAAGAGCATTTAGTACAAAAATATGGCCAATAAACCATCTGTCTTAATAGACCTGAAAGTTGTATTGGATGTGCTGCAAAAACGTGAGCCATTCTTCGAGAACTCCATGCAACTGCTGGCTGCGGTTGAGACTGGCAAGGTGCGCGGTTGGATGGCGGCGCATAGTATTCCGACACTATATTATTTACTCCAGAAAAGCAAATCTGCTGAAGACGCTCGGGCAGTGATTACTAATCTCTTACAGTTCATGGAGATTGCGGCAGTAGATCAAACGACCATCGAAAGTGCACTCAATCTCGCCTATCGCGACTTTGAAGATGCAATCCAGATGGTGGCAGCCTTGCAATGCAAGGCGGATTGTTTAATTACCCGCAATGTGAAAGACTTCCAGCCTGCCCTTTTGGATGTCATGCAACCCGTGGAGTTCCTGGCGACATTGTGAGTCGGAACATAGGGTGTGGGGGATGGCTGGGGAAAAAGCAAACTTTGCGTTCTTTGCTCTGCGCATCTTTCTTTGAATGCTTCGCAAGCATCATGTGATCAGCAAGGTGGTTGTTTTTCCCCTTGGTTTTGTATGAAATTATGCTAACATAGTTAATGAAAATCTCGATGAAGAATGCAAATTGGATGCGCTGAATTGGTTGACGATATTCCCAATAGACATCAAAGATATTCGTGTCATTTTTATATCTTTTCAAACTTCACCTGGTTGATGAAAGAATGATAAATGAAAAAAGAATACCCCAAAAATGTGTACCAAATCAAAATTGCGCTTAAGAATATCAAGCCCCTAATTTGGCGGCGGGTACTGGTGGCGGATAACGCCAACTTTCACGACCTGCATGCTGTCATCCAGGGTGTGTTTGGCTGGTGGAATTACCATTTACATGAGTTCAGAATCGGCAGAGTCAAGTATGGTGATCCCGATAACGATGATTTTAGTTTGGTAGACATCCAGGATGAGAATGATTTCACGCTGGCTGAGATGCGCTTCTCGGAAGGTACCAGTTTTACTTACGAGTATGATTTTGGTGATGGCTGGGAGCATTCGCTGAAAATTGAAAAAATTATTCCTTTCGAAAAAATGATGAAATTGCCACAGTGCATTGCAGGAAAACGAGCCTGTCCACCCGAAGATGTAGGCGGGCGTCCGGGCTATGAAGAATATTTGACTGCTCTCGCTGATCCAAAGCACGAGCAGTATGAGCAATATCTGGAATGGCGCGGGGAGTTTGACGCGGAATATTTTGATCTCGATGAAACCAATCAACAACTGGCTGAGCTGGTAGAGCCAAAATGGCCCGGTAGTATTATTTCAAACGCTGGATTTGAACAATTTATGGCTGATAAATTTTCCGATCCGCTGCGCTGGGCAATATTGAATAACAAAGAAACACAGTTTGCGGCAAGTGCTGTGCCAATTCGCCGAGATGTGAATGCATTTTTGACTTACATGACTGAAAATAAAGTCATTGGTACCAAAGCACTCGGAAATCTTCCGCGCAAAGCCATTGAAGAAATAGCCGCACAGTTCGTCAAACCAGTTGCTTTGGAAGTAGAGATAGGTACTTTTGTCTCCCGCTTCAATACCGAAGATGATGTCTGGCCCATCTATTTTGTGCATGTTCTGGTAGATGCTGCCGGCTTAATCAAAGGTGGCCTTGGGAAGCGTTGGCAGGTAACTTCTGCCGGGGAGAATTTCCTTAGCTTACCGCCGGCACTTCAAGTGTGGCAATTATTTGCTACCTGGTGGTATAAAGCGGATTGGACGGTTGCGGTTTCTTTCAGTTTCGACTTAGGGTCCTACCAGCAGATTTTTGCACATTACCTGGCTGCTGCGCTTTTAGCCCTGCCGTCGGGCGAATCACAATTATTCGATCCATTCGTAGATAAACTACTAAAGGATGGTGGGCGGGTAATGCCGGCTAAAAGCGATGAATATGCCCTCGCCAATTTACGGAGGAGAATGCAATATGTGGCATTTGACCCATTAGTTGATTTTGGTGTCATATTTGCCCAATATGAAAAATTTGAATTCGAATTGTTGACAAGCGGTAAATTAAAGTCGTTTTCGCCGACTGAATTGGGGCACAAACTGCTTAAATTGGTTTACGACCCGGTAATGATTTGATTTCCGGCTTGAAGGTCGATGCGAATCTGGCCGTATATATTTCCAATCTAGACGAAGAAAACTTCGATGAGGTTGGCATGTGCTTCGCATGCGCGTGCGAGCTGACAGGTAGTAAGCAATAGGAAGTTGCCCACTTCTCAAGGAATTTTTTCCAGCACTTCACCTTTCCGTAACATTCATGATTTACAAACCCCGAAGCTGCAGATACATCGTGAGGGTGCAGAACGCTCGACATCTATCTATATCTCTACTATCAAAGCGATTGTCGATTGCCCCGCTCTTACGCGATGATGATATCGAGACAGGTGGCTTTGAGTATAATACAGAATCCCTACCCTTCGATTTTGCCACTGATTGCAATAAATGTATTTTTTCTGAATTATAAATTTTTGACTTATGTCCAGATGTTTACTTGTTCACTCGCTCGAGCCGCGTGCCAAAGCAAGACGAGTTTTTTCACTCGGATTAGCACAAAATTATGCTATTATTTTACATGGTAATTTTAGTAAAGAATTCAAACATCAAATTTGATGCGCTAAATAACCTTCAGTCAATCATTAAAACTAAAAGGTTTTTGTTTCAGTTGCATACTTTCAAAAATTCTTCTTGATGAGGAAAGGATCTTGAAATGAAAAAAGAAAATCCCAAAAATGTGTATCAAATCAAAATTACTCTAAAAGTAATCAAGCCACCGGTTTGGCGGCGGGTAGTGGTGGCGGATAACATAAACTTGCATGATCTTCATAATATCATTCAGGCGGTCTTTGGCTGGTGGGGTTCCCATCTACATGAATTCAAAATCGGTAGAAATACTTATGGTGATCCTGATAATCAGGATATTGACCTCGAAGAAATTAAGGACGAGAGCAAATTTAATCTTGCGGGTTTTCGATTTTCGGGAGGTTCCAGTTTTACCTACGAGTACGATTTTGGTGATAGTTGGGAACATTCTATTAAGATCGAAAAAATAATCCCCTTTGAAATGAATATGGAACTGCCACAATGCATTGATGGAAAACGTGCCTGTCCCCCCGAAGATGTGGGCGGCCCCTGGGGATATGAAGAATATTTAGAAGCGATTGCTGATCCTGAGCATGAGGAACACGATAATCTTCCGGAATGGGGTGGGGAGTTTGATCCCGATTATTTTGATCTTGAAGAGACCAATAAACTATTAGGAGATTGAATAGGACCTAAATGGCAAGAGAGTCCTATCTTGTTTTCAATCATTCAATACGTTGGCCTACATATTTTCTTTTCGGTTCATCTTCTCATAACAATTTCGATTGCCGTCAGGAGAGGAATAAAGAGGTAAAGTGTGTTGTGATATCAATTCACATCTATTTAAGGATCCTGGTATTAAGCCCAGGCGTAAAATTATAAGCTACACGCTCGAGCTAGCGCTCACCTCACCACCCAAGGATATCTCCGGGTGATGTAGAGCCACCAATCGAGCAGATCGGGGTAACTGGAAATGTCAAAGTGACCGAAAAGATTCTCTGTGAAGGCGCTGTTGAATCGATCATATGGCTGAACCAGGTTCTGCCAGATCTGAGTTGGAGAAATACCAAATTTGGTCAATTCGGGCGAAACGACTTCCAAAAGATCCAGATTGTTGATCGGCATGATTTGCAGCACGCTGACCACATCAACATTCTGGCAGCGCTCTTCTTCCAGTTGACGTGCCAGCAGCTGCAATTCAAGCAATCGCAAGAAAGGTTGGTAGAAAAGCTGGTTGATCTCCCCCAGGTGGACGCTCTTGAGCGGCAGATCGTTGCCACTGAGATGCATGTATTTTTGGCCTTCATTCAATGCGGCCGGGGAGAAAGATTCGCAATAATTCCAATATATCAGAACCATTTGGCGTTGAAGATCACGCCGTTGAAAGAGGAAAGCTGCATCAGCATTTGATTTTCGAGGATCGTGCGGCCAAAAAAAGTGGACGAAAGCGCCATTTTCGAAGGGCAGCACCGTTTGCAAGGTTGGAAAGACCATCCCCATTAAATCTGCCAATGCTTCTGGATGCGTGCTAAAGGGATAAAGGAAATTAACACAATTCACGCTGACGTCACATAAATCCGGGCTGGGCAGCGCCTGACTGCCACGCGGCCACAGAATGTGATCTCGTTCGAAGGTGTCAAGGGCAGCAGCTCGAATGGCTGGGTTGAGGTTTTGACTGGCTAAGGTCTGAGGCAGCCGGGTAGGCCGGACTTCATTCAAAGGATGGGTCTCGATAAAATAACCCGATTGCTGTAAAAATTGCTTTTGGTGAAATTTTTCCTTTTCTAAAAATGCGCCCATGTCTGCTTATTTTTTACTCCAAACAGATTATAGCTCATTCGGAAATTAGCTGCTATTTACTTCGCGAGCGGGTGGCGGATTTCTACTGTGCGAGCCGCGTAGCGCGGCTCGCACAGTGGTTCGTGGCTCTACTTGCCCATCAAAATCCCGAAATCTACATCAGCCGGCATACCGGGTTTTAGCTCCAAATTGGGGTTGGAGATGCGAATCTTGATGGCATAGACCGTAGCCTTACGACCTTCCACGGTCTGAACATTACGCGGGGTAAATTCAGCCTGATCAGAGATGTGGATCACCTCTCCGTTGTAAGTTTTGCCAGGGTAAGAGTCAACGCTGACATTTACCTTCTGATTAAGTTGAATACGACCATAGGCGTCTTCTGGCACATAGACCACCAGTGAGACTTCTTTAAGTTTGCCGATTGTCATGGCGATGCTGCCGGCACCCACCAGCTCACTGACCTGCAGGTTGTTGACCATGATAGTGCCAGCGACAGCGGCTGTGACGGAACTCCTGGAGAGTTGGATCTCAATCAATTTGATGGCAGCTTCAGCCTGAGCCAAACCTGCTTTGGCTTGTTCAACCTGAGCGCGAGCGATGCTGACAGCTGCCTGCGCAGTCTTTACATCCAGGGAGTTTTCACCATTCTGAAGCAGATCGAGCTGGGTCTTGGCGTTTTCCAGACGGGCAATTGCGACTGCCAGTTTGGCACGCGCTTCCAGCACTTCTTCGGCGGCCGCACTGGTCAGCATCTGATCATATTTGCGCTGGTAGGTTTCCAAATCGGCCAGGGCAGAATCGTATTCTTTTTGGGCCATATCCTGTAAGATATCACCATCTTTGGCCAGTTTGGATTGCTCCAGGGTTTGTTCAGCAACCAGGTAGCGGGCGCGGGTATTGGACAGATCCTGTTCGAGAGCCAGGAAATTATCGTTACTGGCTTTTGCCTGTACTTTTTCAAGGTTGGCCAGTTCGTTTTCCATCAGAGACTGTGCTCGACCGACTTCATATTTTGCAGCTTGAATGGCTTCACTTTTCTGGAAATACCAGTATGGTTGTTGGAAGTCATTGGGGGTGGTTTGCGACCAGGTTGTGACGGTGATCTGACCGTTCTGGAGAGCTTGCAGACGTGAGCCCTGTTCAGCGCGCAGGACCTGCAGGCTGGCTGCGTTTAACTGTTCTTCAGCTGCCTTTTGACTGGCTTTGGCCATTTGCACAGCTGCCAGCGCCTGGTTGTATTGGGCTTTTAAGATCTCATCATCCACCCTGAAAAGAAAATCGCCGCTTGAAACCTGCTGACCTTCTTCGATTGCTATTTCAACAACCTTGCCGCTGACCTCGGGTGAGACATCCACCGTGTCAGCTGAGATGGTGCCCGAAGCGGTGATGATGCGATCTGGAAGGTTGGTTTCAAAGACACTACAAGCAGAGAGTGTCAAGGCGATCAAGACGATAAAAACTGGGAAGATACGATATTTACGATTCATCAGATGCTCCGTTTGTTAAAATTAGTTTCGAAAGTTGGAATGTTGCTATTCTTTTCATAAAGTTCATTTGATATCACATGCGCTTTTTAAAAGTGGCTACACTGGCCACGAAATAAAGCACACTTAAGATAATAAGCGCTTGAATGGATGGCCACAGGAAGCTGACACCGACCCCTTTAACCATGATTCCACGGATAATGACCAGGAAGGGGGTAATTGGTAACAGTTCGCCGAAGTAGTAGGTAATCCAGGGCATGCCTTCGCGGGAAAACATCAACCCTGAAAGAATAATGGCCGGGATCAAGACAATTCCAACCGCCAGGTACATGGCTTGCATCTGGGTTCGGGAGATATTTGAGATCAGGACCCCCATACCTAACGAACCCAGGATAAAGATGGTGCTGAGTAGAACCAGCAGCCAGAAGCTGCCTTCGATCACGATTCCGAACAGGTAGATAGCCACCAGCAAGGTAGCAATGGTATTGAAAATGCCAACCACCAGGTAGGGAATAATCTTACCGAGCACCAACTCCCAGGAACGGATTGGGGTCACCACCAACTGTTCCATGGTGCCTTGCTCGCGTTCACGCACAATTGCCAGGGCGGTTAAGAGCAGCGCTTGCACCTGCAAGACCATGGCGGTTAAGCCTGGAATCATGTAGATCTTGCTCTTGCCATCCGGATTGTAAAGCACCTTCATGTTGGCTGTGACCGGCATTTTAATCTGGCTTAACATGGCTGCATTGGGGCTTCGGCCCAACTGTTTGGTGAGCAAGGTTTGTGAAGCCATCTGTGCAATTGTCTCCAGCTTGAGGTTGGTGGTCTGGGCGATGGACGGATCGGAACCGTTCACATAAAACTGGACGGATGTGCCTTTCCCCGCGGCCAGATTGCGGCCAAAATCTTCGGGGATGATCAGACCGGCACTGACGTCTTCGTGATCGAGCAGGCTGAGAATCTCCTCCTCGCTCAGGACATCATATTTGACCATGAATTCTTTGCTGGCGGTGAAATACTCCACGTACTGGCGGCTGGCATCGGTCTTGGAAAGGTCGGCAACAGCCAGGCCGATATCTTTGGTTTCGCCGGAAACACCATATCCAAGCAGAATTAATAAAAAGGTTGGTAAAACAATTATTATGGCCAGGGTGCGATAATCGCGAAAAATATGGTAGAACTCCTTGCGCACAATCGTCCACATGCGTTCCATCTATCGTCCTCCTTGTTTCTGGCTGCCGTTTTTGTGCAACCGTTCTTCCACCATGCTGATAAAGACATCTTCGAGGGAAGGTTGGATAATTTCCATATCACTGAATTGAATTTGTTTTTGCTGAAAGGCTGTTTTGAGCGAAGGAATGACATCCTCATTGCGCATGGACACGTGCAAGCGTACCCCGTGGACGGCTGCATCGGTAACCCCGGCCACATTTTCGGCGACAGCTTCGGCTGCCAGGGGGTCACTGGTGGATACTTGCAGCAGAATTCCAGGAAGCTCATCCTTAAGCGTATCCGGGCTGGCGAGTGCCACCATTTCCGCCCTATACATCATACCGATTGTGTTGCAATATTCGGCTTCATCCATATAGTGAGTGGTAGCCAGTATGCTGATTCCTTCCCCGGCCATCTCATAGATCAGATCCCAAAATTCGCGCCGCGAGACCGGGTCTACCCCGGCCGTAGCCTCATCCAGGAAGAGCATGGGCGGTTTGTGGGCGATGGCACAAGCTAATGCCAAGCGTTGGCGCCAGGCTCCCGAAAGGTTGCTGGTCAACTCGTTTTCGTATCCGCGTAAACCGGATTGATCGATCAGGTTCTGAATACGTTTCTTACGATCACCATTATGGACACCATAGATGGAAGAGTAGAAACTGAGATTTTCGGTGGCGGTCAAATCATTGTAGAGCGAAAAGCGCTGCGACATGTAACCGATGTTTTTCTTGATTTCTTTAGCGTTCTTGTTAATATCAAAACCCAGCACTGTGGCGTTACCGGCAGTGGGGGCGATGATGCCGCACAACATGCGAATGGTGGTGGTTTTTCCGGCGCCGTTTGGGCCTAAGAGACCAAATATTTCACCCTTAGGAATATAAAAATTGATCTTTTCAACTGCGGTGAAATCCCCAAACTTACGGGTGAGGTCAGACGTTTCGACGGCATTGATATAAGCGTTCATACTTGCTTTCTTTCTTCTTCCACTAGATGGATAAATACATCCTCCATTGTGCGGCGACTGTGGCGCATCAACTTAATCTCTGCATTGCCACCCCGCAAACTGTGAGTTAATTCACTGATGGCATTTGTGGGGTCTTCCACGCCCAGGCGCAATCGGTCGCCGATAGGCCGCCAATTGAGAATATAGTTTGCATCCTGTATCACCTGGCGCATGAACTTGCGTGGTTTGGCCTTTACTTCCACAATTTCGTAGGGCAGGTCGGCAGTCAGCTGTTCAGGTGTGCCGGAGGTGAGGATTTTCCCCTGGTACAATACGCTGACCTGGTGGCAGCGTTCTGCTTCATCCATGTAAGGTGTGCTGACCAATACGGTCACCCCCTGATCGACCACTCGAGCCAGGATCAGCCACAGTTCGCGCCGAGAGACGGGATCCACACCGGTGGAAGGTTCGTCTAACAAAAGAACTTTTGGCTCGTGCATTAAGGCGCAGGCCAGGGCTAACTTCTTTTTCATCCCACCGGAGAGATTGCCTGCTCGGCGAGTGGTGAAATCCTCCAAGCGGGTAAAGGCCAGCATGCGCTCAATGCGTTCTTTTTTTTGCTGCCGGCTGACGCCATTTGCATCTGCGAAAAAATTCAAGTTTTCATTGACGCTCAAGTCGGGGTAAAGGCTGAAGTTCTGCGGCATATAACCGATCATCCGTCGGATTTTCTCAGCTTGTTTGCGGGAGGAAAAACCACCCACACGGGCTTCTCCACTGGTGGGCTTGAGCACAGTGGCAATAATTCGCAGCGCTGTAGTCTTACCAGCCCCATCCGGACCGATGAGCCCGTACATTTGGCCGGCCTCAATTTTCAAATCAAGCCCTGTGAGTGCCATTTGCCCTTTACGCTGTCCGCTATAGTGGTGGTAAAGATTGATTGTTTCAATCATGAAGTCGGCTGTTCTCCTTCTATGGGTAGCATTGATCGCGATCCTCTTCCTTTATAAGGTATCTTGGCAATTGCAGGTAGGTGCAGACAACCACCATCTGTGATGACTGGCATCATGGTTTGATGTGAGAGATGTAATGAAGTAACTAATCGTTGATAGCCGCTTCGCGAGGTCTTAGCTGTAAACTAAGAGCTACGAGATACAAGCTGTGAGCTTTCCTCCCATGACATGGATAACTGTCGGCGATGATGGCCGTCACCATTTTTGCTATTGCCATCAATATTATGCTGCGCAGCGCATAATTTATGTTAATATGGAGATATGAAGCGCAGTAGACCGATCGAACCCGGATTAATTCGCATCTTCCGCTTTTTTGTGTGGGCGGAGGCCATTGCCTTTATCATGGTGCCCCTGACCGAAGAATTCTTTTCGGGGCAGCCCAGCGATTTCTACCGCGATCCCTTCTATATTATTTTCCTGCAATCTCTGCTGCTGGCCATCTATCTCTCCATTCCCTGGCTGCGGCGCAAATTACGCCAAGCTTACCTGCTGATTGCCCTGGTAGTTGCCATCGTCATCCCGGCAATTGTGGTTGATCTGGATTTCATGTTGACCATGGCGCAGGGTCTTCCGGTGGATATGCTCCGTATCTGGGCGCTGCTGCCCATCTTAATGATTCCGCTCGTACCAGCTGCCTGGCAATACGACTTCCGGGTTGTTTTTATTCTCTTCGCCGGCCTGGGCATGCTGGATGGATTTGCATTGATCTGGATGAATGGAGGCATGTCGACCGAAATATTAATGCCATTATTTGCCATCTTTATTCGCATCGTCACGCTCGCCCTGGTTGGATTGATGATTACCGAGCTGATGCATACCCAGCGCGAACAGCGCAAAGATATCATGCGTGCCAACCTGCAGCTCAGCCAACAGGCTCTGGTGCAGGAACAGCTGGCCACCAGCCGCGAACGCAATCGTCTGGCGCGTGAGCTGCACGATACATTGGCACATACGCTTTCAGGGTTGACGGTGCAATTGGAAGCAATGCATACCATTCACCCCTCAGCCGATGATAAAGTGGGAGAGTTGTTGACAACAGCGCTGGAAACATCGCGTAATGGTCTGGAAGAAACCCGGCGGGCATTGAAAGCGCTGCGGGCAGAACCTCTGGAGGAAATGGGTCTCAGTTTGAGTCTGCAAAATCTGATAAAACTTTTTCGTTCACGCTCCAACATCGTCATCGAGCTTGAAATTCCTGAACAAATCAACCATTTCAGCCATGATGAGGAACAGGCCATTTATCGTATAACCCAGGAAGCACTGGAAAATATCTACCGCCACTCGCAGGCGAGTCATGTCTGGTTATCGCTGCAGCGCCAGGAGGGTAATTGGGTCTATCGCATCCGTGATGACGGCAGGGGGTTTGATATTGAAGATGATGAGAATTTTCATGATCAGCTTGGTCTGCAGGGGATGCGCGAACGAGCTGAAATGGTGTCTGCGGATTTGACAATTGATAGTATCCCCGCCAGAGGAACAACGATACAATTGGTGATGAAAACGACATGATACGCGTAATTATTTGTGATGATCAGGAAATTGTCTGCCAGGGTTTGAGCACCATCCTCAACAACGATCCCGAAATTGAGGTGGTAGCAACTGCTCATGATGGTCTTGAACTATTGGCAGCTGTAGCCAAACACAACCCGGATTTGGTTTTAATGGATTTAAAAATGCCCGGAATGAATGGTGTCCAGGCCACCCAACGCATCCAGCAGACTTTTCCCAAAGTGCGGGTTTTGATTCTGACAACTTACGATGACGACGAATGGCTTTTCGATGCTATTCGCAGCGGGGCAGCCGGTTATTTGCTCAAAGATACTCCTTCAAACCGCCTGATTGACGCCATCAAAGGCACGATGGCCGGCAACACCTTTCTAGACCCATCCATCGCCGGAAAATTACTCAACTCGATCAGTGTGCAAAAGACAACTCCCAGCCCCAAGAGTACCATTCAATTGTCTGATCGCGAGCATGAGATTTTGCAGCTTATGGCGCGTGGATTGGCTAACGCCGATATCGCCCGCGAACTTTACCTTTCCGAAGGCACGGTACGAAATTACACCAGCGCCTTGTTTAGCAAATTGGGGGTTAACGATCGCACCCAGGCTGTCATCGCCGGCTTGCGACATGGATTGGTGGATCTGGATTTGTAAACTGCTTGTCAGGGATGTGCGAAGCTTGTACAATTGCACCATGCTCCTGTACTACGCCTAGGTATAATGAATTTGTAAGATGCATGGAGAATAGACACTCGGAAGTGGGCAAACCTATGGTAGTTGCCCGGGCTGTTTCTGCAAAATGCTGTGTGTAACGAACGGCGAAATCTGCCCTGTCGGGCGAATTCTGTACCACCTGAGCGTTTGCTGGTTCTATTTGCATTGCGCGCAAAAATATTTTACCCATCATTGGAGAATGCTTAATGGAATTATCTGCCTATGAATTGAAACGCAGCATGACGGTCAGTGCGGCCATGCCCTTTGATACCCTGCAGGATGCTTTATCCCTGGCACAGGAATGTGACCAGTATCTCGGCATTGCTGTTTTGCCAACTTTTATCAAGACTCTGCGCGCCTCGATGAATGCGGAACTGCCGTGCCGCCTGGTGGGGCTGGTTGGTTACCCCAGTGGAGCCGTTACTTGCAGCACCAAGGTGACCGAAATTCGACAGCTCATCTATCAGGGTTGTAATGCCTTTAATATCGTTGCAAATACCGCCTTGATGCTCTCAGAAGACTGGGATGAGGTTGAATGTGATCTGTATTCAACCATCAAGACGGTGAAAGGGTTACCGATTACCGTCACGCTTGAATCATCTTACCTGTCCGCCCCTCAGCTGGAGAAGGTTGCCGGAATTTTACGCGAGCTGGAAGTAGAAGCGGTATCGACCAGCAGCGGTTGGCTGCCCATTCTACCCAATCTGGCGACCATTGCGATCTTGCAGGCACAGTTGGGGGAGAATGTTGCCATCGAAGTAGCCGGGATTCAAAATTACGAACAATTGGCAGTGGCTCAAGCTGCCGGTGCACGGCGTTTCATGGTGCGCAAACAACACGCCGAAGCGATTTTTGCGTTGATTGAGAGTTAGCGATCAGATAAAGTGAGATCAAAGATGGAGAACACAAACAACGCCTGCATTTGGCAATGCTGATCGTAGCAGAAGGGGCGAAATCAAAATAATAATACGTGATCTTCGTTCATTCGCATCATTCGTGATAAAAAATAAGTTTTGTTAGCGTCTCTTCTCGTGATAAAAGACGACCATATTCCCCAACACGTTCCATGAGCGCATGAAGATGTTCTCAGGTACTTCGTAGAAACGGCCGTTGTTGAGGTAACGGATTCGGTCTGGACCATAACCGGTGATGATAACAGTGTGCTCGTAAGGAGCGACAATGGTGATTTTGCCGTCCTTCGGCGTATATTCCACCGGATCGCCGGTCACCATATTGCCAATCACCCAGGCGATGACTGGCTGACCGGCGGCAATCTCTGCTTTGAGTTCTTCCAGGGTGAAGTTTCTCTCTGCACGGGCGGGCAGGTCGAATTCGTGTTGCAGAATCGCAGCAATCGGCCCGGCATGCACACCATAACTGTAAGGCGGAATCTGACCCCAAATGTCGTGCACGTTACCAACAAAACCAAGATCGGGATTATCGGAGATGGGCAAGGAGAATTGCACATTGGCTTCGTAGATTTCAACACCAAAGAAGGTTGCCCAGTCGGCTGCAGAGCTCGATTCACAACTGATACTGTAGCTCTGGCGATGGCCGTAGATTCCGGTAATAAAGTGCTCATCCGGAATAGGTGAGGGGGATGGTTGCGGCGTGAATGAGGGAACGATGGTATTGGTAGGAATGGCAATGGAAGTTGGTATCAGCGTTGGGCTGACGGAGGCGGTGGTGGTTGGAAAAATCGGTTGCAATGGTGTGCGTGATATCGTTAGCGGCAGGGGCGGCGGAAGAGTCGCAGTGGAAGCCTGCTGGGCGCTGGCGCTGCTTCCACTGCAGCCCGTGCAAATGATTAAGATAATGATTGCCAGAACTGCTTTCATACCAGCGATTATAACAGGCTCACGTCTGCTAAAAAATGGTAAAAATGATCTGTAGAACCTATCAAAAGAGAAAGGTCAGGGGTTTGGGATAGCCATATGGTGTGTTCAACAGCGAACGCACCCCACACTCTCAGCCAGGAATTTCGCTTCCAGCCGGCATTCACCCTCGTTCCACCCAACTCTTCTCTTTACCAATTGACAAAACCTGACTAACTTGTTAATATAAATTAACATCATGATAAATAACTTTAACACTGATCAACAAAAATGACTCTCTCTCCTCAGGCGCAACTGGTGGCAATGACCCGCCAAAAAATATTTTCAGCCGTCCGTGAGCTCCTTCGTGAGCAATGGCTGGAGGATTTGACGACTCAGAATATCGCTGCAGCAGCGGGGGTGAGTGTCCAATCGCTCTACCGCCATTTCCGCTCACGTGAAGACCTGATCGCGTGTGCCTTGGATGAGGTTCTATTGGTAGATGCGTCTTTTCCAGCTCTGCCGCAACAGCTCAGCCTGGCAGGCATCCTGGAAGGCTTAGGCGCATATTACGAATCACATGGCTCCATCATGCTTAAGCTGAAAAACCAAGCCAGCCGTCAAACACAAATAGCCATTCAATGGCAGCAACTTCAAGCGCGTCATCGCGAATGGGTAGAGGCTAATTTTGAAATCTTTCTGCAATCTCTTTACCCTGCCCAGCGGCAGGGGCTGGCAGACCAACTCACCTGCCTCACCTCGCTTGAAATTTGGGCAGTTTACCGTTTGGATTTGGGTCGATCTCAGGTAGAATTGATGGAAGGTTGGCAGCGAATTTTGCGTGCGCTTTTACAAACATATCGATAGGTTATGAGTTTTATCAGGGAGGGTGATTTGGCCAGGTACAAGCCGGAATGGATGGATGCGAGTATTTATGAAATCAACAAGCAGCCCGGGCGCTGTTCCTCTGTGTCGTTTATGGACAAAAAGTCCGCGCTCGAAAATAAAGCTTCCCACTGGGAGCTCTTTCTGGATGGCCAGTGGCGTTTTCATTGGGTCCCCCGTCCGGCCGATCGGGTGGAGGGTTTCCAGGATCCTGCTTTTGTTGACCATGCCTGGGCCACTATTGCGGTGCCATGCCAATGGGAACTGCATGGCTATGGTGTCTCAATTTACGCCCCGTTCCACATGCCGCCCAGCCTGCGCAAACATGATCTGCCCAATATTGATCCCGAAGACAACCCGGTTGGTGCCTACCGCCATACGTTTCAAATCCCGGCAGAATGGCGGGAGCGCGAGATCTACCTGCAGTTTGATGGCGTTTGTTCGGCATTTTATGTCTGGATCAATGGCGCGTTTGTCGGTTATTCACAGGACAGTATGCTGCCGGCGGAATTTCATATCACACCCTTTTTAAAGGAAGGAAACAACCTGCTGGCCGTGGAGGTATACAGATTTTCGGATGGAACTTATCTTGAAAACCAGGATATGTGGTTTCTTTCCGGTATTTTTCGGTCGGTGCGGCTGTTCGCCCGGCCACAATATGCCATTCGCGATTTCTTCTTTAAGAGCCAATTTTCAGGAGAGTTGCTTAAAACCCACGCTACTGTCTTGCAAGCCTGTGTTGAAATCCAGGCACATGCTGACGATGGAAAAGATTGCCCTCATTTGCAATTAGAGGTGGTCTTGCAAGATGGTGAACTAGAGCTGGCGTCTCAGCTTCTGGATATAGATGATCTTAAGAACATACTCCAGGTGGAGGTTACTTTGCCGGTTGAATCACCTTGTTTATGGTCAGCGGAGAACCCATTTTTATATACTGTTCTGTTGACATTGCGGGATGGTGCCGGGCAGGTATTTGATGTTCGCTGTGCCAAACATGGGTTTCGCAAGATAGAAATTCACGACCGTCAGTTGTGGCTGAATGGCCGCTCAATCAAGATCAAAGGAGTCAATCGACATGATTTTGACCCGCACAGCGGTCATACCATGAGCCTTGAGCGCTTGCATGAGGATGTTCTCATCATGAAACGTAATAACATCAATGCTGTTCGTTGTTCGCATTACCCCGATGATGAACGCTTTTATGATCTGTGCGATCAATATGGTCTCTATGTTATGGATGAGGCCAATATCGAGACTCATGGCTTGCGAGATGTAATGCGCGCCGACATGCGATGGCTGGCTGCGATGCGCGCCCGGGTAAGCGCCATGATTGCCCGCGATAAGAATCACGCCAGCATCATCATGTGGTCACTTGGTAACGAATCCAGCTCAGATGTCCGCTTTGCGCAGCTCACCGATCTGGTTCATCAGGTCGATCCCACCCGCCCGGTACATTACGAACAGGATTACCGCGGTGAGTATGCAGATGTGTACAGTATGATGTACCCGACTCCGCAGGATCTGGAATCAATTGCCAATGGCGGTGACTATAAAATCCGCACCGGCCTGCTCGGGTGGGTGACCATTCATGGCAGGGACGCGGCTGACAAGCCCTTGTTATTATGCGAGTATGCCCATGCCATGGGTAATTCATTGGGTAATTTTGCGGAATATATTCAACTTTTCGAGAAATACCCTCACTGCATTGGCGGTTTTATCTGGGATTTTGCCGATCAGGCTATCTTTTCAAGCAATGATGATGGTCGAGCCTGTTGGTGCTATGGTGGTGATCTGGGTGATCCCTATCGTTTTGCCACTTTTGGCTGCAATGGGATCCTGGCAGCGGATCGCAGCCCACACCCGAGCCTGTGGACGGTCAAAAAAGGTTACCAAGCGGTCGAATTTCGGGTGGTTGATCTTGAAAATTACCGTTTTGAACTGGTTAATAAATTCCGCTTTCAGGATCTCTCGCTCTACGATTTGCACTGGCAGTTGGATTTGGAGGGTGAGTCATTGCAAGCCGGCTTGCTCTCGGCAGGCGCAATTCCGCCGCTTGGGCAGGCCGAGTTCTGCATCCCGGTTCGGTCCGTGGTTGGTAGTGGCGAAATCTGGCTGACTCTATCACTGCGTTTACGGTCAGACTGTGCCTGGGCAAAAGCAGGGCATGAAATTGCCTGGGAACAATTCAAGCTGCCTTTTTTGCAGAAAAAGGCGGAGAAAGTTCCATTTTCAAACTCTGGTGTTATTGGCAATGAGTCAGAGCTGCAGATCCGATTCAAGGGAGATCATCTCTTCATTCGCGGTCAGGGTTGGCAAGCGGCCTTTGATCGCAAACAGGGATGGCTGGCTCAGTACTGGCTCAACGATCAGCCGCTATTGCAAAGGGCATTGATTCCCAATCTCTGGCGGGTACAGATTGACAATGATATATCTGCTGCCATCTTTTATCCCTGGGCCAGTCCGTTCATCCGGCATCAATATTGGCGATCTGCCACTCACCATATGCGTTGCAGCCGGTTTGAAGTTGAAGGAATAAATAATGACAATATTTCTGTAGCGACTGCCTGGAAGATGCCTGGCAGCCGGCGGGAATTTATGACCGGTTACGAGGTGGGGATGGATGGCACAATTATGGTGCGCAGTGCGTTTCAACCCCAGCGGGACCTGGAGCGCATGGGCATGCAGGTCGCGCTGGTTGGTCAGGATTGGCAGGCGGCCTGGTTTGGCCTTGGACCGCAAGAGACCATGCCGGATCGCAAGTGCGGGGCGCGGGTAGCGCGCTTCCAATCATCCATCCCGGAGTTGATGCACCACTATGTCCGCCCGCAAGAAAATGGCAACCACAGCGATGTGCGCTGGCTGGAAATGACCCGTGCTGATGGACTGGGTCTTCGCATCCAGTCGGCTGGCGAGCAGCTTTTCTGCTTTAGTGCCTGGAATTGTACACAGGATGACCTGGCGGCCGCCGATCACATTCATGAATTGCCGCTATGTGATTTCGTGACTCTGAATATTGATTTGCGCCAGAAGGGCGTTGGCGGAGATGTGCCGGCTGGAGGATCTCCACACGACGAATATATCCTCAAAAAGAATACTGCCTTTCAATACAGTTTCACCATTCAAGGGATGAAACAAGAAAGGTAGTATTTTCTTCAATTTTCTATCTATTGGCAAATTTCATTATTCAAACAATAATCTGATTTACTTGAAATTAGGACTTCACAGAATTTAGCAAAAAATTAAACAATAATTTTCAATGTCACATAGAGAATTTGAAGATTAATTTATTTATAAAGACGATCACTTTTTTGTAAAATACTTACCTTTCAGTGATTAAATAAAATAGCTATTGAGTTTTTGGCAGGAAAAATTGGTCTTTATCAATTTTTCCTGCCAAAAACTCTTAATTACAATTCCCGTCCCGATTTGGGAGGGTTAAGGGGTGGGTTCTCTTTAACTATTTTGATTATGAGAATTCATCACCGAGATCTATATTGGTGGTTTTTTTTCATTTTTAAATGAGAAACTGCCAAAAAGAATTGGTTTGAGAAAGTCATGAAGGAACGAATTATTTACGATGAGTGTCCAGAAAATACAAAATTTGGATGTGAAGTTACCCTTTTTAGGTCTGCGAGAAATTAGGTGATTCTAACTTTTTCAATCATCTATCTATTGGCAATTTTCATTTTTCAAACTAGAATTAGCAAGAATAGATTAAAGGTATCCGAGCCTGGTCTGGAAGAATTGAATTGTCTAACGATGGCCTGCAGATTCATAAAACTGCAGATTCAGGGGAAAATGCTATGATGCAAACTGAAAATGACCTCTTAGAACTGCAAAGGCAACTGGCTTTACGCATGGCGGATGGCTTGAACGTTGAAGCGACAGCCCGTCTGGGATTGCAAATTGCTATTCAAGCCAGTGAAATGGATAGTGGTGGAGTTTATCTGATCGAGAATGACCCGCGCTCTCTGGTTTTAAAAACTTCTCTGGGAATTTCCAAAGAGTTTATTGAAATAATTTATCGCTATCTGCCTGATTCTGATCGCTGGAATTTGGTGATGGAGCGAAAACCTGTATTCAGCAATTATGATCAGCTTCCTTTTCAGCAAATCCCTGTGCTGACAGTTGAAGGCCTCAAGTCAGTCGCGATATTGCCGATGTTGTACCAGGACAAGGTCATTGGCTCATTGCAACTGGCTTCACATCATGAGAAAAAAATTTCCCAATCGCAAAAAAAAGTACTTGAGACAATTTCTTTACAGCTGGGCAAACATATCGAACGTGCCCGCCAGATGGAAGATGCCCAAAAAAATGAGCTTCAGTTTCGCGAATTGGTGGATTCTTTAGAGGAATCCGTCCTCGTGATTTTCTTTAATGGGAGTATCCAGTATGCCAACCGGCACCTGCTCAGGCTTTTGGATTATAGTCAGGACCAATTCGTTGGACACAATCTGGATGAATTTTATAACTCCAGCAACAACCAGGGATTTTCTGATTTTCTGCTTCATCTACAGGACAAATCCAGCCAAACAATGCTTGTTTTCCTTTCGGCTCGGAATGGAGAGTTGCACTCTCTGGAAATTACTGCCACACACGCCATGTGGGATTACAAACCGGCGCTGTCTATCTTTGGCTTTGAATATATGCGCAATGCAAAGGATGTCAGTGCAAATCAACCTGGCGATGTCAAACAGCTTGTTGATCTCATCCCGGCAGCCGCAATCATTATTAACGCTCAAACCTTTGAAATTTTGCATAGCAATACTGGGTTTCAAAGGTTTTTTAAGTACTCCAAAGAGGCTCAATCTGCCGCAAATTTTCTGCAATTGTTTGCGCAAAATGAGTATATGCGGTTAATCACCGCATTGCGTATTAAAGGGCTCGCAAGTCTTGGTGGTACTCAAACCTGGACTCAGGTTAAACAAGATGGAACGGAAATCCAAACCACATTGCATATTCACCCCATCGAGTGGGGCACAATGTCAGCATCCATGGTGATTATTGATCCCCCTGAAGTACAGGATGCGCCGCGCCATGAGATCAGTGAAAACCGTTATCGCGATGTGGTTGAACAGCAAACGGATATCGTTGTCCGTTTTACCACGGATGGGATGATCACTTTTGTCAACCAGGCATATTGTGACTTTTTGAAAAAATTGCCTGAACAATTAATTGGCCGCTCACTCTATGATTTTTTATCATTCTCAGAAGTGGAAACTGTCAGGGAGCATCTCGCAAAAATTTCAATTGAAATTCCAATGGGTGAGTCACGCAATTACTTGATTGATGGGGAAGGCAATTGGCGTTATTTGAATTGGATTGACCGCGGCATATTTGAGGGAAATGAACTGGTAGAAGTTCAGGGAGTTGGCCGGGATGTCACCGAACAAGTTAAAGAGTCACTGTTGATAGAAACTATGCAGCAGCGGTATCAAACCCTGGTAGAAGAATTACCGGGTGTTGTGTACGTTCTGCATGCAGAATCATTGCGCCCCCTATACATCAGTCCGCTTTTCGAGCGTGTTTCCGGATACAACATCCTTGACATATGGGAACAACCTGGTCTGGTTATTAATAGTATTTTTCCGGATGACTTTCCGAAAGTTAAGGAAACCATCTTAAAACGGGTTGGCGGCGAGGACTTGCCTCATCAGGAATTTCGCTTTTACCATTCGGATGGACACATTATGTGGGTACAGGAATATGGGTCGCGCATTCAGACCCAAAATGGTGTCAATCTTTTACAAGGTTTGGTGTTGGATGTGACTGAAACGCATCTTGCCCGTCAAAAGATAGAATATTACGCGAAATTTGAGCGATTGATCAATGAGATCTCGTTATCTTTGATGAATATCAGGCCATATCAGTGGGATTCAACAGTGGATGACATTCTGCGGTCAATTGGGACATTGCTGGAAGTGGATCGCAGTTATATTTTCTGTATACAGGCAGATAAAAATACACTTTCCAATACACATGAATGGTGTGCTACCGGAATCAGCTCCCAGATTAATAACCTGCAGAAAATGTCAATTACGGAAGCAGAAATGTGGTTTCAATATTTTGGGGATGAGAATGCGATCATGATCAAAGATGTATCCGCTTTACCGCAAGAATTTGAAAGTACACGCACACTATTACAGACTCAATCCATACAATCTTTATTATTGGTGGCGATGATGCGTCAAAATGAGATCTGTGGGTTTATCGGTTTTGACACTGTTCGAATGAAAAAAGAATGGGATGATCAGGCAATCTTATTGTTACGTACGGTCAGTCAGATGCTCTTAAATACAAAAGATCGCATCTCGCCACAAAAACCAACCCTATCTATTTAATTCGATTGCAGAAAGTTTAAGCGAGCAATTTCCTGGTCATCGATTGGTTTTAAACCGCCCAGGGCTTTTGCCTCAATCAAGGAGCGAGCGCTGAACTCAGCCACTTCCAGGCGGTCATATGCCTGCAGGATGTTATCGCCGGTAACGAGGATACCCAAATTCTCAATCAAAATAGCAGGAGACTGGCTGCTGATCAGAGCGGCCACATCCTGTGGTTGCTGAAGGGCATCGGCTAGACTGACGTGTGGAATATGCCTCAAGAGCATATAGCTTTCAGGGATCGAGCGTGTATCAATCGCTGTACCGGTAACGGCAAATGCAGTCACGTAGGGCGCTTGAGAAGTCATGATGGATCCCACATTCTTATGTTTTTGGTAGATAGCGCGGTGTAATTCCACCAGGCGGCTGGGTGCATGGTTGCCCTGGCGAGTCTCTGGTTGAATCATAACCATCTCTTCCGGGTCCAACCAGTTACGGTCGATGCCGTAGGGTGTGACCACAAAATCGTTACGGTTGATACGAGCCGAGGCACTACCGGAAGTGCTGAACATGAGATGCTGGCGATAAGCGCGTCGCACAATTCTGGCAAGCAGCTTTCTTAAATCTCCAGCCTCCAGGGAAGTATCTGGATTGGTTACAATCTCATCGCTGAAAACGGGATTCATCCAGGCATCCAGTATTGGCCCGGGCTGCAACCATTTGACCTCGCCCAGCGATTTGGCGTAAATGAGGGTGCGGGCAGTGTATTCCAGGGTCTCCATACGTTCATATGCCCCAATCAAATCCTGTGCAGCACTGACCACGCCGTGGTTTTCCAGAATGACGATATTAAAACCGCGCGCAAATACTTCGGCAATAGTAGTGCCTAGCTCCTGGCTGCCGGGTGAGGCATATCCCGCAAAACCGATCTCACCGCAGTTCTGAAAAGACACCGGTGTAATCCGTGGATTTGGGACCTTACCGGCAATCGAAAATGCAATCAGGGCCGGGCTATGGGCATGCACAATCGCAAAAATATCGTCTCTTTGTTTATAGATTCGCCAGTGGAAAGGGTATTCACTGGATGGTCGCTGAGAGCCGCTGAATTCACCTTTCTCATTAAACATGACGATATCGTCGGTGGTCAGGTTCCCCTTATCGACAGCGGTTGGAGTGATCCAAAAATTATTTTTTGAGTCATAAATGGATATATTGCCGCCCGAAAGAGATGTCAATTTCTGCTGGTACATCCGCTTCATGATGCAAACGATCAATTCGCGAGCCGGGATTTTGGTGAGATCTGTCATTTTATTTGCGAATTCCTGTCACCACAAAAAAATAATTGAGTAGATGAATTGGATCAGCTAATTTTTTTATTGAAAAGTGTTAATTATGATTATCATTTTACCATTATGTGGACGATAAGAGCTTAGAAAGGGGAGACTGCGTAACGCATTAAATATGGAGAAAATAGTTTGCTGCGGATGGAAGACTTTGGGACTTTTTCTGTTATTTTGCATTGCCCGCGTTGGAGCGGCTCTCTCATCCAGTATGTGCGAAAGGTTTCCAAATTTACACCTTTGCAGTAAAGTTAAATAGAAATTGATCACGAACCTGGCTGCTACAGCCATACAGGATTGGTGTTGTGGATAGAATATCAGCAATTAATGACTTTTACGAAGCGCATCGCAAAGCTTCTTTGCAAATTGTGCTTTCCAAACTAACCGGGGAATCGGTTGATCTGCTTTCATACGATGATGTCTTGAGGCGTTTGCGAGTCAAAGGTCAGACCGATCGCGGTCGGGAAGAAATTCCTCTTGATAAGATTGTTGGCTCGGTCGGGCGTTACACAGATTTCACGCGCGATTTTCTACCCCGCAAGGAATCCGACAGTCAACGTTGGGCGACAGTTAAGATGGCAACCGAGAGCATGGCCGGTGTGCCACCCATTGAGGTCTACAAGGTCGGCGGAGTTTATTTTGTGCGCGATGGCAATCACCGTGTCTCAATCGCCAGGATGAATGGACAAACCCACATCGAGGCCTTTGTAACCGAGGTCTTCACCAGGGTTCCATTTGATTCAAAAATGGATCTGGATAGCCTCATTATTAAAGAAGAATACGCAGAATTCCTGGAGGAAACCCGAATTGACCGATTGGTAGCTGAGACCATTAATCTATCTGTAACCGTTGCCGGTGCTTACGAAAAACTATTGGATCATATTCGTGTCCATCGATATTATATGGGAATTGACTTGAAGCGTGAAGTTCCCTATTCGGAAGCAGTGCTGGATTGGTATCAGACAGTCTATTGCCCGGTCATTGTGGTGATTCGCGAACAGGGTCTCTTGCGTGATTTTCCGGAACGGACTGAAACCGATCTCTATATTTGGATGCTTGAATACCGGGCGGAGTTGGAACGTGAGTTGGGCTGGAAAATTGAGGCCGATACTGCCGCCGAGTCTATTGGCGAAAAGTTAAAGCGCAATAGTTGGTATTATCTACGCCGTTTTTGGTACTGGTTGATGGACCTGATCATTCCGGACCAGCTCATATATGGCCCAAAACCAGGTGTATGGCGGCGTAAACATCGTGCACTTGCCCGCAGGAATTTATCCTTCTTTCGTAATATCTTGATCGCGCTGCAAGATAATGAAATCTCTCGCCAGGCGTATGAGCAGGCAATATGGATTGCGAAACGAGAAGGCGCGCGCATCTCAGCATTGCACCTGGTGGATTCGGAGGAGGCCAAGGAAAACGAAACTACCATGTCAATCCGCAATCAATTTTACTGGCGCTTACATGAAGAAGGTCTGGATGGCAGTCTGGCCGTAGAAACAGGGACAGCCAATCAAAAAATTGTGAAACGGGCAGTATTTACCGATATGGTCGTAGTACACTTGCAGCATGCCCCTGGCACACGAGCTTTTGCCAAGATGCGCTCCGGGTTCCGTTTGTTAATCAGAGGGGTGGCCACACCGCTGCTGGTGGTTCCCAAAGAAATGCGCCCCATTCAGCTGATATTATTGGCTTTTGATGGCAGTCAGAAAGCCAAAGAAGCCAATTATATTGCCGTCTACCTTGCGCGACATTGGGGAGTGGAATTATATTTGCTGACAGTCTACCGGGATGCACGCGATAAAGAAGCAATGCGCAAGGAATTCCTAGATTCCAAACGCTACATCATTGATCACCATGTGCGCCCGCATGCGCATATGCGTAAAGGACTCGCCGGCGAAACTATTCTGGCTTTTGCGAAAGAGAAAAATATTGATATGATTTTGATGGGTAGTTATGGCTCTACTCCTATTAAGGAAATGGTATGGGGTTCTGCCATCGATTATGTGTTAGAATCAGTTGAAATTCCCGTATTAATTTGTCGCTAAATCAATCTACTATTTATCTTATTTGCTTCCGTACAGCACGCGGGGGAAATCACTATATTGATCACTAATTCGAATAATTCTATTTAAAAAAATGCTTGATTTTTCACTCATTTATGTTCCCTTTTTTGTCATATCAGGAGTGATCTCACTGCTGATCAGCTGGGTGATGTTTCGCCAAAAGAACGTCTCGGGGAGTTCCTTTTTGGCAATTGTTTTCTTTTTCCTAGGCATGTGGACTATCTTAGCGGCACTGGAAGCATCCAGCGGAAATCTCCAAACGAAAATTATTCTCTCGAAAATCCAATACTTTCCTATTCAAAACATGACGCCCTTTTTGGTCATGTTCGTACTCAGCTATAGTGGGCGCATTTCCCCACCCTATCCACGCAAATACCTGCTTTTATGGGTAGTTCCGGTCATCATTATTAGCCTGGCATTGACCAATGAATTGCATGGATTGATTTGGAGCGGTTTTTCAGCAATAGACCCGCAAACGAAACTGATGGTGTATTACCAAGGTGGTGCCTACTGGATCATGGAGGCTTACTACATCGTGTTGCTGGCTGCCATGATGATTCTGCTGGCTGTGGAGATGGTCAAATCACCGCATGCCCGCTATCGCTGGCAAATCGGCTTGATGATGCTGGCCATTTTAGGTCCTTCTATTGGCGGCATTATCTACGTCAGCAATTTCAATCCAATGCCCGGGTTGGATTGGGGCTCCGTTGGTGTTACTTTTACTGCCCTGATTATGTCTACCAGTCTATTTGGCTTTCGTTTTCTTAATATTGTGCCCATTGCCCGCGAGATGCTTCTGGAGCAAATGGAAGTCGGTGTGATTGTCATCGATTCTAACCGGAGAGTGATAGATCTCAACCCCGCCCTGGGATACTTTTTCCCGAATCACAATTTGCGCCTGGGTTCTCCGGCTGAAAAAGCCTTTAAGTTGATGGGTCTTAATGAAATAACGCCTCAACGGGTAGGTTACCCTATTCATCAAGAGATAATCTTAAATCATGAGCGTTGGTATTGTCTCGATTTTAAATTAACGGAATTGTTCAGCAATAACCGTTTTGTGGGTTGGCTGGGAGAATTACGAGATATCAGTTTTCAGAAAAAAGCGGTTCAGGAAAAAGAAACCATAAACCAACAGTTGCAGACCCAGATTCATGAGATTCAAATATTACAGCAAGAATTACGCGAACAGGCGATTCGCGACCCCCTGACCAACCTGTTTAACCGCCGCTTCTTCGATGAATCCTTTACCCTTGAGCTGGCAGGTGCTCGACGTTCCGGCCGCTCCATTTGCCTGCTGCTTATTGACATCGATCATTTCAAAGATGTCAACGATCAGTTTGGCCATTTGAGTGGTGATCGTGTTCTGCGAAATTTTGGACGCTTAATGGTCGAAAAGACGCGCAAGAGCGATGTCGTCTGCCGCTATGGCGGTGAAGAATTCATCATTTTGATGAATGATATGAAGATCGAGGAAGCCTGTGAGCGGGCTGAAATTCTGCGAAAAGCCTTTGAGGAAATGTGTTTGCAAGATCAGTCCATTCGAAAATCGGTTACCATCTCGGCTGGTATATCCGAGTTCCCATTGCATGGCGATGAGGAAAATACCTTAATTGGCAAGGCTGATGATGCGCTTTATGCAGCCAAACAGGCGGGCAGGAATTGCGTGCGCCTGGCAAAAATGAGGAGTGAGGATAAGCTGACAGCCGCTGCCGAAGGCACGCTTCGCGCGCGAGCTGACAGCGGATAGCTCACAGCTCATAGAAAAAATATATTTTCCTGGTCTTGTTGATGGTCGAATTTTGTCTCCGTAGGAAACATCGCGCGTGGCTCACTTTTGCAAAATAAGAGGCTCTGCCGGATCAAGACGATGTTTTTTGGTAAAAAGCCAAATATACCATATCCTCCCGAGGATCCGGTCGTAAAAGCCAAAAGGTACAAGAACCCTCGGGAGGGTTTTTTAACAATTAGTTGTAAGTTATTTTTATACCAGATAATAACAAGCACACCAATATTATGCTTCCAAGCGACGCGCTGCGCGAGCCTGTGGCTTGTAGTTTGTACCATGTAGAAATAAACCACTCAGTTTCGATAAGGTGATGATTTGCACCTCGCCTGCCATTCTATTAGGGAAGAAGGATCTGACGCGGGGGAGCAGCTCCTTAATTCTTTTGGAGTGCTGCATGCCTTGCTATGCACGCTTCGCGGGCAGCACGTGCTTTGCACGAGCGAGCAAGATCACGGAGGGAAAACGGCGGTAAGTTTCCCAGCCAGGAAACTGGCTGCAAGGCCATTATTTTGTTTCTTCTCAAGGAACTGTTATTCTCACCTAAAATGTAGGGGCGAAGGATCGAAGAAATAACTCGCTAATAAAAAATGAGAAAATTGTGAGATCCTTCGCCCTTTTCAAGACCATTTTCAGAGGTGTCTTTAGGGAACAAAAGGAGAATTCAACCGGAAGAATGTAAGAAAAGGTTAGTAGGAATTGGCTCAGCAAGATTCTTAAAAACAATTAGGGCGAAGGATCGGATGTTGGACTCCTTATTTCAAATCGATGGTATCTATCCGATCCTTGGCCCCTACAAACCTCTTCATCCCGCTCCTTCCGCTTATATTATTATCCAATATTCTTACCTATTCTATAAAAGGTTTTTTAATCAATGAGCGGAGGCGCGCTGCACAGTGATTATTCATTCATCTCCCCTCACGTTATAATGAATGCAACACCTTTACTGCGGAGATCCGATGTCTACTTCCCCACTAATTGAAACACTGCGCCTGGATGACGAACAAGACGCCCTGGTCATCATTGATCAGACCCTGCTGCCAAACGAGGTACGGTACCTTTCCTTAAAGACTCAGTCGCAGATCTGGGAAGCAATTCAACAGCTGCGTGTACGTGGAGCCCCGGCCATTGGCATTGCGGCCGCCTATGGCGTTTACCTGGCTGTCAAGCACTCCACTGCCAATGACCATAGTACCTTTCTGGATGAATTTCGACAGGCCAGCCGTTACCTGGCTTCTGCCCGGCCGACAGCGGTCAACTTATTCTGGGCACTGCAGCGCATGGAGGATGTGATCACATCCTCCGCTGTGATCACAGCGGGCGCGGATGTTGATATTCCACAACTGGTTACGGCACTGCGACAGGAAGCCGATGCCATTCTGGCTGAAGATATCCAGACGAACCAGGCGATCGGTGAAAATGCCCTGGCGCTCTTACAAGTGGGGGACGGGTTATTGACTCACTGTAATGCTGGTGGTTTGGCCACCGCCCGATACGGAACTGCCACCGCGCCTATCTACCTGGGGCAGGAGCGCGGTTATCACTTCAAGGTCTTTGCCGATGAAACCCGACCCCTGCTGCAGGGGGCACGATTGACCACCTTTGAACTGGCGCAAGCAGGGGTGGATGTGACCTTAATCTGCGATAATATGGCAGCCACGGTCATGCATAATGGCTGGGTGCAGGCTGTGCTGGTCGGCTGTGATCGCGTGGCGGCCAATGGGGATACCGCCAACAAGATTGGCACGCTGGGCGTGGCCGTGCTGGCACATGAATTTGGCATCCCTTTCTACGTCTGCGCGCCGTCTTCTACCATTGATCTGGCTACCGCGAATGGTCAGCTGATCCCAATCGAAGAGCGCAATCCCGAGGAAATTTACCGCAAGTGGTATCAAACCCCTATGGCGCCTGAACAGGGCGTCAAATTCTATAACCCCGCCTTTGATGTCACCCCAGCCAAATATATCAGCGCCATCATCAGCGAGTATGGCATTGCCAGACCTCCGTTTGAACCGGCGCTGCGAAAAATGAAAGAGCAGGGGTGAGGTATCACAAGTGCTTCTTGACAAGTCACCATCATCATAAAGACAGTCCAATTTGATATTTGGGTAGTTTAAA
>JBBQNI010000028.1:0-42265 GCA_038329785.1 Anaerolineales bacterium | reverse complement strand
CGGGAAGGAATAATAATGACAAAACCTGAAAAACTCGATCAAGAAAGTATAGACTTGCGTATGCTCGATTTGAATACGGCTGTTGACAATCCGTGGAAAATAGAAGATGGCCAACTGATCATCACCTATCAATTTCAGGATTTTGTAAAGGCGTTTGCGTTTATGACAGCTGCGGCCTTGTATGCAGAAAAATTTGATCACCACCCTGACTGGCGCAATATATACAATAAAATTACAATCCGATTAAGTACCCATGAAATCGGAGGAATTTCAGAATTGGATTTCAAGCTGGCAGGGAAGATGCAAAAACTGGCTGAAAGCTTTACCTGCATCTAGTGTTCGACAAAAGGGTGTCTTTTTTTGAAGGGCACTTCAATTTGCAGATATTAAATGAGGGTATCATTTGAAAACCCTCCGATTAGGGCATGTTCCACCCCGCTCTTGGGTCTTCGATGAATCAACTTAATCCTGAAGGAATATGGTAATCTACAAAGGCTGGATTTGCTTAATTACATATCTAATCGGAAAAATGGGGGTTATTGTTTTCAAGTCGAAAAAAGTTCAATGCTTTCATCCAACTGATTTTTATTCCGGTTTGTTGTATCTGAAATGGCATTGATTGTAAATTTTGAGAAAACTTTTTTTCTTAAACCAGAAAATAACAGAATAAAAACGGCTTAAGATCGAGGTTACATCATGGAATTTCTAAAGAGTATTAAGCTGATTCAAGGCGGTATGGGTGTGTATGTTTCCAATTGGCGTCTTGCCAGAACAGTAGCTTTACAACAGCCTGGAATTACCGCAGGAACTGTTTCAGGCACCGGATTGGACTGGGTGTATGTACGACTTTTACAATTAGGAGACCCTGGGGGGCACATCCGGCATGCATTTTCAGCTTTCGACAACCAGTTTGAAACGGAGATAGGTCGGGAAACCTTTAATCGTTACTATATTCAAGAAGGGAAATCAACCTCTGCACGATTCAAGAATGCCCCAAAACAAGTCGTAAGGGCTATGGATGGCAGTGCCAATATTCCACTTTCTCAAAACCCGCTAGAATCCTTTGCACTATCGATAGAATTAGAAGTAGTTGAATTGGTGATACTAAGTGCTTTCGCCGAGGTTTGGTTAGCCAAACAAGGCCATAATGGCAAAATTTTTATTAACTTCCTTAAGAAAGTTGAGCTGCCACTCGCTTACGGTATGTATGGGGCCATGCTCGCCGGTGTTGATGGCGTCATTGTGGGTGCCGGTAATCCAGATGGATTAGCTGCCATGCGCAGCAAGTTGGTTAATCATGAACCAGTCTCGATTTCCTTGCAGGTTCTATATCGCGAGGCGGGTGAGAATTTTCACGTCGCTTTTGATCCACAGAAAATAGCATCCGGAAATCTGACAAAAGAGCCCTTGAAATCACCTGCATTTCTGGCAATTGCTTCACTACAAAACCTGGTAAAAGGTCTGGCGGAAAGCACCTCCATGCGGCCAGATGGATTTATTATAGAACACCATACTGCCGGCGGTCATAATGCCAGTCCACAGGGACCGTTAATGTTGGATGAAGAGAAACAACCAATTTATGGGGGAAATGATGACCCTGATATTGAATCAATTCGCAGAATTGGAATCCCTTTCTGGTTGGCTGGTGGCTATGGCAACAAAGAAAAACTGCAGGAGGCTATATCCTTAGGTGCTACCGGCATCCAGGTAGGCTCAATTTTTGCCATGTCGGAGGAATCTGGCATGGATCCTGCCTATCGAATTGCATTCATGAAACATCTGAGCAATGAAAGCGATGATTCCAAATTGGTAAAAACCACCCTCGTTTCGCCGACTGGTTTTCCCTTCAAGGTGCTGCAACTGGATGGCACAACTGCAGATGACGCGATATACGAACAACGCTTGCGAGTTTGTGATATCGGCTTGCTGCAACAACTTGGATTAAGTAAAGCGGATGCCAACGGTATGCGCAGGCTATTCCAGCGCTGTTCCGCTGCCCCAATCGAAGGATATGTCCATAAACGAGGATTAATGCACAATACCAAAGACCGCCGTTGTTTGTGCAATGGGTTGCTTTCAGCTGTCGGCCTTGGTCAGGTGGTCTCAAACGGAGATTTCCCCAAACAAGAGCCTGCTATTTTGACGCTTGGGAATCATATCGATGGTATTCGCAGGTTATCGCGTAACGGGCAGGCACGTTACTGGGTCCGTGATGTCATCGAAGATATACTTGGGCCTAGCGTAAGCACACAAAATTAACCCAAAAGAATATTCGTTTTTTAAGTATTTGATATACAGGTTGGCTTCTTGTTAGCGAGCCTTATAAAGGGATCCCCTTAATCAACAGCCGCCATGGAAATAACAAAATATAGCACCCGATTTTCTCAAATTAGTGCCCTGGTAAGAACTCAACAATCGCAACCAAAATCTTTTATAACGCACTTGTTAGAGAATGAAGATTAAATCAATTTGAAGCGTTGGACATATTAATACCGTTCCCGCAAAGCGCTATTGATCGTTCATGGTGCTTCATAATGTCAGCATAAAACCTCACCTCGCCCTTAATCAGGCTGTGAGTGCAGTCAAATTTAGCAAATTGGCAAAATCATTTTACACAGCGTACAATGGCTTAACCAGCTTATGGCGTCGCGTTCGGTGTAGGTGATTCCATCGGTGATGGTGTCTCCGTAGCGGTTTGTTCACTGGACATATCAGTCAGAACAGGCATGGGGGTAAGTGTGGTTTCATCCATTTCCGGCATCTCAGGTTGAAGATCCATCTCACCGGTTACCAGAGCTTTCCAGGCGATTTCAAGATCCGTGGCTGCTACTACCGGGTAGTCTGGCAAATTGTTGTTCACCATAACCAGGCGATCAAGCACTTTCTGGAGGAATACAGCATCTTCGCCAACTGATGCTTCTGACTTCGCCAGAAGCAATGTGTAAGCCACCTGGACATCCTGGCGTGCTAATCCAAAATTGGATTGAAGTAGATATACCCTGGCGCGAGATAAGTACTCAGCTGCGCGGGTAGAATTTAATTCTCTTTCTAATTTGGCAATTTCTGTTGATAAATCAGCCTGGGCTGACTCCTGCTCTTTGATCATCGTCTCAAGATCTTTTAACCCCTGTTGAAGGTCCTGCAATTGGGTTAATTTCTCGCTTTGTTCACTCAACTGATCGTTTACAGCCAGAAACTCCCCTTCCAATTTTGCCATTTTTTGAGAATCGCCAGTTATACCACTTTCTGCCGCAGAAAGTCTCGTCTGCAGACTGCCAAGCTGGCTCTTGAGCGTATCAATTTCAGAGGTTTGCTGAGATTCAAGCTCAGCTATACGTGCAGAATTGGCTTCGACCGGTTGGATGAATTTCTGATACACATAAGGAGTGCCATAATAAATCAACGCTGCCACACCAGCTATTAATGCCAAAACCATCACAACCCGGAAGATCTTTATCAACGCCCTTCCCAGCCTTTTTCCAAACGTAGATTCTGATTGGAGATTCTGATTCATTTTGAAGCTCCTTCCGGTGCATATAGATCACTTAACAAGGTCTGCAGATTTTGCAAAAAGGTCTCAAATTTACCGGTGCGTTCTTCCTGCAAGGCTAATTGATCATCCAGGTTTGTGATGTGGTCCTGTAAATCGGAAAGCTCCTGATTGACCATCGCAAGTGAATCGGATAATTCCTTCTGCGACTTTTCTAAAGTAACCGTGCGATCGTTCAAACCGTTGAGGATATCCACTCGACTTCGCAGCGTATCCAAATCCTGCTGGAGCATGACAACCTGTTCATTCAACTGAGCGGTTTCACGTTGTAATGTGCCGAATTTTGAGGAAGTTGCATAATCCAGGCTGCCGTTAATCGCATTCATGATTGCCAAGGTCAGTAAAATTGTAATTAAGGCTGTGACTGCCCCACTAAGCAGAAATTTCCAAAAAGGAATTCTCAATGATTTCTGCGGGTTACCAGCCAGGTTGGCTTTAGCTTCAAATTTGGCTTTGGCTGCAGTCTCCGGCGAAACAGCAGCTGCCTGAACATACGGTTCATTTTCTACTGAATTTTGGCGGTCAGCAGCAGCTTCTTCAACTTTTTCTGATGAAGAATCATTCTCTTCTAAAAATCCTTCGGGCTCTCCAGTTTGGCTCTCCCCCGC
Source organism: Anaerolineales bacterium (assembly GCA_038329785.1). Taxonomy (GTDB): domain Bacteria; phylum Chloroflexota; class Anaerolineae; order Anaerolineales; family Anaerolineaceae; genus UBA6170. Next base: position 38,107 of record JBBQNI010000028.1, on the reverse strand, counting down.
GCTAATCTGACTTTGGGTTGGTTCTTCCTTTATAGCTGTATCCATGACTACGGGAGAGGAAGGCAGGTCTTCCGCCGGAGGTTCCAACATTTTGTCCGGGCTCATTGTCGGTGAAGGCCCTAACAGAATAGGGTCTTCAGGAGCCTCAATCAAACCGGAGGGGAAGTCATCTTTACTGGGAGATATTTCTTCACCTTTGTTTTCAGTTTCAACAATAAGGTTGGCAGTATCATTTATTTCCCTCGGAAGTATCTTCTCATCTAATTCCAAGATCCTTTCGACAAAACTGGCATTAATGCCAGTGACTTGATAAGTATCAGGAAGAGTGGTGTACGGTCTATTGGCGATGATCGAATCGGCTGTGACAGAGCCGATCCCAGAAATTGTCATCAATCCATCACGACTGGCTGTGTTCATCATATCTAAAAGCTCAGTTCGGTTCATATTTCCTCCAATCATTCATTTAATCTATAGTTTTCAACAAAATTGTCATTGATATTATACAAAATTTACCCTTACTTTTTTAATAAACCTTATAAATTTCAGTTTTTAGCATTTCGAGCAAGACTTTCAATGACTTCTGCTTAATATAGTACAAGAACTTTGCCACTTTCATTGCACTCGAAATGCTCAAGAGTCTAAAGGGAACCTTAACCGCCCTGGAAACGTCTTAACCTCAATAGCTAAAATTTATAACTTTCAGCTAAAAATAGAATTCAGGAGAAAGTAATGAGTTTTATGAAACCATTTATCCGTATAGCCACCTTATCCATTTTACTCTTCACAGCATGTTCACCAACTCCGGTAACACTGGCCGGATCCGGTTGGATTTTATCGAACTTGATGGGAGACAACTCGGTTGCAAATATAACCCCCACTCTCATTTTTCAAGATGGAAATGTAGGAGGCAGCGATGGTTGTAATCGCTACAACGGAAGCTATAGCCAGGATGGAAAAAAATTAGAAATTGGACCGGACCTGGTATCCACGATGATGGCCTGTAGTGATGACATTATGCAACAAGCTTCCAAATACCAGGAAATGCTTACGAAAGTGGAAACCTTCAAAGTGGATGGCGAAAAACTTTCGCTATATAACGCAGATGGCAAGGAATTGGCCACATTTGAAAAACAGGATACTCAGCTGAGCAGTTCAAACTGGTTTGTTTCCAGCTATAACAATGGTAATCAAGCTGTGACCAGTGTCCTCGCAGATAGCGAAATAACCGTCGCGTTCAATAACGATGGAACTATCAGCGGAAACGCCGGTTGTAATAGTTTCAGTGGCAGCTATGTTACCGAAGGAATTAATGTGACAATCAGTGATCTACTAAACACTCTGAAAGCCTGCGATCAACCCGAAGGAATCATGGGACAGGAAACTCAGTTTCTAAACGCATTATCGATTGTTTCAACCTATCGTATTGAGGGTTCACAACTTGAAATGCGTAGCGCCGATGACGCCATCGCTGTGAACTTAACTCGCAATTAATCTAATTTAGCACACATCTCCCCTTTAATTTCCCCTCTGAGAAAAATCTCAGGGGGGATTTTTTCACGCAATGTTATGTTTTTGGGTATTCTTTATTTGTGTTCCGTCATTCCATCTATCACAGAATCGATCGGTTAATTTTTTAACAAATCCGGTGTGATTTATTAATTCTCCATTCTAATTAACACCCAATTGGTCTCCTAACAAAACAAAGCTTACTTTTTTGAATAACAGGTCCCTTTTTTGGTAGAATTAGACTCAATGGCTTTCTCGGATATGATCATCCTCAGCAAGTTAACGGCTCCGCAACCCCACCGGCCGATTTTTCAATTCCCGCGCTTACAGGCAAAGTTAAACGAATCTTACAAATACCCACTGACGATTGTTCATGCCGGCACCGGTTTTGGAAAAACAACTACTCTCCTTTCCCTGAGTCAGTTATATAAAAGAATCTATTGGTATAACATCACTGAACCTGACCGTGACCCGACCTTATTTATTGCCCACCTCATTTCGGCTTTCTTACCCGAATCTCGCAGTCTGACCGAACGATTGCAGCAAGGCGGCTTCAACGCTGCACAGGGTGTATTGAACTCCCTCATTAATCAATTGACCACCGATCTTGAAGATAATGCCATTCTCATTCTGGATGATTATCACCTGGTCAGCAATGTCAATGATATTCGCGAGTGGTTTGAGATGCTGGTTGAACAACGTCCTCCGCGCCTGCACATCGCCATTGCCTGCCGACAAATTCCTGAGACCCCCGCTTTTATCCGCTGGAGAGTCAAGGGCAATGTATTGGTTATTGATCAAAACGATCTCTCTCTCTCTGAAACAGAAATATATTCACTTTTCAATGAACACCATCAGTTTCCCATTACAAATGATCAAACACAGACTTTATCCTCTTACACTGAAGGCTGGATCATTGCCCTAGAAATGGTCTGGCAGCGATTACAGACCAGTCGCTCAAAGCAATTAGATAATATCCTGGCAGAGTTACCCCTGGCTCTCTCAGATATCTTTACTTTTCTGGCGCAGGAGGTATTGCTGCGACAACCCCCATCCATTCAGCAATTTCTAGTCTCAAGTTCAATTCTACGTGAGATGGCAGCTGAAGTTTGTAATGAATTATTGGGCATAAGCGATAGCCAGGCAATCCTGGAGACGTTAAACGACAAAGGTCTCTTTATTTCCAGCGTGAATAATGAGCGATTCCACTTCCAGAGACTTTTTCAAGACTTTCTACTTGATCAAATTAATCAGCTTCCTGGTCGAATGGTAGAACTGCATACGAAGGCAGCCCACATTTACAGCGAAAAAAACGATCTCGAAGAAGCAATTTTCCACTTGCAGTCCGCCAAACAAGAAAGAGAAGCAGCATTTCTGATCGAACGAATTGGCCCGCACCTGCTGGAAATTGGCAGGCTGCGTACGCTATCAAAATGGATAGAGCTCTTGCCGGAAGATGTGTTAAACGCACAACCTGCACTATATTTAATCCTGGGTGACGTGCAGCGATTGCGCTCCCGATTCGAAAATGCCATCAATCAATACAATCTGGCTGAAAAAATCTATCTTAACACGAAAGATGCGCGAGGACGCAGCCAGGCTCTACGATCGAAAGCGCAGGTCTATCTGGATACAATCCGTCCATTGAAAGCAACCAGTTTGTTGGAGGAAGCCATCTCCCTCTTAGAACCAGAAGAGTTTCCAGCAGAAGTTTCAGAACTGCTGGACCAACTTGCTGAAAACAAACTTAATCTTGGACAGCCTCAGGAAGCTCGTGATTTACATAAAGAAGCACGTTTATTGAAATCTGATTCTGACCCAAATGACATATACCTGGAAGCACGCGCACTTCTACGAACTGGACGGTTATATGAAGCAATAGACTTGCTTGAACTGACCAGTGCTCCAGATTCCGAGGATACGACAGAGCGGCCGCAACGCTTTCATCGCGAGATGTCCCTATTGCAGGCATTAATTCATCTGATGCTTGGTAATGTGGAAAAGGGAGAATACTTTTCAAGGCAGGGGATTCAAATTGGCCAACAGTTAGATTCTCCCTTTGTCGAAGCGGTAGGCTGGATGCGCTTGGGACATGCTTATCAGCTTTATCCACATCTGCCCTGGCGCAAGGATCGCTTGGAGCAGGCGAAAACATTTTACGAGCGTTCCATTGAATTGGTTAAACCCTTTAACGTCATTCGGGTTCAGGTTGAACCTTTATGGGGTCTTTGTCGACTTTACGGTTACCAGGGGCAAACTGAGGAAGCCAAAAGACTGGCAGATCAGGCGATTGATATTGCCGCCACAGCCGGGGATAGCTGGTTTGTAGCCTTGTTACAAACTACATTAGGGACATCTTACGTGCTGAATGGCGCAATGGATTCTGGAGAAACATTTTTACGCGAGGCTATGTCCGGTTTTGAACAGGTAGGCGACCGTTTTGGACAATACACCGCCTGGTTAAGTTCAGTAATGAACCACTGGTTGCATGGTTCAAAAACTGGTGCTCTCCAGGATTTTGCGGAGCTGCTACCCAGGGTTAAATATGCAGGCCTTTCCTTTCTTCTTACAAAGGCAAGCCATCTGGGCTTTCAGAATCCACTCTTGTTCATGCCGCTGATGCTTGAAGCCCAAAAACAAGACCTGGAAGCTGATTGGCTATCAGCATTATTTAAAGAAAAAGGATTGGAGGGGTTGAATTTTCACCCTGGTTATGGGTTAAAAATTCGCTGCCTGGGGCCTTTTGAGGTTTGCCGTGACAATGTTGCCATTAATTCACGTGACTGGCAGAGAGAAAAAGCCCGCCAATTATTTCAGTTTTTTGTCGGAAATCGCGATAAGTGGTTTTCTCGTGAACAAATCGCTGACCACTTATGGCAGCAATTGGATAGCGAAGGTGCCACACAGAATTTAAAAGTTGCTCTGAACGCTCTCAATCGAGCACTCGAACCAGAACGCGAGCCTGGAACAAACCCCTTTTTTATTACCAGACGAGAATCACTGTATGGTATCAACCCGGCCGCAGAAATCGAGCTGGATGTGGACGATTTTCTAACTCTGACATCCTCTCAGCAGGAGAAGGACCTGGAACAGGCTCTCTCCATTTATCAAGGTGATTTCTTAATGGAGAATCCCGATGACCTGTGGGCGATAGAAATTCGCGAACAATTAAGGGACAGATTCCTGAATAGTGCCCGCCGTTTGAGCCAGATTTATTACCAACAGGAACGATGGGATGAGGCTATTCGTATCAGTCACGAAATACTGCGGATGGATGCCTGCAATGAACCCGCTTTCCAAATGCTGATGCTCTGCCATGCTGCCCGCGGAAACCGCACAACCGTTCACTCTGTCTATCAACGCTGCGTTACCACCCTGAAAGATGATTTGGACGTACAACCTTCCAGGGATACCACCCAGCTTTGGGAGAAGTTGACAGGATTGTAAAAACGACCCGAAAGTGGGTCGTTTTTGTTTGTGCATTTTCCAAATGAGAGCTATTTTTCTTCTTTCGTTGAACCTAACTTTAGTAAGCGCTGCCAGCCCTGCTTCCACGCCGCCTTCTTCAATCTGTATGTTCCAACAATTCCATATGGCAGGAACATCACTAAAACAATAAAAAGAATACCAAACACGAGCGGCCAGCGTGGACCGAACCATTGATAGAAGAACTGGCCGATCAGCTGCATAATCCCTGCGCCGATTATTGGTCCAATCAAGGTGCCCATTCCCCCTAAAATGGTAATGATCAGGGCATTAATGGTGGTCAAAGCCCCGGCCATATTTGGTGTGGCTCCCAGGTTCCAGATGGCGGTTAACCCGCCGGCCAAACCAGCGACCACGCCAGAGACAAGAAATGCAACTGAACGATAAGTGCCGGGATTGTAACCGATCATGCGCACACGGCTTTCATTCTCACGAACTGCCACCATCACGCGTCCGGTCGGTGATTGCACCACCCGGCGCAGGGTGATATACATCAGCACTGCAAAAATAAGTGCAATGTAATAAAACTGTAAGCGATGCGAATTGGGGTTGAGCCAGGCAGGTACCGGCACCCCATGCAAGCCTTCATCGGCACCAGTCCACTTGACAAAATCAGTTGCTTTATAAAGGATAAAAAGCGCTTCGGCCATCGCCAGGGTGATCATAGCAAAATAGACACCCTTCACCCGAACCGAAACGGCACTGAAAACAAGCCCGATCAATATTGTCATTGCAATGACCAAAACTATTGCAAAAATAAACAAGACAGCCTCGGTCAAATTGAGATTCGCGATTTGAACACGAAAATTACCGGCATTTAAAATGGGAGGAACCAAATGCTTGTAATACAAAGCCATGGTGTAGGCACCTGTGCCATAGAATGCGGCATGCCCAAATGACAGGATACCGGTATAGCCAATTAAAAGGTCATAGCTCATTGCATAGACGGCCAGGATAAAAAATGTAATCATTTGTCCCTGCCAATATTTTGATGGTCCCAGCGTTGGTGAGCTGCCCGTGATCCAGCCGAATGCAAATGGGAAGATTGCGAAAACAGCTAGTAGAGCCAGTAATGGCCAGCTTCTACGCACTCCTAATAAAATGGGGGAAGTCCCTTTGTTGGTTTTCGGGAGTTTAATTTGTTCAGAAGCCATGTGTTTAATCCTTCTTCCCGAATAAACCGGAGGGACGTACCAAAAGGACGATCACCATGATGATGACGGTGGAGGCCTCTGCAATTGCTGGTGAGAGGCTGAATTTGAGTGCTATAAAATCACCGAAGGCACGCGCCATACCCAATAAAAGCGCACCAATGGCAGCACCTCCATAACTCCCCATTCCGCCAATAACCACAACTATGAATCCCTGCAGCTGATAGGCGTCTCCCATGTTTGGCTGAACAGGAATGAATGGTGCTGCACCAATTCCCCCGAGAGCTGCCAGTCCAATCCCCAGACTGAAAACAATTGAAAATACACGTCGGACATTAATGCCTAGCGCTTCAACCATGTTGCGATCCTGTACACCGGCACGAATAATCATTCCGAGCCGGCTATAGCGCATCAGTATCGCCAACGCAATCAACATCAATATTCCCAGCAAAATGATGAACAAACGATAGCTGGGAAAGGTGACCCCCAGAATATCAACCGTCACATTTTGGCCGGAAAACCAGGCCATGAGGTTTTCTGCCTTACCAGGCTGAGAAAACGCCGGAGGACGAGACATGGCATAGGCAACCGGAGTCCACAACAATTGTACGACCTCGCGTAAAACATACCCAATGCCTAATGTCACCAGGACAATATAAAACGGCCGGGCGTACAGTGGTCTGATCAGGCTCACTTCCACGACTGCGCCGAGGCCAGCCCCAGCTCCAGCACCGACAATCAGTGCCAACACAAAACGCAGGTTTTCATTCATCGTCAGAACAGCAATCGGCCCGCTCTCACGTACTATTACAGCCACTACTGTCAGCACGGCCAGTGCACCAAATTTAGCCCATTCCTGCCAGCGCTTCTCTGTTCGAATGATTTGAGTCTTATCGCCCGGACGTGATGAAGCGATTGCCAGGACCAATCCCCCCAATCCAACCAATACAGGCCGCCACCAAAACATGGAAAGGGGTTCCTGAGGGCTGGCTTCGGCCAGGGGATTGCCAATATTCATGGCTGCCACCAGCGCCGTTTTGGCAAGACTAAGGATATCCAACTTCAGAAATCCAAGCACCATCAAAGCCAGACCCAGTAATATCAACAAATTGCGCAAACGCGCCTGCCATGCTTCCGGGACGTTCCATTTCGTGGTTATTGGAATCCAAAGTGAGGTGGTCGAGAGTGTGCAAATAAACGCAAGGATTAACGGCAGCAACCCAAACAGGAATGTCGGGTTGGTATAAAACTGCCAGCCAATATATGCGCCCATCATGAACATGGCGCCATGCGCAAAGTTAAGCACATCCATCAACCCAAAAATAATGGTAAGACCGGCCGCGACCATAAAATAAAGAGCCCCCAGCGTCAATCCGGAAAGAGTGGTACGAACAAAGCTCTCCTGACCCATATAGCGAATCGCGACCAGGCTTAATACCAAAATCAACGCAGCTACTACAAATGCCGGAACAGCTTGTCTGAGTGAATCCTTACGCATCAATTTTCACCTCCACCGGCGCTAATTCCGACGCCAAGGTAGCGTTTGATCAATTCTTCATTATTTACCAGATCTGGCATTAAACCTCTCTCCACTGTCTTTCCATCATCAATGATGTAGTAGAACTGCCCCAACTGACTCGCCATGATGAAATTCTGTTCCACCAGGAGAATTGTTGTAGTCTTGCTTAATTCTTTAATCGCTTCCATCATCTGCTCAATCAGAATAGGCGCAAGACCTTCACTGGGTTCGTCAATTAATAAAAGTTTATTATCAGCTACCAATGCTCGCGCTACAGCCAGCATTTGCTGCTGCCCTCCTGAGAGATGATTACCCGGAAGGCGATATAAGCGTTTCAGATCTGGAAATAAATTAAAAATAAATTCCGATTTTCTTTCCAAATCCCCACGATTTTTCTCAGCTATTTTCAGGTTTTCCAACACCGATAAATTACGGAAGATGGCGCGATGTTCAGGGACATAGCCAATACCGAGATTGGCAATATCATACGCCCGTTTCCCCTGGATCTCTTGCGTGTCAAAAATGGCTTTGCCGTGGCGTGGGGGTGTTAATCCAAGAATGGATTTCAGTGTTGTCGTTTTTCCAGCCCCATTCCTGCCGAGCAGCACGGTAATACTGCCTAGAGGAACCTCCAAAGAGACGCCTTCTAAAATGTGAAATTGTCCAATAAAGGTATGGATGGAATCAAGCACCAAAATAGGTTCCAATCATCCCTCCTTTTTCTCAGTGATTTTGCCATACAATGCGCCGAGATATGCATCCTGTACAGATTGTGTGTTTGCAATCTCGCGTGGCGTTCCTTCCGCCAATAGATTGCCCAGGTGCATCACGGTGATGCGATCGGATATGCTCATCACCATATCCATACGATGCTCTACCAAGACAATTGTTTTATTACCAATATTTCTAATTTTTTGAATAATTTCTAATAGTGCCGGCACCTGTTCACTCGACATACCCGCTGTCGGTTCATCCAACAACAAAAGCTGCGGGTCGGAAGCGAGCATGATTCCAATTTCCAGCTTGCGTTTTTCCCCATGCGACAGACTGAGTGCAGGTGATAATTCCTTACCAGCCAAGCCTACCAGCGCGATGACTTCTTCGGCTTTATCAATGTATTGCTGCAGGGCTTCTACTGGGTGAAACATCTTCAAATTGTCATGACCCATAGCCTGGGCGGATAACCGAATACTCTCCAGTACTGTCAATGTGGGAAAGATATTTGTGATTTGGAATGAACGCCCAATCCCAACATGAGCAATACGATGTGTGGGCAAATTGGTAATGTCTTTTCCTTTGAAAAATACTTTACCACGGGTAGGGCGCATGGCTCCGGAGATCATATTGAAAAGAGTAGTTTTTCCAGCACCATTCGGACCGATAATCGAATGTAGACTATGCTGCTGAACTTTAAAACTGACATCATCGACAGCCACCAGCCCGCCAAATACTTTACGCAGATTCTTAGCTTCCAATAGAGGTTGCTTTTCAGATTGCATTTGGTAATCCTTCTTACTTTAAGATGGTAGGTAAGGGTAAAAACTACCCTTACCTACGTTGAAATTTTATTACTGGATATTTTATTTGTTCATATCGCAACGATCGGCATATGGATCAACCAGGGTGCAGGGAACACCTAACTCATCATACGCGCTGACATAGACAGTCTCGAAGAACTTGTAGTCATTCTTACCATCGCCATCCGTATCAGGATTGACATTGACCAGTTTGAGAATGTTCATCGGTTGCTCGCAGACATGGTCGCCGGGGCGAATGTAATATGTGCCTTTCGGGCCCTCAAATTTCAATCCTTCCAGTGCAGCGATCATAGCATCACCAGAGGCATCTCCACCAGTTTTCTCGAGGGCAGCAGCCAAAGCAATGGCAGAGGCCATTCCACCAGCAGTGAAGAGATCAGGTGGTTCACCATAGAGTTCCATGTGACGTTTTACCAGGTAATCATTGACTTCGGTATCCGGCACGGTGTAATGATAAACATTCAAACCGGTTGTTCCAACAGCATTACCGAAAACAGCTGCGAAGGAAGCATTGTCACCAAAACCAGTGGCAACTTGCATTTCATCCAGAGCGCCCAAATCCACCAATTGTTGGAAGAGGGTCACATAGCCAATTCCAGACCAGGTCAGGAAGAGGCAATCCGCACCGGAATCCATGGCGGATTGGATATAAGGCGTGAAATCAGTGGTGTCAAAGGGAGCATAGATATCAGCGACAACTTCGCCGCCGAATTTCTCAACAGAATATTTTAAAGCTGCGCCGGAACCCTGTCCAAAGGCGTTATCCACACCGATGTGGGCAAATTTGCCGCCTACATTTTCGACCAGGTATTTGGCAATGACAAGCGTGTCATCATAATTGGTACGTGATGTGCGGAATACATAGGGATTGAAATTGGCGCCGGTTGTAAAAGCCGAGGCTGCCGGGTCAATCATCAGGATCATTTTGTTTTCCAGAGCAACAGTGGTCAAAGCTACGGCAACACTCGAGCTCACAGGTCCTTGCAGGATCTCGACACCATCTTTTTCGATGAATTCACGGGCAATCTGAACACCTTTTTCAGGATTCAGTTCATCATCTCCGACCAGCACTTCCACCGGTCGATTGGCAATGATGTAATGCCCATCAGCATCCATCTTGCCACCGGAAGCATATTCCAGACCAATCTGGAAGCCATTCACTTGCTGCAGGCTGTAAAGAGACATAGCCCCGGAGGCTGATGTGATTTGACCGATCTTCAGGATTGGCCCCAGGGGAACTTCAGTTACCTCTGGAGCAGCCTCTGTGGGAGCTTCAGTAGGTTTGGGGGCTTCAGTTGGCGCAGAAGTGGGTTCTACAACAGGTGCGTCAGTTGGTACTTCGGTGGCAGCGGGCGTTGCACATGCACTTAACAGCATGGCAAAGATCGCCAGGAAACTAATTATTGATAGAAATTTCTTCATTTCGGATCTCCTCCAATTAAGTAAAATAGGGATACAGTTGGGTACATCATTCAATATGGCTTAAAACTTCGATATCACCTCCTCAATCCAACGCTACATACAATAACTGGTGAACCAGTTCAGGCAGGAACAAGCATAACGCTTTGCCCGGTAAGTACCTGGTTTTTATCCTGGTCATAGCAATCTGTACGATAAGTAACCAGGTGTCTGACAGTGTCTAACTGAATCAATTCGATTACTGTCTCAATTCGGTCGCCACAAAAGACGGGCGCGATAAATTCATATTGCATATTAATACACTGCGATCCATCGCCAGGAATATGTTTGCTTAATAATCCGCTGATGATGCCGACAAGAAATAAAGGTGCAACCTTTAAACGACCGGAAAATCCGTTTTCATCCACGGCCGAAGAAATGACCTGCGAGCGATTATCTCCTAATAAACCTGAAAATATAGCTGCTTCACCTTCTGTGATCACTTTTCGATAGGTTTCCAATTTGCCTATATACAGATCGTTATAAGAAGTTGTGCTCATCGCACAACCTCACAATGCTTGAGTACAAATCCAAGGACCATGCTATTGAAAATATCCGGCTGTTCCAGGCAAACTGCGTGACCGCCTTCAGGGATAATGGCAAGTTCTGCACCGGCAATTTCATTTGCAATAATTTCAGAATACTTGCGTGGTTTGATCATGTCGAGTTCCCCAACGATAACCAGCGTTGGGGCGGTGATTTTATGCAATTCAGCGCTGAAATTGATCTCGGCAAACGCAGCCATTAACCGCCCCGCAGCTTGAAGGTCCAAGTCATCGTATCTTTTTTTGGAAGCTGCCAGCATTTTCGGATTGGCTGCTATCCATTTCTCTGAGAAGTTGTATGGCAAAGTCACAGCGAACAATGTAGCAGGATCACCACTCAACATCGCGCCTGCCCAACTGATACCAATTGCAGAAAGAAGCGGGTCAATCTGACTAACGGCAGACGAAATGATCAGGCTTATTACCATTTCAGGGTATTTGTTAGCAAAAACCAAACTGATTTCGCCCCCGTAGGAAATACCAGCGATGTGAGCTTTTGCGAACCCCAGCGCGAGCAGCAATTGTGCCAGATCATCCGCATGCAGCTCCATCGAATAAGGCCCTTGCGGATGATCCGATTGCCACATACCACGGCAATCGTATACCAGGACCTGGAAGTGTTTTTTCAACTCAGCTACCTGGTAAGCCCAACTGGCTGTTGACATAAATATACCATTTGAAAGCACGATTAAGTCCGCATTCTGAGAGCCATGCAATTCATAATAGATATTTATATCATTTACATTTTGATAAGGCATGAGCAGCGTCCTTTATTCGACTGTTTCAAAAGCCAGGAATGTCTTCCGGGCTTCACCTTCTCCACGATCAACAAATTTAACTTTTACCGGCGTTCCGATCTTAATATCTTCCGGCTTACAAGGGTCCACACCCAATAACAAGGCACTGATCATTGGTCCTTCTTCGGTTTTTACAATCCCAACGCAATAGGGGTTTTTGCGGCTGTAGCCGGCTTCAAGCATGGCAGTTGGCGCAATATAGACAATTGTGTACGCCTGCAAGGTACCTTTACCGCTTAATTCTTTCCATTCCATATCTGTAGAGAAATTGGTCGGGTTCAATGGACGTGGGGGTAAGAAGACGGTTCCATTTTTTATGTCCCGGCTGGCCATTAAACGATGCTCGCTCAAATAATTTGAATAGGCGTTGTAGGTAAATTGATTTTCCATTTCTAATCTCGTTTCTCAAAGATATGTACCACACATGTTTGCCCGGTACCGCCTACATTATGGCTCAAGCCATACTTCAAGTCTCCCGGCAACTGGCGTGCTCCTGCCTCGCCTCGGAGCTGTTTCCAAACTTCAACAACCTGGCCAACACCCGATGCGCCGACCGGATGGCCTTTTGATTTCAACCCTCCAGATAGATTGATGGGGGTCTTCCCCTCTCTACTGGTAGCACCCTGTTCGGCTGCCTCACCACCCTTTCCAGGCTCAAAAAAGCCGAGATCTTCACTGGCAATAATCTCTGCAATGGTAAAACAATCATGAACTTCCGCCAGATCAATATCTTGAGGTGTTATACCGGCCATTTCATAGGCTTGCTCCCCTGCCAGTTTTGCTGCCGGTATACTGGTGAGAGTCTCACGATCGTGAAGTGCTCCATCACTGGCCTGACCGCTTCCAATCACAAAAACTGGTTGATCTGAATATTTATAAGCCAGCTCTTCACTAACCAATAAAACAAGTGCAGCTCCATCAGAAATTGGGGAACAATCATACAAGCGCATTGGCCAGGCAATCGTTGGGTTGGCGCGCTCATCATGCAGAAATTCCAACTCATCGTCCCATTCAGGGATCGGCAAGCCTTTTTTGGCGGCACTCTGGCGGCGACCTTCCATCAAGGTGCTTACTTTAGCGCCGAACTGAGCTTTCTCATTCAAAGAACCGTTAAAATGATTTTTGATGCCAACTTTCATGAAAGTTTCTTGTGTGGCACCATATTTTTCCATGTAAGCGGTTGCCATGGCAGCATAGAAACCAGGGAATGTAAAGCCAGCTGAAATCTCAAATAACGAATCCGCAGCTGTAGCCAGCGTATCTGTCACTTTCTCAGTTGCCAGATCGGTCATTTTCTCAACCCCGCCGACCAGCACCATATCGTATAAACCGGAAGCTATGGCCAGGATTCCTTCCCGTAAAGCTACACCGGCACTGGCACAGGCATCCTCAACACGTACTGCCGGAATCGGGTTGAGCCCCGTCCAACTTGCCAATATGGGAGCGAGGTGACCCTGGTTCTCGAACAAATCACTACTGTAATTGCCAACGTACAAGGCTTCGATTTCCCTGGGATCAACCCCTTTATCAACTGATTGAAGCATTTCTACGAACGCTTCAACAAAAAGATCGCGTGAAGATTTTCCCCTGAAACAACCGAATTTGCTCATTCCTGCACCAACAAGTGCTACATTTCTTGCTAATTTACGCAACGGCATAGTAATCTCTACCTCTCTACATTTTGATGTATTGACGAGCCTTCGATAAATCATCTGGCGCTTTTTCGCCTGGGTTACCCAGTGCCATTTTCAGCGTGTTGTCTTCAATCCAAAAACGACCTTCAAATTTTCCTACCAGACCCAGTGTGTGCTGGGTTTGGTCCAGATAAATGAGATAATTTTCAATTGAATAGGTACCAGACGAAGTTATTCCCATTTCACTATAAACCGCTTGAAATGTACCGTCATCCCGAAATTCAAACCACAAACCCGGGTAGGGTTGTCCTTCAGGTTGTTGCCACTTTCCTACGATTGATTGTTGCATTTCTCCCTAACCTTTCTAAAAACGAGGGACGATTCCCAAGCGCATCACTTCTTGTTTAAGTTGCTCACGAAAATCGGGATGAGCGATTTTGATTAATGCTTTTGCTCTATCGCGAACACATAAGCCTTTCAAATCAGCAATACCATATTCTGTCACAATCGTATCAACATCCTGGGAAGGAACAGTTACTTCAGCGCCTTCTGTCAGAATAGGCATAATTGTGGAAATTGTGCCTTCTCGGGCTGTAGATCGCAAGGCAATGATTCCGCGGCCGCCTTCAGAAAGCTGTGCTCCGCGGTGGGTATCCAACTGTCCGCCAGTGCCGGAAAAATGTTTGTAGCCAATCGATTGGGAACAAACCTGACCAAATACATCCACTTGCAAGGCCGTATTAATACTGATCATTTTATAATTCTTGCCAATGACATAAGGGTCATTGGTGACCTTGCCTTGCTGAAATTCAACACCCAGGTTGTTATCGACAAAATCATATAATTTCTGTGTTCCAAGCGCAAATGCACCCACCATTTTGCCATGCCAAATTGATTTGCGCCGATTGGTGATGATACCAGCATCGTAGAGATCGACCATGCCATCTGTAAACATCTCGGTATGAATACCAAGATCCTTGCGTTTGAGCAGGAAAGGTGTGATCGCATTCGGAATCCCACCGATCCCAAGCTGAAGAGTGGAACCATCTTCAATTAATTCGGCAATATAACAGCCAATCGCTTCTTCCGCTTCAGTGGGTGGAACAACCGGAAGCTCCATCAAGGGAACATGGTTTTCAACCACATAATCTACCTCGGAGATGTGAATCTGGGTATCGCCCAAAGTCCAGGGAAGATTCTCATTGATCTCCAAAACAACCAGGTCGGCAGCCTCAATTAATTGCTTCTCAATCACCAGGCCCAGTGAGAGTGACATATAACCGCGTTTGTCAGGCGGAGTGGCGGTACCATAGAAGACATTTACCTTATTATTTGCCGCGTACAACTTTCTAGTGGATGCCTGGTGAAGATTATTGGGAATATAGGATTCACGGCCTTGCGCATGAACTTTGCGATCCGTGAACCCATAAAACCAATTTTCAATAAAAAAATGACCTTCCATGCTTGGGTCAAGCACAAAATCGTAGCTGCCAATGGGCAAACAAACCCAGGCATTCACGTTTTCGAGGCGATCACGGTGTTTACCCAATTCAGTCAAAAGTCCGGCTGGTTCTGAGGCTGCCATTGCCAATCCAAGAGTCTGATTTGATTGCAATTTTGAGACAGCATCGGGAATGCTTATCAATTTCATTTGGTAAATTTCGTCGGGATTCATAATCTCCTAAGGCATGATAAAGGCTGAACCAGCCTGGTTATAACCTACTCCAGAACCTACAAAGCAGACCAGATCACCGGAATGTACCTTGCCCTGGCTGACAGCATCATCGAACGCAATCGGAAGACAGGCAGAGCCCGTGTAACCGAAGCGGTCCATGACATAATGTGCCTTTTCGAAAGGCAAACCCAGTGTCTCCTGGACCAACTTAATGCTATTCAGCCGCACTTGGGTGTAAATTACCATGTCAACATCTTGAAGATCAAAATTTCCATTTTTGGATAATTCACGCATACGGGCTGGCCAGCCTTCGTGGTTGACTTCCGGCGGGAAGGGGGTGATAAGTTTCACTTTCGTTCGACCTGCCTTAACACTTTCTTCTGTGGCAGGTTCGTACGTTCCACCTGAGTAAATGCCCCAGTGTTTGTGATACGAGCCATCCGCAAAAAAGGTGGAGGTTACAAAACCTGGTTTTTCAGATGCAGTTAAAATCGCTGCACCGGCTCCATCGCCATAGAAGAACGACATCAGATCGTTTTCCCAATCCGAGAGCTTATGCATCATATATGCACCGATGACCAGAATATTTTTCATATAAGGATTTGTACCGATCAATCCCGCAGCCAGGTTTAAACCCGTCGGGAAAGATGCACAGGCACAGCCAACATCGAATGTTCCCGCTTTGCTGGCGCCTAATTTGTGTTGGACGACAACGGATGTAGCCGGTGTGATGTAATCAGGGCTATCTGTTCCCAGAATGATTAAATCCAGCTCCTCAGCCTTCATACCAGCTTTTTCCAGGGCTCGCTTGCCGGCTTCAACAGCCAGATCAGAGGTAACCCAATCGTCCGGCGCATAAAAGCGAGTTTTGATTCCAGAAGAGGCTTCAAATTTATCGATCACTTCGCCAAATCGCTCGCGCATGGCCGCATTGGGTCGTTCAATTTCGGGTACATAAGACCCGGTAGAAATAATGGAAGCATAGCGTGACATAATTTTCTCTCCGCCTTTCTGGATCACGTGCCCAAAACAATTCCACCATCAACACTGATGGTTGCGCCGCTCACATAAGCTGCTTCATCGCTGGAAAGCCAAAGGTATGTATTGGCAATATCTTCCGGTTCGCCCAAGCGGCCTAGCGGAGTTTTGGCACGCATGCCGGCCAGAACTTCCTCGGGCATTTTTGCTACCATCTCGGTCATGATAAAACCAGGCGCAACCGCATTTACTCGAATCCCATAGCGGCCTAATTCGCGAGCCCATACTTTGGTCATGCCAATCACGCCAGCTTTTGTGGCTACGTAGTTAGTCTGGCCAAAGTTTCCATACAGACCGACCACGGAGGAAGCATTCAGAATAACTCCACTCTTTTGTTTAACCATGAAGGGCGCTACAGCCTGAGTGCAATTGAAAACACCTTTCAGGTTGACAGAGATGACCATGTCGAAAGCTTCTTCAGACATTTGCTTGACCAGTTCACCATCTTTCATCTTGATAAATTGCGAATCACGGGTGATACCTGCATTATTAACCAGGATATCAACCTTGCCAAACTCAGCCACGACACCTTCCACAAAAATCTGGACTTCACTCCGGTTGGTGACATCCACTTTTTTAAAGCGGACACTGGCTCCCAGAGATTGGGCTACATTATTGCCCAGTTCTTCTGAAACATCACAGATTATGACGTTTGCTCCTTCGCGAGCAAATACTTCAGCTGTCGCTTTTCCAATTCCGGCTGCTCCGCCAGTAATGATTGCTACTTTTCCGTTTAGGCGCATTCGTTTTCCTCCTGAAAATTAGAAAGGGATTGTGGTCGTGGCATGTCAAGATGAACATACTCTGAAGATACGAGCATGGGTCGATAAATGAATCATAGCAAGCCGCAGTTACAAATTGGTTACAAAAACTTACTCCTGTACCAAATTTCTTTGAAATCTTATCGCTGAAAGCTCGCTGAGAGGTTTTATCTCAGTGCGAGTGAAGCGGGATATTGGGAAAAGCTCCGTTTCTCGTAATGCGAAAAGCCCGCACACCCTATGGAATTGAATATCCGATCAAATTTTTTTATTGATTGCAAATGATCTCAATTGTTTGGGTTTGTCCAGTCTAATCCTAATTCCTTGGCTATAATTCAACGTAGCAATAGTTTCACAGGATACAGGCTTCTACCCCATGAATTTGACTTGAAAATGTTTTCGGCAGAGAAGGACAGGTTATGAGAATTAAATCAAGCAACCCTAAATTTTTCGTCTTGATATTACTTGCGCTCGCCGGTTTGACAATAAGATTGGTTAATTCTTTCGCCCCACTCTCAAATTACCCCTTCGCCCTTTCCTGGTCCGAAGCGGGACGCATCTAAAATTCATATCAAATATCCAATCTTTCAACGGGAAATGCGATCAAATCATTTCCCTGGCTGGACCCGGCCAGGGCTTTAGTGGACAGCCTGGTTTTTCTTTTGCCTGCGGTCACCATTTTCATGTGGAGGGTGTGGATCGTATCCATCTCGTTTATTACCACCGCTATGACTGCATTCTTCATTGTGAGCCGCTCAATCCATGCGCAGCAACTAGTTCCGGCCAGAAAAAAAGTATTTTTGGGTTTATTAACTCTATTTGGAATATTATTCTTCCTCCAGGGGCCTATCTATGCGCATCTTATGATCGGCGTTATCCCAATCCTCCTATTTTACAGGCATGATCAACCAAAAATTACGGTCATCATCATCGCAATTTGTTCAATTTGGACCGGTCTCGCGCGTGTAAACTGGTTTTTCATGCCTGCCATTATCGCCGCTCTCTTTTATGTTCTTTCCCAGCCTCGCCAGCAGATGCCCATTTGGCGCTATTTCCGCTGGCCTTTCATTTGGGGGCTGACAAATTTCACTATAAGTCTCGCCATATATTTTTGGGCGCTCAATAAAGCAAAACAACCCTCCATCTTAAGTCCCTTATTGGATTATGGATTTGTCATAACAAAGCTGTGGCCGAATGGTGGATACTCATATGGCATAATAGCAGGGATTTTTTTGGTCACTGCACCATTATTGTTTGTTATCAGTCGATTTCTCTGGCTGCATCGTTACAAAATGGATAAATTTCGCATTGCATTCATCCTACTTCTTCTGTCAACTCTGGCAGCCGGCAGCACCTTGGTGAGTTTACGATCAGGCGGTGGGTACGATCTCCACAATTACGATACGCTAATACGGGCTGTTTTCATCCTCGGGATTCGTATGGGTCTGGAAAATGTGCAAGCAGACAGTGATAATCCCTCCAGCAGACCAATTTTGTTGAGTCCAATCACAATTGGAGTCCTCATGATCATACCGCTATTTTTTTCCGTGTTGGCCATTACTCCAGTTCCTGCTTATGACAACGAAGCCGCATAAGATGCAATTGAGAATGTCAATCTGGCTTTAAGAGAAAATGCCTCAAAAGAAAATAGCCAGGTGCTTTATATTAATCATCGCACGCTGGTCATTTTCCGGTGGGTGCCTCCGTAACCCATTTATGCCCCTTATGAAAAAATCGAATTGATGGAAATGGCGATGGCTCAAAATGAAGTTAATTTTAAACAGTTTGAACAGGATTTGAGCCAACATAAGTTTGATGTATTGATAACGCCACTGCTATGGGAGTGGCAGTATCGAGCAGGTGAAGACCCTTACTGGTATGAGAATAATGCATGGTCGATGTATGTTGTTGCCCCCATTTTAAAATATTATCAGAGCGTTTATACCAATCGCGAAGCCGACCTGGCTATCTATTATCCCAAATAATCTTCCCTATGAGCGGTAAAGGAGATGTATGCAAGTATTTCATTATCAAACGAATTTGTCTGATATTGACTGGGACGACCTCAAACCCGTCCTCCTAGCGGACAATTTTGACAATGGGCGTTCAGCAGAACAATTGCCCTTATCCTTCAAGAACAGCGCTTTCAGTGTAATTGTTCTGGATAACAAGCGAATAATTGCCACCGCTCGTGTCCTTTCAGATGGAATTTGCAACGCTTATTTGGTTGATGTCTGGACGCATTCTGTCTACCGTGGTCGCGGCGTAGTGCCACAAACATGATTAAGATGCTGGAAAGTCAACAAACCGGTCAGCATATTTACCTGCAGACAGATGATCGAGTTTCTTTTTATTTGCAGCTTGGATATAAAGAGCAGCCAGTTGGGATGAGTAAAGTCATTGGCAATTGGCTCCAGAATTAATTGCCCGATTGATTTTCCAATTTCGCCCGCTTGCCAAACCAAAAAACATACCAGTTGTCACCACTGGTCTGCAGGGCGATGAACATATACAATGCGCCTGCCCAAAAGCCCAAAACCATCATTAAGATTACCCAGATAATTGAAGGCAAGAAGTGCTTTTCTCGAAATACAATCCAGACCGAGAATAAAGCAAAGCCAACATACAAATCAACCAGTGAAACAATCCCCCATGGGTTTTGCAACAGCTTTGCGCCATCAACAGAGAAATTTCCAGCGGTAAAACCATTCACCAACACAACTGTCATCGCGATCAACCCAATTATTGAAACAATTTTTGCAATTTTCATTTACCCGTCTCTCCCTATTATTTTGACTCCATGCCAGCCAATTCCGTCTTCAACATTAAATTGGCCTTGTGTTCCGGTATAACAATGCGCCGATACGCAAACGTAATTACCCACAACATTATAATGGCACTGAATACTCCCGGAGCCCAAATACCCAAAAATTGCAATAAAAAGCCACCCATACTTGGAGCGATTACACGTGTAATAGCTTCCAGGGATGCAGCGATTCCCAGCATTCCGCCAATTTCCTCCCGGCTTACTGACTTGGTAATTGAACTTTGCAGTACAGTATTAAGGACACCTCCGGCCAGTGCCAATGGTAATAGTACCAATAATAAAACCCATAGTGTCGAGGTAAATGCCCACGCCAATAATGCCCCACCCATAATCCATAAACCAGCAATGATCAACCATGTTTCACGAAACAGACGTGTCAATAAACCAATTAAACCTGCCTGAACAATCACTGAAAGTAAACCGACATAAGCCAGTACGTATCCGGTGGTTTGCGGATTCAGGCCAATAGATTGAGCGTAAAGAGCAAAGATAGATTGAAACGTGGCAAAAGCAAGCCCATAAAAAAAGCGGATATGCAGTAATGGGCCAATCTTTGGGCGCTGTAGAGCCTCCCAAAGTGCTTTTATGGTAAAGGGCGTTCGCTCCTTTAAAGCCGCCCTATCCTGACTTTCCTGCGCAAGTGATTCCGGCAATAAAAAGAATATCGCAATCAAATTAAGAAACGAAACACCTGCCGCCACGAATGCAGGCAAATTATATCCATTTTGACTGAGCAGCCCACCGGCAGCCGGTCCGATAATGAACCCGAGCCCGAACGCTGCGCCAATTAATCCCAGGCTTTTCGCTCGATTCTGCTCATCAGTCACGTCGGTGATGTACGCCTGTGCAACGGTAATGTTCCCGCCTGTGATGCCATCAATAATTCGGCTCAGGAAGAGCACCAGGATAATAAACAGGTTAACTGATTTTGGAGCAAAAATTGATGAGGCGAAGTTTCCTAATGGCTCAGCAAAACCGAGCATCAAAAAACCCAAAAAGGTACCCAAAACCGAGAAAAGCAATACCGGCCTGCGCCCATAGCGGTCAGATAGACGACCGAGCAGAGGAGCTCCAATCAATTGCGCAGCCGCATAAGACGCCACCAGAAAGCCAACCACCGTGGCGGTGGCACCAAATGCTTCCGCATAATACGGCAACAAGGGCAAAATCAAACCAAATCCTAACAAATCGACAAAAACGATAATAAAAATAGTTAACAAACGCGCATTTTTCATGGGTTACCTCTCAATCAATTATCATCCCATCCGTCATTTTGTACAATCTTTTTTCTATTTTGTATAATGTTTATTGGTGATGCCATTGATTGCAATACCGAAAAATGAATTTCTCCTCAGAAGGAAGGTGGCTGCCGGTATCGGGTGTATACATGCCATTTGATTTCTCGTCTCTGCAGAGTAAACTAAAAATCCGACACATAAAGTCCGAAAAACTAACCAAAGAAATATTGAACGAGAAGAAGCCTGAAAAAGGAAATTGAGTTCCAATAAGTGATCTTGATCCAAACGATTTTTACCCAGCGCATCTTTCGCAACCAGCCTTACAGGTCTTGGCGAAGGAAAACATAACCAATCTCCATCTTGTAAGCAGGGTGAGCAAATCCTATCTGTTGCAACTTCATGGAATGGGACCAAAAGGAATCAGGGAACTTGAAGCAGCGCTTCTTTTAAATCCGATTAAAAACGAACAATAAAAGGAGAAATCCAAATGGCAAAAATAAACGCTTATATCACCTTTAACGGCAACTGCAAGGAAGCAATGACTTTTTATCGGGATTGTCTGGATGCCGAACTCGAGATTCAGATGGTTGCCGACTCTCCAATGGTTGACCAGTTGCCGGCAGGGAGCAGAGATCTGGTCATGCATTCAGCGTTAAAGAAAGATGACCTGAATTTAATGGCATCCGACATGTTGATGAATCAAAAATTTACCCAGGGCAACAATATACGCTTAATGCTAATTTGTGACAGCCATACTGAAATCAATACCTTATTTTCTGCCTTTGCGCGAGAGGGTCATATTGATTCTCCGCTGAAGGATGAGTTTTGGGGAGGTCTGCATGGCCAGTTAACTGACAAATACGGCATTCACTGGATGTTTAATTACGATCAACCAAAATTGGCTGGCTAGCATTCCATATCAGACATTGCTTTTATAAAACCAGAATTACGCCAAGTACAACTTCAATTCCCAGGCTGATCCAATTCGATTGATCGTAGGATTTATCCACCACGATCGAGAAAAGTCTGGCGACTGCAATTGCCAGGTAGGAAATACCGAGAACCAGGTAGGCTGAATCTCCTAGGAAAAAAGGCAGTGTGCCCAATGCAATAAAGAGACCGCCAAAAATGGCACGGATCTCAGACACTCCCCGCACGCCTTCCGCTTTTAAACCGATAAAGCCATAAGCAGCAGATGGTTTCATAAAGGCGAATAAACCGGTTAACACTGTGGCTGCGGCTGCAACCATCTTCAAAATTTGCAAAAAATCCATGCAAGCTCCTTAAGGTTTTTCGTTAATTTCATCCAAAAGTGAGAAAAGCTCCTCATTTTCCGGAATATCTATCATGGAATGACCGTAATGTACAAACCTGACTTTACCTTGTTTATCTACGATTAGTTGGGCAGGCATACGTCCCAACTTGAACAAATTAACTTCCTGACCATACAACTTCAAAACAGTGGCTTTGGGGTCAGGCAAGCCAACAAATGGCAGGTCATTGTCCTGCCAATAATTCTTAAAAGCTTCACTTGAATCCGGACCAAGAACGATTACCCTGGCATCCCGATCAACAAACTGCTGATAATCCTGGCGCAACTGCGCCATGTGCTTTTGGCAGAATGGTCAGGCAAATCCACGGTTGAAAACCAGAACCGCATTGGATTCTCCTTCCAGCTCGGAAAGCCGAAACGGGTTCCCTTCAAAATCAAGCAATGAAAAATCAGGCGCTTTTGTGTTAATTGATACTTTTGACATACATTCCCTCCAATATAGTTGTTGATGATTTTCTGTATTATTTAATTTAGAATAATCTCTAAGACGGTATTTTCCTTCTTTTGAAAAAGAGAAGTCAATGCAAACAATTTCTTCATCAAACCATATTTTCTGTTCAATAATTTATCCACTTTTTGTGCTGTAGGTTTGTCACGTTTCTCTTTCGCAGTAGCTTTAACCCAATCCCCTACTACCTGTCCATTCACTTTACAGGGTGCAATTTGTACGTTGCTGTTATTACGAATACGCTTCACTTTTCCTGAATCATCGAGTGTGCGTACATATAATAGACCGGCATCCTGCACATACCAGACTGGGGTTTTCACACCGATCCCATTTTTTCGAAAGGTTTCGATGTTTAAATATTGTTGCTTTTCAAATTGTTGTCGGTTTTCCAATTATTAATTCCTCACTACTTTCCTATACTTTCCTTTTTTTAAAGAGGGAATAGTCCAAATTTTTTCTGTCTTTCACAGTTGGCTGTGAGAATTTCGATGAGTACCCTTATTAAATTGGTTCTGGTGGGAACACCGCACCAAACTGTTAAAAATACCCTGAACGACTTTCTAATCACTATCAACCCTTTAATCTATAAATCATTATATCCAAATAAGTGAATTTTTTAACAGACTGGATTGTACGAACCTTATACAACCCGATCAGAAACCTGCACAGACTGGTAAAATCGAACATGAATTGAGACAAATTATCGAGGAGTAATATGAGCAAGAAAAAGCATCTAAACTTTTACCATCAAGCACCGAATGTCACTGTGTTAACTCTAAAAGGGGATCCAATTCAGATTTCCCAGTTATGGATTGAGAAGCCATTGCTTTTGGCTTTCACCCGTCACTTTGGTTGTACACAATGTAAAGAAATGCTGGAAGAACTTTCCCTTGGGCGCAGCCGTATCGAAAATGCCGGCTTGAATATCGCGATCATAACCCAGGGTACGCCGGCAATCACCTCCATTTTTGCAGATGAATATGCCCCCGGTTTACAAACCTTCTCAGACCCGGAGCGCAAGGCATATGAAGCCTTTGGGCTGGAAAGAGGGAACCTCTTTCAGACTTTCTTGAACCCAAAAGTTTGGTCTGCCGTCTCCAGGTCCAACAAAAAAGGTTATGCCATCGAGCCGCCGCCATCCGGTCAGGATTCCATGCAGATGTCCGGCACATTCATCATCAGCCATGATGGAAAGATCATCCTGCCTTACTACTACGATCACATTGCAGATCATCCTCCTTTGGATATTTTACTTAGCGGTGTCTTATCCACCCCCTGGGGGAAACCCTTTGAAGGCCCTTTGGGCACGAGCACAAAATAATTTTGGGAGAATAAGAATGAAGAAATCATATCAATTTTTAGCGATCGTCTTTTCAGGGATGCTTTTTATGGCTGCTTGCAGCCCTGCCACCCCGCAGACACCCACGGAACAAACTGTTGTAGAGAATAACGTGTTGATCATCGAAGGAAACCTGCTGCCCATCAATACAATGGCTGTAAATTTCCTGACCTCAGGCATTGTAGCTGAGGTATTGGTATCCGAAGGCGAAGCGGTAAATAGAGAACAAACACTGGCCCGCCTTGTTATT
The DNA here is from genome assembly GCA_038329785.1 of Anaerolineales bacterium. Lineage (GTDB taxonomy): Bacteria > Chloroflexota > Anaerolineae > Anaerolineales > Anaerolineaceae > UBA6170. The sequence continues at coordinate 13,564 of JBBQNI010000028.1, read as the reverse complement.
TCCCCTGAAATGGAAACAAATTTGAAGCGAGCCCAGCAGGAGCTGCTCGTGGCGCAACAAGCCTTTGATCAACTCGCTGACATGGCAGAGATTGAGCTGGCCCAAAGTCAGTTAAGTGTCATTCAACTCGCCGATGCGCTGAATACTGCCCAGGAGAACTTTGATGATGATGATACCGCCGAAAACGAAGCCATCCTGGCACTCGCACATGCGAGCCTGAACCAGGCAGAAACACGATTACTACTTCTATCGTCCAAGGGTACTGACCCAGACCAAGAGGCAGCAGCCCAGGCTCGAGTGACAACTGCCCAGGCAGCGCTAGCTTCCGCCGAAGCAGCTTTTAAAATGATCGACTTGCGCGCACCGTTCGATGGGATCGTCACCAGCCTTGATCTTCAAGTTGGACAACAAATAACCCCTGCTTTTCCCGCTTTATTACTGGCTGACTTTTCAACCTGGATGATTCAAACCGATAACCTGACTGAAATTGATGTTGTAAACATAAAAGTAGATCAGAATGTAAGTTTGGTCTTAGATGCTCTTCCCGATCTCACATTGAATGGCACCGTAACTCAAATCGATTTGCGTTCCGAGGAAAAACGCGGTGATATCACCTACACAGTAACGATCCGCCTGAATGAAAATGATCCCCGAATGCGCTGGGGTATGACGGGTGCTGTGCAATTTGCACGCTAAACCGTTTGAGGAGCTAAAGATGAAACAAGTTTTTTCGATTGCAGGCTACCTCGCTATCAAAGAAATCTGGCGCAATCGCGGACGATTCCTATTGGTAAGCATGGTAATTGCCTTAATTACCTTACTGGTATTGTTTATCGCTGCCCTGGGCGAAGGTCTTGGGAATGGCAATCGTGAGTACATTGCCAAATTGGACTCACCCTTAATGGTCTTCCAATCCAAATCCGATTTTCTTATCCAGGCCAGCCGGCTTGGCCGGGATCGATTGGCTGCCATCCGACGAGTGGAATGTGTTCAGGATGCCGGTATGCTCGGCGTGGGAAACGCCACATTGATTTTACCCGGCGACCAGGAGCCTTTAAAAATTGCACTCCTTGGCGTCGAACCAGGACATAGTGGTGAACCAAATGTAGAACTGGGCACTCAATTGAGTACCGGTCTGGCGCAGGAGGTGATCATCGATCGCAACACAGCCTTACGCAGTAATCTCGCGCTAAACGATGACCTCACCATTCGTGTAACCCAAGGCACACGTGACGAGTTCTTCACCTTTAAAATTGTCGGCATCAGCGAGGGATTGCAATTTGCTCTGCAACCCTCCGTTTTCGTGCCATTTTTTACCTGGGACCGGGTGCGCTCCAAATCCGAGGCTGAGGTCAACCTTTCCAACCCAGTTGCGAATGTCATCCTGGTAAACCTGGAAAATAACGCTGAAATTGATACAGTCCGTCAAAGAATTGAAGCTCAGGTCAACAACGTTGAGGCTGCCACCCTTAATCAGGCTATTCAGGCTTTACCTGGCTATTCTGCACAACAAAGCACACTGAATACACAGGGTGGTTTCACCCTCTTCATCGGCGTGCTGGTCATCGGCGGCTTTTTCCAAATCCAGATTCTTCAAAAAGTAGCTCAGATTGGTGTATTGAAAGCCATCGGAACTGCCAATCCTATTGTGGCGGCGGCTTCAATTTTCCAAATTGTGTTGATCACAATTATCGGCGTTGCTATTGGCGGTTTGTTTGCCTTTATCTTCTCGCTGACTTTTCCGCCTACAGTTCCAATCGTATTTAACGGAACCACTTCGGCACTGGCTATCGTCGCCTTGTTACTGATCGGCCCAATTGGTGGTCTGGCTTCAATACGATACGCTGTCCGCATTGAGCCTTTAAAAGCATTGGGGTTATCATCATGACAAATTTTGCATTGGAAACGAGGTCAGTGGTAAAAACGTACCAGAGTGATTCAGGCACGATCCATGCGGTCGATGATGTAAGTTTGCATGTAACTGCCGGTGAGTTTGTTGCTCTGGTCGGTCCTAGTGGATCCGGAAAGACAACCATGCTTTCAATTCTTGCGGCGTTATTGCAGCCATCATCCGGTCAAATTCTGCTGGATGGACAGGATCTAGCCCAGGTCAGCGACGTGGAGCGGGTCAGCATGCGCCGCGAAAAGATCGGATTCACTTTCCAGGCTAATAACCTGGTTCCCTATTTGAGCGCACTCGAAAATGTAGAGCTCATGTTGCGATTAAATAAACGTCTGGATAAAACCGGAAAACTGCGAGCTCGAGAATTGTTAGCCCGCCTGGGATTAGCAGACCGCATGCATAACTTGCCGGGTCAAATGTCCGGTGGTCAGCAGCAACGAGTTGCTATCGCACGTGCGCTCATTCACAACCCAAGCCTGGTTCTTGCAGACGAACCAACAGCTTCACTGGACACCGAGCGTGCATACCAGGTGGTGGAGACATTCGCAGGTTTGATTCACGAACAGAAGCGGGCAGGCATCATGGTCACCCATGATCTGCGCATGGTAGAGTTTGTCGATCGCGTTTTGTTAATGCGCGATGGAAAACTGGTACAAATTTACAGCGACCAGGCAGAAATTCAAGAATTAGCACGGGGAAGCCGCGCTCAATAGCAAATGTTCGCCAACCTTGAGAGTAAAATCAATCTAACCTTTAGGCTTGGGTTCTCCAGCAAGCTCTCTGGGAGAACCTGAAAGGAACGTATCCTCTACCGCATTGCGACATCCCTTGAAGCTGGTGTTATACAGGTAAACATCGATAGACATATCAGACCGCTCCTGCAAGTTCCGAAACCTGCGGGAGCGGTTCTTTTACACGGAGTTCAGACCGGCAGTGTCACCTGCGGCAGATGATCCTTGATTGTGGCGACGTTCTCTTCTGGGTAGGCGTAATCTTCCAGATTGTTGTTGAAAAAGGCGTTATAAGCGTTCAGATCAAAGTGCCCATGTCCGGAGAGGTTAAAAACAATTACCCGTTCTTCGCCCTTCTCTTTTGCATCCAGCGCTTCGATAACGGCACCGCGGATGGCATGGCTGGACTCAGGCGCAGGCAGGATACCTTCACAGCGGGCAAACAATACGCCAGCTTCAAATACGTCCAGCTGGGGAATGGCGATGGCTTCGATCAGACCGGCATCATAAAGACCGCAAAGGGTGGGGGCCATACCATGATAGCGTAAGCCGCCCGCGTGGATCGGGGCAGGGATGAAGTCATGTCCGAGGGTGTGCATCTTGACGATCGGCGTCATCCCGGCCGTATCGCCGTAGTCGAAATCATACAACCCGCGCGTCAGAGAAGGAGTCGCAGTGGGCTCTACCGCCACGAGACGAGTACGTTGGCCGTTACACAGGTTTTCACGCAAAAATGGAAAGGCAATTCCGGAAAAATTGGAGCCGCCACCCACACAGCCGATGACCACGTCTGGGTATTCCCCGGCCAGGCCCATTTGTTTCAAAGCCTCTTCACCGATCACACTCTGGTGGATGAGCACATGGTGGAGCACAGAACCCAGACCATACTTTTTGGTGCCATTTGAGGTAGCGGCCACCTCTACAGCCTCAGAGATGGCGATGCCCAGGGAACCGGAGCTGTTGGGGTCAGCCGCCAGGATGGCTCGCCCGCAAGCAGTGCGGTTCGAAGGGCTGGCAAAACATTGCGCACCATACGTTTCCATCAGGAAACGGCGGTAAGGCTTTTGATCATAGGAAGCTTTGACCATATACACTTCCAGATCCATATCGAAGAACTGGCATGCCATCGATAAGGCAGAACCCCATTGGCCGGCGCCAGTCTCGGTGGTCATTGCTTTACTGCCCGCTTCCTTGTTATAAAAAGCCTGCGGGAGGGCGGTGTTGAATTTGTGGCTGCCGGAAGGCGAGTCACCTTCATATTTGAAGTAAATATGGGCAGGTGTACCCAGAGCTTGCTCAAAACGACGGGCACGGATCAAGGGGGTTGGTCTCCAGAGCTTGTATAATTCACGCACCGGCTCAGGAATGTCGATGTATCGTTCTGTGCTGATTTCTTGCAGGATCAGTTCCATCGGGAAAAGCACACCCAGCTCATCCGGCGTGACAGGCGCACCACTCTGCGGAGAGATGACTGGTGCAGGAACCACCGGGCTATCGGCATTGATGTTGTACCATTGCCGGGGGATATCATTTTCTGATAACATGAAACGGGTTTGATGATTGTTGTGGTTCATGGCTTTCTCCTTTTTCTTTCTAAAATAGAATGGAAACAAAACGTGCACTGAATGACAGTCGAATCTCCAGCGCTTAACGACCTTCGTAGGTATTCAAACCCATCCTCTGCATTACATCCTGCAACGTTGCCTGAGCTATCGGCCGTGCTCTTGCGGTACCTTCGTGTAGGATTTCGATTAACCGCTCAGATTGGGCGGCAATCTGTCGGCGGTGCTCTCGTAAAGGTGCCAGTGCGCTATTCATTATTAATGCCAGATGGTTTTTGACTTCTACATCACCAATCCTGCCGGATTGATAGAGATTCTCCAGCTCTGACTTCCTGGCTGCGTCAGTTTCAAAGATATCGAGATAAGCAAATAAGGGGTTGTTCTCAACATTTCCCGGGTCACTGGCATGGAGCCGGGTAGGATCGGTATACATACGCATCACCTTGCGGGTTGTCTCTTCTGGGCTGTCTTTGAGATAAATGGCATTTTGGCGCGAGGTGTGCATAGTTCGATTATCAATTCCTGGTATGCGTGGGGTATCAGTAAGCAAACTTTCGGGTTCGGGGAAAATTTCTCCATAAAGCTGGTTAAAGCGTCGGGCGATCTCGCGGGCCAATTCTAAATGAGGAAGTTGATCTTCACCTACAGGTACAATCTGGGCCTTGTAAAGGAGAATATCAGCAACCTGCAAAACAGGATACGTCAACAGACCCAGTGATGGGTTGAGTTTTAATTCCTTGATCTGCTCTTTGTAGGTCGGCACGCGCTCAAGCCGTGCCACGGTAACCAGCATTGCGAACAAGATGCTTAGCTGAACATGTTCTGGGATGGCTGATTGCAATACCAAACTCGATCGGTGAGGGTCAATCCCGGCCGCCAGCCAGTCAGTAACCATCTCCAGCGTATTGCGACCAATTTGATCCGGATGTTCATAGTCTGTAGTCAAGACATGCAGATCTGCCACCAGGAAGAAACATTCATGGTTTTCCTGTAAGCGCTTCCAGTTGACCAATGTGCCATATAAATGGCCAATATGGCGGGGTCCAGTAGGTCGATGACCGGTGAGAATTCGTTTGAAGTTGTTCATTTCCTTTTCCTTGGATAGTTAAAATAAAAGCATTCATCTCCGCAGAGACGAACGCTTTAGGGTCCGTGGTACCACTCTGATTAAGCCGCTTAACAAAAAATTCCACCGATGATGCGCACATTGGTGGAAAAGCCAGCCTCACTCTTTTCGGATACGACAACCCCGCTCGGGTTGGTGATATCCTTTACCTTGATAACGGTGGCAACTCCGGCACAGGTTACTGGTCCTTACGGACGTTCTCCCTGCAACTCCGAGGTCCATTCCAAATCGCCATCCGGGCAGGTTCTCACCTTCTCCTGCTCTCTGTACCGTTTAAGCGAGGTGTACTCGTCCTCTTCACAGTCCTTGTTAGCTATATTATTGTCTAGATTATAGGAGGAAAAAGAGATTTGTCAAGAGAGATCCCTGTTCGGTATCATTTTCTTTTGACTTGACAGGGAGATTGAGTTGTTAGTATGAGTGGTTAGTGGAGAGGCGCTCAAAGACTGCTTTAGCCAGATTTTTTTGAGAAATATAAACACAAAAATTATCCTTATACACTTATGCAGTCGGACAAACTTCTTTTCCCTGGAACGCTATAATTAAAGCATGACAAGGATTCAAATAATTCAGGCCGATATAACCACATTGTCAGTAGATGCCATTGTCAATGCAGCCAATGAAACGCTGCTGGGCGGTGGTGGCGTGGATGGCGCTATCCACCGAGCTGCCGGGCCGCAATTGGTGGCAGAATGCCGCCAAATGAGGGGTTGCAGAACAGGGGAGGCAAAGATTACCAGCGGATATCAACTGCCTGCCCGCTATGTGATTCACACAGTCGGCCCTGTCTGGCATGGCGGGCAGCATGGTGAAGCGGAATTGTTAGCCAGCTGCTACCGGCGCTCATTAGAGATTGCCACAAGTTACCAGCTCTTATCAATTGCTTTTCCTTCCATCAGCACGGGTGTTTATGGCTATCCCTTTCTCCAGGCAGCCCAGGTGGCGATATCCTCTGTCAATGACTTCATCCAGCATGATGATTCATTGATCACCATCATTTACTGTTGTTTTTCGTCAAAAGATAAACAAATCTATGACCAAATTCTGGCAGAAAAACCCAAAGTATTCACCCAGAGTAAAGGAAAGATAATCGTTCGAAAAAGGAAAACAAATGCCTCACCCATTGATTGATCAACTTCGTTTCACCCGCCATGAATTTAAGCGAGCATTACGCGATTTAAGTGAGGAGGACGCCTGTAAACGACTGCTGCCCATGAATAGTATCAGCTGGAATGTGGGACACCTGGCCTGGCAGGAGCAGAGATACTTTCTATGGTACGGTTTGGGGCAAATGCCTTACCCTGAAATTGACAATGATTTTGCCTTTGGCTGTCCCGCCAGTACGCCTGCTTTGGAAAAAGTTCTTTCCGTCTGGCAGGACATCATTAAAATCAGTGACTCCTGGCTCGATCATGTAACCGTGGAGTCACTGCAAAAGCCTTTGATGCACAACGAGCGGGAGACCAATTTCGGGAATCTAATCTGGCGCACCCTTTATCATTATTGGTATCACATTGGCGAGAATCTGGCCCTCCGGCAGCAGCTGGGGCATTCAAACTTACCGGTATTTGTGGGCAATCTGGATGGTCATGCACCTTATCGCCCTGAGCAGGTATAAAACCTGAAAAGCCAGCAAGTTCAAATCTACGTCTGTGATCTGCCGTTGGCATCGTTACAGTTTTACTTTTTAGAAATTGTGCCGGAAGCGGCCGTATAGTTTATCCGACGTGCTGATTGATTTCGTCCAGCACGGATTGCACCTTTTCTTTCGTCAGCCCGAATTGAGCGGCTTGAGGCATGCCCAGTAATTTCTCCAGAGACATGCCTCTAACCATGTTAACCATCTGGTTCTTGTAAATATCGGGGACATATTTTTCAAGAACAGGTTTTGCTTTTGGTTCATTCAATAATGTTGCCAAAGTTGTATCCATTGTAAATTTCATATTTTCGCTCCTCTAATTTCGATATATGGTAACAGAGTTATTCGATTCCCGTCATATACTGCACAATCTGTCCGTCATCGTTAAACCTGCTCTCTATGGAAACCTCATTTCCTCTTGACATGTAAAGTAAACTTTACTATAATTTGTAAAGCTAACTTTACAATGGAGGTGTCATGGAAAACAGACTTACTTTTTTGCGCACCCAAAAGGGTTGGACTCAGCAAGATTTAGCAGACCGGGTAGAGGTTTCACGTCAAACGATCATCTCACTCGAGAGTGGGCGCTATAACCCTTCAATTTTGCTGGCGTTTCGACTCGCACATATTTTTTCCACCTCAATAGAGGAAATTTTTATTTATTCAGAAGAGGAACAATAAAATGAAAAATCCAAATAATCTGATTCGAAAAAGATACATCACAGGCTGGATTTTGATGGTCATCGGCCTGCTGGTTCTCATTATCGGTATTCTGGCAGAACTCGGTGTTCAATCGCGGCCATTCAACCTGCGAATCATCACCGGGTTTGGGTTCGTGCTTATTTTTGGCGGGGTTGGTACTGTGATTCGCTATAGGACTGCGCTTAAAGATGAAAGAGCCGCCAAAAGAATTCTGATTGATGCTGCGGATGAAAGAACAGTGATGATTCGCTCCAAGGCCGGTCACCGTGCCTTTTGGGTTGCGATGGTCATAACCTACGCATTGTTACTATATGTATCATTTGCCTCCAGTGGGAGTTTACCTGGTCTGAGTGAAGACCTCCTCTGGTATATCCTTTCGGCAGCAGTTGTCATTCCCTTCGGCGTCTATGTGGCCGGCATCTTGATTGGTGAGCGTGAACAATAAAGCGGTCCAGACACCGCGCCATGACCGCATACCTACGCTTACTCACTTTAAAAATTTTATTAACAATGGATGGGGTTGAGAAGCAAAAACTATCTTCTTCAACCCAACCAATTGCGTGGTGAGATGAGAAAGAATTGAGCTTAACGATCCTATTTTTCGCCAGATTGAAAAAGCTCTATGCTAGAAAAAGAACCAGTTGTACAAATTCAAAGATAATCTTGACCTTTTTTATCATAATATGTACAATCAATATTATTCCCACACAATAATTAACATTCTGAACAAATGCTGGTTAGTTTTTCTGATATGGAGGCACGTGATGAGTACCAAGAAACAAAGAATAATATTTTTCTTATTGGTGGCATTGCTCGTTGTAGCACTACCAACCACCACCGTTCTGGCCAATAAACAGGCCTGGAAAGCCGCAATCTCCAGCGCTAACGAAGTGCACACCGTCGTTGACTCAACCGCTCGCGGGACGGGTAATTTTGGCACCAACCCGGATGGCAGTCTTCACTTTTTAGTCTCTGTGCGCGGTCTTTCAGGTGAACCCAGCGGAGCACATTTACATGCTCCCGCAGATAGCAGCAGCAATGCGGCTATCGTAGTTACACTATGCGGCGGTGGCCCAGGCATGTCCGTTTTAGGCACCTGTACATTCGATAGTGGTGTTATGACAATTGAAGGGGACATTATGGGATATCATCTAAATGGAATGACCGCTGGTGCTTTCTTTGCCAACTTGCGTGACGGCCTGGTGTATTTCAATGTGCACACGGCATTGAACCCGGCTGGAGAAGCCCGCGGACAATTAATTCCACGCTAAGCAAAGTCAAATAACTCAATAATCCAAGCACCTGCCCGGCCTCAAAATCGCCCGGCAGGTGTTTTTTATTCCACAAGTCAATAACCGAGCAGTCTTTTTACACATACAAGCATCAATCTTATGAGCCGCTCAGTTAAAAATTAAGAACGATTGTTAAGAGAGTTTAACAAAAAAGGTCTTGAAATGGAATAGACCTGCACACTATACTCGTAGTATCGTAATTGTGTTTTGCAAAAGCGTACATTTTCCTCAATCTTTCTGTTTTTCTTCATTACTTACCTTTTGGTTCATAAAAGGAGCGCACTATGACTGTTTTTTTAGGTATGCTGATTGGTTTTGGCGTTTGGTTCATCTTGCGATACGTTCTGACTGCATTTTATACCGTTGATCAAAATGAACGTGCAGTAAAAACCATATTCGGTAGAGCACAGCGGGTTGGGACATCAATGACTGCGGATTCAGCACTTGGAGAAACGCTCTCTGAAGAGCACCAACAGCGTTATAACTACCCTCAAGTGCGGGTCATTCCACCGGGTGGTCCCTATTACAAATGGCCCTGGGAAAGAGTATACAAAGTCTCGATAGCAACTCAAACAATGAACATGGCTCAAGATACAGAAGACCCGAGTGCCAACCAGGGAGGCACTATCCTCGAAGCTGTTACTAAGGATCAATTAAATACCGGCTTGAATGGTCAGATACGCTATCGCGTGGCAGAGAGCAACTTATACGCCTATATTTTTGGGATAAAGCAGCCAATTTCACATGTGATGGGTTATTTCGTTTCAGTCCTGCGAGAAAGGATCGCCAGTTTTGAGGCACCATTACCTGCAGCTGAACGCGGTGGCGAAATGAGCAGTGTCATTGGTGTATCCATCAATGATTTGCGAAAAAATTTGCGAGATTTAAATGACCATATGGAACGCGAGTGCGCTTCCTCGGCTGCCCGTTATGGAATTATTTTGGACGCTTCATTAATCACCGGAATTGACCCTCCCACCGATGTTGAATCCGCGCTGGCTGCTATAAATACCGCTCACAACCAGGTTTCCTCCGATATCAGTCTGGCACAAGCACTGGCTGACCAGAAAATTGTCCAATCGAAACGAGCAGTGGAGATCGAGACTCTCAACACCCAGGCAGAAGTTGAACCGTTAACCGCTCTCGCAGAACAACTGCGCAATCTTTTGAAAAACGGTCCGGATGCACTGGAGGTTTACCTTCGTAATGTGCGTCTAAAGCTGTTTGCACACGCCCAAAATATCGTCAAAGAGGTGAAATCATGAGTGGAATCCTTCCTTTTTTGATCAGCTTGTTAGCCACATTTATCGGTATGTGGCTGGTGGTTCCCATCATTCTTTTCATCATCCGAAAAATTGGCCTCTATACAATTGTTCAGGAAGGCACATGCCAGGTTTTTGTCCTTTTTGGCAAAGTGATTGGCATCCTGCGAGAACCAGGCTTGCACATTCTGCCATTTAAACTTGGCGCAGGCGCATTTTTGGTAAACTGGCTCGGCTCACGCCGGATTCTTGATATGCGTTTGGACCAACAATATCTGCGCAGTAATCCGGTCAATTCTGAAGAAGGCGCTCCGATGGGCGTTGGAATCTGGTATGAAATGTATATCAGTGATCCTGTTGCGTACCTCTTCAAAAATGCAGATCCGCGTGGATCTCTGGCTGCCAATGTCAGCAATGCGGTCGTGCGTTCACTCAGTAATTTGCCACTCGATCAAATGCTGGTAAACCGACATGCCATGAGTCGTACCGTTCGTGAAGAAGTCTCCCCTCGTTCACATGAATGGGGATACAAGCTGGGTTCGGTCTACATCCGCAAAGTTCACTTCCGCGATATTGGCATGATCAACCAAATAGAAGCAAAAGTGGTCAACCGGCTGCGGCAGGTCACATCTGCCATCAAGCAGGACGGTGCTAACCAGGTAAATATCATTACTTCGACTGCAGAACGTCTGGCTGCCATTGAATTCGCAAAAGCAGGGGCTATCCGTCCACGCATAGTTGGCCTGGCCCTTCAGGAAATTTCCAGAGATCCACGGGTTGCAAATGCAGTATTTGAAATTCTTGAAACACAGAATATCCTCGAAGGTAAAGGGAAATTAATACTGGTACCAGAGAATAAAGAGATATTATCTGAGCTACTTGCCTCTCAGAATCTTCAATAGGATCGACTCCCCTGGTGATTGCCGGGGGAGGTAGGCTATTTTTCATGGAATTAAAATGACAGTATTATTCAAACCGCTTCGCAACTTTTTTATCACCTTTACAATTTTTCTGGCCATTGACATGTTTTGGCTAGGCGTCATTGCCGTCGACTTCTATTACAACCAGATCGGCTTTTTGATGCGTTCCCCTGTAAACTGGTTTGCAGCAATCATATTTTATATAATCTTTAACATAGGGTTGTTGTACTTTGTCGTCCACCCCGCCATCATCAGAAAAAGCTGGAAAAGGGCTCTATATAATGGGCTTTTCTTCGGCTTCATTACCTATTGCACCTACGACCTCACCAACCTTGCCACGCTTAATCATTGGCCAATCTTGCTGACCATTGTCGATATCGTCTGGGGAACATTCCTGGGAGGAATTACCGCAGCTGCAAGTTATTTTATCATCCAAAAAATCAAACCAGATTAATTGCCTGGAAGACAATTAATCAAGCTTCAAAGTTTTTTTCAACCTGTACAGACATTGGATAACTGCTTGTTTTTTTTCCTATACTCTATAAAATCACTGTAGACGAAACAGGAGGTAAAAATGGCAGTAAGAAAAGCTGAAGCAGTATGGGAAGGTGACTTGAAAAATGGAAAAGGGACCATGAAACTGGGCAGTGGCGCTTTTGTAGGAGCGTATTCTTTCTCTTCCCGCTTTGAAGAAGGAACAGGTACAAACCCGGAAGAATTGATCGGGGCTGCCCACGCGGGATGTTTCTCAATGGCCCTCAGTGGCGATCTTTCCAAAGCCGGTTACACAGCCACACGTATAACTACCAGTTCACTGGTCACTCTGGGAAAAATTGATGACAAAACGCGGATCACCAACATCCATCTCGAAGTGACCGCTGAAGTTCCTCAAATCTCTACGGAGGAATTTGCCAAATTCGCTGAGGGAGCTAAAAAAGGCTGCCCGGTATCTGCGGCTTTAAGCGGCGTGGACATCACCATGACAGCGCGGCTGGTATAAGTTGTAAAACAGCAAATCTAGTTCGCTCAATTGGGCTTAATATTTTCCTTCAGAATGATTATGGTGCTAATCAATGTCGCAATCAGAATACTTGCTCCATTTGTTCTGATGTCGAGAATTGATTAATATCTGGCTTTTACGATTAACCAGATTAATTGCCCCAACTCAGCGTAGGCGAATTCCTGCATCTTCCATCAGGCTGCGGATGGCGTTGGTATCCGGTAGAAGAATCCACATCCCATTCCAGGACCATGATGGTGTTGCCTGATCTTCACTGATTGCCACCTTGTGAATGCGGTCGGTATGATTTAATATGCTGGTGGCAAAGGGGATTAATTTGATCCCCTGCTCAATACTCAGGTTTGTCTCGACATTTTCATTCAATTCCGCTTTGATATCTGAGAATTGCTCAATCGTTTGAAAGCTGACGATTTTCTTGACCAGTGCGTATACCACTTCCTGCTCACGACGCAGGCGATCCAGGTCACTGGATGTATTACGGGAGCGAACATACCATAAAGCAGTCGGTCCATCCATGTGGACCATACCGGGAGTAACGGTGCAATCGCCATCTACCTGCTGCGGAAGATCACAATCATCCGTCAGATCCTGCCCTACTCCCACATCAATTCCCCCACGGTTATCAATAAACTGAGTAAATCCGGTGAAGTTTGTCATCATAAAGTAATCGGGGCGCAGGCCAAAATTAACTTCGAACATTTCAGCCATGGCGTCGAACCCGCCCAGCTCATAGACTTGATTAATCTTCATTTCATACAGACTGGGAACTTGCACCCATAAATCTCGCGGGAAAGAAACGACACTTACTGATTTCTCATCTGAGTCCAGTACAATCATCAGAATAGCATCCGTGCGAAAGCCACCTTCATTCGGGCGTTGGTCTGATCCCAATAATAGAATGCGCATCTGGCCTTCAAACTGCGGGTCCACTTCACTGATCGGGATAACGGCTTTTTGTTCTTCCCCGGATTGCGCTTTTACATCTTTTTTCATGTTTTTGGTAATAGCAGAAGCGAGCGTGATGGTGGTAGCGCATGCAAACAAAATGAATGCAACCCCCAGTATCGAGGTCAGGTTTAATTGAAATGGCAGGTGTAATCTTCGTTGCGGCTTACGTTGATTTACCGGTTTGGCCATTGACTTTCCATTCCACTGACCGGAATATTTGGGGCCATTCACAACCCGATTTTGCCACTCTTGATTTTTTTTGTTTTTCTGATAATTGTTCAATGGAACTCTCTTCTTCCCAGGTTGGCTGTTGTTACCAAACAAGGTATCATCTCAATAAAACGGGGTTTGCGGGTGTTTTTGTGGGGGCAAAGACCCGGCAAAAAACCCCAACCCCCCAAAAATTAAAAAATTACCAAAAAACACAAAAAAACCCAAAAAAAAATTTTAAAATTAAG
>JBBQNI010000027.1:0-43784 GCA_038329785.1 Anaerolineales bacterium | reverse complement strand
GTGCGCAATGTTGATCGTGATGCCGCGCGCTTTCTCTTCCGGCGCGTTGTCGATCTGGTCATATGCACGAAATTCTGCAAAGCCCAATAACTGACTGACTTTGGTAATCGCCGCTGTCAACGTCGTCTTACCGTGGTCAATGTGTCCCATTGTTCCCACATTCAAATGTGGTTTACTGCGATCAAATTTCTCCTTCGCCATAGTTCCATGCTCCTTAAATCATTAAGCGATAAAATTACAAATTTAATAACCGACGCGCAACCGTTTCCGATACAGGTGCGTAATGGTCGAATTCCATTGAAAAGACTCCTCGACCCTGGGTACCTGAACGCAACTCGGTAGCATAACCAAACATCTCAGCCAAAGGAACCATAGCATGAACCGCTTGTGAATTTCCAGGCCGCACATCCATGCCTTGAATTTCCGCACGACGTGAATTGAGCTGACCCAACACATCGCCCAGATAATCTTCCGGCATAACAACTTCCACTTTCATAATGGGTTCCAATAAGATAGGTTTTCCTTTTTGGAAAGCTTCTTTGAAACCGAATAATCCGGCTAATTTAAACGCCATTTCGCTTGAATCTACTTCATGGAATGAACCATCCACAAGCGTGACTTTTAAATCTGTAACTGGATATCCAGCCAGAATACCGGATTCCGCAGCTTCTCGGACGCCATTTTCAATGGCTCGATGGTATTCCTTTGGTACTGAACCGCCAACGATGGCTACTTCAAACACAATTCCCCCACCGCGGTTTAATGGTTCAACATCGAAAACAACATGTCCGTATTGACCATGCCCACCGGATTGTTTTACGTATTTGTAGCTATAATCTTGCACCGCGTTTTGGATGGTCTCACGATAAGAGACCCGCGGGCGACCAATGTTAGCCTTCACATTGAATTCGCGCATCATGCGGTCAACCAGCACATCCAGATGAAGTTCACCCATACCAGAGATCACGGTTTGACCGGACATTTCATCCGTCGAAACACGGAAGGTGGGATCCTCTTCCGATAAGCGTCGTAAAGCTTCTGACATCTTATCTTGATCCGCTGTGGTTTTGGGTTCAATCGCAATGAAAATAACCGGTTCCGGAAAACTGATGCTTTCCAACACGATTGGGGTGCCATTATTACACAGCGTTTCCCCGGTAAAACTAAATTTTAATCCCAATATTGCGCCAATATCACCAGCTGGAATTGACTCCACATCCTCACGACGATCGGCATACATTCGAATTAATCGACTAACCCGCTCTTTCTTACCTTTGAGAGGATTGATGACAGTTTCACCGGCATTCATCTTGCCAGAATAAACTCTGAAATACGCCAGCCGACCCATATAGGGATCACTGACAATTTTGAAGACTAATGCAGCCAAAGGACCAGAATCATCAGGATGAAGCTCGATAAGTTCATCCGTGTCAAGAGATGTAGCCTGAACTGGCGGAACATCCAGTGGTGAAGGCAAATAATCAATAACAGCATCCAAAATAGGCTGAACACCCTTGTTTTTTAAGGATGACCCACAAAAAACTAGGGTAGCTTTGCTATTCAAGACAGAGCTTCGTAAACTGACTTTTAGCTCTTCATTGCTAATCTTTTGGCCTTCAAGATATTTTTCAATCAGGTTGTCATCAACTTCGGCAGCTTTTTCAATAAGCTGTTCACGGGCAAATTGGGCGGCTTCAAGCATGTCAGTTGGAATCTCTCGAACGACAAGTTCGCGACCTTCCACGTCTTCCCAATATATCGCCTTCATCTCCATCAAATCAATAACGCCGATAAAGGCTGCTTCTGACCCTATTGGGAGCTGCATGGGAATCGGGAAAGCTCCCAAGCGATCGACGATCGAAGCTACGGAGTTTTCAAAAGATGCGCCGACACGATCCATTTTATTAATGAAGCATATCCGTGGAACATGATAGCGGTCAGCCTGACGCCAGACCGTCTCACTCTGGGGTTCAACACCTTGAACTGCGTCAAAAACAACCACACCGCCATCCAATACACGCAGCGAACGCTGCACTTCGGCGGTGAAATCGATATGACCAGGTGTGTCAATAATGTTGATTTGGTAACCTTTCCATTCAGCGGTAACCGAAGCGGAAACAATAGTAATTCCACGTTCGCGTTCCTGCGCCATCCAGTCGGTCACAGTAGTGCCATCATCAACAGAACCAATCCGATATGTTTTACCAGTGTAAAACAAAATTCGTTCAGTTGTGGTGGTCTTACCGGCATCAATATGCGCAATGATTCCGATATTCCGGCACATTTCTAACGGAAAAGCACGATCCATCATATACCTGATAATTTCTTAAACGCGATAGTGCGAAAAGGCGCGGTTTGCTTCTGCCATTTTGTGGGTTTCTTCGCGCTTTCGTACGGCGCTGCCCTGGCCAGTTGCTGCATCCATTAATTCCGCCGCAAATTTCTCTGCAAATGTATGCCCTGAACGGGAACGAGAAGCAGAAATGATCCAGCGGATTGCCAACTGGGTGCGATGGTCAGCGGTCACTTCCATAGGAACCTGATAAGTAGCGCCACCCACACGACGGGGGCGTACTTCCATGACGGGTCCTACGTTCTTGATGGCTGTTTCCATTGTTTCAACCGGATTTTTGCCTGTTTTTTGTTGCATAATATCAAAGGCATCATAAACCAGTCGCTGAGCAACACTTTTCTTACCGTTTTTCATAATATGGTGTATGAAAGTTTGAACATACACGCTGTTATAACGAATGTCGGGAGGAACTACCCTTTTTTCCGGTTTTGTACGTCGCATAAATAAATCTCCGTTCTAAAAAACTTTACTTACCAGCTTTTGGCCGCTTGGAACCGTACTTTGAACGGCTCTGACCACGATTATTAACGCCAGTGCTATCCAATGTTCCACGAACAATATGATAACGTACACCCGGCAAATCTTTGACACGACCACCACGTACTAACACAACGGAGTGCTCCTGCAATTGATGACCCTCACCCGGAATATAAGCGGTGACTTCCAAACCATTGGAGAGGCGTACGCGGGCAATTTTCCGCAACGCTGAGTTTGGTTTTTTCGGAGTCATTGTACGTACAACTGTACAAACTCCGCGCTTCTGGGGGGAACCCTTTTCCTCGTGAGAGCGACGCTGTTTCAACGAGTTGAATGAATATTGCAAAGCCGGTGCCTTGCTTTTTGCCTTCCTGGTCGAACGTCCTTTGCGGATCAGTTGATTTATAGTTGGCACGTCTTCTTGCCTCCAGTTAAGAATATCAAAAAATTACTTTCATTAATTGAGGCCACCGTTCTTTCGTGATGGCCTCGACAATACGCCTGAATGACAACAGTGTGGTTCACTGATTATAGGCAACGAGGGCAGATTATATCATGCGCTACTTTCACAGTCAAGGAAAGTTCTTTAACCGAAGCCCCCCATTCCGCCTCCCAGGCCTAACAAACCTGTACCCATACTGGGCGGTTTTACTCGTTCCTCATCTTTACCGAAACGAACGGCTTCGCCATTTTCCATGATGGCTTCGACTGAAAGACCCAAGCTTTGAAGTTCTTTCACCAGCACCCGGAAAGAGGCCGGTAAGCCAGGTTCTTCAATCGCGTCGCCTTTGACAATCGCTTCGTAGGTTGCCACACGGCCCTGCACATCATCAGATTTGACGGTAAGCATCTCTTGCAACGTGTAGGCTGCGCCATATGCTTCCAATGCCCATACTTCCATCTCACCAAAGCGCTGACCACCAAATTGGGCTTTACCACCGAGAGGTTGTTGAGTTACCAGACTGTATGGTCCGGTAGAGCGAGCATGCACTTTGTCTTCAACAAGGTGATGCAGCTTCAACATGGTCATGACACCGACTGTTACCGGTTGATCAAAGACCTGTCCGGTTTTTCCATCCCTAAGAGTCATCTTGCCGAGGATGGGCATTGGCCGGCCACTTTCGCGCATAAATTCTTCAGAAGCAGCACGAACATTCTCAAAAGTGAGTCCACTGCTATCCTGACCTTCTGACTTCAGCCATAGTTTCAAGCACGCTTCAATCGCTTTGAGATCGCGTGCCTGAGAAGTTTTCTCACCCAGGTAGTCGACGGATTTGAATGCCAAAATCTCAGTTGGATCATAACCTTCATCTCGCAGCCAACCTTCTAATGCAGATTGTCTTGCAAGCTGACGGTCAGTAGACAATGCGTAGATGTCATACCCTTGATCGCCGAGCCATTGTTCCATATACAATAAACGCACTTCATCATCATCGCGGATCATCGCCGGGGTGTAATCTTGATCTTTCACCCATTCCCATGCCTTGTTGGCCGAAACCGCCCAGGCGCGGTCAATCATCCAGGCGCGAGCCAGTTCCGCTTCAATTTCATACTCATTGGTGCCGTCGAAGACAGGTGTGATGGCTCGGAAACCCAAGCGGCTGGCGGCCCAACCAAGATGAACTTCCAGAACCTGACCAATATTCATACGACCAGGTACACCCAATGGATTCAAAATCATATCCACAGGAGTGCCATCTTCGAGGAACGGCATATCTTCTACAGAAACTACTCGTGAGACAACACCTTTATTACCATGACGTCCTGCCATTTTGTCACCAGCGGTGATCTTGCGGCGCTGTGCGACGGAGACGCGCACCATCATATCCACACCGGCAGAAAGATCAGTATTATCTTCGCGGGTAAAAACCTTAACATCGACCACTTTACCACGTTCGCCATGCGGCATTCGCAGTGAAGTATCTTTTACATCGCGCGATTTTTCGCCGAATATAGCCCGTAAAAGACGTTCTTCAGGCGTGAGTTCTTTTTCACCTTTTGGGGTAATTTTGCCAACCAGAATATCGTTTGGACCTACTTCCGCACCAATCCGAATGATTCCGCTTTCGTCCAGATCTTTGATTGCATCCTCGCCCACATTAGGAATATCACGGGTTATTTCTTCCGGACCCAGTTTCGTATCGCGTGCTTCAACTTCGTATTTTTCAATATGAACCGAGGTGAAGCGGTCATCCTGAACCAGACGTTCTGAGATCAGGATAGCATCTTCAAAGTTACCACCTTCCCAGGAGACGAATGCAACCACAGCGTTTTGGCCAAGAGCCAAGTTACCATTTACCGTGGATGAGGAATCCGCCAGGACGTCACCTTTGCGTACCCGCTGACCCTTAACCACAGCTGGTCTTTGATCAATGCAAGTGCTCTGATTAGAACGCTGGTATTTCCTTAACAGATAGCTTCTGAGACCATTGTCGCTGCGGACAATCACTTCGCGGCCTGTGACTGAAATGACATCACCATCTTCTTCGGCTACCAAAACCTGACCAGAGTCTTTGGCCGCATAGCTTTCCATGCCTGTCGATACGGTCGGGATCTCCGGCCGGAGCAAAGGCACAGCTTGCGTCATCATGTTTGAACCCATTAGCGCACGGTTGGCATCGTCATGCTCCAGGAAGGGGATCAATGAGGCACTGATACCAACAACCTGGTTAGGGGCTATATCCATGTAATTAATATTTTCCTGATTCGAAATGATGAAATCCGAGTGATGACGACTGGAAATGCGATCTTTTTCGAACTCAAAAAATTCATTGAGTGGTGTATTCGCTTGAGCGATGACGAACTTATCTTCTGCATCTGCGGAGAGATACTCGACTTCTTTGGAAACGAATGCTTTTACCGGAATACTCTTACGATCCAATGTCTTGATGGCGGGCAGCATTTTCTTGGTGATTCGTTCACCCTCACTGACGATCACTTCGCCGGTTTTGGCTTTGGACAGAGTTTCGCGCACCACTTTATCTAGCATACGACTATCGTCACTGGCCAGGTAGCGGATAACACGTCTGTATGGCGTTTCGATAAAGCCATATTCATTTACCATTGCAAATGTAGCCAGACGACCGATCAAACCAATGTTTGGGCCTTCCGGTGTTTCAATTGGACAAATGCGACCATAGTGTGAATGATGAACATCGCGCACATCAAAGCCGGCGCGTTCACGTCGTAAACCACCCGGGCCAAGCGCAGATAATGTCCGTTTGTGGCGCAGCTCCGCCAGTGGATTGGTCTGGTCCATAAACTGAGAAAGCTGGCTTGAGCCAAAGAATTCACGTAATGATGCCACAACTGGTCGAATGTTTACCAGGCTGGCGGGTGATACCTGATCTTGATCGCGAATGGACATGCGTTCTTTAATGACGCGCTCCATTCTTCGCAAACCAACCCGTAGTTTGTTTTGGATTAATTCGCCGACTGTCTTGACCCGCCGATTACCGAGATGGTCGATATCATCTTTATCTTCTTGCAGATTGTTGATCATGATTAAACGGCGTACCAGAGCGACAATATCCCATGCCGTAATCGTTCGATGGGAAACCGGGATATGCTCGGTAAGGTCAAGTTTCTGATTGAGCTTGTAACGGCCAACTCGTTCCAGATCATAATGCCGCTGATCGACAATCTGTTCCTCAAGGAATTGGCGGGCATTTTCGATTGTGGCTGGGTCACCCGGTCGCATCCTTTTGAAGAATTCCACCAGGGCAGCTTCAGAAATTTTCATTCCACTACTCAAGTCCCATTCGGGTTCCTGGGCAATCGTTTTGGCAATGAACTGGCGATCCGGGTCATTATCAACATCGTTGAAAATGGCAATCAATTCTTCGTCAGTGCCGTTTTTAAATGGTCGATCTACCAAACCATCATCGATGGCCGCCAGGGCACGCAAGAAGATGGTGATGGGGACTGTACGTTTACGATTAAATTTAAGGATCAAATAATCATTTTTACGTGTCTCAAACTCCATCCAGGCGCCGCGATCCGGGATTAATTTGGCCGAAGCCAACCGGTGTCCGGTCGAACGATCCACAGGTGCTTCAAAATAGACGCCCGGGGAACGGATTAATTGCGAAACAACCACGCGTTCGGTACCATTGATGATAAAAGTACCTTTTTCAGTCATCTCGGGAAATTCGCCCAGGAAGATATCCTGACGGATCTGTTCCGAGACATCTGAACCACCTAATAACACCGAAACCCATAACGGGCTGGCGTAAGTAAGGTCTCGCTCCACACATTCTTCAATCGTATGTTTGGGAGCATCAAACCAATATTTTAAATTCCATTCTTTCGCTTCAGGGGATTTTCCCGGGAAATATAACTTTAATCCTTTATTGTACGATTCGATCGGTGAAATCTCATCGAATAAATCTCCCAGCATTTCGGATTTCAAACGCTGAAAGGACTCTAACTGAACCTCAATCAACTGAGGTAAATCATATACTACAGGAATGCGCGCATAAGATTTTTCTGGCAAAAATGACATATCTTTCTCCTGACGTTGTCAACCCGATGGATGGAAACAAGCCCTATCCTCCCATTCTATAGACGGGATGCAAACGAATATTATAGCTTTAGTGACCTTGCTGGTCAAGATAGCAATTTATAAGAAATTTGTAAGCAAAATTATTTCTTTTCGGAACCAAACAGTTTTTCTATCTTTAACACCTTCTTTTATCAACAAATTTCGATTAATCAGCCTCCAAAACTCCCTATTTCATTTTTATTTTTCGACACCAGCCAACCAGAGCGAGTCCATTTTGCTCTTTCCAGGTTGATTATTCTTCCTTTAATACCCATATTTTTATCAATCTCAATCAAACCAATCGTTGCCGGATCCCCATTTTGATTGCCTTCGTAGGCCGAACCAGGATTAAAATACAATTTTCCGCCCACCCACTGGTTTTCACTGTGATGGGTATGACCAAATACGATGACTTTGGCAGTGTTTGCATACTTAACTAGTTTTTTCGGATAGCGTGAAAACCGATACCCATTCAGATAAAAAGGTATTTTATCCAATAAATAACGAAAAAAACTTCCGTGCCCATGCATCAACGCTATCGTCACTTTATTGATCTCAAGGATGACAACATCCTTCTGTTCCGGAAGCCTGAACCAATCACGGTTTCCTCGCGCTACCAGGCAGGGTGCCACTGTTTGTAATTCGCCAATCACAGGTGGTGATGAAATGTCACCCGCATGTAAAATCAGATCAACGCTCAGGTCTTTGAATGAAGGCAGAATACCAGGATGAAGAGCCCCGACCCGATCTGGAATATGTGTGTCTGCAATTACCCCAATTCTGACAGGCCTTTCTCCTGAAAAGTTAAATTGCTGTACTACCAATATTTATTACCTTCCTAAACATTCATAAATGCTCAAAATGTTCAGTTGCTCAATTCAGGATTCTCTTAATATCAGCGATAGTTTGTGGTGTGGATTTATACAGAACTGTTTGCATCCCCAATTTATCGGCCGCCTCGATATTTTCGACAAAGTCATCTATGAATATGGTCTCCTCAGCTGCAAAGGTCATCTCGTTCAGGATTGCCCGGTAATAAAGCGGGTCGGGTTTCGCCAACTTTTGTTCGGCAGAAAAAAAGATAACATCAAATAAATGCAAAAAATCGTATTTTTCCTCAAGCCACATTCTTGTTTCGCTCATGGCATTTGAAAGCATGCCAATTTTATATTGGTCTTTTAGGGAGCGAATAAAATCCACCAATTTCAGATCAAGTGCATCCCCCCCCCAGAATGCCTCTTTGAATTGCATGATATCGTTATCTGGAATACCTAACAGGTTGAGAGTATTTTCAAAATGTTCAAGTTCACTGATCTCACCGCGCGTAGCTCGCTGTGCCGATTCGGAACTATAAACCAGTTGGTCCAATTCTTGATAAGTAAGCCCAAAACTTTTTGCCAGTTGCGACCGCCTATCTTTGTCGATCGTTTTGATCAAAACACCACCCATATCGAAAATGATTGCTTTAATAACCGGCCCGCTCATTCGCTCTCCTGGTAGGAATAATCAAAAGTATAACACGCCTGAAATTCGGATTGACCTGAAAGAATAACCTTAACTTTTCTCCCATTCACTGCGTAAGATTCCCATAAAGTGCAAATCCCAGCGTTTACCATCACGATTAAGCCAGTCAATCAATTTGCCTTCGTGCTGAAAACCGACTTTTTCATATGACCGAATCGC
The DNA here is from genome assembly GCA_038329785.1 of Anaerolineales bacterium. GTDB lineage: Bacteria > Chloroflexota > Anaerolineae > Anaerolineales > Anaerolineaceae > UBA6170. Next base: position 34,728 of record JBBQNI010000027.1, on the reverse strand, counting down.
ACGTGGATTATAACCAAAAACAGTCAGACTGACACGATGGACATTGAGAAGTGAGAAAGCATAGCGAAGAATAATCTGCATTGCATCGCTGCCATAACCTTTGCCCCACATAGCCGCTTCGCCAATTGAAATTCCAACAAACACGTTGGAGCAGAAAGGTTTAATATCTTCCAGCGCTATTTCACCGATTATCTTTTGATCTGCCAGATTTTTAATTGCAAAAAAAACGTTATCGGTGGAAAGATCATTCTTTTCCAGCCATTTTTCCGTGCTTTTGGCTGAGCTTAGGGCTGCCGGAGAACCATTTAAAAGACGTGAATACTCACTATTACGGTGCCATTCGGTAAATAGTTTGGCATCACGTTCTGCTTCTACTGGCACCAATTGGACCATTTTCCCGCGCAAGTTTTCACGATTGTCACTCATCATTTTTTTCTCCATTTTTCAGCCATAACTCCCCCGATATCCCATAAATGTAACGATCCCAATACTGATTCGCCATGAAATCCCCCTCACGTACAGTTACCTCTCGTGAAAAATTGGCTGCGATTAAAGCTTGTTCCATTCCTTGTTCATATTCTGAAACATAGCAATCCAGGCGATATAAATTTAATTCTTTGAAGGCATATTCAGCCATTATAGAAATTAACTCACCTTCAACCTTCCCCAAATAATCTGAATCCCCAATGGCAACTTTCAACGCTGCTGTTGCATTATTCCAGGAGATCCAATGAATCCGCACAAAACCAATCAAAAGGTTGTTTCTCTTTACCCTTACGGCAAAGTGAAAAACTGATTTCTTCTCTTCACTGGATTTCTCAATCTTTTCATAGATCTTCTTTATTTCCGATTTTGATAGTGGTTTGATCAGACCAGGGGAAAGATACCTCGCATAGCGCAGATCCTGTGACAGAATTGAATCGCGCTCTGGGTCAAGATCGTAATCGATCTCTGTCAATATGCATGATTTTGTCTCAAATAAGGGGCTGTTGATCATATTGTTCCTTCTCTAATAGCTACGATTTTTTGAGGAGATATCCTCGAATTCTCCAATGGATATCTCCGGCATCACCTAATGGAGCGGGATTTTTCAAACCCCGATCAAGAAGTTTAATGGCACAAGATTCGACTGGAAGACATTCCCATCCAGGTCAGTGTATTCAAGATCAACCACCTCGTTGACCAATCTGCCCATGGCGTCTTTTAAGATGGCGTCGTGGTTGAGAACATTTACATCAACCAGGAGAATCTTATTAAACATGCCCGAACGGATATCCGCAGCCATCGTCTCAAATGCCACACGCTCATCGCTTGTCTCAGAAACAAGATCGATGTAAATCGCAATTAGCATCTTTTTTTCCAGATAGCGATCTATGTGTAAGAGAGCGAGTGTAACTTTGTGTTTAAGATCGAACAATTTACGACCTTCTCTTGAGGGATACGCAGAAACATATAAACCATATGCATGCGAATTTCCAGCCATCTGGCGGTTGATATACTCAATACTAAACGTATTATTCATCAATAGACTTCTAAACATTTTCAGCCTCCTTTTCAGAGGTTGTGCTAAAAAACTTCGTCTGCGATCAGGCAAAATTGCCATTTCATCTATGTTTTTTCTTCTCTTCATTTTTATAATTTGCTCTTAACAAAAAAACCACAGATTATTAGGATCCGTGGCTTAAACGTGGGTGTAAAACCATATTAAAGAAAAAAGCCACGGGGATCGAGCTGCCCGTGGCCGTTGATTATAAATCTATCTAACGACGAACAGGCGCACTACGATAAGGAACAGCACCACTGCCAGAGAAACCGGCGAGAAATGCGGCGGGTAAAAGCTTGATGTAGATCGTTTGGCTCATCGATTGCGCTTCCTTTCTTTGTAAGATAGTAGCTATTTTACATAGTTCCAAAAGAGTTGTCAATAGGGAAAAAAAGAGAAACATAGAAATAAGATTTGAGATATTGAAAATCAAGAAGTCACCCCATTTTTTCCAGCAGATTCTCAGAATGGTTAAACAACCTTTATCCAGCCTTGACGTTAAGCAAGAGTAAGATAAAATAATAAGTACTGGGGCGGTGGCGGAATTGGCAGACGCAGCGGACTTAAAATCCGCCGGTAGAGATACCTTGTGGGTTCAAGTCCCACCCGCCCTACAGACGTACACTTCCGTGTGCGTCTTTTTCTTTTATACTGATAAATTTTTTTCAGATATATACTTTTAACAAATAAATAGCGTCCAAAATGGGTGAGAACGCAAGTCATGCAAAACAGTGCACAAACTTTTTTAGAACTAAAAAGAATCGCATTTTTTGGAATTTCAAGATCAGAGCTTAAACTGGGCAATTCCATCTACCGGGCGATGAAATCTCACGGGTATCATCTTTATCCTATTCATCCCGAATTGGATAGAATTGATGGGGATGCCTGTTTCAAGTCTTTAGCAGATATTTCCCCCCAGGTGGAAGGCATCTTGATTAATGTCATTCCGGTGCGAGCATTGGGAGTATTAGCTCAGGCTGCCGAATTGGGCATTCTTCACGTCTGGATGCAGCAAGGCGCTGAATCCGGAGCTGCAAAACAATTTGCCGCAACAAACAATATTTCCCTCACTACTAGTCGTTGTATTTTATTAAGTATGTAAACCGCATTCTTATATTTCCAGGAAAATTAATTTTTTCCACAGTTACAATGTTCACTAACACTTCACAATTAATAACGAAATGAACTTGATTTATTGGATAATTTCTTCTTTAATATAGAATATCGAAAATAATTAATCCCGTTTTGTAAAAGATAGCCAGAAAGATAAATGAAAGGAATCAAATGAGCACGACTTCCGACCAAAAAAAGCGAAAATTTCAAGCTACAAAATTAAATCTTTTAAGCCCGGTACCATCCGACATTAAAATCGCCGGACCGGCCGAACTTAAACCAATCAGTTTGATCGCTGAGGAACTGGGCATCCTGCCTGAGGAACTGGAACTATATGGCTCGTATAAAGCGAAAGTAAAACTGGAAATATTAGCGCGCTTAAAAGATATTCCTGATGGCAAATATATTGATGTGACAGCCATTACCCCCACACCTTTGGGTGAAGGGAAAACCACTACTACAGTTGGCTTGAGCCAGGCTCTGGGTGCCCATCTCAATCAGACTGTCATCACCTGTATCCGCCAACCCAGCCAGGGACCTACCTTCGGTATTAAGGGAGGCGCAGCGGGCGGCGGCTATAGCCAGGTGATCCCGATGGATGAGTTCAACTTGCATCTTACGGGTGACATCCATGCAATCACTGCCGCCAACAATCTGCTCGCCGCAGCAATTGACGCACGCATGCTGCACGAATCCAATCAAAACGATGATCGCTTGTTTGCCAATCTTTTTCCCAAGGATAAACAAGGCAAACGGCACTTTTCAATCGGCATGCAACATCGCAAGAAAAAACTTGGTATCGAGACAGACGATCCAGACCAGATGACTGCAGAAGAAAAGAGCCGCTTCGTTCGCCTTGATATTGATCCAAACTCAATCACCTGGAAACGCGTAATGGATACCAATGATCGCTTCCTGCGTGGAATTACCATCGGTGAAGGTGCCGATGAAAAAGGACACGAACGCGAGACAGGTTTTGATATTACCGTTGCGAGTGAAATTATGGCTGTATTGGCTCTCACGACCGACATGAGAGATATGCGTGAGCGATTCGGTCGCATGGTCATTGGCACCAATCATAAAGGGGAAGCCATCGACGCCAATGATATCGGAGTGGCCGGTGCCCTGACAGTCTTAATGAAGGATGCCATTAAGCCAAACATGATGCAAACGTTGGAAGGCACACCTGTCTTTGTCCACGCCGGTCCCTTTGCCAATATTGCGCATGGCAATAGTTCCGTGTTGGCAGACAAAATCGCGTTAAAATTAGCTGATTATGTCATCACCGAATCCGGATTCGGCGCAGATATGGGCATGGAAAAATTCTTCGATATTAAATGTCGTTATTCCGGGCTGGTTCCCGATGTCGTTGTGCTGGTGGCAACCATCCGCGCCCTTAAAATGCACGGCGGTGGTCCAAAAGTTGTGGCTGGCCGACCTCTTGACAAAGAATACATTGAAGAAAACCTGGAACTTCTTGAATCCGGGCTTAATAATCTTATGCACCATATTAAAATAGCCAGAAAATATGGAATACCGGTTGTTGTGGCAGTCAATCGTTTCTTCACTGACACCCAGAAGGAGTTGGATCTGGTTTGCAAAGCAGCCGTAGAAAAAGGCGGCGCGGAAGCGGCTGTAATCTCTGAGCATTGGGAATTTGGCGGCCAGGGAGCCGTTGATCTGGCAAAGGCTGTCATGGAAGCTGCCGGAAAACCACACAACTTCCAATTCCTTTATCCATTGGAAATGAGCATAAAAGATAAAATTGAGATCATCTCCAAAGAAATTTATGGCGCTGATGGAGTGGATTACTCACCAGAAGCAGAAGAGCGGATTGCCGCTTATGAAAAGCTTGGCTTTGGAAATAATCCGATCTGTATGGCAAAAACGCATTTGAGCTTATCTCATGATCCCAGCCTCAAAGGCGTGCCCACAGGCTTCCGTATTCCTGTCAGCGATATTAAAGCATCTCTTGGCGCAGGCTTTTTATATCCTCTACTAGGAGAAATGCGCACAATGCCAGGTTTGCCAACCCGACCTGCCTTTTTTGACATTGATCTCAATCCTGAAACTGGCGAGGTCTATGGTCTCTCGTAACCTTTAATTGGTAAAACTATGATGAGGTTATCCAGAAAAGCGGATAACCTCTTTTTGATGCCAAATTTACCATCTACAGAAAATTAGGATACCCTGCATCTTGCCAAACAAAAAAATGAGCGCACTGCCTCGCTGGATTGCCAGCAGCCAGCCTCAAGAATACTTATATCGTTTGGTCCTGACCGCAGTGCAGCCCCGAGACAAGCATCAAAAAAGTGAAAATCAGCACAAAAATTAGCGGTAGAGTCCACGAACTCGTGGCATCATATATGCTCCCTGCCAGAATTGGACCAACCGCGGCGAAGGCGTACCCCGCCGATTGAACCATCCCTGAAAGCCTTGCAGAAATAGACGCATCCGATGCCCGCAAAGAGATCAGAAGCATGGTCATCCCAAAAGAGGCGCCAGTCGATAAGCCGCAAACAAGCGTCCCAACCAATAAAATCGTGGGTCCATGAGCAAACAAGAGCAGCGCGACCCCAAACATATAGATGCTGGATATGATCGCCAGAATTCGGCGTTGATCCGCCATACGAGCTGCTATTTGTGGGATCAAGAATGCCGAGGGAATGCTCATCATCTGATAACCGAGCGCATAATACCCGGCTGTCACCATAGGAAGCCCGCGTGAATTTAATATGCTTGGTAACCAGGCTACCATAAAATAGAAGATGATTGACTGCATGCCCATAAAAAGAGTTAACCACCATGCTAATGAAGACTTCAACAAATTTATTGGCGCGCCCATAACTTCACTGGAGTACCCGTTGGCAAGCCGAATTTTGCGTTGCGGATACCAGACAACGACTGCAAGAGCGAGCAGAATTACCCATATAGCCAGAGCATGCTGCCAATCCATTCCTGGTAGTTGGCTGATTGGCAAACTAATGCCAGAGGATAGTCCGGCGAAAGCTGAAAGACTGGTGATATAAAGCCCAGTTGCTAAGCCAATATGTGTTTGCAGCCGAGATTTAATGACGCCGGGAATCAATACATTTCCAAATGTTATCGCAATCCCAAGAATAATGGTGCCAATGAACAGTCCCACCATGTGGAAATACGAGCGGATTACAATGCCCACAATCATGACGAACAAGCTAACAAAAAGAACATCGCCTGTTCTGAAGCGGTTGCCGATGTTGCCAACAAAGGGTGATACAACCGCAAACATGATTAAAGGAATGGTCGTCAGTAAACCCAGCACGGCGTTTGAAACAGGCACATCTTCCTGAATGAGACTGATAAGAGAGCCTACGGCGGTTATCGGTGCTCGTAAAGTCGCTGCAATGCAAGCGATCGCCAAAATCAATAAGAGATCACTTTTCTTCATCAGTAGTTTGCACCATTAACCTTAATAATTACTCAGAAAAGGTTTGAATTAATTTGCAATAAACTTGTTTCAAGTTCACAAAATTCAGTCATACTCAAGGTGAAAACGCAATCAGAGATAGTTTCTCCTGAGCCATTACTTTTTGATCAGTTTTTGCTGCAAGGCCATTGCAACCGCTTCTGTACGGCTGGATACGCCCAATTTGGAGAGAATACTGCTTACATGGAACTTTACCGTGGAGCGAGAAACCACCAGTCGTTCGGCGATATCCACATTGCTAAGTCCATCCGTCATCAATGAAAGCACTTCTTCTTCACGATTGGTGAGTCCATAATCCGGTTTGGCCGGTCTGACAGCCGCATGGATTAACGCCTGGGCTGCTTCTGGAGCGAGCGTTGGTTTTCCCTGGTAAGCAGAGCGAATAGCCGCGGCCAACTCATCAGCGGAGATATTTTTTAGCAGGTAACCGATAGCTCCCGCTTGTAATGCGGCTTGAACCAGTTCTTCTTCTTTAAAACTGGTCAAAGCAACAACCTGCACATGCGGCCAACGGTCACGGATGGCTTTCGTCGCCGCGGCTCCATCCATAACTGGCATCACTAAATCCATCAAGATAACATCAGGTGATAAAGATTCACACAACGCAATCGCTTCTTTACCATCTTTTGCCTCGGCAACCAACTCGAGATCATCAAAAACATATAAGAAAGCAGCCAGGCCACTGCGAACTACCGCATGATCATCAACCAGCATCACTCGGATCGGTTTATCGATTCCCATAAATGATCTCCTCTATTCGAAACAGTTTCAATGAGAGCCAAGATGGATACATTTGGCAATTAATCCAATATTTTGCAATCATTATCCCGACATCCAGAAGTAAAGTGGTTAAAGATTTCATCCATTGGTGTAAATTCTTGGGAGAGTTCCGCAAAAAGCTATGCGAAAGCAAACCTCCTTAACCATCTCTTCTCCAGTCATCTAGTTTTCTATAAGTGATTATACTCAATCCTTTCGCTTTTTTTGACACAATTTTTCATTCAATCTACAACAAATTTATCCGTAATAAATCAGAATTATGAAATGATATCCGCCATAACTTTTGGGTCCACATTAAATAAACCAGCCTGAGGCATGCGGATTAAAAGCTCCTTCCAGTGTATGTCTTTCGCAAAAAGTTCGTGAAGTAAAGATTTTGATTGATCCACCTGCCCTATTTGGGCAAGAGTAACGGCATACCAGAATGAAAGCTCAGACACCTCTGGTGCTAACGCTACAGCCGAACGATAGGCATTTAATGCCGCGGAAATTTCGCCACTGGCCAAAAACTCATCACCGCTATTCATAAAAGTGTAAGCGTGTTGGATTCGTAACAAACGGTTCAGTTCCTCCAAAGGGTCCGGGTGATCTTCAACCCGCAGATCCACCAGCGTATCCTTCCAGGGACACCCGGATGATTCTGCTGCCACGATCCGTATAGCGGCACTTTGTTTTCCACGGATATCTCCACCCTCATTTTGGGCTGCAAATAGGGCTGTCATTAAACGCTTTGAAAAATCTCCTTTATCGGTCAAATATGCGCTTTCCATAGCAGGCCAGACTGTTTCCTTCTCCATCATATTCGCCTGAACCGAATAGCCGTTCCCATTTCGGTGACCTGCAGCAGCTATGCAGCGATGACCGGTATGAGCAGCGGCTTGACCAGAGGCGCTTAACATCGCTACCTGGCGAACTTGAGGGTTGTCATCAGCCACTAACAAAGCGTCCAACGCCTGCTGAGGTGTTTTACCTGCTTTCATCAGTGCCAGACCGAGTGGACCATAGCTGACCTCAACCATGGACTGGGTGGCCACAACGCCGACCCCAGATTCCGCCCAGCCTACCAAAGACCCTACCGAAAACCAGTGACTTTGAACCGCAATACCAAGGTTTCCACTTTCCGGGTCTCGAGCGATGATTGAATACGTGTGTGCAAAGGGAAATCGGGATGTCATCGATAAATTCCTCTCTTTCAATAAAAAGGGTAACATTCTGACTGATTGAAAGCTCCACTCAATCAAACAGAAGCCAGTCAAACAGTGCTATAATCTAGCCAAACTTTACAACAAGGAGAACCTCATGCGTTTTGGACCTACTGAATTAATTATAATATTGGTTATTGTCATCCTCCTCTTCGGAGTAGGCAGAATCAGTAGAATCGCAGGCGAACTTGGAAGCGGTATTCGCTCATTCAAGGATGGTTTACAAGGAAGCAAAAAAGGCGAAGACGATAAAGATTCTGAAGACGAAGAATAAAGTCTTCACCATTGAGCCTTTCACGTCCTGGAATTCGATAAGAATATGAATATTCTTGGAATCGGACCGTTAGAACTAATATTCATCATTATCATTATGATTTTAGTTCTCGGTCCTCAGCAAATGGTAACCACTGCCAGGAAGGCAGGGGTTTATATACGCAAAATCGTCAAATCTCCCATGTGGGGCACCATCATGGATACCTCAAGGGAGATTCGCGACATTCCTACACGCCTGGTTCGTGAAGCCGGTCTGGAAGAAGATTTGAGAGAAATCCGCTCCTCGACCCAATCAATCAAGGACCTTAAGAATATTTCTGTTTCCATTGATCCTATATCCGTATCGGATAGAAAGGCTGCTCCAGTCAAACTTGCAGAATCCGTCCCTGTTACACCTGAAGAAGTCAAAGTCGAATCGGGGGCTGGCGATGATTCCCAGGATGAAACGAGCCCTGACGTTGTATCCCAGGTTGGGCCGGTTTCTGAAACCGATATGAGCGGACAGGAGAACCCACAACCGCCTGCTGAGAATACTGCTGCGGATACAGACGAAATGAAAAATCAGGATTTGAAACAATAATCAACACCAATGTAAATAGATTGCAAACTGAAAACATCAATGAGTACAAAAAAACTTGAATCCATGTCCATCTGGGGACACATCAACGAGCTGCGTAAACGCTTGTTTGTTGCCATTGGCGCGTTGGCCGTTACAACCCTGATCAGTTTTGTAATCGTCCCCATTTTATTAGATATTATTACCAAACCAGTAGGCGGCCTGGAAAATCTGCAATCAATTGAGATGACCGAGAATATCGGTGTTTTCATGCGCCTTTCTTTGCTTTCCGGTTTTATTTTTGCTTTTCCAATCATCATCGGCGAACTGCTGGCCTTTGTTGCGCCCGGCCTCAGTAATAAAGAAAAGCGTTGGATCTTCATCACCATTCCTATCGCTACGATCCTGTTCCTCTCTGGTGTAGCCTTCGCCTACTTTGTCATGCTGCCGGTGGCTGTGCCATACCTGATAAATTTTTTAGGCGTACCAACAACACCACGCCTGTTAAGTTATACGAAATTCACTACCAGTTTGATCTTCTGGCTCGGTATTGGGTTTGAGTTGCCGATTGTCGTTTTTGCTCTGGCTAAATTCAAGCTCGTAACTCCAAAGACCCTTTTAAAACAATGGAGAATTGCCATTGTTATCATTTCCGTTCTGGCAGCTGCCATTACCCCCACTGTTGACCCGGTCAACATGGCAATTTTGATGGTGCCTCTTTTTGTGTTATATCTATTAAGTGTCTTATTCGCGTTTTTTGCCTGATTTACCACAACAGTTTACCTGCGAGGAAACTATGTCTCATGTAGCCCTGAACCATGACCCTGAGCCTATTCGATTATTTAAGAGTAATTTTTTGGAATTTTTCACACACATAAGCCCCATTGCTGTTCTGGTGATCTGGATTCCGGTAGTGATATTTTTTCTTTTGCGCACAATTACCCAGGCAAAACAATGGTTCATCACCCCTTTGTCATTCATACTCGGGCTGTTCTTGTGGACATTGGCAGAATACGTACTACACCGGTTTTTATTCCATTATCGTCCTCGAACTGAGCGCCAGGAAAAGATCTTCTTTCTGTTTCACGGTGTACACCATGCCCAACCAAAGGTAAAAACACGCCTGGTTATGCCACCTGTTCTGAGTATCCCATTAGCCCTGCTATTCTATGGCCTTTTTTACCTTATTTTTTCAATTGCCCTGCCACTTTATGCCTGGGTAGGAGCAACTTTTTCAGGCTTCATAACTGGTTATATTCTTTACGACATGATGCATTACGCCACCCATCATTTTGCTATGCGCAACGGAATTTGGAAATGGTTGAAGCGCCATCACATGCAACATCATTACAAAGATCCAAATATACAATTTGGAGTCAGCTCACCATTATGGGATTTTGTCTTCGCCACGATGCCAAAGGGGGACTGATCAATGGATGATGATAAAAAAATCCCCCTGATCAATGTCAAAGGATCACACCTCCAAATCGGTCAACAAATTGGAGAGGCATTTCGCCAGAACGTATCCGCGAGTATTGATAACGCCCGCATTCTGATCGATAAGGCCTATGACCAGTTGCAGCTCAACTGGGAAGGCGCTGTCATCCAATCTCGTAAATACATCCCCTTTGTCGAGGAGCATTATCCACAATACGTGGAGGAAATGCAGGGCATCGCGCAAGGGGCAAATGTTGAATACGATCAGATCTGTGTCGTCAATGCCATGGAAGCGGTTACCAGCGATGCTCTTCATCTGACCAAGTGCACAAGCATGGCTGTCAATCAACAATGTACGCGTGACGGAAATGTGCTCGTGGGTCATAACGAGGATTGGACTCCCGAGGATGAGCAGTTCGTTTATCTGGTACACGCCAGTCCGGAGGATGAACCATCATTTCTGGCTATGAGTTATGGTGGCCTGCTCCCCAATATTGGCTTTAATTCCTGCGGAATTGCCCAATGCTGCGATTCTGTCTATCCGGATGATAGCCGGATAGGAATTCCGCGTATCATTTATTCGCGTGCAGTTCTGGCAGCCAAATCTCCCGCTGATGCCATCCGCAATATTCTGGTGCCCCAACGAGCAGCCGGGTACAATCATTTGATAGTGCACGATAGCGGCGAAATGTATAACGTCGAAACATCTGCGCGCCAGTTTGCCTTAATTTATGGTGAGGAAGGTTGTCTCGTTCATACCAATTTCTACCTGGATACGGAGATGAAACGAGTGGAAGATGAACCTGATGAATTGATCAGTTCGCGGGTCCGCTATTATCGTGCCTGGCGTTTATTGCATTCAGGAAAACAGCATTCCGTGGAATCCCTGCAAGATATTCAAAAAGACCATGTTAATTACCCCGATTCGATCTGCAATCATGGCATTGACAAAAATGTACTCAATAGTGAAAAGACGATCATGGCCATGGTCATCGATTTAAGCAATCGCCGTATGCACGCCACTTGGGGTTCTCCCTGCAAAGGTACATACCATACATACCAGCTGGACAAATAGGGTTACTCTGCTCCTGAAAACTATCTACTTGCCCAGTATCCTGCCTGAGTTGGCTATGATATAAAGGAATTAACTTGAATTAAAGGATGGGTTATGACTGATAAACCAGGTTATGAACTTGTGGAAGAACGGTTTGTTAACGAAATTAACAGCAAAGTTTCTTATTTCCGGCATCTCAAAACCGGTGCCGAAATACTTTCCATTGGGAATAACGATGAAAACAAAGTATTTGGAATCACCTTTCGCACCCCGCCAACTGATTCCAGTGGTCTGCCGCATATCATGGAACACTCTGTTCTTTGTGGTTCCCGAAAATTCCCCGTAAAAGAACCCTTTGTAGAGCTCATGAAAGGCTCCCTGAATACATTTCTGAATGCTTTCACCTACCCCGATAGAACCTGTTATCCCGTTGCCAGTACCAACCTTAAAGATTTCTATAATCTGGTGGATGTCTATCTGGATGCGGTTTTGCACCCGATTCTCTCGCCCTATACCTTGATGCAAGAGGGCTGGCATTATGAGCTGGTCGACCCGGCTGCGGAAATGACCTTCAAAGGTGTCGTTTTTAATGAGATGAAAGGCGCGTTTTCATCTCCGGACGACATTTTAGGCGATGAAAGCCAAATGGCTTTGCTGCCAGATACGCCTTATGGTTACAATTCGGGTGGCGACCCTGAAGTAATTACCAGCCTTACCTACGATCAATTCAAGACCTATCATGATACGTATTACCACCCCTCTAATGCCAGAATATTTTTCTACGGCGACGATGACCCTGACCAGCGGTTCCAGATTCTGGATGAATATCTAAATGAATTTGAAATGAAATCTGTCGCATCCGACTTACCATTGCAACCAGCGTTCTCCAGGCCGATTAAAAAAGTCGTTCCCTACGATAGTGGTGATGCTGACCAGGCTGCAAAATCCTACATTTTACTCAACTGGCTTTTGCCTGAGGGCAATGATATGGAACGCAATATTGCCCTTTTTGTGCTCGCCTACGTGCTATTAGCCACTCCTGCATCTCCCTTGAAGAAAGCCTTGAGCGAATCCGGTCTCGGTGAGGATATCATTGGCCAGGGGTTGGGAAGTGATTTACGCCAGCTCACGTTTTCTACCGGTTTACGTGGGGTAGAAGTGAAAAACATCGAAAAAATTGAAGAACTTATCATCAGCGAACTCAAAAAAATTGCGGTTGAAGGTATTGACCCGAAGACGATCGAAGCAGCGCTAAATACAATTGAATTCAGGTTGCGCGAAAATAATACCGGCTCTTTCCCACGCGGATTGGCGGTGATGTTACAAACCCTTTCTACCTGGCTCTATGGTCTCGACCCAATCTCTCCGCTGGAGTTTGAAGCACCCCTCCAAGCCATCAAGCAGCGCATCCAAATTGAACCCAATTACTTTGAAAGCCTCATCAAAGAACATCTATTGGAAAACCCACACCGGGTAACTGTCGTTTTAATCCCCGATGACCAATTAGGACTGCAGCGTGAGCAAAAAGAAAAAATGCGCATCGAGTCCGCCCGGAAGCAAATGACTTCTGCTGAAATTGAACAAATTGTGGCCAATTCGCTTGAATTATTTCGCAGACAGGAAGCAAGCGATGCGCCTGACGCCCTGGCGACCATTCCACAACTTAATCTCAAGGATCTCGATTGTGAGGTGAAAACCATCCCCAATCAAGTTCTGGAAGCAGGAAGTACTTTGCTGTATCATGACCTTTTCACCAGCGATATCCTGTATCTCGATCTCGGTTTTGATTTGAAAGTCCTGCTTAAGGAGCAATTACCCTATATGCGCCTTTTCTCGCGCTCCTTGCTGGAAATGGGAACCAGTAAAGAGGATTTCGTTTCTCTCACCCAACGAATAGGCCGGGAAAGCGGTGGAATCTCACACAATCTTTTTACATCTGATCAGCCTCATAGTGATCAGGCATTCGCATTCCTCTTTCTGCGAGCAAAAGCGATTGCAGGTCAGAGCGAAGAATTACTTTCAATTTTAGAAGACATCCTTCTACATCCCCGTTTTGATGATAAAGAAAGATTTCGCCAAATCGTTTTAGAGGAAAAATCGGGTCTGGAAGCCGGCCTGATCCCCTCCGGTCACAGGGTTGTCAATAACCGCCTGAAATCACACCTCAGCCAGGCATCCTGGGCGACAGAACAAATGAGCGGTCTGGATTACCTTTTCTTCATACGCAATTTGGCCGACCACCTTGATCAAGAATGGGAAACAGTCCAGGGTATGATGGCAGAAATCCGTCAAAGAATGATTAGTCAAACCAATATGGTTGTAAATTTCACAATTGATTCCTCCCGCCAGGCGCAAATGCACATTCTCCTGAAAACATTCATTGACCTCTTCCCGGGCAGGCAAGCACATACTCAGGATTGGTCGCTGGCGAAACCCGTAATTAACGAAGGGTTGACAATTCCGAGTCAGGTCAATTATGTTGCCAAAGGTGCAAATCTCTATTCCTTTGGTTATCGCTATCATGGATCGATGAATGTGATCACTTCGTTATTAAAAACCACCTGGTTGTGGGATAAAGTCAGGGTTCAAGGGGGCGCTTATGGCGGATTTGTAACTTTCGACCGCCTTTCTGGCATTTTTAGCTACCTTTCATACCGTGACCCGGGCCTTCAGGAAACGATTAAAGTCTATGATCAGACTCCGGACTTTTTGAGGAAGTTAAGTATTCCGGAAGAGGAATTAACCAAATCAATTATTGGTGCGATAGGGGAAATGGATGCCTACCAGCTTCCGGATGCAAAAGGCTTCACTGCTCTAATCCGCCATTTGTTAAAAATATCTGATGCGGAACGGCAGCAAATTCGAGATGAAATTCTCAGCACCAATATCTCCCACTTTCATGCTCTGGCAGATTATTTGGATCAAGTTAAGGATGAAGGTCAGGTAGTTGTTCTCGGTGCCAACAGCGCAATTGAGGCAGCCAATAAAGCAGGTGACAATTTCTTAACTGTACAAAAAGTGATGTAACCCAAGCACATGAAAAAAAAGAAGTCCTCCACCGGTAGTCGGGTATCCGCTGCCCTGATTTTGATCACATTCATCGGATTCTTTGGTTTGCGCGCATTTCACCTGATCAATGTCCAAAACTGGTGGGCAATCCTGCTAATAATTCCGGCTTTTTCATCTTTTGGCAATTTGCTGGACGAATTCTCACAGAAAAAGCCGGTGTCTTTTTCCTTTGTGAGTGCCTTATCCGGCATTCTTTTCCCTACATTGATCGCCCTCCTCTTGCTTTTTAACCTCGATTGGCTTCGTTACTTGCCTGTGTTTATCATCATCGCCGGGATAATCCTATTTCAAAGCGGGTTTGTCCAATCTGACGATGCCTTTGGCAATTTTGCGCGTAAATTTAGACCCTGGCTTTTTGCCGGCGGTGCAGCGGTAGTCATTACCGGGTTTCTTTCTTTTGGTTTGAATATCCCGGTTGAAACCCAGCACAAACCATTTTCACCCTGGTGGGGATTACCCCTGATTATATTTGCCAGTGGCGGGGTTTTTCAGGCGTTTAGAAAAGATGGCACTCATTCACGCTCCCACTTAAGCCTCTTTTTCAATTTGATGACATCTTTTCTGCTATTTATTCCAGCAATCCTGACAATTCTTAACCGCCGCTTGGACTTGTTGCCGGGGTTGCTTATGCTTGCCGGCGGTAGTTTGATAATTTTCATGGCTGTCCGAAAAATTACTTAGGAATTTATTTCCACAATTAATCCAATCACCTTTTCTCCTGCTTTTTTGGGCAACTAATTCATTTTCTGATTGCTGCAACCTTTCTTCCGATCCAATCGTATATAAAGTTACCAGCAACAAAGATTGGAGCGTTTACACGATGGAAAATAAAAATTTTCTGAATACTTATTTTAGGGTGATGATTGAACCACGCACATATTTAAATCTTCTTTATCTTCTATTATCTTTTCCACTTGGCCTGGCATATTTTATCTTCCTGGTCGTTGGATTTTCTGTTGGCATTTCAACAGTAATAATTTGGATAGGCTTACTGATTCTTGCCCTTTTATTCCCGGCTATCTGGCTTTTAATTCGCTTCGAGCGGGCACAAACAATCTTTCTTCTGGGTCAGGATCTCCCGCCCATGTCCAATCCGCTTGAACCTGAAACAAGCCTTCTAAACAGAATTAAAGCATTTCTGACAAATCCGGTCACCTGGAAAGGAATTCTGTTTTTACTTATAAAATTTCCTTTTGGAATTTTTGCGCTTACGTTGGTTGCGACCGGCTTAGGGGTGGGATTAGCCTTTATCCTCACACCTTTCATCTATCCTTTTGCAACTGTGGATATAGGATTTTATGTGGTAAACAGCCTTTCGGAGGCACTGGGCGTAGCCATCGTCGGTTTGCTCATTCTTCCAGGAATCGTACATATCTTCAATTACTTTGCCCGCCTCGCTGGAAGATTTTCAGAGCTCATGCTGGCGGATAGAAAATTCATCAACGACAATGAACAGAAAAGTACTCAAACTGATCCTTTGGAAAAAGAATCCGTTGTTGTCTCAGAAAATCAATCAGTTTAAAAAAAGTTCAAAAAAAGGATTAAGAAGGAGAAGTCAAAATGGAAAATAAAGGTAAAAACCTGGTTTGGGGATTTATTTTAATACTGTTCGGCGCCTTTCTGCTTGTCAGCGAATTGGTACCAGGCCTCAAAGGTCTGATTAGTTGGACATGGATTATTATGGGAGTAGGTGCTCTGTTTCTTCTTTTCGCATTGTTCACTCACACCGGCGCATTAGCAATTCCTGGTGCAATTGTCGGCGGCATAGGTGCAATCCTCTTCTACCAGAACATGACTGGAAATTGGGAATCCTGGGCTTATATTTGGGCATTGATCCCGGGTTTTGTCGGCATTGGAATCGGCCTGGCGCATTTGATCTCTCCGCAGGAATTCAGAGATGGGTGGTCTGCCAGCCTCTTCTTAATTGGGTTAAGCATGGTCATGTTCCTTGTGTTTGGCGGCAATCGCATTTTGGGTTTGAGACTTGAATTCTTATGGCCGGCAGTAATCATCTTCATTGGGTTATATATCTTGATTCGTGGTTTATTCAAGAAATAATAGGATTACTTTCGCTGGTTTACTTTGTAAATTTTACTCATCCCAATCACTAGCAGCTGATACAAAAAAAGCAACAAAAACACACAATCCTCTTACTTGATCACCATTTCACTCATCAACAAGGCAACTAATCAACACATCAACGAATAAACTAACCAACAAACTAACAAAACCAACAATTTTATTGACAAAAGCAACTTTACCCGCTAAACTACTGAGAATGAAAAATCTATTCCTTATTGGCTCACATCATCATACCTACCCCAACTACCATAACCGGAGGTCGGTTTTGTTCGTGTGCAGCTAGGAAACAAAATTTTGACAAATGAGCCCCCGGTAATCGGGGGCTTTTTTTATCCCTTCACTTCTGAGGAAAAACAATGCTCTCAAATAATAAAAACGGAATATTTCGAATTTCTCTTCCTTCAAAAGGCCGGTTAGCGGAAGACTGCTTGAATTTTATGGCCGAAGCAGGTTTGTCAATATATAAACCAAACCCACGCCAATATGAAGCCACCATTCCAGCTTTGCCGGAACTTAAAGTCCTCTTCCAACGGCCGGCCGATATTGCCAGCAGTGTTCAAGATGGCAGTGTTGAATTTGGCATTACCGGTCTGGACGTTGTAGCAGAATCACAAAACAATTCTTTAACACAGGATATCTTCATGCTGCACGATGCGCTTGGATTCGGCGGGTGTTCTCTCACCCTGGCGATTCCGGAACAGTGGGCAACTGTCACAGACCTGGATTCCCTCTCTGCATACTGCAACGCTTTAAATCGACCCGTCAAAGTAGCCACCAAGTATGAAAACCTGACTTCTTCATTTTTATCCAGACTTGCTTTGAATTATCATCTTGTTTCCTCAGAAGGCACGCTCGAGATTGCTCCGGCTATTGGCTATGCAGATTTTATATGTGATATCGTTTCGTCAGGCTTAACCCTGCGCGATAATCGCCTCAAACCGATCTCAGGTGGCGAGATTCTACAATCGCAGGCAGTATTGATTGGCAACGCGGCCAGTCTGGTCAAAAACCCGCAACTGGTGGCAATTGCGCGCACCTTGATTGAGTTCTTTGAAGCACATTTGATTGCCACGCAGAAACTGGCGATCTTTGCCAACATGCGCGGCGATAGTGCGGCTGCAATTGCGAAAAAGATTTTCGAAAGCACCTCCATCGCTGGTTTACAAGGTCCAACCATCTCGCCGGTCTATGTCAATAACGACTCCAATAATTGGTTCGCCGTTAATATCATCGTCGCTCGTGATAATCTCTTCCACGCCATCAGCGAATTGAGAAAAATTGGAGGTTCCGGTGTAATCGTTATGCCTGTAACCTATGTTTTTGACGAAGTTCCTCCACGTTATGCCAGCCTGCTCGAAAATATCAACCAGTATAAAACGAGGTAATCCTATGTTTCCAATTTATTCCGTCTCTGAAGCGCGCCAATCAATCTTGAAGAGGAAAGCAATCGATGACTATACCATTCCGCAAAGTGTCAGTGATCGTCTTGAAGATTTGTTTAATGAAAAAGTTACTCCGGATGAAGCTGTCCGTCGAATTTTAAAAGAGATTCGCGCGGATGGCGATAAGGCGCTGGTTAAATGGTCACAGAAATTAGACGGATCAAGTAGCGGTAATTTACTCGTTCCTCAAGATGAAATTTCCTCTGCCCTGAGCAATCTGCAACCAGAATTAAAGGATGCCATTCAATTAAGTATCGAGCGTGTGCGAAAATTCCACCAAATGCAGCCGCTTACCTCCTGGATCAGTAGTGAGCTGGGGGGTATTCTGGGTCAGGTTGTACGACCGATTCAACGCGTGGGCTTATATATTCCGGCAGGCACAGCACCTTTACCTTCCAGCGTGATCATGTCGGCTGTTCCTGCCCAGGTGGCCGGAGTAGCGGAGATCGTGATTGTGGCACCGCCTGAGCGCAGCACGGGAAAGATAGCTCTCACCATTCTGGCCACCGCCGCCTTGCTCAACCTGACCGAGATTTACACAATCGGTGGTGCACAAGCGATCGCTGCTCTGGCATATGGAACGGAAACAATAAAGGGTGTGGATAAAATATTTGGACCTGGAAATTTATTCGTAACCCTGGCGAAAAAACAAGTTTTTGGCAGCGTCGGTATTGATAACCTGGCCGGTCCAACGGAAACCCTGGTCATAGCAGATTCAAGTGCTAACCCGGCCTGGGTAGCAGCTGATTTGTTAGCTCAGGCAGAACACGATCTGCTGGCAACTGCGATTTTGCTTACCCCTTCACAGCCATTGGCTGAAGAAGTAGTAAAAGAAATCGAGAAGCAGCTCCCTCAACGATCCCGCAGCGAAACAATCATTCAATCGATCGCAAACCAGGGTGGTGCAGTAATTACGACTGATTTGAAGCAGGCAATTGAACTGGCCAATGCTTATGGGGCTGAACATCTTTGTCTTGCAGTCCAAAACCCGTGGGATTGGGTTGAAAAAATCACTTGCGCGGGAGGAATCTTCCTGGGAGACCATTCATTTGAAGTTCTGGGAGATTATATCGCTGGGCCAAGTCATGTCATGCCGACCAGCGGATCTGCGCGTTTTGCCTCACCGCTCAATGTTTGGGATTTTATCAAGCTAATTTCAGTGATTGGCCTTGATTCTAAAACTGCAAACAGAATAGCCCCGTCTGCCAGACTGATAGCCAGCGCAGAAGGACTGGACGCACATGCTTTTGCAGCAACGGTGAGATTTTGAAACCCGCCGCCCGCTTTCAGAATTTTGAAGAATACACACCGATCGAACCATTCGAGGTTTTGTCTGCCCGCCTGGGTATTCCCATGAGCGAGATTGTCAAATTGGATGCCAATGAAAACCCATATGGCGCCTGTCAGGCTGCTCGATTCGCCCTGGCCAACCTGGCCTTCTCCCATATTTACCCTGATCCGGAAAGCCGGGAATTACGATCCGTGCTGAGCTGCTTCACGAACGTTCCCGTAGAAAACTTACTGGCCGGAGCTGGAGCAGACGAATTAATTGACTTGATTCTACGCGTTATGCTGGACCCCCAGGATGCTATCATCAATTTCCCTCCAACTTTTGGTATGTATGATTTCAATGCCCGCCTGAACAATGGTCAGGTCATCAATGTTGCCCGGCGAGACGACTTCTCCATCGATCTTCAGGCTGCCGAAAAAGCGCTGCTTACCTCCAACGCAAAAGTTGTCTTCGTGGCCAACCCTAACAACCCTGATGGCAGTCTTTTAGCGACCAGGGTTTTGGATGAGATGCTTTCCTGGCCAGCATTGATCGTAATTGATGAAGCCTATATCGAATTCAGTGCAAATAATCACACTGAATGGCAAAAAAAGAGCCTGATCACCGCAGTCCCCACTCGTGAAAATCTTGTGGTTTTAAGAACCTTCAGCAAATGGGCAGGTCTGGCAGGGTTAAGGGTTGGCTACGGCGCATTTCCCCTCTGGTTGATCAATGAACTTTGGCGCACGAAACAGCCATACAACGTAAATGTCGCCGCAACAAAGGCTGCATTAGCCTCTTTAAACTCGCTGAACGAACTGGAGGCAAATATCCAAAGTATCAGGACAGAAAGGGTAAGCTTCGGTAAACAGCTCAAAGAAATTGGTTATTTACAACCCCTCCCCTCAGAAGGAAATTTCATCCTGGTGAAATTGCTTAATCGCACCTCAGAAAAATTGCAAAATTATTTAATTACACGAGGAATTTTTATCCGCCGCTATAAAACCGAAGCACTCCGTGATTACATTCGTATTAGCATTGGAACACCAGCAGATATGCAAAAACTCGTTCGGGCATTGGAGGAATGGCAATGAAAATTGGAATTATTTGTTACCCGGGTATCTCTAAAATTGACCTGGTCGGCGTAATCACCCCATTGCAGCCACTACTACAAGCTCAATCCGACATGATCCAAATAGAATGCTGCACATATTTACCGCTAACCATAGATAATGGTTTTTGTTCCATCCAATGTACACATGTTGGATTGCCTCTTTCTGACTTTGATGTCCTCATTCTTCCTGGTTATTCCCCAACACAAATGTTGGACGTCGGCCCTGATTTGAATGCCTGGCTCAATACAGCCTCAAAAGGTGTTAAGTGGCTGGCAGTTAATGAGGGAGTGAGATTGGCACACCAGCTAGATCTTGTCACAATTAAGCTGCCAGTCAATTCAAAAATATTAAATGGTTTTCTATGCGCTTTATGGCTGATTCAGGAAGTGAAAGATTCCCAAATGGCATGGGAGAGAGCGTGCGATCTAGCTATCGAAAAAGAATGGCTGCAAGCCACCCGCTTGTTGGCCGGGCGGACTGCTTTTGTTCAGCGCAAAAGCGCGGAGACTGATATCAGAATAAACCTGAAATTGGATGGTGATGGACAATCGAAAATCGATACAGGTATTCCATTTCTTGATCATATGCTTTCACAGGTCGCCCGCCATGGGACTTTTACGCTTGAAGTCGCAGCCAGGGGTGACCTGGTCGTGGATAACCATCATACCGTTGAGGATACAGGCATAGCTTTAGGAGAAGCTTTCCTGACAGCATTGGGAGATCGTAAAGGGATTGCCCGCATGGGTTCAGCAACGGTCACGATGGATGAAAGTCTGGCCACAGTCACCATTGATTTTTCCGGCCGACCTTATGCTGTGATTCAAGCCGGCTGGAATGGCATGCATGTTGCGAATCTGCCTGTTTCTTTGTTCGATCATTTCCTTGAGTCTTTTGCAATTGCCGCCCGCTGCAATTTGTTCGTCCAGGTTCATGCCGGTAATGACAATCATCACATGGCAGAGGCTATTTTCAAGGCATTGGCCCGGGCTCTCGATCAAGCCAGTATGGTTGATATTCGTAGGGAAAATCAAATTCCTTCAACCAAAGAAGTCTTATTTTAATGGAGTTCAACCTTGCAAAAAGAAAACATTGTTCTGGTTGATGCCGGTACCGGTAATCTCTTTTCAGTCTATCAGGTATTGAAGCAATCGGGGGCTGACATTCGTATCAGCAATGATGCCCGCCAGATAAAAAAGGCTTTCAAAGTTATCCTGCCAGGGGTTGGCTCATTCGCAAAATTTATGCATGGTCTCGAACAAGCTGGCTTAACTCAGGTATTAAGCGAATACCTGAATCAAAACAGATTGATGCTTTCAATCTGTGTTGGTATGCAAGCCTTACTTACCAGCAGCGAAGAAATGGGCAGTTTTTCCGGTCTTGGAATCATACCTGGGCTCGTCAATCGCCTGCCATCGATACCAGGTCTGAAAATCCCGCACACTGGCTGGAATCAATTGTGGTTTGACCAACCCTGCCCAATCCTGCGTGATATAAACCCTGGCAGCTACACTTATTTCAATCATTCCTATTACTGTGAACCGATCGGGTCAACGTACACCGCTGCGACCAGTGATTATGGCATAAACTTTAGCAGCATTCTTCGGAAAGGTAATCTATACGCAGTTCAATTCCATCCAGAGAAAAGCCAAAAAGTGGGTATGCAAATATTGCGCAACTTTCTCGACTTGAAGGGAGACGAATCATGAAGAAATTTACCATCTACCCTGCCATTGACCTCAGAAACGGTAAGGTGGTCAGACTCAGACAGGGAGATCCTGCCCGGGAAACCATTTTCAGCGATTCACCAGCTGCGGTTGCATCCCAGTGGAAATGTTGGGAAGCCAACTGGCTGCATCTGGTTAATTTAGATAGCGCCATGGAAAAAGATGATATCCTCAATCAGGCAGCGATCCAGGATATTCTCGCAGAAGTTAAGCAATCAACCATAAAAGTACAATTGGGTGGTGGTATCCGATCATTGGAAATGATCCAAAATATGCTTGAATTGGGTGTGGCTCGTTTGATCCTTGGTACAGCCGCCATTACGGATCCTGACTTTATGCTAAGTGCCTTGCAAACTTTTGGCAGCGAACGGATTGTTATCGCAGTGGATGCTCAGGATGGACTCTTAAAAATACGGGGCTGGCAGGAAAATAGCGGCATGACAGTTCTTCCTTTTGTAAAAAAAATGGCTGGAATAGGAATAACAACAATTATCTTCACCGATATCAGCCGTGATGGGATTGGCACTGGAATTAATCTAGCAGCCACCTGTGAGATTGCCGGACAAAGCGGCCTGGAGGTGATTGCATCGGGTGGTGTGCGCACCCTGGAAGATGTTATCGCCGTGAAAAACGCCGGCCTGGCAGGTGTGATTGTCGGCCGGGCACTCTATGATGGCAATATAAATCCGGATTCACTCATTCAGCTTCAAGAGGGATAGTAATCATGCTGGCAAAACGAATAATTCCCTGCCTGGATATTAAGAATGGTCGCGTTGTGAAAGGGGTCAATTTTGTTGACTTACGTGATGCCGGTGATCCGGTTGAACAGGCCAGGCTATATGATTTTGCCGGCGCGGATGAGCTGGTCTTCCTGGATATTTCAGCAACCCCGGAAGGACACCAAACTGTTCATGAAATTGTTCGCAATGTTGCCAGTGAAATTCATATGCCTCTGACGGTTGGGGGAGGCATCCGAAATACGGATGATATGCGGAAGCTGTTGCTGGCAGGCGCAGATAAAATTAGCGTCAATTCAGCTGCCATCCGCCACCCTGCGATTATTTCGCAAGGCGCGGATATTTTTGGCAGTCAATGTATCGTCCTGGCTGTGGACGTCAAACAAAAACCGGAAGGTATTCCAGGTAGAAAATCCTGGGAAGTGTATATCAATGGTGGCCGCATTGCGACCGGATTGGACGCAATTGAATGGATTCAACAAGCGGTGCAATCAGGCGCCGGCGAGATCTTAATCACCAGCATGGACCGCGATGGTACTCTCTCCGGCTATGATAATGATTTAATTGCGATGGTATCCCAGGCAGTCAATGTGCCCATCATCGCTTCAGGGGGGGCGGGTGAGTTTTCGCATTTTGCTGAAGTATTCCATGCCGGAGCAGACGCTGCCCTGGCTGCGTCTCTATTTCATGACGGCGTTATCAATATTACCGATTTGAAACAATTCCTTGATGAACAGGGCATTGCTATGAGGTTAGTCTAAATGAATGCTGCCATCAATTTGAAATTCGATTCAAACGGGCTTATCCCCGCCATCATTCAGGATGCCCTCACCCAACAGGTTCTCATGCTGGGGTATATGAATGCCGAATCCTTCCAATTAACGCTCGCAACCGGCAAGGTCACCTTCTTTTCTCGCAGCCGGCATGCATTATGGCAGAAAGGGGAAACAAGCGGCCATTATCTCCGGGTCTCTTCAATCTCAGTCGATTGCGATCAGGATGCCATTTTAATCAAGGCTGAACCACAAGGTCTTACCTGCCATACCGGACAGATTTCATGCTTTTTCACCCAGATCGACCTAAAAGGAAACAACCGTGGAAACAATTAACCAACTTTATGAAGTGCTCCTCGCCCGTCAGGGAGCCAGTCTTGAATCATCTTACACCGCCCGCTTACTCCAAAACGAAGATGAGATCTTAAAGAAGGTGGGAGAAGAATCCGTGGAAGTGATTTTGGCTGCCAAAGGCCAGGGTCAACAGCGTTTAGTAGAAGAAATCAGCGACCTGACCTATCACGTGCTGGTGTTAATGGTTAGCCAGGGCATAAGTCTGAACATGATCGTCACCGAATTGAAAAACAGGCGTAAATGAAGTTTGCCGTGATAAAATTATCTCCATTCATGCCCGAATTGGGATTCTGATTCGGGCAGAAAACTGCGAGATGATTACATAATGACACGATTGTTTGAAGTGAACAATGTTTCTTACGCCCATCCAATGCCTGGTTCACTTCCTCACCGTGCACTGCGCGATGTTTCCTTCCAAATTGATGAAGGTGAATATGTCTCTATCGTCGGCGCAAATGGTTCCGGAAAAACGACACTTGCTCGTCATTTGAATGGGTTATTAATCCCGCAGCAAGGTTCCATTCATTTTCAAGGTTTAATCACCAGTGATAAAAAAAACCTGGCATTCATCCACCAAAATGTGGGCATGGTTTTCCAACATCCCCAGGAGCAGATGATTGCCACCACCATCGAGGAGGATGTGGCCTTCGGACCGGAGAATTTAGGTCTTCCCACCGGAGAAATTCGCACCCGGGTGAAAAATGCCCTGCAGTCGGTGGATATGTGGGAACAGAGGATGCGCTCACCCCAGCACCTCTCCGCCGGCCAAATGCAGCGGGTAGCACTGGCAGGCATTCTGGCGATGCAGCCTAAGTGTGTCATATTTGATGAAGCCACAGCCATGCTGGACCCTGCCGGACGGGAAGAAGTGCTGACAAGTATTTTAAGGCTTCGCGCTCAAGGAATCACAATCATCACCATTTCCCATTTTATGGAAGAGGCAGCCCTGGCAGATCGTATGATTGGTCTTTCCAAAGGCAAATTGATATTTGATGGCCCAGCTCGTAAATTATTCAACAATTCAGAAATGCTGGCCGCACTCAACTTGGATAGACCTAGAATCATGGCATTTTCGCAGCAGCTTCGAAAGTGGATTCCAACCCTGGAAGCACCGTTTACCCTGGATGAATTCGACTTACAGGTTCCTTTTTTATCCACACCGATAGCCTTCCCGAATTTGGGTCGAAGTAACCAACCACCACCCCAAGCTCCTCCTTTTGTTGAAGCAAAGGACATAAGCTTTACCTACATGAATAATACACCTCTGTCTCATCAGGCATTGGAAAAAGTTGATATTCAGTTTTCCGAAGGAAGTTTCCATGGCCTGATTGGAGCAACAGGATCTGGTAAGTCAACCCTCCTGCAACATTTTAATGGACTTTATATCCCTCAGAGCGGTTCTCTGCGCGTGGGGCATTTCCAGGTTGACCCGAACACAGACTTCCTTGCCCTGCGCCGCTTTGCAGGAATCGTTTTTCAAAACCCGGATTACCAGCTTTTTGAACAGTATGTCGGTGATGAAATTGCCTATGGATTACGTTTGATGGGAATTCAAGGTCCTGCATTACGCGAGAAAGTAAAGCAGGCTATGGCTATCGTCGGGCTGGATTTCGATACCTTTAAAGACAGAATGACATTTGCTCTTTCCGGTGGGGAGCGCCGCAAGGTGGCGTTAGCTTCCACCATTGTCCTTGATCCCAAATTATTGTTATTGGATGAGCCTACCGCCGGGTTGGATCCACTTGCCAGAAGCGAGATTCTGGCACAGATGAAATCATTGCATACAAGTGGAAAAACAATGGTTATTTCCTCCCACCAACTGGAAGATCTGGCCTTGTTAACGGATCACGTTACCATGTTGTCAGAAGGGAAAGTGGTTGCCAGCCAGCCATCAGAACTGATTTTGTCCAACCAGCAACTATTAAATGAATACGCTATGACCGCCCCGATCGCTGCTAAAATGGCCGCTGTTTTACGTTCAAAAGGTTGGCTCCTACCGGAAAATATCATCGTCAGCAATCAATTGATCGCAGCTTTTCAGTCGCTTGAGGCAAACCAGCATGTCAGCCTTTGAGTTTTCTCAAAATCTTTCCTTTGGCCAGTATTTACCATTGGATTCCTGGATTCATCAACGTGACGCTCGGGCAAAAATCATTGCATTCTTTGGATTAATTTTAGCAACTACCTTCACCGGCAGCACGCTGGCTGTTCTGGCCGCAATGGTTTTGGTATTCATCCTGTTTAGCATTGCAAAAGTGCCCATTCGTTTCGCACTAAAAAGTCTGCGTACACCCTTACCTTTCCTGGCATTCATTGCCTTTCTGCAAATCTTTCGCTTCAGTCCGGGGGTGGATA
Source organism: Anaerolineales bacterium (assembly GCA_038329785.1). GTDB lineage: Bacteria > Chloroflexota > Anaerolineae > Anaerolineales > Anaerolineaceae > UBA6170. The sequence goes on along the minus strand of JBBQNI010000027.1, from coordinate 8,383 downwards.
ATCCCTTGCTCCTTCAAGTCTGGTCACTGACAATTACTACTCAGGGATTGGTAGCCGCAGGCGCGGTTATCACCCGCTTTATTACATTGATTTTACTCATTTCATTAACCAGCTACACATTATCGACCAGTGAGTTGATTTATGGGCTTCAGTCTCTCTTGACTCCGCTGCGAAAGATCGGTATTCAAAGCGATGACTTCATCATGATCGTTCAAATCACACTGCGTTATCTGCCGATGCTGGGCCTGGCGACTGAACAAATTGCGAAAGCGCAGGCTGCCCGTGGTGCTTTATGGGGAATAAAAAAACAGAAACTAATCGATAGAATCAAGACCATCTACCCTGTGATAATACCCATGTTTATTATCAGCTTGCAACGGGCCGAAAACATGGCTCTGGCAATGGATGCCCGTGGTTATGGCAGCCAAAAGGAGCGCGGATCCTACCAACAATTTCAATTTAAAAAACAGGACGGCTTATTTTTGGCTGCCGCCCTGCTCGTCGTTGCCCTGATAATTTTCTTATAAATCTGCGCCTTGCTTTTTTCCGATCCGAATCTGACGCCAGGCAGCAACAACAACCAGAGTGATCACAGCCGAGGCACCCGCTTCCAGGAAGCCATTACTAACCACAATTCCACCGAGCACAACCCAGGGCAGCAGTCCCATCAATCCAATTACACCAAGCACCAGAATTGTGTTGGTTAAGCTACCGACGATACCGGCGGCAATCAATCCAAAGACTGGAATCCGTTGAAGTGCTTTCCATACGACGTAAGCCATTGGGCCAATAAAAAGGCGCGGTAATACAGCTAATAATGGGTTTGTAAACCAGGTATCCGCTGGAGAATTGGGCGCTACAGCCGCCTGGATCATGCTGAAGATACCAAATATCAAACCGACGCCCATGCCTACCAGCGGTCCTTCTAACACCGCGCCGATAATGACCGGAACATGCATAATTGTCAACGAAACACCACCAAACCAGGGAATAAACCCCCAGCGGGTCACCCCAAGTAATATCGCGATAGCCCCCATCACACCTGTTATGACTAACTTTCTGGTTCGATCTTGTGGCATGCCTGGCTCCTTTAAAAAGTTAATGGATTGAACCATCCACGTAATGTGATGGTCGTTGGTAGCAATTATTATAACAATATAATACGATAAATGATCATTCGATTTCTAACGAATTTTCCGTATTTTCACAGGAAATTGTTGATCACGTACCTATGAATCACTCAAAATAATTTACTCATTAATTTCTGGAATAGAAATATAAGGCAAAAGGTGTCAATCATCCTTCGATAACCAGTTCAGGAAATCGCATTCTTTACTATAATCAATGTAAGGAACCTAAAAACCTTCCAATAATATAATTCTCTAAAGCAGACATTCTTCTTATCATTAAAATTTTTTTATTAGAGCAACGATGGAAAAAACAACACTAATCTGCGAAAAGTGTGGCCGTAATTATCCTTCTTCAGCTGCCATATGGCATTGTCAGTGCGGCGGAATTTTCAATTTAAAATCCTCACCTCAATTTGACCCCGCAAAAATCCAAAAACGCAAGCCAAACCTCTGGCGCTACCGCGAAGCAATTCCAGTTGAGGATGATGTCAACATCGTTTCATTCGAGGAAGGTTTTACGCCATTGCTCGATGGTAATATCGCGGGTATACCAGTCCTGATCAAACAGGAACATCTTTTTCAGACAGGCTCCTATAAAGACCGGGGTGCTTCAGTGTTAATCTCCAAAGTGAAAGAACTAGGCATAAAACATGTGGTAGAGGATTCATCCGGCAATGCCGGCTGTGCAATTGCAGCCTATACCGCTCGAGCTGGAATCACCTGCGATATATATGTACCAGCTACTACCAGCCCAGCTAAACTGGCTCAAATTGCGAGTTATGGGGCAAATCTTCACAAAATCAAGGGCAGCCGCATGGACACTGCGCGAGCGGTGTTGGCAGCAGCAGAATCAACCTATTATGCCAGCCACTCATGGAATCCTTACTTCTTTCAAGGGACAAAAACCATTGCCTATGAAATTTGGGAGCAAATGGGTTGGGAGGTTCCAGATATTCTCGTTTTACCCGTTGGGAATGGGACTTTGCTGCTGGGTGCGTACATTGGTTTTTCGGACTTGCTTTGCGCAGGTTTGATCCCGAAAATTCCACGCTTGATTGGTGTTCAGGCGCAAAACTGCGCGCCGCTGGCAGCCGCATTCTCAGAGCAATCATTTCAATCACCAGAATCAACTAACAGTGGCACGATGGCCGAAGGAATCGCCATTGCTGAACCGATCCGGGCATTCCAAATCCTCGATGCGGTGAAACAATCCCGGGGTATGTTTGTTACCGTAACAGAGAAAGAAATCGCAAAAGCCTTCCATGGAATTGCACGCAAGGGGTTCTATATTGAGCCAACATCAGCCACCGTGGTTGCCGCCATCTCGAAAATTGCAGAAAAATTGCACGGCCAGAATGTAGTAACCGTATTCAGCGGACATGGGCTAAAATCAACTGAAAAAGTATTGCACCTGTTGGACCATAAATTTCAGTTTTAAGACAATGCTAGTGTTCCTTTATTTTCCGATTGCCAACAATCCATATTATTGACCGGTATAAAATTTCTTGATTGACCTGTCTTTTAAGGAGAAAAAATGAAACGTGCTATTCGCTGGTTTGACTATATAACTTTCAACATTTATTGGTTCGCATTAACAACTCGTTCGCAGGTTATTTCTCCACTAATTGTCCCTTTACTCGTACAACGATTTGTGGGGGAGGCAGCCAAAGGAACCTATGTCGGCAACATGCGTCTGGGTGCATTAATGGTAGCCGTGCTCTTTCAAGCATTAATGGGAATGCTCTCTGATCAATCCAGCTCAAAATGGGGTAAAAGACGTCCTTTTGTGGTGGCTGGAACGATTGGCGAGGTGATTGTTTTTATTTTGATTGGATTCAGTGCCGGTCTGGACGGAATGACTGGTTACTGGTTCTTATTTGCTCTCTATACCCTTTCGATGGTCTCATCTAACACTGCCCACGCCGCCATGCAAGGCATCATTCCCGATCTCGTCCCGGAAAATAAGCGCGGCCGATTTTCGGGTGTGAAAGCCCTGATGGAACTTCCGGTTCCACTCATTTTTGTCTCCTTCGTAATCGGCCGTATGGTCAGTCAGGGTAACTTGTGGGGATCTCTATTTCTATTGATTGCCATTCTGATCATTTGTATGTTGATCACTTTGACGATCCCCGAAACGCCTCAAGCGAAATCGACCAAACCATTTGATTGGCAGCCAATTCTCCGCCTTCTACTGATGACAGCAGCATTCACAGCCATCATTCTCGTTTCCGGTTTTCTTGTACGGCAGGCCACCCGCCTCACGCTGAATGAATCGGGTACACCCGATCAAACCGTAGTGGTTATTTTGGGTTTGGTCGGAATGGCATTTGCCATCTGGTTTGGCGTTTGGAGCAGTATCGCCATTGGCCTGGGAAAACGAATTCAAGAGCAGCGTTCCTTCACCTGGTGGGTGGTCAATCGCCTGACTTTCCTAACCGGTTCAACCAACCTGGCCGGTTTTATGATCTTTTTTTTACAGGAGCGTTTTATCCAATATCAGGGTGAAAAAGCCGCTGCTCCGGCGGCAACGATCACCATGTTTGTAGGTATTTTTATTCTAATCTCAGCACTGCCAAGTGGGTGGTTAAGTGACCGGTTGGGTAAAAAAATCGTAATCACTGCAAGTGCAATATTGGCAGCTGCCGGAACGGTGGTGGTTATCTTTTCCCCCACCCTGACCTTCATGTATGTGGGCGGAGCTTTGATTGGAGCCGGTATTGGTTTCTTTTACGCGGCCAACTGGGCGTTAGGGACGGAAATTGTTCCCTCAGCCGAAGCTGGTAAATTCCTGGGCATATCTAACCTGGCTGGTGCCGGCGCTGGAGCGGTGGGAGCTTATATTGGCGGGCCAATTGCGGATCAAATCGGATATACACCTTTAATGGGCATTTATGCAGTTCTCTTCCTGCTATCGATCGTTGCGCTGGTGAATATAAAAAGCAAAGCTGATTAGTAAATCTCGTGTTTGTTTGGGTGTATACTTCATGCGCAAACCTTAAAAAAAGATCAAAGGAAATTTACCGACGGATGGAAGTCGCAATTAAATCACTCACACGTCAATGGAAAAACCTGAAGGCGACAATCGTTGGAAATAAATCCAACCCGGCGATCACGGAATCCGGTGGCTTGATCTTCACAGCATTATTAGTTGGGGTTGCATCTGGTTTTGGGGCGGTAGCTTTCAAAATCTTAATTGAGAAAATTCAGGAACTCGTATTCACCCCTGTTGAAAAATTTCCCTCGTATCTGTACTTGATTTTCTTGATCCTCATACCAGTTATAGGCAGTCTGATTAACACACCACTGATCTTGCGGTTTGCGCGCGAAGCCAAAGGCCATGGCGTGCCCGAAGTCATGGAAGCGGTCGCCGTTCGAGCTGGACGAATCAAACCACAGGTAGGTTTGGTCAAAACCGTCACATCTGCCATCTGCATCGGTACCGGTGGTTCGGTAGGCAGTGAAGGGCCAATTGCACTGATCGGCGCTTCCATTGGTTCGATTATTGGCAAGACATTACATTTAAACGAAGAGCGCATGAAGACATTGGTCGCATGCGGTGCAGCTGGCGGTATTGCAGCCATTTTCAATGCGCCTATCGCTGGTGCGATTTTTGCGCTTGAAATAATTCTTAACCGGATGAATACCCTTTACTTTGGGGCTGTTGTCATTTCCTCAGTCACAGCGGATGCCATCGCGCATGCACTATTGGGCAACAATCGCGCGTTTAATATTCCCCAGTATTTTGTGAAAAGTCCCTGGGAGTTTATCCTCTACCTTGTCCTGGCTGTTTTCGCTGCCTTTGCGTCAGTAGCCTTTACGAAATTATTGTATTGGACCGAAGATTTTTTTCAGCAACTTAAAATGCCGGAATTACTGAAGCCAGCTCTGGGCAGCCTTTTGCTTGGAATTATCGGGGTTATCACAGTCAAAAACGCCAGCGGCTTCCCGCGGGTCTTTGGAGTAGGGTACGAGACGATTAGTCTGGCTCTTTTTGGTGAATTAACCATAACCGTAACCCTGATCCTTTTTGCAGCCAAATTATTCGCTACGGTCTTCGTTCTTGGGTCTGGAAATTCCGGTGGCATTTTTGCTCCATCACTTTACCTTGGATCAATGTTAGGGGCCAGTTTTGGAAAGATCGCCACTTTCGCATTTCCCAACATTGTGGTGGGCTCGGGTGCTTATGCCCTGGTGGGAATGGCTGCTTTCTACAGCGGTGCCACTCACGCACCTATGACAGCTATCTTGATCCTGTTTGAAATGACGAATAATTACCAGTTAATCCTGCCTTTAATGCTCAGTTCGGTATTAAGCATGTTAATTTCAAAGATGATCAGTCCTGATTCAATTAACACATTAAAACTGACCCGCAAAGGAATCCATCTGTCGGAATCGGAAGACATTGACATCATGCAAACCGTGATGGTCGAAGAAGCAATGGCAAAGGAATTTGATGTAGTTGCTGCCGATTTGCCTCTTCCAAAATTGGACCTGCTTTTTCAGCAATCTCACCGGAATGGCTTTCCAATACTGACCGCCAATGGGGAAATATACGGAATCGTCACCCGCAATGATCTTGAAAAGGTAAAACTTAAGGGGGAAATTGCTGATAAAACCGTAGAAGAGATTGCCACCATTCAGGGTTTATTGGTTGCTTTGCCAATTGAGCCCATATGGAAAGCACTTTACAAAATGAGCTCACATAATATTGCCCAATTGCCGGTGATAGAGTCGGTCGACTCTCGCAAAATGATCGGTCTCTTACATCGTGAAGATATAATCAAAGCGTATGATCATGCCATCGCAAAGAAGGCTGGCATGCAATACACCCTTGAAACAGTCAAACTAGGAAAACTCGACAAAGCTGGATTCTTAACCGTCAATCTCACTTCCGAATCGAAAGCCATTGGAAAAAAGGTCAGCGAGATTAAACTTCCACATCGATGTAATATTGTTTCTCTGCGGCGGGGAAGGAGATTGCAAATCGTCAATGGGCAAACTATTTTTCGCAAAGGGGACCAATTAACCATCTTCGCGGAAGAAGAGTGTATCGGTGAAGTTCAAAAAAGCTTGTTTGACCCAGGATCGAAAAAAATTGAAAATCTGCATGATCAAATGCGCTACCTGGAGATATTAATACCTGCCGGCGCTGAATGCAATGGTCGTATGATCAAAGAATTAAAGCTTCCAAAAGATGTGATTATTGTCAGCATTTTAAGGAATCGTGAAAATATCATTCCACATGGTAATGCGATTATTCTGACAGATGATCTGGTTGAAGTGTATGGCCCCGAAGATCAAATCGTTGCCACTGAATCTCTATTGAACCAATGATTTGCCCAATAGCGACAACATGGAAAAGAAGTTGAAAGAGAAAATTCTGTTTTTATTGATCTTTGCTAGTCTGTTTTTTGTTTTTGCCTGCTCACCACCGGCAACTCAAACACTTTCAAGTTCGGAAACTATCAGTGCAACCAGACTGCCAGAGACGCCAACCCAATCACTTGGGGTAATTTCGCCAACCTTATTGATTGTTGCTACCCTCGCCCCCACTCCCTCATCAACGCCAATCCCTACCGCTACCTACGCCCAACCAAATGGCTGTGTTCGACCTCCTGATGATTATTCGCGCATCGAAATAAACGGAATGCAGATCAATCAGAGAACATTCTCGATGTTGCAGAATGCCCAGGCATTGTACAGTGGCGAACTTGATTTGACAGGCTATCACCTGACTCAGGGCAGCTATTCGACCAGCGTTTCGGCCAGTTTCGGCACTCATGCGGGCGGGGGCGCAGTTGATCTGTCCGTCATCCAGTACGGCACCTACCAGGTTTTATATGATGATATTCCCCGCGTGATTTCAGCGCTGCGGATCGCCGGTTTTGCAGCTTGGTTGCGCGATTTCGATCAATTGTATCCTGGCTCTCCTATTCACATTCACGCAATCGCGATCGGCGATGCCGAATTATCTCAGGCGGCACAGGAACAGTTGACGGGGATGTACGGCTACTTGCTGGGGTTCAACGGCCTGCCTCAGCCCGATGGTGCAGACCCCATTAAAGATGAACATGATAGACCTGTCCTTTGCCAATGGATGCTGGACGCGGGTTATGAACTACTACCCGAGTCGCAACCCTGAATGTTATGGGGTTAGCAAAAGCAGCATCGGGTCCAGCGGACGGAACCAACCGCTGATGCGCCAACGACAGTAATTACTCATTTCAGCTGCTGTGGCAGTCACATCGTAATGAGCGATTCCATCCAAAAACTGGATGGGCGGCCCATAACGAATTTCCACATGCAGATGAGGCGCAAGGGCATTTCCACTCATGCCAATTTGCCCAATCTCTTCTCCTGCCTGTATCTCCTCACCAATCATTTGTTCAGGTTTATTCAGTAGATGGGCATACAGGATATACAAAGTTTGCGTTTCCAAACCCGGCGCTTCTTCATCCCAACCCGCCGGGCAAGTTAAAGCGCTGTTCTTCTGCCATAATTTGGGTACCGGCTGTGAAATAAGGATGGATTTCCAGGTAGATGGGAGATCCTGCCATTCGGTTGCAATCATGAGGGCGTTTCCATAGGGGAATCGATCTGAGATCAAAGAAACAATACGACCACCCAAAATTGACTGAACGCTCAATCCTGTGAGGGCAATTTTTGTTTCTGGATCAACATCACTTAAATCAACACCCTGATGTGGGTCATCCGAGCCTGGGAATGGCAGTGAATAAGGATTGAAGATCAGTTCAGGAAGATCCGCAGGGTTAATACCGAACAATGGGGAACTTATGGGTAATATCTCTGAAGGAACGACTGAAGGAATGATTAACCCCTGCCAGGTCGGCGAAGGTGTGGTGTTAGCAGCTGAGGGAAAAGTAGCGGTGGCATCCAGAACCCTGTCTTGAGAAGATGCAGATGGTGTAACTGAGTTAATCCTGGCATGTTTCGATTCCAGCGGACTGCAGCCTGTCAACATGTACACTACAAAAATCAGGATTATCAGACTTCTTTTCATCTACTGGATTGTATCAAATATAAGAAAAGTCATGGTACCACTCTTCGTTCCGGAAATGGAAGCATCGGTCAACTAATTTTTCAATAACTATTATAAATACACTTGAATCGTATCTTTTCATTAATTAGGGGCTAGGGTGTTTTGGTAGGGGCAAATCCCGGCCAAAACAAACCCAAAAACCCTTTTATTTAGATGTAACAATGAATATTTTAGGAAAAAAGGTTTTTAATAG
>JBBQNI010000026.1:0-43845 GCA_038329785.1 Anaerolineales bacterium | reverse complement strand
GCCATCCTGAGGGAAGGCAACCACCTCAATCTCAACTTTGCCTTTAAACTCTTCACGGGCTTTGAGCAATGCTTTGACACCTTCCAGGCGGGCTTTCGTATCGGTATCGGCAAAGGCGCGGATGTGGGTATTACCGAATTTGAGTGCCAGGTTAGCCGCCCTGCGAACGTTTTCAATAATCCAGCTTTCGTCGTACTTCTCTTTCACCCTGGCAGCCAGCTCAATCGAAGTCATTGCCCCACCCATGGATCCATCTGTATAAGCACCCATGGCTTCATCGTCCATCATTTCAAGGGTGTAGACCTTGCAAAGGTGTAAATGGCCATTGATAAATGATTCGGTTACCAGGTTGCCTTTTGCATCTACTACCTGGGCGGTTTCTCCATCAATTGCAGGAGCAATTTTAGCGATCTTACCATCTTTCAATGCAATTTGAACCAGTTCGTCTTGGGATGTGCGCGTTTTTGCATTCTTGATCAGTACATCAAAACTCATTTTATTGCCTCCATTTCCTGGTATGAAAATTAATTTTTTCTATCTTTCATAAGTTTTTGCGCCATTAAAGCCCCGTCCTGGATGGGTTCGTAACCTGTGCAGCGGCAGAGGTGTTTGTTCAATGCGTTGTTAATTTCGAGCTCGGTGGCTTCGGGTTTCGTTTCCAGCAAACCGTACAATTCCATCTCAATGCCAGGTGTACAGAATCCACATTGGACAGCACCACTTTCTGCGATCGATTTTTGAATGGGGTGCAGTTCTCTACCATTCGCCAGTCCTTCTACCGTCAAAATTTCGGCATCAGCAGCCTTCTTTATCGGTGTATTGCAACTCTTGATCGCTTTACCATTTAAGATAATTGTGCAGGTTCCACAGGTGGCATTATCACAGCCATGCTTCGTGCCGGTCAGATCGAGGTGATCGCGAATCACATCGATCAACATCATTTCAGGACCCACCTCAACAGTCCGAGGAGTCCCATTAATTGTGAAGGAAAATTTTTCTTCCATTATCTTGTTCCTCTACTTTCTCTCTGCAAGCGCTTTTTTCATTATGTCGGGTGTGATCGGGATTTCGAAGAAATCCACCCCAATAGCATCATAAATGGCATTCAGAATGACCGGGGCCGGTCCAATGACCGGATGCTCGCCGATTCCACGGGCACCAAATGGGCCAACAACACCCGGGTTTTCAATAAATTCGATGGTTTGGCGCGGTGCTTCTTTATTTGTTGGCAGGTGATACTTGAAGAAGTGGGGATTGGTGATGTTTCCTTCCGAATCGAACTCCACCTTTTCATAAAGAGTTGCTCCAATTGACATCAGTACGCCGCCCAGAACAGAACCACGAATTTGCATGGGGTTAATCACCTGTCCGACGTCAAATACGGAGGCAAAGTGATCAACATAGATCTTGCCAGTCTTCTTTTCGATCCGAATTTCGGCAGCCTGTGATCCGAAGGTATATTCCACGCCTAAACTTCCCTGCCCATTCTGATCCGGGTTGGAATAACGCGGCAGACGGGCATCTGCGACTGATTGGGCAACTTCCCCGATGGTAATGCCATCGCTGGTGATATATCCGCGGGCGAGATCAGGCACAGCCACGCGGATGCTGGGGTCGTTCTTCAGGAATACATAATTTCCGTCGTAATCCAGGTAATCCAGATCGGTTTTGAGTACCTGGGCAGCAGTCTGTTTCAGGATCAGAATCAACTTGTCGGCCGCGCGGATAATTGCCCTGCCTCCCTGGGTAGTGAACATAGAGCCGATCGTTTGCCATTCGTAAGGTGAGAACTGCGTGTCGAGTTCGGTATAAACCCGTATACGTTCTGGAGCAATCTTGAGTGCCTCTGCGGCAATTTGTGCAACGATTGCGCGTAGACCCTGACCAACCTCTGCTCCGCCCATATTGATGTTAATGCTGCCATCGATATTCATTTTTATATAGCAGCTTTTAGTGGAGAATGGAGCTCCCTTTGGGGATTTCATTACAGCTGCGAATCCACGGCCATAGTAAAAGTTCTCATCCTCGGCCGGTTTTTCTTGCGCATAGATAATTTCCCGGGCGCGATCTGCACATGCTTTGACATCGCCATTAGTCTTCCACATGATTTCGCCCAGAGTATTTACCTTGCCCTCTCGTAAATAATTCATTTCCCGTAGTTCAAATGGATCCATGTTTAGTTTGCGCGCCAGGAGATCCATCATTCGTTCAGTTGCAAATTGCGATTCTTGATGGCCATAACCCCGATATGCACCGACAGGGGGGGTATTCGTGTAAACCGTATAACCACTCAGGTCACAGTGCTCGAATTCGTAAGGACCACCGGAATTGTGGGTGGCTGCAATTGTGACATTAACGGCGGTATCAGCATAAGCACCGCCCGAGTGAAGGATTTGCGCTTGAATCGCAACAAGTTTGCCATCCTTGCGAGCTCCAATTTTCATTTTGGTACGAATACCATGGCCTAGCAGTGTGCTGGTGAAATCTTCTTCACGTGAAGCGACCCACTTTACTGGCCGGCCAGGAACAAAGCTGGCAATGTATGCCACAGTCTGCTCGACGGTGATATCGGATTTGTATCCGAAACAACCACCTATCTCGGGGATGTGCACGCGCACCTGTGAGACGGGTAAGCCATATGCGGATGAAAGATCATCACGAATGATGAAGGGGCAAATCGATGAAGACCAGGCTTCGATGGTGTTGTCTTCTTTAAACCAGACGATCGCACCATGCGGTTCCAGAGCAGCGCATGAACCGTGCGGATACAAGAACTCCTGCTCCACAATCACTTCTGCATCCGCAAATCCATCCGCGCCTTTCCCTTTTTTTAGTTTGTATAAGTTGGCAATATTACTGCCTGAGACCGGGTTTAAAGTTGGCAAATGCCAGTATTCACCATTTTCCTGGTGAATGAGGTGCGCTTCTACATCCATGGCATCACGCGCATCAACATAAACAGGCAGCGGATCATAAACGACTTGAATCCTATCGAGAGCGTCCTGAGCGTGTTGTACCGTATCAGCGATGACGGCTGCCACCGGTTCTCCAATGTGCCTAACTTTTTCGACTGCCATCGGGATGAGATCTTTGATGTTATCGCCATAATGAAAATCAAATTTTTTGCCGGTGACAACTTTAACAACGCCGGGCATTTTTTCAGCCGCGGATGTATCGATGCTGACAATATTGGCATGGGCAAATTTTGGATGCAATATGGCAGCATGTAGCATTCCAGGAATGCGCACATCATCCAGGTAGATTGCTTTTCCAGTTACTTTTCCAATTGCATCCGGACGAATATAGTTCTTACCAATATATGTATATTCCATTCCATTTCTCCTGATATGTAAATTCCAATAATTATTCTCTGCGATAGGGTTTTAACAAAGCTGCCGGATAAGAGGCATTTCTGCCCGCCAAAACCAGGGCGACAATTGTAACAATGTAAGGTAATGCCAGAAAGGTTTCGTACGGAATCGGTAGTTTTAGTCCCATAGCCTGTAAGCGCAGCTGTAATGCGTAAGTTCCGCCGAAGATGAGGGCACCGAACATTACTTTAACGGGCACCCAATTTCCGAAAATGACGATGGCAATCGCAACCCAGCCACGACCGGAAATAATACCATGACTAAAGGCACCTAATTGGGCAAGTGATAAAAACGCACCACCGGCAGCCATTAAACCGCCCCCAATAGCCAGGACAGAATAACGAATCGCGTACACATTGACACCGGCAGCGTCTACAGCTTCGGGATTTTCGCCGACAGCCCTGATGTGCAAACCGTAACGGGTACGGTAAAGGACCCACCAGGCTAAAGGAATAATGACCAGAAAAGTGATGTAGGTCAACAAATACTGCTGGGTTATTGTGCCCAGGGCAGGAACATTCGCGAAGGGATTAACCTGACCGAACGGCTCAATGGAGGGTGGGGTGGAGCGTCCGCCGTATTGCAGACGGAAGCCAAACAAGGCCAGCCCGGTTAAAAGCAGGGTAATGCCCAATCCGGAGACATGCTGATTTACACCCAGAGATACAGAAAGCAAACCCATCAGTAAACCTGCAAGTATCCCACTGATTACCGCAAAGAGGAAACCAATCCAGAGCGAGCCGCTTATATCCGCAGCAAGAAATCCAACAAAGGCACCAAAAAACATGATCCCTTCTATTCCAAGATTGAGGATTCCGGCTCGTTCTGTAAATGTTTCACCAATGGCAGCCAGGAGTATTGGGGTAGAGACGCGGAGGGTTGCCGCGATCAAGTTGATTAAGAATATTTCCATCACATCCTCCGAATCCGATAACGCTGCAAGACCAGCATGCCAAGTGCTACCAACAGCATGGTTGCCTGAGTAACTTCTCCGAGATAGACCGGAACGCCTAATGCGCGGCTGACGGTCTGTGCACCGGCATCTACCAGGCCGAAGAATAGTGAGGCGATTGCAACCCCGAAGGCATTGAGTGAACCGAGAGTGGCGATGATCACGCCAGTGTATCCATAGCCTGCGGAAAGTTCGCCAATCAAGTGGAACTGAATTCCAGCAACTTCCGCGACACCAGCTATCCCAGCGATACCTCCGCTGACCAGGGCTGCGATCAAAATAGTCTTGTTCACATTAATTCCGGCAAAACGAGCTGCAGGTTTCCCTAGCCCGACTGCACGCATCTTTAATCCGAAGGAAGTGCGGGTCATCACCAGCCATAATACCAGGATTGCCACCAAAGCCACGATAAAACCGAAATTTAGGCGTGAGCGGGGTACAATCTTGAAAAACATGGCGGTCGGTGAAATCTCCTCTGATTGCGGCCAGCCGGAGTTTGGGTCCCGCCAGGGGCCGTTCAACAGTGCGCTGACGATATAGGCCATGACCGAGTTCATCAACAAAGTAGTCACAACTTCATCCACTGCCAGTTTTACCTTAAGCAAAGCCGGAATGAGTGCCCAGGCCATACCTGCAATAAAACCGCCGATAATCATGATCGGAATCGCAAAAATGGCAGGAACGCCATGAAGTGCCATTCCCAGACCGGCCGCAGCGATTGCACCTGCGTAGAGTTGACCTTCTGCACCGATATTGTAATATCCGGTCGCGAAGGCAAAGGTTACTGCTACACCAGTCAACATTAATGGCGTCGATTTAACCAGAATTTCTAATAGCGAAACCCGGTTGCCAAGTGGAGCGAGGAGAAAATAATAATACGTCTCGAAGGGGTTTGCCTTTGCCCACAGAATTAGCCCGGAAGTGATGATAAATGTGCCGATCAAAGCCAGAACTGGAATTAGTGGTTTGATCCAGAATGGTGGATTGTTGGTTTTGATGAAGCGTAGTTTTTTCCTGGTTGTTTCCATCTGTCACATTTCCTTTACTGCGCCTGACATCAATAACCCCAAACGTTCTGGGGTGGCTTCCGATGCGTTCAAGATTCCAACAACTTCACCTTCGTACATTACTGCTATTCGGTCTGAAAGTGCTAAAATTTCGTCCAGGTCTTCTGAAATTAACATAACGCCGGCGCCGCGATTTCTTTGTTCAAGTAGTTGTTGGCGAACATAATCTGTTGCGCCAACGTCTAATCCGCGTGTTGGTTGAGGTGCAATCACGATCTTTGGTTGCGTAGAGAGAACACGTGCCAGCAGCACTTTTTGCATATTTCCGCCAGATAGCGTACGTATGCGATCTCCCGCCTGAGCTTTTATTTGAAATTGGGAAATCAGTTCATTTGCATGGGCTTGAATTGCTTTGCGGTTTAGAAACCCTCTGGTGGAATATTTTCCTAAATGTTCAAGCGCCAGGTTTTCATATACAGTCAATTCACCTACGACGCCTTCATGGCGATCTTCCGGGATGCGTCCCATGCCACAGGTGGTGAATTCAGCAGCGTCTTTGCCATTTAAGTTGACACCGTCTAATGTAATTTCACCCTTCGAACACGTCCGCACACCGCATAATGTCTCAGCTAACTGCTTTTGGCCATTACCGCTGACACCAGCAATTCCCAAAATTTCTCCAGTATGAATTGTTAAGTTTACATCGCGTAGAGCAGGTAGGCCCTGGTCATCCGCAGCACAGAGGTCCTTAATTTCCAGTAACGGGATATTTTTTTGCGTTTCTAAATTATCGCGTTTAATCCCAAAAGCTTCTCTTCCAACCATCATGGCGGCTAATTGGCTCTGGGTCATGTCACAAGTATTGACGGTACCAATTGATTTGCCATCACGCAACACAGTGACCCGGTTGGTAATATTCGTTACTTCATCCAATTTATGGCTGATAAAAATAACACTCAACCCTTCAGCGCACAATTTTCTCAAGGCATCAAAAAGGACATCAACTTCCTGTGGTATCAAAACTGCAGTCGGTTCATCCAAAATTAATACTTTGGCGTTGCGGTATAGTGCTTTCAGAATCTCAACACGTTGGCGTTGACCAACGGAAAGGTGGCGAATGAGTGCTTTGGGACTGATATCCAGACCGTACTTCCTGGCTGCAGCGGAGACACTTTCTTCTATAGCGGTGTAGTCCAGGACAAATTTGTCGGTATAACCTAAAACGACATTTTCTGCAACAGTCATGGTCGGCACGAGCGCAAAATGCTGTGTCACCATCCCAATGTTATTCGCTATGGCATCTTTTGGCGAATTGATTTGTACGGTCTTTCCATTGATCTGAACTTCCCCAGAATTTTGTTTGTACAGACCGTATAGAATCCGCATCAGGGTGGTTTTCCCTGCACCATTTTCGCCTAAAAGGGCATGAATTTCACCTTTACGGAGATCGAAATCAACATGGTCATTTGCGATCATTTCACCAAAATATTTGGTGATCGCATGCATCTCCACTACGTTCATGATTTCTCCGAGTGATACTCCCCTTGCTCGACGAACAAGGGGAGTTCTTTTTTTATTTATGATGTACCAGATGAATGGTGAAAGCTCTGGTAGTGAGTTTGTTATTTATTGAGCGCCGGCAGGGGCTTCTTCAGCAATATTGACGCGGAAAAGACCGTCTTTAATTTCCTGCTCGCGGGTTTGGACTTTAGCCAATAAATCAGCCGGGATTTTGCTTTCCATGGCGTGGAAGGGGGCTAATGAAGCACCACCTTTGGCAACCATGCTGAAATCTTTCAGATCCATAGCGGTAAATGAACCGGAATTAACCTGTTTGATAAGATATTCAACGGTTGGGGACATATCCCAAACGGGACCGGTAATGACAGACCCAGGGCCAAGTTCGTATTGGTCGCTCATGTTCCCGAAGGAGTAGATCCCATTCTCAACTGCAGCTTCAATAACGCCGAAGCGTTCAGCAAAGAGGACATCTGCGCCTGCATCGATTTGTGCCAGGGCGGCTTCTTTGGCAGCAGCCGGGTCAAACCAGCTGTTGATGAAGGATACAAGCACTTTTGCATCCGGGTTAATTTCTTTGACACCTTCAATGAAGGCATTTGCAAGGCGGTTTACTTCCGGAACGGGGTGGGCACCAACAATACCAATGATATTTGTTTTGGTCATGCCACCAGCCAACATACCGCTAAGATAGGCAGGCTCATGAATCCAGTTATCAAACACAGCCACGTTTGGTTCTGAGGGTCCTAACCCTGAACCGAAGGCAAAGGCGATTTCAGGATATTCAGGGCCAACTCTGCGGACAGCTTCTTCGTTACCGAAAGCATCACCCAGGATGGCAGCCGGCTTCTTCTCTTCAGCAATTTCACGCAAAACGCGTTCCATATCGCCTGAATAACCGATATCATCGGTATATTCATAGCGAATTTTTCCTTCATCGGCTGCTTTTTGTAAGGCGGCATGGATGACACCATCCCAGGGTTCTTCAATCGGGGTGGCATAAGCACCATAGAATAAAGGTAATTCGGTGGTTTGCTCTGGTTCAGCAGTCGGCACAGCCGGTGCACAGGCAGAAAGGGCAACTGTAATTAACAGTGCAAAAACAATAAAGAAACGTAAGTGTTTCATAGATCTTCTCCTTAAGGGTGTGTAACAAAATTTTAGAAACAAAAGTAGAAAACAAGCTTAAATATTTACAACAGAATACTTCATCACCTCCTTACCATTAAATAAAGCAAAGCAACAATATTTCGCGCGCCACTCCGATGAATATGGCGTAAAAATGAAAAAAAATAAGGGAATTTTACTGAGAATAAACAAAGTGAATTCGCACTTCACTCTTATCTTATAGTTTATAGAATAACCGCTAAAAAAGCAAGCAAATGATGACTTCGGGGTCTTAAAACCGATAGGTTGATGACATTTATCATGAGTAAAACTATGATACTATCGGTTCTTGTTGAGGAAATATTTTTTGGTAAACATGATTTTCTTTACGAAAATGCAAGATATGCATTTTTTATTTTAGTCTCGATTATAATATTCTGGATGTCTGAGGAATTTGAACTAAGTGAACGAGAAATCGATATTATTCGGTTGGTTGCCACGGGGGCGAGTAACAAAGAAATCGCTCATACACTGGTGATCAGTCCCAATACTGTAAAAGTGCATCTCCGCAATATTTTTGCCAAATTAAATGTGGTCTCGCGCACAGAAGCAACCATGGTAGCAATCAGTCGGGGTTGGGTAGAATCACCCAAGAATGAGAATTCGGCTGGAGGGTTAGACGAATCAGCGACATATGCAGAGGTCGTTCCAGATGCAGCCATGATAGAATCCAATCCCTCTCGCTCCAGAATTTTATTAGCTGGTGGATTCTTGTTGCTTTTGGTAATTGTTATTCTTATCTGGAACAATGCGCGCCTTAACAGACTGGCTGCTCAAACGAATGCAATTAATCAGTCTGAAGCTGCAAATCAGCGCTGGCAAGTTTTATCTCCGATAACATCTGGCTTAAAGGAAATGGCAGCACTCCGTTATGAAAAATATTTTTATCTTTTTGGTGGGGTTGATTCGGGCGGTACTATCGCGGCGGTGAATGTCTACAACATCGAAGAAGATTCTTGGACACAGAAAAATGCTAAGCCAATCGCAGTGAGCAACATACAGGCTGCTGTTCTGAGCGAAAACATATACATACCGGGTGGCATCAATGCGGATAATGAAGTTATCGCCGATCTTGAAGTCTATGATCCGCGAGAAGACCGCTGGGAGAAACGCTCAAATCTGCCCCATGCAATTAGCCGCTATGGGCTGATAGCTTTTGAAGGCAAGCTTTACCTTTTTGGAGGTTGGGATGGACTTGTTTTCAGCGATGAAGTGTGGGTGTATGACCCTACGCAGGATGCCTGGGAGATTTTTGATCAATTGCCAGAGCCAACCGCTGACCTGGCCGTCACTGTCGTTGGTGGAGCTATGCATCTTTTTGGTGGATTTAATGAAAAGGGTGCCCTGGACACACATTATCTCTATTTCCCCCAGCGTAAAGTTAATGGAGAGAACGCCTGGGAAGCAGCCAGAGCGCTTCCACAGGCTCGTTATGGCATGGGAATCAGTGTTTTGGCAGATATGGTCTATATTGCCGGCGGTACGAATGCTGAGGGAGTAATTTTGCCCATCATCCAATATTTGCCGCCACGCGATGAATGGATGGAAATCGACCAACCGTCTGAACAGGTGGGAGCTTACCCGGCCGTGCTGCCTTATGAGACACGTTTGTATGTGATTGGCGGGGAAAGTGATAAGACCATCACGGGCAGTAATCAAGTTTATCAGGCAGTCTACACAATTCTGGTGCCGGTGATTAGGTAGCAACTTAAGGCGGGTAGCCGTTTCGCAAGCTCGAGCGGGTAGCCGCTGCGCTTGTTCGCGGTGAGTGCCTTAGGCAACACGCTTCGCGCGCTTGAGCGGGTACCAAGTAGGAAAAAAGCGTGTCACGCCCCCATATGCCTTTTTTGAGGGAAAAGGGCTAGCCACCCCACGCGTCTACATATAAATGGGGACTCATATCAGATACGCGGTGATCTTGATTAATCCCATTCAAACAGTGTCTTTTATTATTCTCTTTGGCATTAAATATTTACTGGCTTTATAACATTGCGCAAAGGGCAACCTTAATACAAAGTGATAACTTGCTCACAAATTGCCACTTGAGGATATGGAAGTAGACCTGAATTGGATTGCAGGCTCTGTCCTTTAACCTGTAAATTTTAAAGAAAACCATCTCGAAAGCTTCTTTTCCCCATTGGTTGGATATTTCGAAATGGAGAATGGCAGTTTGGAAAATTCTGCTCGAATAAGTGGATAGGAGCGGGAGACGGGATTCGAACCCGCGAATATCAGCTTGGAAGGCTGATGCCTTACCACTTGGCGACTCCCGCTTAACGAACGCTATTATACCACTGATAGCTTGAATGGGAAGAAAAACTACCTTGTTTTAGCTACGTAAATACCCGTGAATGATCGTGATTTTGATTTGAATTGGTCGTGTTTTTAAGGGTCATAATTGACTACCAGCAAGTATCCTAAAATTAAATTCTGGGCTGGTGTGTCTGCAATACAGTACGTATCGTAGCGGGCAGGGAGGGCCGGGCTCACAAATTCCGTCGACTTACTTTCCTCAGGAAGAACATTTACCGAGAAATAAATATTGCTGGAATCCTCCAGGGTTGTATTTTCATCCATTGGAAAAATGGCAATCACCCAGGTAAAGACAGTATTGCTTTTATTGACAAGTTTGAGCTGGATATTCTCTTGCGGCGGGACAATCGATTCAAGTGGTGTGCATTGACTGCCATTAAATTCGATCTCCATTGATTTACTGGTTTGGCTGCGCAAATCAACCGGCTTGCAGGCGGTTAGGAGCAACAGGAACAAAGAGAAGAGTATGCAGGTATGTTTTGGGATTTTCATGAAATAATGTTGATCACTGATAGTTTTGATAGATGCTCATCACCAGGTCGGCATAATGATAACCAATATCCATGGGTCCGTACGCTTTAAGGGCATCGCGCCAATTCCCATGCCTGTTGAAAAGATTCATTAACATTTTACTGCCAAATTCAATATTGAAGGCTGGATCAAATAATTCGTTCATGCTCGGACGGCTTGAAAAACATGGCCCATTAACACATTGGAAATTGGCTGCAATTCCATCACGCGGCATGACCTGCATCAAACCGACTGCTCCAGAGGAACTGTAAGCGTCCGCCTGTCCACCTGATTCCTGCAGAATTACGGCAGCAATTAAATTTGCATCCAATTGGTTTTTCAAAGACGCAGATTGAATCAAACCACACCAAATGTCAATTTCTTGAGGATACGAATTTGCGATAACACAATTTGTGTCGGGTGAGCTGTCAGATTGCGGAACAGGTTCTTCCGAGTTTGATAGAGCAGAGTACGCTGGAGCACTTTCTGACGAAGAGGCTGAAACGATTGAGAACGGGGCGGCTACCCGTGTGGCAAACAAAACCAGAAACGCGATTCCTGCGAACAAAGCCATGACTAAAAATCTTCCCGGGTGTGCCATTTTTTCCTCCACGATAGTGTTTCTACAATAATAGCACAAAAGTTCTATTTATACAAGCAGGAAAAATAAATAAAAAACCCCCTGAATTAATTAATTCAGGGGGTTTTGTTAGTAGACTTTTGTTATTCTTTTTCTTCTACTTCGCGTTTATGCGCTTCAATGATTTCCTGTTGGAGATGGGCGGGAACTCGTTCGAAATGGTCAAATTCCATATCGAAGATACCACGACCGCCCGTCAAGGAACGCAGCTGGGTAGTGTATCGCAACATTTCCGCCAGGGGAACCTGTGCAATGACAACGGAACGACCATGATCCGTATCCATACCCTGAACCCGTGCGCGGCGGGTGTTCATATCGCCCATAATATCACCCATATTTGGCTCGGGGACAGTTACCTTTACAGTCATGATTGGTTCCATCAAGACCGGACTTGCTTCCTGGAATGCGATTTTAAAAGCTTCACGGCCGGCGATTTCAAATGCGACCGGTTTCGAATCGACGGCATGCTCTTTGCCATCAAAGACAGATACTCTGGTACCGTAGACAGGGTAGCCGGCAATGATGCCATCTTTCATGGTGCTGAGAATACCTTTTTGAATGGAAGAAGAATACGAATTGGAAATGGCGCCGCCGAAGACATCCCAGGTCATCTCAAATTCACCTTCTTGGGGCATTACCTTCAAGTGCACTTCTCCAAATTGACCGGAGCCACCGGTTTGTTTCTTGTGGCGGTAGACTCCCACGCCTTCCTTCGAGATGGTTTCCTTATAAGGAACCCTTGGTTCAGCGGTATTGATATTCAACTGAAATTTTGAGGCAGCCCGGCGAACAGCCACATCGATATGTTGATCGCCCATGCCCTGCAAGACTGTCTGGCGGGTAGTGCCGTCATTTACCCACGAAAGAGTCATATCTTCTTCGCACAAGCGGGTAAGAACGGTGCTGATCTTGGCTGAATCTGCCTGGGTCTTTGGCGTCACGGCCACGCGGTATAGTGCGTTCGGATATTTTGCGGTTGGAAGCATAATGGGTGTAGATTTATCGCCAAGCGTATTGCCTGTAACGGTCTCTGAAAGCTTGGGTACAATCGCAATATCACCAGCGTGAATTGATTTCACGTTCAGAGCTTCTTTTCCGCGGGGGATACTGACAGTCCCGATGCGTTCTTCAAGGCTCTTATCATGATTCCATACACGGCTGTCGGAGTTAAACAAACCAGAATAAACACGGAAATAAGTCTGCTTTCCGACGAATGGGTCGGCGGTTGTTTTCCAAACATAGGCTGCCAATGGGCCGGAATCTTCTGGCTTCAGTAGAACTTCTTTGCCGTCTTTATCGGTGGCCGGGTATGGGGCTGCGTCAACCGGTGAGGGCATCAAATCGATCATATTATTAAGCAGTGGGATCAAACCAATCTGGTGTGAGGCAGAAGAGACCAATACCGGCACGAATGTTCCATTTTTGACAACTTCTTTCAAGCCCTGAATGATTTCCTGTGGTTCCAGCGTGCCCACCTCGAAGAATTTTTCCATTAAGGAATCTTTTCCTTCGGCAGCAGCTTCAACCAGAGCCATGTGGGCTTCTTCAGCAGCATCTTTATATTCAGCGGGAATCTCAACAACGTCATTGCCGACACCCGTAAAAGCTTTCATAGAAATTAAATCGATTACGCCCTTGAAATCCGCCTGTTCACCCAGAGGAAGTTGAATCGGAATCAAGCGCACATCTGTCATTTCCTGAAAAGCATTAAATATTTTCTGAAAATTGGCATTGTCGCGATCCATTTTATTGATTAAGACAAAACGGGGAAGGTTGAACTCACCGGAATAATTCCAGGCCAGTTCAGTACCAACTTCAATCCCGGCAACTGCGTCCACCATGATTATCGCACCGTCAGAGACCCGTAACGCGCTGATTTCTTCGCCCAGAAAATCAGTGTAACCTGGAGTGTCAAGGATGTTAATCTTGACATCTCTATATTCGATTGGAAGGACAGTAGTGTAAATAGAAATACTGCGCCGGTGTTCTTCATCATCAAAATCGGATACAGTTGAACCATCTTCAATCTTTCCCATGCGATTATTTGCGCCGGTCAAGAATAATAATGCTTCACCCAGTATTGTTTTTCCAGCGCCTGAATGTGACGCCAAAGATATGTTGCGGATTGAGTCGGACTTATATTCTTTCATGAACCATACCCTTCTTAAAAGCATTTTTTATTGCCTGAATCACTCCTGAGTTTCGAGAGATGCAAGGCATAATAGAAAAGATAAATTCTGAAAACCTGTTCAATTATATCAGGTATCAAGAAATTTGCGCGCTGCACTACTTACTGGTGTGGTAATTTTAGACCTCAAGTTCGTGCTTGTGCATGCCTGTGTCTCAGCAGCCATTCAATTCGGGCTCTGATAAATACGTGCATAATTTGTGTCAATATTCTTTCAGAAATTTGATCATTTTCCAACCAGGATCAATGACTTTATGACGCAAATTTTTATGGTCGCGATACATCCATTCACCGCTTTCGGATGCAAAGATGCGGTAGCCATGCCGGCTATAGAATTGAATTGCACGCACATTCTCTTTTGAAACAATCAGGGTCATTTCGGCAAAGTCTTTTTGCAGCACATCATTTTCTGCCGCGGTTAACAATAATGCTCCGAGCCCCTGGCCACGGAATTGTGGTTTTATCCGGAAAGAAAATAGGTAAGCATGTTTTACTCCGTCTGCCAAATCTTCCCGGTTTGACTTAAGTTGTAAAAGAACCTGTCCAATAACATCCTGGTCAGGAATCTCTGCCACCCAGATGCGTGCCAGGCCAGCCCTGGATCTCTCATAGGTATTGGCGTAAATTTTCCTCAGGTGTGTAAACTCTCCATCCCACTCCATTTGAGGGAGATCGGTTCGTCTGCCAGGCCTGATGATGACGCGGTCAATCCAATCTTCTCTGGTATTGTTGTGATCTGTGGAATTATCCCTGGTTGATGATTTCATTTAACAGCTGAAGCTCATCTTCGACCTTTGATATTTTTTGATCCAACCAGGCAACACGCAAGCGGGTGAGAATTTCTTTGTAGATTGGGCCAGGTTTAATTCCGGCAGCTAGCAAATCCAGGCCTGTAGTAAAAGGTTTGACCTTCTGCCAATGGGTCACATAGTTTTCAATCAACCCGTGAACTGGCTCATCAGCGAGAATTATTGAGAAAATCAGAAGCACCTCTATACGGAAAGTATCGAATATTTCTGTTATCTGGCTTGGTTGCATAGTACTCAATGATCCATAAATTTTTCGGAATCTTTTTGCCTGGCTGGTGGCGGAGGATATTACTGCCGGCATTCGCAAACGTTTGATGATGGCACGATAATTTTTGTCACAATCCATAAACCAGGCGATATAAAGCAGGGTTAAATTTAATGACAACGTTCCCGATTCAGCTGGCAATTTCCATTCAGTGCCTATCTCTGCCCGATTAATTTTGGATAAATTGCTTTTTATCTCTTCATTGATCGTTAAATCGGGATGAATGCTGGTGAGTAAACCGAGCAATTCCAAACGCGCCAGAGCCGGCAGAGGATTCTTTTCCTGAAAAATGAGGTTTAGTTCATGCCGCAGACGGTCGCCGGAAACCTGTGAAATTAAATCGGTCGCTTCGATTAAGAGTTGTAAGGTGCGAGGCTCAATTGCAAAGTTAAAGCGCTGTTCAAAACGAACAGCCCGAATCAGGCGGGTAGGGTCATCCACAAAAGAGAGAGAATGCAGCACCCGAATCACGCCGGCATGAAGATCCTCAAGCCCTCCCCAGAAATCGTATAAATTGGCGAAATGACGCCCATCCAGGCGCATTGCAAGGGTATTGATTGAAAAATCTCGCCGGTGAAGGTCAAGTTTAATACTGGAATTTTCCACCTCAGGAAGTGCAGTGGGGTACTCATAAAATTCGGTGCGGGCGGAAATGAAATCAATGCTTTCAGGAAATTCTGCCGAATTCAAGGTATTCAAATCTGACAGATTTATGGTCAATTTGCCATTATTTTTTATGATCCATTTGGCAGTGCCAAAGCGTTTGTGGGTGCTGATTTTGCCGTGGTAAAGATCGACCAGTGAGTTGGCGAGTTCAATGGCATTGCCTTCCACGACGATATCAAAGTCAAAGCCGGGTCGTTCAAGAATTAAGTCGCGTACAAAGCCTCCAACCAGGTAAATAGTCAGATTCTGTTGGAATGCATGCGTGGCAATCAATTGCAAAAAAGTTAATTGGTTGGGAGTGAGCGATTTATTTAATAATGGAGAAAGGTTTTTTCGTCTTAAATGCTTTGGGTTTGTTTCTCCCAGAGCTTTAATTAAATCAGTGCGGGTAACGATACCAACAATCTGGTCGTTTGCAGATGAACGAACCGGAATTTGTCCCCAACCACTGGAGGTCATAATTTTTTGTACGTCATCCAGAGAGCTTTGATCATTGACCGACACATTACCCACTTCCATCAGGCTGGCAGCAGTCAAATTCAACTTGTGGGTGATTGCTCGGTCAACACTACGGCGGTTCAATAAGCCGACAATTTCCCCATCCTTGATGACCGGGTAGCCTTCATAGCCGTAACGTTGCATGAGATGAGAGGCTTTTAATGCACTGGTATCCGGTGTGATTAAAAGTGGGTCTCGTGACATGATATCTGAGACTTTGATGCTTGGTTCAATGAATAGGGGCAGGTTATCCAAAAGCTGTTGGTAGACAGTATCAAGATTTAACTTTCTATCATCAGTTTTAATCAAGGCTGCGGCTGCACGGGCATGGCCACCACCGCCAAATTTTTGGGCTAATTTGCTTACATCAACCTGGTCGCTGGTTGAACGAGCAACCAATCGAATTCCTTCAGATGTTTTCACCATGAGGAAGAGGGCATCCGGGTCCAGGTGGTCGCGCAATTTGTGAGCAATGCTGGAGATTTCTTCATTGAGGTTCTCAGCGTCTGCCCTGGTGACTGCAACATGGTGCCCATGAATATTCAGGTGGGCAGTATTATTCAACAGCATTTCGTAAATCTCCAACTGGTCAGTAGAGAGCGGAGGGTTTAAATATTTATTAGCGATTGATAGGCTGGCATTATTTTCGAGCAGATAGGCAGCCGCGTACATATCCTGTGGGGTTGTACTCACGAAAGAAAGCGAACCGGTATCCTCATAAATTCCGGTTAATAAAAGGGTAGCAAAAATGGTGTTTAAAACAGTTTTACTTTTTTGTAGGTCTTCAATCAAGATGGTAGCGCAGGCACCAGTAGGTTCGAAAATGGATGTCCAGCTTTCAGGAAAGTCTGCCTTACGACTGTGATGATCAACCACGTGCACGCTGGTTTTTTTCCCCATTCCTTTTAAGGTCACCAATGCCTGGGTATCCACCAGTGTGATCTGATCAATAGATCGTTTGGGTAATTGGCCAGATGAATAAAAGGGCAGTTCGCCACCATATAAGTCAATAAATGCATGCACATTGCGATTCATTTTCTTAGGTAGCAATGCAAAAGCATCCTTCTGGAGGAGAGCTGCTGCCAATAATGATGCAATTGCGTCAAAATCAGCTTGTTCGTGAGTCATAATGACATGCATGAACTCATTTTATCATTTCTGCAACACGGTAACAAACAACGTACATTTGCCGTTGTTTGTTTGAATTCTCAGTATATAGTCTGGTATGATCAGTCCTGTAGTTTTGGATTGGAGGTTATCAAATGTCACAATTAACACGAGCAGAAGTACAACGCTATTCCCGCCATTTGATGATTCCTGAGGTTGGAATGCAGGGGCAGGAGAAATTGAAGGCAGCTTCTGTATTGATTGTCGGCACAGGCGGTCTGGGATCGCCTATTTCCATGTACCTTGCCGCTGCCGGGGTGGGCAGGATCGGTGTGGTGGATTTTGATGTGGTTGATTCATCCAATTTGCAGCGCCAGGTAATCCATGGCTCCAGCCAAATCGGTGAATTAAAAGTGGAGTCAGCTGCGAAGCGTTTAAAGGATATTAATCCATACATAACGATAGAAGAATTCCCTTTTTATTTGAACGCTGCCAACATTACGGAAATTGGGGCGAATTATGACATCATCGTGGATGGCAGTGATAATTTCGCCACCCGATATTTGTTGAATGATTATTGCGTCTTTGCCCATAAGCCTTATGTTTATGGATCCATTTATCGATTTGAAGGGCAGGTGGCCGTCTTTGACGCTCAGAACGGGCCGTGTTATCGCTGCGTTTTCCCGGCACCACCACCTGTTGGCTTGATCCCTACGTGTGGAGAAGGGGGTGTTTTTGGTGTACTGCCAGGTACAATCGGCACAATGCAAGCAACTGAAGTAATCAAGTTAATCTTGAAAATAGGTGCAGCAAGTTGCGGCAATCTTTATATGTATGATGCGCTTGATTTATCTTTATTAAAAATACAACTGCGAAAAAATCCCAATTGTGTAATTTGTGGGGAAAAGCCTACGATCACCACACTGGAAGATACCGCAGTTTTTTGTGCGCTCCACGAAGAGAATCTGGAAGCCCTTACGCCAGACAGGCAAATCGATCCGAAAGATCTTCAAGAACGGCTCAAAGAAGGTCAGAATATCAGGGTTATTGATGTGCGTGACCCGGTAGAGCTCTCGATTGTGCAAATTCCAGGCGCCGAAAATATTCCATATGAGAAAATCATTGCCAACCAGATAAATCTTGATCCTCTGGCAAAAATGGTGTTTGTCTGTCGCAATGGCATTAGATCACAGCGAATTGTAAATAAGCTGATTGGTGAAGGGTATCAAAATGTTTTCAACTTAAAAGGCGGCACAAATGCCTGGGTTGAAAAAATCGACCCGAAGAAATTTCAATATTAGGAGCACATTAGAGATTATCATGACAGTTCACAATAAAGAAAACAATAAAAAAGACCACATCCTGGTTTCAGTTTTGGCGCATCCGGATGATGAAACATTTGGAATGGGCGGTACGCTTGCGAAATATTCTCAGGAAGGGGTGGCTGTCTATTTGATTTGCGCCACTCGCGGTGAAGTAGGCGAAATGAATAAGAAGTATATGGAAGGCTTCAACAGTCCCTCGCAAAGACGTGAGCACGAACTTCGCTGCGCTTCAAAAATGTTAGGTATTAAAGAAGTATTCTTCTTGAATTACCTTGATTCGGGCATGGCCGGTTCTGCACAAAATCTTCACCCTCAGTCTTTATGGGCAGCACCAGTGGAAGAGGTGGCCGAAAAAGTGAGCGACCTTCTTAAACAACTTAAACCTCAAGTTGTGATTACATTTGATCCGATCGGGGGTTATCGCCACCCGGACCATATTCGCATGTATGAAGCCACCACAATGGCTTTCAAGCAATTGGTCACGACCGGCCGCCAATCTTCAGATCAGAAATACCAACCGCAGAAATTGTACTATCACACCATCCCGCGAACTTTCCTGAAAATCTCGGTCTTTTTGATGCGTTTGATCGGCCGCGACCCGCGCAAATTTGGAACCAATAAGGACATCGATTTACAATCCATCGTGGATGTCGATTTTCCAATTCATGCCGTGATCGAATTTGGCAAATATGCTAATTTGCGGAATGAGGCATCTGCCTGTCACCAAAGTCAAGGCGGTTCGCGGATGAGTGGCGGAATTCTTGGCTGGCTGCGCAGAATCTTGGGCAGCAAAGATTTATACATGCGCGCTTACCCTGAACCACTGCCCAATGAGAAAAAAGAGAGCGATCTCTTTGCTGAGATTATGTAAATCGAGTAGGGAGCGGTTAGTCGCCGCTCCCTACTCGATTAAAAATGTTGAACTACCTGAATTTATGAGATAACCTTGAAAACGATCTGGCTGCCGTCATAATCAACTTCAATCTGATCGCCGGCTGAAATGTCGCCAGAAAGCACTTTCAAAGCTAAGGCGTCCTGTAATTCGCGCTGAATTGCCCTCTTTAATGGACGCGCTCCAAAATCCGGGTCATAACCCACCTCGCTCAAATAGTCAATTGCTGGCTGAGTAAAGCTGAGATGAATTTCGCGATTTTCTAGCAAGTGAATGACATGTTCCAATTGCTTAACCACGATTTCACGAATGTGCTCCTTAGAGAGCGAGTGGAACACAATGATCTCATCAATCCTGTTCAAGAATTCGGGCCGGAAGTGGTTCCTGAGGACAGTATTAATTTCATCTCTGCTGACAGTGCGTGAACCAATCCACATTTCACTGGCCAGGTTACTGGTCATAATTACAACCGTGTTGCGGAAATCAACAGTTCGTCCGTGTCCATCCGTCAGGCGCCCGTCATCCAGTAATTGCAAAAGAATATTGAAAACCTCCGGGTGCGCCTTTTCGATCTCATCAAATAATATGACGCTATACGGGCGTCGCCGCACGGCTTCGGTCAACTGACCGCCTTCATCATAGCCTACGTATCCTGGCGGTGCCCCGACCAGTCTTGAAACGGTATGTTTCTCCTGGTATTCGCTCATATCAATCCGAATCATGGCGCGCTCATCGTTGAAGAGAAAAGTGGCCAGAGTTTTTGCCAGCTCAGTTTTGCCTACTCCGGTAGGTCCAAGAAAAATAAAGGATCCAATTGGGCGATTGGGGTCTTGAATACCTGCCCGAGCCCTTCGGACAGCATTAGATACGACGCTGATAGCCTCATCTTGACCAACAATGCGCGTGTGTAGACTCTCTTCCATGCGGATCAATTTCGCCATCTCCGCTTCAAGCAGCCGTGAAACAGGAATTCCTGACCAGCGCGAGACGATTTGCGCGATTTCTTCGGCATCCACTTCCTCTTTAAGCAAGGCGCCCTGTTCCTGCAAAGCTTTTAATTTTTCCTCAGATGTTTTTTGTTGATCCTGCAATTCACGTAGAGAACCATAGCGCAGACGGGCAGCTGTTTCCAGATCAGAACTTCTTTCAGCACGTTCAATTTCAATTTGGGTGCTATCGATCTTCTCTTTTATCGTTTGTAGGCCAGCAATGGCTTCTTTCTCGGTGTTCCAGCGCATGGTCAATTCAGCGGATTTTTCCTTTAAGTCGGCCAGCTCTTTTTCGATGTTCGTCAACCTTTCTTTAGAGGCTTTATCGTTTTCTTTGGAAAGCGCTTGTTGCTCAATCTCCAGTTGCATGATTTCGCGGTCAGTTTCGTCGAGACTCTGCGGCTTGGAATCAATTTCCGTTCGCAATCGGGCGGCAGCTTCATCTATCAAATCGATAGCCTTGTCTGGCAGTTTACGGTCAGTCAGATAGCGGTTGGAGAGAGTCGCCGCTGCAATCACAGCGGAATCGGTGATACGAACACCATGATGGACTTCGTAGCGTGGTTTTAAACCCCGTAATATGCTGATGGTATCTTCCACATTTGGCTCTTTGATAAGAACCGGTTGAAAGCGTCGCTCGAGGGCAGCATCTTTCTCAATATACTTGCGATATTCGTCTAGAGTGGTAGCCCCAATCATATGCAATTCGCCGCGCGCTAACATGGGCTTCAGCATGTTGCCGGCATCCATGGCGCCTTCGGCCGCACCTGCACCGATGATGGTATGCATTTCGTCTAAAAAGAGAATGATCTCACCACTAGAACTCTGTATTTCTTTCAGCACCGCCTTGAGGCGTTCTTCAAATTCACCGCGATACTTAGCCCCTGCTATCAATGATCCCAGATCTAGTTGAAACAAGGTCTTGTTTTTGAGAGTTTCGGGCACATCTCTTTTTACGATTCTTTGTGCCAGCCCTTCCACAACAGCCGTCTTACCTACACCCGGATCACCGATTAAAGCCGGGTTATTTTTCGTCCGCCGCGAAAGTATTTGGATAATTCGTCGGATTTCTTCATCACGACCGATTACCGGGTCGAGTTTTCCCTGGCGTGCTATCGCAGTCAGATCGCGGCCATACTTTTGTAATGCTTGAAAGGTGTCTTCCGGATTCTGCGAAGTAACCCTCTGGCTGCCCCGAACGTCTTTCAGTGCATTCAATATTGAATCCTTGGTTATTCCATACTGGCTCAATAATCCCTTTTCACTGCTTTCAGTCAGCGCCAGAAAGATATGTTCGGTGGAAACATAATCATCTTTCATACCCTTTGCCAGTCGTTCCGCTGTGTTTAATACATCTGAAGCGGTTCTGGATAATCCAATGTCGCTGCTATATCCGGTGATTTTTGGGCGTTTTTGTACTTCCTGATTGACTGATTCGCGTAGAGCCTGTGTGCTGCCGGCAATTTTGGTGGTTAAGGCAGACACGATACTTTCATCTTCAGAGAGTAAGGCAGCCAGCAGATGGATTGGTTCAATGCTCTGGTGGTTGTTCTCCTGTGCAATTTGTTGCGCTCGCACCAATGCCTGCTGCGATTTCTGCGTAAATTTTTCCATATCCATAATTTCCTCCTTTTTAAAACAATAATGTCACTTTTTATTTTATGGAGGCAATGTCAACATTAGATTAACAAAGTGTATGAAGGATATATAAGCGGATCAGGCCTCATAAAAAAACCGTGAGAATTGTGCGGGTGTGAGGTTACATTCCGGCATTATGAATTACCATGCCCGATAAATATCGTTTTAAGTGAATCAAAATTGCTCAGACGAATTCTTTTGACAATATCTGATTTGATCGCTGGTCAGGTGGATGGTTCTTCAGAAAATCCCTGGTCTTCAGTCTCTTGAGCGGCTCTGTCTTCGTAGACCGGGAAAGTTGTTATTTGAGCGCGCAACCGTGTCCAAAATTGATCTTGAAAATTGAGATTCCAACGATTAAGGAATTGATCGTAAGTTTGTGTACGTGTTTCTCCAATTTGAACTCGTAAATAATCCAATCCGGGTTTTATAAAGTTGAAAGCACCATTCTGGCCGTAAAACTTGAAAATTCTTTCCTTCTCTCTTTTTTCGAATTTATCCAGCTCATCAATCCAAACATCGCAATCATGTATCTTTCCCAGGTCGTCTTGGAAAGTTTTTAAGATATCAAGCGCTTCATCAAGGGTGGGATAGAGGTAGAGAAAGAGCTCAACCACATAACGCAGGTTCTTCATTGCTATTCGTAATCTGTGCAGTTCTTTGAAATTGGTTGGACTGGTAATAAATGGTACGTAAAGAAAGCATTGTCTGATGTTTTCTTCTACATGGTGTACCGCAAGTTCACTCAATTTAGCTGTTGCTGAGAATACATGCTCCTCAAAAGTATGTTTGGCGATGAAATCCTTCACCTCTTTCAGAGCATTGGATTCCCTAAATTTGCGAATGGCTTCCTCGACTGCGTCCGTGCCTTTATCTCTCTTCTGAGCTTTTCGCAGGAGAACGCGATTGACTCCCTGCACATATTTTGGGTTATCCAATTGTGCCAATTCATTTTGCAAAAAGGCGATTTGCACATCCAGATCACGAATACTGGTCAAGTTTTTTGTCAGTGCCGAGAAACTTCTGAGCCATTTTCTGGAGGTTTTATTGCCAAAATATGGGGCGAATACTTCAATCGTGTTGCGAATACGGCGGCTCATTACGCGGGTATGGTGAACGTATTCAATTTCTCCCTGTTGCTGCATACCTGCTATTTGGTGTTCAAGGTAATCTACCTGGCTCTGAATTATTTTTGCTGCGTACGTTTGGATCAATTTTTTTTCAGGATCAGACATGTGCACTCCCATAAGACTGCTTTAATTTCAGCTGGTATGCGTATTGTATAGGATTCTGATCAAAATTACATCCTTGTGGATAAGATCTATGGTCGATGATCTCTCTTTTTGCAATCTAGGGGAATTTGATACAGTAACATAAGTCGATTCCACTCAGAGGATCCTAAGGAACATCCAGATCATCGTCCTGGTCATCTACCTCCAGCTCCATCAGTTCCCCGGTGGAAATAAACACAGTTCGCTCACAAATATTGGTGACACGATCCGCAAGACGTTCCAAATTGTGAGCAACCCACATGATCAAATTGGAATTATCAATATTGTGCGGTTCGGCAATCATTATTTCCACGCTCTGGTGGTAGATATTTTCGTAGAGTTTATCCACAGCGTCATCTTGATAGGGAATTTGTGCGGCAGATTGGGCGTCCTCTTCAATAAAGGCAGTTAATGCCTTGTGAAGCATACCAATGGAGAGTTCAGCCATCATTTCGATTTCATTGATAGGAATTCGTATCTCTACATTGTTGAGTTTGACGGTTACTTTGGCAATTCCTTTTGCGTAATCTCCCATTCTTTCCAACTCGGTGACAACATCCAGCATGGATGCCAGTTGGCGCAAATCACGCGCCATCGGTTGTTCAGTTGCAATCACAATCAGGATTGCATTTTCAATTGCATACCGTTTATCATTCAGCAGCAGGTCATCATGGTAAATTTGTTTGGCCAGGATAATGTCACGGTTTTTCAGCGAGAGCACAGCTTTGATAACGGCGTCCTCCACCATGCTGCCAAGCAAGAGGACTTCATTCTGTATATTTTGTACTTTTCTTGCAAAAACTTTTCTTGCCATTTTTTCCTCTTCTGGTGGTTTTCTTCTTTAGCCGAAACGTCCTGTAATGTAATCTTCCGTAATTTGTAACGTCGGATTGGTAAATAATTTTGTTGTTCGATCAAATTCAACCAGGTAACCGGCTCGATCTTCATGAATGCTAAAAAAAGCGGTGAAGTCAGATGCCCTGGCTGCTTGCTGCATATTGTGTGTCACTATGATGATTGTATAAGACTTTTTTAATTCCTGGATTAATTCTTCAATTTTTAATGTCGCAATCGGATCCAGTGCAGATGCAGGTTCGTCCATCAGGATCAGCTCAGGGGTGACTGCCAGCGCTCGGGCAATACAAAGCCGTTGCTGTTGGCCACCAGAGAGGGCCAGACCAGATTTACTGAGATCATCTTTGACCTCATCCCATAGAAAAGATTCCACCAAACTTTTTTCAACGATTTGATTCAATTCCGATTTATTCCGCATGCCATGGGCGCGGGGACCGTATGCAACGTTATCGTAGATCGATTTCGGAAATGGGTTCGGCCGCTGAAAGACCATACCAATTTTCTTCCGCAACAAAACGGGATTCAATTCGAGCACATTTTCGCCATCCAGTGTGATTTCTCCATTCACCGTAACCGAGGTTATCAAGTCATTCATTCTGTTAAATGAGCGAATAAAGGTGCTTTTTCCGCAGCCGGATGGACCAATAATAGCGGTGATTGCGTTGGCAGGGATATCAATATTGATATCCCGTAGTGCTTGAAAACTACCGTAAAAAAGGTTGAAATGTTCAACAGTTATTTTTGCTTCAGTAAATTGTTCCAATTAACCATTTCCTCAGAATTCTTTTATGCTCTTTCTATTGTATCGAATAATCTCAAATCGCGGTTAATGGACTGTCAAATCCCTGTTAATGATTATTAAGGCGACCAGAGGATTGTTAATACACATATTTTTTTCTGGTTCCTGATTAATAGATCTGTTGTGCATCCTTGAGCGCAGATTTGGTTGTTGGCTAGAGGAATTTAAAAATAGTTTCCAGTACCTATGTTAAATCCTTTGCAGTCAGGTTAACAAAGGTGTTCAATGTCATTATCAAAACTTAACTTCAATTTAAACGCGTGTTAACCACTTCAGGTTAGGATTGGAATAAGAAAAAAAATATAAATAATTTAAGGAGAAAGAACAAAATGTTTCGAAAGAAGTTTAACTTAGCGTTTATGATGATTATTGTGTTTGTTTTGACGATTACTGCCTGTACCAGTCAGCAATCAACCCCCGCTGCATCAGCGGTTGCGAATGATACAACCAGTGTAACTGACACGGTTGTCGCACCGACAGAAATGCCCCAGGGATCTACCGCGACAATTGCTCCAGAAAAGACTGAATTAACATTGGCCGGTGATGTGATCATTGATGGCTCCAGTACAGTCTACCCAATCACAACAGCTGTTGCCGAAGAATTTGCAAAAATTTATCCGGATGTTCGCATTTCGGTAGGTTTATCCGGTACCGGTGGTGGGTTTAAGAAATTCTGCCCGGGAGAAATTGATATAAGTGACGCATCTCGCTCGATTAAGGATTCAGAAAAAGAAATCTGTACCCAAAATGGGGTTGACTATGTTGAATTTGTTGTTGGACTTGATGGACTTACTGTAATGGTCAACCAAGAAAATGATTGGCTTGAAAGTTTAACCGTTGATCAATTGGCTCAACTTCTTGGTGCAAACAGCGAAATTAAGAAATGGTCCGATCTCGACTCTGCTTTCCCGCAGGAAGATATTCTCTTCTTTATCCCCGACCCGGATTCAGGCACCCGCGATTACATGACCGAAATTGTGAAAGGTGCAAATGGGGAAGAAGAACTGCGTCAGGATGAAAATACTACATTCTCCAGTGATGATAACGTTCTGCTGGATGGGATTGCAAATGAGCAATATGCATTCGGCTTTTTTGGGTACGCGTATTTTGTCAATAATTCAGAGGCGGTACGTGCGATTCCGATTGTAAACAGTGAAGGAAATGCTGTTCTACCAAGTGATGAGACGGTACAAAATGGAAGCTACAATCCTCTCTCCAGACCCCTGTTCATCTATGTCAATCTGAAAAGCCTGCAGGAAAAACCTCAAGTGGCTGAATTTGTAAAGTTCTTCTTCAGTCCGGAAGGCGGACCGAGTGTTATGGGTGATGTTGGATACTCAATGCCTCCAACAGGAACATATGAAAGTAATTTGGAATTGCTTTCCTCTTCCAGGTAATAGAAAGTTTGATGACGAAAAAAAGAAGGGACAGGTCAATCACCTGTCCCTGCACTTATGTGAAGCAATGATTCTGGAGAAGAAGTGCGTACATTAACCCATGTGACTCAAAAAAAACAACGTAATTTCTCCCTTTTTAATTCAGCCGAGATTTTGGGAAAAAAAGAGAAAATTATCGCTATTTTACTATTTGGCTGTGGCGTGTTTACAATTTTGGTGACAATCGGAATAATTGTCTCACTGTTCAGCGAAACGATCTCATTTTTTCAAAGACCGGAAGTAAATTTATGGGCCTTTCTGACCGGGACGACATGGCGTCCTTTAGCAGCGACGGTTGTGCCGGAGAATTTCGGTATCCGGCCATTAATCCGTGGCACATTACTCGTGGCAGGAATTTCCGCGCTGATTGCAATTCCATTAGGACTTGGCAGTGCAATTTTTTTGAGTGAATACGCATCCTCAAAACTAAGAAATGTAATTAAGCCATTGCTTGAAATTCTGGCTGGAGTTCCGACTGTCGTATTTGGGTATTTTGCTCTTTCGTTTATTACACCAATTTTGAAAAAGTTACTGGAAGAAAGTCTTGGAATTGATGTAAATTTTTTCAATGCTTTTAGTGCCGCTGTGGTTGTAGGGATCATGATAATTCCGATTGTGGCTTCAATCAGTGAAGATGCAATGCGAGCCGTTCCAAGATCTTTACGTGAGGGTGCGTACGCTTTAGGCGCCACCAAATTTGAAGTTTCCACTAGAGTAGTCGTACCTTCTGCGTTGAGTGGCATTATTGCATCTTTTATTATCGGTTTATCACGTGCCATAGGCGAAACGATGGCGGTTACTATTGCAGCAGGCGCGACTCCGCGAATGACCTGGAATCCGTTGGAAAGTGTCCAGACGATGACGTCTTTCATCGTACAGGTAAGCTTTGGTGACGCACCATCCGGCTCGATCAATGGACAATCGATCTTTGCAGTAGGTGCCACTCTATTCATTATGACATTTCTGATGAATCTGGTAAGTGACCTCATAGTAAAACGATATCGGGAGGCATACAGTTAATGTCAATTAACATCACAGAAGATCTTCAGGGTACTTACAAAGAAAGATTGATATGGCGTAAGCGCGTGGGTCAGATATTTCACATTTTTCTACTTTTTTCAATATTAGTCGGTCTATTCATGTTGACGGTAATGTTGGTTGATATAGCTTTTAATGGCGGGTCTTGGTTGCGACCAGAATTATTAACAAATTACCCTTCGCGTAAACCAGAACAATCAGGAATGAAATCAGCCATTGTTGGCAGTTTGATTGTAATAGGGATGACCGGGTTATTCAGTTTTCCTGTAGGTGTTGGTGCGGCCATTTATTTGGAAGAATATGCACCCAAAAACCATCTGACAAATTTTATCAATTTGAACATTAATAATTTATCTGGTGTTCCCTCAATTGTGTATGGAATGCTGGGACTGGTCGTATTTGGACGGATGTTTGGAGTATTTTCAGCGGACAATTTTATAAGCCGCTGGCTATCAGGATTTGCGGATCTTAATCCAACGGGGGGGTTTGTACTCAATCTCTTTGGTTTGGATTTTCTTCAAATTCACCTTCCTTTTGGACGCAGTATGGTGGCTGGGGCATTAACAATGTCGCTCTTAATAATGCCAGTTGTCATTATCGCTGCTCGAGAGGCGATACGAGCTGTTCCACCATCGATTCGGGAAGCTGGTTATGCACTGGGAACAACGAAATGGTATGCTATTTCGACATTGACGATTCCTATCGCCATGCCTGGCATTTTGACCGGAATGATACTTTCGCTTAGTAGGGCTTTCGGTGAGACAGCACCGCTTATTATTATGGGTGCATTCACATATGTCCCATTTTTGCCTGAATCTGTATTTGACCATTTCACGGTTATTCCGATTCAAATCTATAACTGGATAACACTTCCACAAGAAAACTACAGGGTGCATCTGGCGGCAGCAAGCATAATTGTAATGTTGTTAATCCTATTTCTGATGAATGGTGTAGCTATTTATTTGCGAAATAAATTCGAGGTGAAATGGTGATTGAGATGCAAGAAGAGGCATTCCCTCGTGTGACAGACCTACAGGATTATGATTATGAAACTGTGATTGAGGCACGAAATTTGACTGTAAAGTACGGCGAAAAAACAGCTATCGATATGATTGATATCCGTATCCCGAAGAATAGAATTACTGCATTAATTGGGCCGTCAGGATGTGGAAAGTCGACTCTGTTGCGTAGTTTCAACCGAATGAATGATCTGATTCCTGGGGCTGTAACCTATGGAGAAGTAATTTACAACAGTCAGAATTTAAACGACACTACTATTGATGCGGTGAAAATTCGAAGGCAAATCGGGATGGTTTTTCAAAAACCTAATCCATTTCCGAAAAGTATTTATGAAAATGTGGCTTTTGGAGCCAGGATAAATCATTATCAGGGAAATTTGGATGAATTAGTGCAAATCAGCTTGAAGCGATCTGCACTGTGGGAGGAAGTGAAAGACAAACTACAGGAAAGTGCGTATGCTCTCTCCGGCGGCCAGCAACAGCGTCTGTGCATTGCCAGGGCATTGGCGATTTCTCCCTCCGTGATTTTGATGGATGAGCCGGCAGCCGCACTCGACCCAATTTCGACAGCGAAAATCGAAGAGTTGATGTGGGAACTTCGCGAGAGGTACACGATTGTCATTGTCACACATAATATGCAGCAGGCTAGCAGAATATCGGATTTCACCGGTTTCCTCAATATTGATCGACAAAATCCAGATGCACGAATTGGTCGATTGATTGAATTTGGTGAAACAGACAAAATATTCTTTAAACCAATTAAGAAAGAAACTGAAGATTATATTTCTGGTAAGTATGGGTAAAATGCATTTATCCTGCCTGGACATATGTTTGTAGCGAGTTGTTTTCTATGGCACCTGACGTGACACCACAGATTAGTTCCATACTGGTATAATTTCCCTTGGCTAAAAAACTACAACCATTGGAATGATCCATGTTGGAAAAAATTAAAACGATTGAAGAAAAATACCAGGAACTTGACCGTGAAATGGAAAATGTGGGCGATGATTATATGCGTGCCAAGGAAATTGGCATGGAAAAATCAGAGCTTGAAGAAGTCTTTTCCAAGGCGATGCAATACCATAAGGTTCGTAGTCAGATCACAGAAGCCCAACAATTAATCGATGCTGATGATGCGGAACTGCGCGAATTGGCAGAAATTGATCTGGTAACGCTGGAACCACAGCTGGAAGAGCTTGAAATCGAATTAAGAGCTCTGCTTGTTCCTTCAGACCCACGTGACAAGCGTAATGTAATTATGGAAGTGCGTGCAGGGGCTGGCGGTGATGAGGCAG
Source organism: Anaerolineales bacterium (assembly GCA_038329785.1). GTDB lineage: Bacteria > Chloroflexota > Anaerolineae > Anaerolineales > Anaerolineaceae > UBA6170. The sequence continues at coordinate 14,277 of JBBQNI010000026.1, read as the reverse complement.
CACTGTTCGCCGCCGAATTATTCCGCATGTATAGCCGTTATGCTGAAAAAAGACGATGGAAGACAGAAGTCCTCAGCCAAAATGAGATTGGTATTGGCGGTTTGAAGGAAATATCCTTCATGATCAAAGGTGATGGCGCTTATTCCCGTCTAAAATTCGAGTCAGGTGTTCATCGGGTGCAACGTGTTCCTACTACTGAGTCCTCTGGTCGGATTCATACATCCACCGTCACCGTTGCTGTACTGGCCGAGGTTGAAGAGTTCGATGTTGAAGTCAACAGTAATGACTTACGCATTGATGTTTATATTTCTGCGGGAGCGGGTGGTCAAAATGTGCAGAAGAATGCGACAGCAGTGCGCATTACCCACATCCCAACCGGCCTGGTAGTCTCCTGTCAGGATGAACGGTCCCAGCTTCAAAACAAAATGCGGGCAATGAGCATCTTACGGGCTAAATTGTATGAAATTGAGGAAGAGAAACGGCAAAGCGAATTTGCTGCAGACCGTAAGTCGCAAGTTGGCAGTGGTGATCGCTCTGAAAAAATCCGCACGTACAACTATCCACAAAATCGCGTGACGGATCATCGCATAACTGTATCTTCCTATAATCTTCCCTCTGTCATGGATGGTGACATCGACGTTTTTGTTGATGAACTACGAATGCGCAATGAAGCAGATCGTCTCTCTGCTTTGGGTGAGGATGAAGACTAATATTCGCCAATGGCGAACGAAAGCCTGGCAAGAATTACTGACGATCAGCCCCGAAGCCGGCATTGAAATAAATGCCATCCTGAAATTTGTTTTACAAAAAGAAAGTGCCTGGCTGCTGGCCAATGACGATTTTGAGCTCGCAGATGAAGAAATCAATTTACTTGATCAACTTCTGGCTCGTTTGCGAACAAAAGAACCTTTAGCTTATTTGACCGGGACGCAAGAGTTTTACGGTTTACCTTTCCGTGTCAACCGGTCAGTGCTCATTCCGCGACCCGAGACCGAGCTGTTGGTGGAGGAAGCGATTAAATGGGGGCGGAAATTTGATAGACCAATCAATATTCTTGACGTAGGCACGGGCAGCGGCGCAATTTTGATTAGTGTCCTTCGCAATTTGCCCGATGGGTTGGGTGTAGCTGTTGATATTTCCCTGGCTGCATTGAAAGTTGCGACTGAGAATACCCGCACTCTTGATTGTAAAAATGTTTCTTTTGTTAACGCAGATTTGTGCCACGCAATAAAGGCAAAATTTGATCTGGTATGTGCCAATCTCCCTTATATTCCTACAAACGACCTGGCTGAAATGCCGCCCGCTCATTTTGAACCTTTGAAAAGTCTGGATGGCGGCAAAGATGGTCTGCGTCTGATCGCGGCTTTGCTTAATCAGCTTACTGGGAAATTGAATTTCCCGGGCTTGCTTCTGTTTGAAATTCAATATGATCAGGGCGAGCGGGTTGTTGCGATGGCAAATGATTGTTTTCCGGGCTCACGGATTTCAATTATTAAAGATTTGGCGGGGTTGAATCGGATCGTCAGGATTGAATTACATGTGTCAGCCTCTGCTTCATAAGGCTGAAAACCATGTGTAGCAGCTATCTACTGCCTTTCGTGCTACAATTGGGCAAAATTTCAAAATGAGGAAGTTGAATGAAGGCTATTTGTAAGGAAGAGGCGTTAACTTATCATGAATTGGGGGGGGTGCCCGGCAAGATTTCCGTGGTTTCCAGTAAGCCTTTAGAAAATCAACGCGATTTATCGTTGGCCTATACGCCGGGTGTAGCTTACCCGGTACTTGAAATTGCTGAGAATGAAGATGCAGCCTATCGCTATACCAATAAAGGCAATTTGGTGGCAGTTGTAACCAATGGGACTGCTATCCTTGGTCTGGGCGATAGAGGTGCTCTGGCTTCCAAACCGGTCATGGAGGGGAAGGGAGTGCTTTTTAAGAAATTCTCGGGGATTGATGTTTTTGATATTGAAATCGATTCCCATGATCCAGATCGTATTATTGATGTGGTCTGTGCCATTGCGCCCACCTTTGGCGGCATTAACCTGGAAGACATACGCTCCCCGGAATGTTTCTATATCGAAACGGAATTGCAAAAGCGGCTGCCCATACCGATCTTTCACGATGATCAGCATGGGACGGCCATCATTCTGGCTGCTGCTTTTTTGAATGCGCTTGAAATCAAACAGAAGAAGATTGATCAGGTAAAAGTCGTTTTTTGTGGTGCCGGAGCCGCCGCAATTGCGTGTGCACGTCAACTCAATCAATTGGGTGTCCCCAAAAGCCACGTCTATCTGTGTGACATTGCCGGTCTTGTTTATCATGGGCGCAAGGAAGAAATGTTTGCTGAAAAAGCAGAATTTGCTCAGGGTAATAAGCCACAAACGATTTCTCAGGTGATTCAAGGAGCAGATGTTTTGATCGGTTTATCAGTTGCCGGCACAATTTCAGAAGAGATGATTAATCGAATGACTGCCAACCCGATCATTTTCGCGATGGCTAACCCGATCCCTGAAATTGGATTTGAGCTTGTTAAGGAAGCCCGTCCGGATGCCATTATGGCAACCGGCAGATCGGATTATCCGAACCAGATCAATAATGTGCTGGGATTTCCTTATATCTTTCGCGGGGCACTCGATGTTCGGGCAAGTGCGATCAACCAGGCAATGAAAACCGCTGCCTCGTGTGCATTGGCGTCGCTGGCGAGAGAAACTGTTCCGGCTGAGGTTTTAAAAATGTACGAGATTGATCATCTTGAATTTGGTGTGGATTATTTCGTACCCAAAGCGCTCGACCCGCGTGTGTGTGCCTGGGAGTCAAGTGCAGTTGCAGAGGCAGCCGTAACCAGTGGAGTTGCCCGGAAAACCATCGATCTAGCTGCATACCGTCAACGATTGGATTGTATATATTTTTCAACTTGAAAATAAAGCATGCTACAATAAATTTATGGCTGATTCAAACACAAAAATCAAAAGATCTTCAAAAGAAGTAACCCGATCAGAGACTGGCATACAAATTTACCTGCCCCTAGGCATTGGCATTCTTTTATTTTTGCTTATTGCCGTACTAGTATCCACAAACGTTAGCCCGGTGAATGCCAACATTCATCATTGGGCGAATATTTCCGTTGTGATTTTGGCTGGTCCCATGTTTATCCTGTCTTTAATTTTGTTAGCTTTATTAATTCTTTTGATTGTGGGGCAGGCCAAATTGCTTGGGTGGATTCCTACGCAATTGCGGAAGGTTCATGCATTATTCTTAAAAGTCGCGTTGGCAATTTGGAATCTCTCCACCAAAATTACCTCACCAATCGTGACGATTAAGAGCAAGGCAAGCGGTTTTCGCAAAGGTTTATCACGTTAATTTATTAAAGAAGATTTGAAGGATGGGAAATGCAAACTCAAGAAAATTGGAAAACAAAATTCCTGATCATTGGCGCAGTTGTTGGTTTGGTGAGTGGTGTCTTTGCGGCTTACATGATGGTGCAACGCGCTGAACAAAAAAATAGAACACCAGAGCTCACCGCCGGCGATGGGGTAAAAGTTGGTTTGGGGCTTCTGGGAGTCATGAAATTGATTGCCGACCTGGGTTAGAAATAACAATCAGGTCAGAAGTTTACTAGAATAATGCCAACGGGGGATTTGAAGTCTTCTACGCCTTTCCTGCGTTTTGCAGTTGCTGGCTTATTAACCAGGGACTATTTGGTGCTGCCGGATGGCCGTGTGGCAGTCGATATTCTAGGCGGAAATCTCCTCTACACTGCTGCCGGGATTGCGCTATGGGATGAGGCTATTGGCTTGCTTGCCCGAACCAATGAGGACTACCCACAAGAATGGCTGCATCAAATTCAAGCCAGAGGTATGGACATCCGTGGTATTCAGGTTGTCACAGAACCGCTGGAACAGCGTAATTTCATCGCCTACCCGTTACTTGGTCAGGCAGCCTATGATAATCCGCTGGCACATTTTTCGCGGGTAGGGGAGCCATTTCCAAAGACATTATTGGGGTATCAACCGCGTAACCTCGGCCCGGTAAATCTCATGTCTCAGGAAAACGCATTACGTTTTAAAGACATTCCCTTCGATTATTTTGATGTAACTGCTGCGCATATCTGTGCGATGGATTACCCATCGCAGACCCGCTTGCCGTCTTATTTGCGGCAGGGTCACGTTACCACCATTTCCTTACAGGCATCTGATGATTATATGGGAACGGTTTACTGGGAGCGGATTGGCACAGTCTTAAAAGGGATTAATGCGTTCATCTGCACAGAAAAACAAATTCGTAATTTATTTTTAGGAAGATCGGCCGATCTGTGGGAGATGGCAGAGGCATTAACCGCGTTTGGAAGTGAGTTTATCGTTATTCTGACCAACAACAGACGCTATTATCTTTATGATCATATACTCAAACGAAAATATGAAATTCCCGCCTATACGACCGAAATCCTTGACCCGACCGGCAGCCTGGAATCATTTTGCGGCGGCTTTCTGGCAGGGTTGCGAACGCATCATCAGGCGCTGCTTTCAGCCATGCAGGGCAGTATTTCAGCTTCAATCACACAGGAGGGCGTGGGACCATTTTATTGCATGGATGCCTTGCCGCGATTAATAAATGCTCGCCTTGATTCATTAAAATTAAGTGTAATTCAGGTCTGATCGATATGTTTGATCTAACTGACCTGGTTCTACAAGAATTGGAAAAGATTCAAATCATTCCGGCACCAACCTTTGATGAGATTGATCGCAGTCAATATCTTTACCAGGCTTTTCAGGCTCAGGGCCTCAGTCAGGTTGAAATGGATGGTATCGGCAATGTATATGGCTTTTTACCGGCGGGCGAAGGGAAACCGGTTGTCATCAGTGCACATGTGGATACGGTTCATGCAAAAAGCGTTGACCATTCAATCCGCAAGGAGGCGCTGCGCTGGTTTGGGCCGGGAATCGGGGATAATTCTCTATCATTAGCGGCTCTGATAGGCCTCAGTCATCATTTTCAAAATCAGCCGGCCCAACTCCCGGGTGGAATCTGGTTTGTAGCCAACGTGGGAGAAGAAGGGCTTGGCAATCTGGCGGGTATGCGCGCAGTGACTGCCCGTTTTAATGGTGAGTCGCAAGCCTTCATTGTCCTTGAAGGAATTGGTTTGGGAGCGATCTTTCAGCAAGCCTTAGGCCTCAAGCGCTATGAAATGCAAGTGAACACCGCAGGAGGGCATGCCTGGGCAGATTACGGCAAACCATCCGCGATTGATGAGCTGGCCAAATTTATCATTGCGGCGAAAAAAATCGCTGGTACCGAAAAAGGCGAGGTAAGTCTAAATTTTGGTAATATTTTTGGCGGTTCAACTATTAATTCGATTGCAAATTACTCAATCTGCCGCTTTGAAGTTCGGGCAATTCGTGAAGCTTTATTAAATCAAACCTTGAGGAAAATAGATCAGTTTGTCAAAAAAGCTTCCAGTGCGGAAGTTGAATATTCTCTCAAAGAAATTGGCTCGCGGCCATTCGGCGGCCTGGAGGAAAACCATTGGCTGATTCAAAAAGCAGTGAAGGCTTTAACTGAAATAGGGATCCACCCGTATCTAATGACAGGTTCAACCGATGCCAGTGAGCCGCTTAGCAGAGGGTATCCATCCGTTTGTATTTGTCTGACTCGCGGTGGAAATATTCATACCAGCAGTGAGTTTATCGAGATAGAACCGCTCGAATCAGGTCTCCAGCAAGTCATTCATCTGGTTAATAATCTTTGGAATGACTGAATCATTCAATACTGGCTTCAATAAGATATCTTTCAGCTGGATTCAATGCCAGATAAAGTCGCTTTCGCAGGGTTTCCCGGATTATTTTTCGGCTGGCCTGCTGCATTAACGCTAAATCAAAACCCTGACGGCTATACAGCGCGCGTTGATATTCATCAAGCAGTTGGTTTGAAACCGGAATCAAGGCTGGTTGGATCGCATTGAAATGGCGTACCATTTCATAGGGGGTACTGGAATGGTGGGCAGGGAAACCTAAGAAAGAATTCGCAAAAGCAATACTGGCAAAAGCTTTTTCAGCTGTTGATAAATGATTAAAGTTGGACCAGCTTTTTAGCCAGCCAGGGACTCGCCAGCCTCTTTTTTTGAGAAAAGATTCCAGTAATACAGGTGCGGAGAAGGCAACGCCAATCCGTTGACGGCGGAGGATGTACAGGGCGATCAAATCTATCAGAGCGATAACCCAAAGATAAGGAAGCAGTTGAACTAACTGGAAACGCTCAGAACCGTCCGGGATTGCATCAATTTCGGAAATTTGATCCAAACGGTCCCGCTCTTGATTATTATCTGACAAGCCACCGTCTACCTCGTCACCGAGCAAATCTGCCAGGGCCGGACGGTTATTTTCGCCAGAGAGCCGGGTCAACACCGGTTGGGATGAGGTGGGTTCAAATTCAACCCAGCCCAGGCCAGGGAAATAAACCTCTGGCCAGGCGTGTGATTGTTTGCGTAAAACGGTGTACTCTTCTCGATCCTGGTCTTCCTCTCCTTGCGCGTAGCCATAAACCATTCTGGCGGGTATGCCAATTGAGCGCAGCATGAGGGCATCTGAAGAGGCATAATAATTGCAAAACCCTTTCTTTAAGTCAAAAAGAAACCATTCAATCGGGTCTTGATTTTCAGGGGTTACCGGAATTACTTCTTGATAGGAGATATTCTGGCGCAGGTAACGAGTGATTGCGCTGACCTTATCGTAGGCGTTGGTCTCATCCTTGCTAATTTCAAGAGCCAGGTCACGCACACGTGGAGAAAAATCTTCCGGGAGCTGGAGATATTTATTCGTGACCCATTCCGGATATTCTGTTGAGGCGTTTCGCATTGCAAGAATGGTTGGTATCGGGACTCTGGCTTCAATCTGGTAAATCTCCCCAGAATACATGGTCTGTTCGAGAGTCATAGCACCCAGATCGATATTTTCCGGATCCACTTTTTCTACTACCAGCTTCGCATCCCGGCTGGATTTGATGGGATACATGGGCGTGTAAAGCAAACCGAGATTGCTGTTTGTGATAAACGTAAACTCTCGTATGGGGTAGCGTCCACTTTCCGGAAAGGAGAGGTCCGGGTCAGTTGGTTTATACGCTTGCTCGTCGGGAAATGTGGAAGTCCAGCTGCCATCCTGATAGGTATCATAAGTGCGGGCTCGCCAATAATAACGGGCACCGTTAGGTTTGAACTGGTCAACTGTCACCTTGAAAACCAGATCATCACCCAGAACCGCGCCGGTCCCCAGGCCGATCGAATCGCCATAGAAAGTTCTCTCAACGCGCAGCGGTCCCTGCAGAGGGGCTGTGATTTTGGTGAATTGAACGCGGATATTTTCGAAGAGCCCGCTTAGCCTTTCTCGCGGGCTGGCCGATTGAAAGGCGGAAACGATGCCCGACAAATTCCAGGCTAATAAAACCAGCACAACGCTGGCAATCAAGGCGGATTTTGATATGTAGTAATTCGTTTCATATTCGACCATCGTTCCTTTTTTGCGCCAGATTTTGGTTGAATGCATGAAATTGGTAATGGAAATAACCATCAGAACGAATATTACAAAGAATGATGTATACAAATTTTTATTCTTCAAATAATAAAATTCAGAAGAAAAAATGGTGACGGTGGAAATTAATAGGGGCAGCAAGGGATTTCCACGGCGGGTCATCAAGTAGCCGGCAGATATCGCAGTGAACCATAAAATGACTGCCAAATAGCTGACAAACAGAATGGGGTCATCGATGCCGATGTTGTTCAGGAAATTCCCAAAAGAGATGCCGAATCGGTTCAGGACGGTGTTGAGTCTTTGCATCCAGGGTAATGAGTTATCCGTGGTGAGTGTCAAAGCCCAGGGAACAGCAATCACAGAATAAATGACCAGCATGATGCGGGTCTTACCAGCTGAAAAGAAGCTATATCCGAATCCCAACCCGAGAAAGAACCCAAAAAATGTCAACCACTTTAGAACAAATAAATCCGGTGACCAATTTGTGGATTCAAGCCGGAAGGCAGTCATCATCAATGCCGAGAAAAGGAAAAAAACTGCGATGGAATTCCACCATCGATCTTCCCTTGGTTTCATGCAGTCAAGTGTACAATAGATTTTAAAGTTGAGTCAATCCATCATACAAACAATATCGGGAGCAGATTATGGAAAATTTTTGGGTGGGACTGGTTCAGGTAAACTTGTTTTTGCAAAACCTGGGGGACTGGTTGTTTGTGCCGATGCGCTTTTTCTCCTTTCTGGGGGATGAAGAATTTTACTTATTTATCATGCCGGCTATATTCTGGTGTTTCGATTCGCGCCTGGGAATGCAGGTTGGTCTGCTCTTGATGCTCTCGAACGGGTTTAATGAATTTTTTAAATTGTTGTTCCATGCTCCGCGTCCTTTTTGGGTGAGTGATGCAATTAAACCGATGGTGCTGGAAACCTCTTTCGGATTGCCTTCCGGCCATGCCCAAAATGCCGCTGCAATCTGGGGATTTTTCGCAACTATTTCACGAAAAATGTGGTTAAGAGTGACGTTTATCGCGCTGATCTTCTTCATCGGGTTATCACGGCTTTACCTGGGTGCGCATTTCCTGGTAGATGTTTTGTTTGGCTGGCTTCTGGGAGGTCTATTACTCTGGCTTTTTGTATCTCAATTTGAGCGGGTTAAAAATCAGGTGAAGAACTGGTCGCGTGCCAGGCAATGGCTGGGTACCTTCATTTCAACCCTATTGATATTACTATTATCCCTCATCAGCTGGTTTGTAAACCAAAACTGGGTGGTGCCGGAGCAATATCAGGCCAATATTAATCTGCATTTCCCGGAAGAGGTGATCAACCCAATCACCCTGGATGGGGTAATCTCAGCTGCTGCAGTGTGGTTTGGGCTGCTGGCGGGCTTAATTCTGGTACAAAAATTGATCCCTCTGGGCCGCATCCACGCGAAACCTTTGCATTTGATTCTACGCTTCGTAATTGGTATCATTGGTGTGCTGGTCTTTTGGGCCGGTTTGAAGTTGGTTTTCCCTGCAGATATCCCTGTGGTCAGTGAAATTCTCCGCTTTATACGCTATGGATTGGTGGGTACGTGGATTTCGGCAGGAGCACCTTATTTATTCAAGAAATTCGGATTGGAAACGAAAATTAAGAAAAAGAGCACAAAAAGGAGATAGTAATGAAAAAAGCATTATCATTTTTAAATGGGTTTGTCAGCGGGGCTCTGGTTGGGGGCCTGGTGATGTTATTGTTCACGCCAGATTCGGGTGAAGGTGTGCGGGCAAATCTTAAGGACAGGCTGTTGGGGTTGAAGGACGAGATCAACCTGGCAGCTCAGCAGAAACGTGTTGAGTTGGAGAGTGAGTTGAGTCGTTTGCGACAGGGGTAAAGGGCGCGCACCATTTGAGGTGGGAGCCGCGCTTCCAATTTTTATACACGGAGAAGACAAGCAAAATTATGCATCAGGTCTGGGATGAGATGGATACATTCTCAATGGTGCGTTCTAAAGCGAACGGAACGTACATACCAGAAAACCCGAAACCAAAATGGGACACCTAGACAGATGGAATAGAAGAATTTTGCCCATCGAAAAATTATTTCCTATCTCGGACGCGAGTTGTGCTGCATGCCTTGCTCGTTTTACGTGCCTATGGCAGCACGCTGCGTGGGCAGCACTTGCTTCGCATGAACACGGATTGGAAATAAATAGTAAACTCCCGATCCGAGCACGAGTATTGTTCGAAGCCGAGATTGGGGCAATTATAGTTGATGGAATAGGAAAATGTTGACCATCGATAAATTATTTCCTAGCTCGGATTCGGGTTGGAAAAAGATGGTAAACCCCCAATCCGAGCTTGAGGATTATGATAAACAAGCTATTCTTGCAAACAGTAGATTTGCTTGTAAGTCCCTAAATCTCAGCTAGGAACTTTTTGGTCGACGAGAAAACCTATATCAATAATGAGGTTTCGGGGTTTATCTACCATGAATGCTTGGCATGAAATGACGAATGAAGCGAATAGATTGATATTTTACTTTTAATCGTGAACATCAAAGCGGGCATAGGGTATTAGTTGATTGGTGCGTCGCGCAGCGTGAATGCACCCTAAAAATTAAAAAAAATGGCGTTTTGGCGTTGCAGATTTGTTTCATTCGTATAGCCATTCAATATCTAATGTCAAACATTATCTACTCATTAAGATGGCCGCCTCGGTTGATTGTGACTTGTTAAATAAAAAAAATCCTGAAGGATAATTTACCTCCAGGATTCAATTTATTAGTATGCGTAATTCTTAATTTGCTGGTTGCAGTCCAAAACGGTAATAAGCCGGCTGGCGGGTGAAGCGGGTGGTGCCACTCACTACCAGGTAAACGCTGTCCACCCGGTTACCAGCGACACTGATTTCGGCGGAGTGGTTTGCATCCAGCGCAACACGAGAAATTTCGGTGCCGTTGCTCATTGTCACCAGGCTGACTTCATACGTCTGCGGGAGCACGTTCTGAATTCTAACCCAACCTTCAGAAACCCAGCCGCCATCGTCGTTTTCAAAATCGGTGGCGTAGTCGATGGCCGCGATGCTGACATCATCCAGCAGAAAGCCTTCCCCATTGACGGCTGCATCGGTAACGTACTCAAAGCGCAGCTGCACTTTCTTACCGGCAAACTGTGAAAGATCAACCGTTTCCTCAATCCAATCGTAGGTTTCGGCATTGTATCCACAGCCGAAACTATTCCCGGATGGGTCTTCCGATGTGCAGGAAGGTGTGTCAAGAATCTGCCAGTCTTCACCATTTTCGGAGGCGACCAGATAGAGATAATCATAATCGGTTTCGAGATCGTACCAGGTTTGATAATTCATCTCGATCGGACCACTGACCTGGCTGAAATCGAAGCTCTGGGTCAGAGTCATGTCCGATTCATCGCCCTTATTCGACCAGAAAGCGTAATCGCCGGAATACGCATCCTGCGGCAGGACGCCGACATCGTAGGTGCCCTGGAAGCTAATCGTATAAGGCTGGTCGCAATTAATCTGGATGTAATCGGCACCATATTGGGAGACTGATCTATCTTGCCAGCTCGCGCTGCAAGTATCAATAGTTTCAGTCGTGGCTGCCTGCGGGGCTCTATTGTAATTATCGTAGATATAACGGCCATCGGCGATGCTCTCATCGAGCAAAAGGTTGGTAAGAGTCCAATCCCGAAAAACATCATCTGCCAGAATCGGCTCACCGCTCAGTTCATCAACCGCATCGATCTGGCTGAGGACGGTATCCACACTTTCCATTCCGTTTTGTTCTTCCGCCACCAATGCTTTGGTGGCATCATCACCGAAGCGGTTTAAAAAGTAATTGACGAACAGGAAAGCACTGCCATAATGCGGTGTAGTGGCGCTCGAATCGTTTGGCCAATCCGTCAGCTGCAGGTCGGGGTCGGTCATGGCCAGGTAATCAAACCCGCCTTCATAATAGCCATTCAAAAAGGCTGCCAGCTCGGAAAAGCCCTCATTCAGCCAGGAAGTCTCATTGCGGTCACGATACCAGTGAATCATGTGCTGAAATTCGTGGGCCAGGACGCCATAGGTGAATTTTTCATCCAGACCAATGGTATCGGCATTGAGCAGGAACATTTCATGCGCATTGGAATATTCGTGCGCCTGCGGTGGTACCGAATCGGCTGATGAGAAATAACCCGCCAGGTTACCGCCCAGGTTGGTGGCATAAAGGAGGAAGAGATGCGGATTCTCATCGATTCCGGGCGTCCACTCTGAACCGAAGAACTCACGATCGGTCGGGTAGATTTCGTTTTCAAAGGCTTCCACCAGCTTGACCAGATCATTCTCCTTGTAAGTAACACCTTCCTCGATCCAGAAGTAGACATGATCGGTGATATAAGCAAGTTTGGCGGGTATTTTGGTATTTACATTCGTATCAACGTTTGTAGTCCAGAAAGATTTCTTGTCGCCTACTTTATAGTCTGTGTTATCCGGCACAGTTTCTGGCATATTCTCGACTCCCCGGAAGCGCACGGCCAGTTCGCGCGGATCATTGTTCGGCACGATTTGTGACTTCAACATTTCCAGGGTCTGCTTGGCGCCGGCCAGCAGCAGCGGATCGGGGGTCGCGGCCGGGTCGATTACCGGCGGTTCAGACGTGCCATTGGAATCCCAGGGGGTAGGAAATTGCGGGGTCTTATCCTGCCAGGGAAAATTGGGTTCTGATGTAGAAATCGTCGGTACACTTCCAGTGGTGGTGTCACTGCCCTGGATGATAAAAAAACCGGCCAAACCGGCGACCAGGCAGGATGCACACAAACAAATGATCACGATGACTGCGACAATAATCCAGATGACTTTGGAACTCATTCAAACCTCCAGGCGAACTGTAACAATAATTTACACATTATAAAACTTTTTCCAATAAGCACACCTACGGCGTAGAACCACGCAGGAGATTATCGCAAGTTTCCGAACTATTAATCCTCATTGGCTTGCTTTTCCTCTAAGAAGTCAATTATTCAAATAAATTAACCGCCTTGTGAGTATTTACAGCCATTTGGGATTAAACGTAGGGTGCGTTCACGCTGCGCGACGCACCATTTGAGGTGGGAAACACACTTCCATTTACCAGCATGGAGGAGGCGCGCCAAATCCTGTTTCTGGTCTGGTTCTATACGAAAATTTGCTCATTGGTGCGTTCAAAAGCGAACGCACCCTACAAACTAATTCTGGATTTTCTCCGGGATTCAATTTGTTCAATAAATTAACCGCTTTGTGAGGATTTACAGAAACAGGCTGAGTTTTCTTTTCAGCCTGTTTCTGTAAATCCTCGTTAATTTTCTCCCCTTCCGCTTGCGGGAGGGGCCGGGGGTGGGTCGCGTCTACTAATTTCGTTGGATGATTTCTATACCTCGAAATTGAAATTATTAAATTTAGAAATATTGTTATTTCCGCTTAATAATCGGTTTTTATTGAAAGTGAGACAACCGTCTCTACTTTCAATAAGCACCCTTGCGCCGCAAAACCACCCAGAAAGTTCGCGCCAATATTTGCAAATCCAACCAGATGGAATAATTCTGGACATAAAACAAATCATCTTCCGTGTGCAGATGCATCGGACGATCACTGCGACCATTGACCTGCCACCAGCCCGTGATACCCTGGGGCACCGCAAAGCGTTTACGCTGCCAGGGTTTATACTCATCCACAAAATCAGGCAGCTCTGGCCGTGGACCCACCAGGCTCATGCTGCCATCGAGCACATTCAGCAGCTGTGGAATCTCATCCAGACTTGTCTTGCGTAATAGCTTGCCGACGCGTGTGACGCGCGGATCATCACGCTGCTTCAGGATGCGGTTCCCATTTTCGTCACGTTTCTCAACCTGGTCGCGTTTTGATTCAGCATCATTGGTCATGGTGCGAAACTTGAGCATCGTGAAGATCTGCCCGTTTTCGCCAACCCGTTTTTGCTTAAAAATGGCCGGCCCGGGTGAATCTAAGCGAATAGCGAGTGAGATGACCGCCATTGCCAGCAGCCACAAGGGGAAACACAGTACTGTCAAAATCAAATCAAAGCTGCGTTTGGTCATGCGCTGATATTCATTGAGTGCAGGCGCTCGCAGGTCCAGCATCGGGATGCCGGCAAAATCGAAGACGCCGGCTTTATGCAGGGTCAAGGAGAAGTAATCCGGGATGACCCACACACGTACCGGCAGATCGTGCAGCTCAGAAACGATCTGGTTCAAGCGCTGATGGGCGGACATCGGCAGAGCGATGACTACATCATCGATACGCGATGAGCGCACGATTTCGCGGGCGATATCCAGGTTACCGACTACATCGGCTTGACGGTTTTTTTGAGGGTTGTCATCCAGATAGCCCACCACACGCAAGCCGAACATGCTTTCCTTACCGATTTGTTCGCCGATTTGGCGGCCGGAAGTGCCTGCACCAAGAATCAAGACATTGCGCATTTCCATTCTGAGCGAATGCCGGCGATGGACGGTGGTGCGCACGATCCCACGCCACAGAAGCAGCAGGAAAAATGCCAGAAAAGCGAAGAGCCCAAATTGAAAACGAGAGAGATCGCGGTAAGTCAGGTATAAAACACCCGCGGACGTGACACTCGCCAGAAAAGCAGCCAGAGTCAGGCTGCAGTATTCATCGATCACGCGGAAATTCTTGCGTCCGGCGTAGATGTTGACGACCAACAGCGTCACGATCCCTCGGACAGGGAAGATCAGGTACATTACGAGTGGGAAGCGGGAAAGCGCTGGCAAGGG
>JBBQNI010000025.1:0-45035 GCA_038329785.1 Anaerolineales bacterium | reverse complement strand
CACCGCTCGGAGTGATATCACTCCGAGCGAACCCATTAGCATGGGAGGTTATGGCCAAAGAGCGGGAATGTTAAGCGTGGGTGTGCACGATCCGCTTTATGCCAAAGTGCTTGTCATTCAAACGGAAGAGCTCAGGTTGATTTTCATCACGACCGACCTGCTGTGCATTCCGGATGCTGTTTACAGATCAGTGGTGAAATCCTTGGAGAAAGACGGAATTGCCAGGGAAGAAGAGATCTGCATGACTGCTTCGCATACGCATGCCGGACCCGAAATGAAAGACAACCTGATTGTCGCCAGGAACGGTGATGATTTCAACAACTATGTGGTGACGCATGTGGTGGAAGCCTGCCGGGAGGCCGTCAGAAACCTAGTCCCAGCGGAAATCAAAATGGCGATTGGAAGAGCCGATTTTCTTTTCAATCGCCGTCAACGGGTTGAAAATGGTTTGGTTGATGATCGGGTTCTGGCAATCCAGGTGGATAACCTAAAAACCAAACAAGGGATTGCCGTCTTATTTGGTGTCGGGTGCCATGCTGTGACCCTCGGTCATGATAATCGGCTGATCAGCGCAGATTTCCCCGGCGTTGCTCAGAAACTTATTGAAGAAAAAATCGGGGTCAAGAACGCACTTTTCGTGAATTTGACTGAAGGCAATGTAGTTCCGATAACCCGTGGCTCATGGGATTCTCTGGATACCCGAGGATACTTGGGCGGAAATTTCCAGGATGTTGAAAAAATCGGGAGCTCGCTCGGCGAGGAAGTTGTTCTTTGTCTCAGTAATTCAAAACCGACCCCTGAAGTTAAGATCAAACTCGCTAAACGAACGATCAAAGTGAAACCCACGGGTTATGAAATCAACAAGGTCACCGCTTTTCGTGAAATGCGCAAAAATCGAAAGATCATCTTGGAGTATTTACCTGAATTTAAACAGGCTACTCTTTTTAACCTCAAACCGATCTTCACACTATGGCGAGATGCATCTGAAGTAGTCATCAAAAGCGACATGAGCGAAGTGGAAATGCGCAGACTGATGTCTGCAGTTTCAACTTTTATAGTCATGGTTTCCAAATTGTTGATCTCAAAATACAATCATCTTGTTCCAGTATCCGTCCAAACAATAAAAATTAACACTTTCCTTTTTTTGACCCTGCCGGGAGAAGTGCTCGTTGAGGTGGGAAAAGATTGGCAAAAACGAAATCATCCTTTTGAAAACAGCACTTTTATCATCGGACTTGCAAACGGGTGGATGGGATATCTGCCCCACCCGGCTAACTTCATCGAACTAGATGCAAAATATAAATACGAAACGATCATGAATGCTTTGGAACCAGACGCGACCCGCATTGCCCTAGATTTGGCATCTCAAATGATTCAGGAATAAGGAGATTCAATATGGAAACAAGAGAACAAATCAATCAGGCTGTGGAAGGTCTTAGGGATGAAACGCTCGCTTTACTTCAATCCCTGGTGCGCATCCCAACCTTGCCAGGTCATGAAAAAGACGTCCAGGATGTCATTGCTTTAAAAATGAAAGAGATGGGCTTGGAGTTGGATATCTGGGACCCCGTTGACCCGGAGCTACAGGCTCATCCAGCTTATGTGCCCAGTGATATCCCTTACACGGGTCGCCCAAACGTTGTGGGTACCTGGAAAGGCTCGGGAAACGGAAAAAAACTGATCTTCAACGGTCACGTGGATGTGGTTCCAACCGGTGAAGAAGGGAAGTGGACGCATTCTCCATGGAGCGGTGATTTCGTCGACGGCAAAGTCTTTGGGCGCGGCTCAGCCGATATGAAAGCGGGTTGCGTAGTCAATCTGATGGTTGTCAAAGCACTCCAAAAAGCCGGGTTAGAACTTAAAGGTGATGTTGTCCTTGAATCAGTAGTAGATGAAGAAAACGGCGGGAATGGTACCCTTGCCTGCGTTTTGCGCGGCTATATTGGGGATGGCATGGTATTCAGCGAACCGAGCGCCGACTTTGCTCTGGGGATCGCCCAGCGTGGAGCCCAATTCTTCCGTCTGAAAGTTACGGGTGTCGAAGGTTCGATCGAAGGCAGGTACGACCTTGTCAACCCGATCGGCAAGGCATTGCAGATTTATCAAGCTGTAGAAGCCTATTCAGCTTGGCGGGAGTCTACTGTCTCTCATCCGTTGTATGATCCCTACTACAAAGTCAAGGTTCCACTGGCGATCTGCAAGATCCACGGCGGTGAGTGGGCTTCGACTATTCCATCTGCTTGTTACCTGGAAGGTTCGATCGAAGCGCTGCCGGGCGAGGATATCGAAGTGGTGAAAGCTGGCTTCAAGAACTACCTGGCGGCGTTGAGCCTGCAGGATGCCTGGTTGGAGAAGAATCCCATCGAGGTGGAATGGTGGGGGTTAAGGTTGGAGAGCGCCGAGGTGAGCATCGACCATCCCCTGGTCCAGGCTGCGGCTCGCGAGATCGAGCAGGTGATCGGACATCCTCCCATCATCGGGGGGGGTGGCGGCTGCGATTTACGGCTTCCGGTCCTGTACGGAAATACACCGGCAGTCATTTATGGACCGCGAGGCGGGATGGTCCATTGCGTTGATGAATATGTGGAGTTTGAGCAAGTAATTACCTGCACAAAAGTTTTGGCAAACCTGGCAGCGACATGGTGCGGCATAGAGAATTAAATGGATCGTTACTTTTCACTGGATCAGACCACTTATTTCACCAAAAATTGGTATTCGGCAGGCGACCCAATAGCAACTCTTATTATTGTTCATGGGCATGGTGAGCATATTGAACAATATATTCTGTTTGCCAATTATTTTACATCTTGCATGTTTTAAATCTTTGCAAGTCGCCTTTTCTTGCTTCACTTCTTAACTAAAGGTGCTATTGAGGTGCAAATCAGATACAAAACAGTGGAAAACATGGACTGGGTGGACATTATCACCCCCAGATATGGAACACAATTGACACAAAATCACCACATTTGCACGGTATGAAACACCCCTGAGCCCCTCTAAATCAGTGGGTTCAGGGTTTGTAATTGAAATCAGCAGCTTGATCTATCCATGCCTTCGTATTTGGGTTCTTAATAATACAGTTTTGTTCATCATTTGATTATCATAAATATATTTTCCGGCCATGCTGATGTTGCAAGTAAAATAAGCATGGTTGAAAATGATTGCGTCAATAATTTAGCATGGAAAGTGAAATTAAGCTTCCAAATTGGCAAAATAATTGGATCTTATGATTTGAAAAGGCTTTAAATAGTAGAAAAAAGACTCGATGAACCCACGTAAAAGGGCTACTATACGCGTATCGATCAACTGCATCGCTCCCTTGTGGGATCGCTGCGTGCCGGGCAGGTGCTTCGCAACCAGCGTTCGCCGGTTTGGCTGACGTTTACGCCCAGATGATCTTTCTGGGATTGCATGACCCGACGCACACCCCATTCGCTTCACTCAGGGACGCAAGCGTGGCACGGTTTCAGGAGCTTTGCTCACGCGTACGCGCCGGAGGTCAGTGGTCGGGTTTCACCCGTCCACTCCCCGCTATTTAAACCACCTAAAAAGGTGGTTTTTTAGTACGGATTAAGGATTAGAACTCATAACCTTGTGGTCAGTGGTTAGAATCGTATACTCGTTTCTATTTATGAACCACACTATTATGGGGTAAGGTTTTAGTTTTCTCTATAAACGCATTTGTAAGTCTGCCACATAAAATAAAGTGATTAATAATATAAGCATAGTCTATTAGTTTTGACAAACTCTGATTGTAGAAATATTTTTAGAGTACTAATTCATTATGGAATGCATTTACTACGCATAAATATGGGTTTTTTACAGTTTAAATTGTTCTGAACACATTTATCAAATTCCGTAGTTGATCTCATTCGAATACTGCCCGAACAACCGCTAATAGATTGTTATTTCAGGATGTTTCAGACGAATTATCCTGCAGAGTAATCATCGATTGAACCAGGCCGATGATTTCGTTGTCTAATGGTGGGTGAATAAACTCCGAGATAACCTGGCAGAAAGAATCAAGATTCTTTTTCATTCTTTCCATGCTAATACCATCATAGGGGAGACGATCTTTTGCCCAGTTGAGCTGATCAACCAACAATGAAATGTCGTTGACTTGCATACAGGCATCCAATGTATTTGCCGTGAATTCAAATCCGTTTTTTAATACCTGTTCAGCCTGGTTGCCGAGGTGATCAAAAGCGCCTGGTTGTGCCAATAACCTGGCTACCAGTGTATCGATAATTTTGGTTTGATTTTGCTTGAATGCCTGCCGGGCATCCGGTGAGATGTTAGGGGATTTTAATTGTGTCATTTTAAACCTCAGTTATTGAAAAAGTAGATTTGCTTTGGAAACTGCCTCACGGGCATCAACCCCGCTGAAATGTACACCTAAATTCGTATAGAGTTCGGGTTGTTGAATAAAAGGCATTCCTCCAACCATTACGGGTAGTCCGGATAAACCAAAATCATCCATCTGATGCACAAAATCGGTTATGGCTCCCAAATGGAAAACCATTTGTGATGAAAGCCCGACCAAATCAGCTTTCATTTCATGTGCCATTGCCAGGAATGTTTTCGTTGGTACGGCGGCTCCAAGATAATGGACCGTCCAGCCATCCTGTTCAAAAAAATCAGCTACCATTCTGACACCGACACGGTGATTTTCACGGTCGACCGCACCGATAACCAGCGTTTTTGGTTTGATGGTTTCGGGTTTGAATTGCGAATGCAGGTCTCCCATCTGCCGTTCAATTATGGCGGTGACCAGATGTTCCTGGGCGACACTGACCTGGTTTGTCTGCCATAGTTTGCCAATGGCATATCCAGTGGGCTGAAAAATATCCAGATAAACTTCATTGACTGTTAGTCTATGATCAAAGGCAGTTGTTACCACATCATCTGCTTGCCTTCCGCTACCATTGATGGTCACTTCAAGATATTTAGATCGGAGTTCTGATTTAATTTCAGAAACTGCGTTTGAATCCTGTTCCAATTTCATTATGGTTTTTCCTTTCTATCTATCAGCGGCAACTCAATCGTCGCTGTAGTACCTTTCCCAGGAGTGCTTTCAAAGAAAATATTACCGTTATGGCGATTGATTATTCCGTAGCTGACTGCTAACCCTAAACCAACACCGCTACCGATGGGTTTTGTTGTAAAAAACGGTTCACCTAATTTTAAAATCGTATCCTGGTCCATCCCATGACCGCTATCCTTTATGATAATAGTGATCAAATCATCCAAATAATTTGAGGAAACTGATATAGTGCCTTCATTTTCAATCGATTGAATTGAATTTGTCAGTAGATTTAAAAATACCTGGTTAATTTCACCCGGATGACAGGAAATTTTCGGCAGGTTGCCATATTCTTCATTGACTTTGATTTTCCCTTTACACATGGGGGCAACCAGGTTGATGGTGGATTGCAACCCTTCATTTAGATCTACTTCTTTTAGAATCGATTCATCCAATCGGGAAAAATTACGGAGGGAAAGTACGATTTGTTGGATCCTTTGAATGCCGTCCTGATTTTCATCAATGGCATCCGTGAGATCGTCCCATAAATATCCAACACCAGATTGTTTTTCTAAATTATTAATCGATACCAGAAGGGCTGGATCCTGCGATTCTTTGAGTTTCGTATATTGCTGGACGAGTGATTGTAAAACAGCGATTTTAGATTTAATAAACGTATTGTTATTTCCTATAAAACCTAAGGGATTATTTATTTCGTGGGCCACGCCGGCAACCATTTGACCCAAAGCTCTCATTTTTTCGGATTGAAGCAACTGTGCCTGGGTCTCTTTTAATTCCTGGTGGGCTTTTTCAAGTTGTAGTAAAGCCCCTTCCAGTTTTTGGTTGGTGGCAGCTAATTGTGCGGTTAATTCCATTTTGACGGATAAATCACGTCCAACCGCACCAATACCTACAAGGTTGCCATTTTTATCTTTTAGCAGACAGGTTGAGTAACCAACCAATACCGGCTCATGATCCACTTGAAAATGATCCAGTTCCCAATCCCTGACACTTTCAAGCTCAAATGTAAGCGTGATCATTCGGTCCGCTTTTTCGTGACTGTAAGGATCAAGAACCGTGTTAAATGGCTTTCCTACTAAAGTATCCGCATTATTACCAAATAATTTTTCTGCCGCTGCATTTAAAGCGATAAAGTTTGAGTCCGGATCCAAGGCAAAAACAATATAATCAGTTTGATTTATGATGAGATTTTCAAAATTCATGATTGATGATTCTTTTTCGCATTTTTACGGCGATACATTTGCAAATCTGACTGATTCAATAATCCTTCAATTGTCTCGTTTTCATCAAAGTTTGATATAGCAGAACCGATACTAACACTTAATTGAATAAGGTCTTGCCCAATAGGCATGCGATACTCTCGAAAATGCTGTCTTATCCTCTCTGAAATAAGCTCAGCTAATTCAAGATTGCAATTGGGCACAATGATGGCAAATTCATCACCGCCATAGCGGCAGATAAGATCGCCCGGTCGGATACAATAGTTTAAGATCCTGGCAATTTCTCTTAACGCCTGATCGCCAACCAGATGGCTGAAATTGTCGTTTATTTGCTTAAAATCATCTGCATCGAGCATGAATACGCCCAAAGGGGTTCTATTGAATCCGGCACGATCATAATAACGATCAGCTATTTCAAAAAAATAATGGCGGTTGGCTAAGCCAGTTACGGAATCAACCTGGGCTTGTTGGCGCAGTTTATCTTCCAATAAAGCATTGGTCCTGACCAGGCCAATCTCATTACTGATGGCAGATAAAAGCAGCAAGTCATCATCAAGGAAAATACCGTTGGTTTTGAATAGGGCAATCAACCCGATATCAACATCGTTGTCCTTGATAAGTGAAAAAGCTCTGGATGAAAAGTGTTGGTAATTCATTAAATCAGGAAAAATTGGAAAAGATCCTGAATTTATCTCATTTATTGATATTGAATTTATTTTTTGATTTTCCAGTTCCTGTTGGATAGTACTCAATGAAACCTGATTGCCAGTGAGATAGTTTTCTGCCGGTTCTTTAAAGCCGACACCACAAGCATATTTCAGGAATTGATCTCCATCTCGCAAAAAAAATGCAGCTGCAGCGTCAACCAGGAAGGTGTTTGTGCAGGCGTTCAGAGCTAATTGAAGGGCTTCATCAAAGCCTGCATTTCGGTTTAGGATGTTGGTAATGTTATTGAGACTCCTCAAAAAGGAAATTGACTTTTCTTTTTCGGTTTGGTCATGGATGACAATGACAGCATTGGGCTGATTTTCAGCATCCATAAAAGGTGTGATAGAAATATCAAGAAACATGTTCGAACCGTCCGGAGAATTCAATTTTGACTCAATATGACCAGGCTCACCATCCAAGACACGAATTATTGCATTGTATAATTCCGGAAAATCCTTCAATGCCTCAATTTGCCATGTTTCTTTTTGAAAAATATTTTTACTGGACATAAACCTTCTAAACGCCGGATTGCAAAATGTAAAAGTGCCTCCTTTTTCGATTAATGCAAAACCATCTACGAGTTGGTTAAGGTAATCATGATCGGACAAATCATTTGAATAAGGATTATTGACCAGTTGTAGTAATTCAGGAGAGATGTCTGTAATTCCTTTGAGTGTGTTGATAAAACTGGAAAACTTTTTTAATTCTTTTAGATTATTTATTTGCAAGTCAGTTTGCAACGTATCATTTTTTTCGTTCTGGTTCATCAAGTGCTGGTAAACTGTAACAGTTTCAATAACCTTTTCTTTGAGGGTGGTAATATCCCATGGTTTTGGAATAAAACCGCGGACACTGCCAAGGTTTATGGCGTCAACCAGTGCCGCTGAATCACTGTATCCGGATAATATTAGTCCATTGATCTGAGGATTTCGAACCCGAATTTCTTTTAATAATTCAACACCAGTCATGCCTGGCATACGCTGATCCGTCAGTACAACATGAATCTCATTGTTATCAATAATTTCAAGTGCTTCGGGTGCGGAAGTGGCCGTAAAAATTGTGAACTGATCGCGCATACTGCGTGCCAGAGAGCGGGTAACATTAATCTCATCGTCCACAATTAAGAGGTTGGCTTGATTTGATTGTTTTTCCAAATTCCTCAGATTGATATCCATTTATGCGCTCCAAAAACAATCCTTTACCTGTTAAACTCCATCCGAGTTTTTCCTAATCATCTCGCGATAAATGTTTACCGTTTCTTCCAATTTGGTGCGCAGGGCATCGACGTCCCATGGCTTGGGAATGAAGCCGCGTACATTCCCCAAATTAACAGCTGCAGTCAGCGCTATGATATCAGAATAACCGGAAATCAGAATTCCGACAATATCCGGTTTAACTTTACGGATTCTTTCCAGTAATTCAACACCGGTCATTTCCGGCATGCGCTGGTCGGTGAGCACTACGGCCGGGTTTGATCGACGGACGATTTCAATGGCATCTTGGCCATTATTGGCTGTTAAAATAGTAAAATTGTCTTTTAAACTGCGAGCGAGCGAGCGGGTTACATTTTCTTCATCATCAACAATCAGAATGGTTGCTTTTTCAGAGGACAGATTACCAAAAATATAACTATTCAGGAATAATTCCACCATGTTCGGATCAAAATGGGTGCCGGACTGGCTGCGAATATGCTCCATGGCTTTCGATTCCGGCCAGGCCTGCCGATAAGGCCGGTCTGAACAAAGAGCGTCCCAGACATCGACAATGGCAAAAATTCTGGCAGCCAGTGGAATTTGCTCACCTTTTAAACCGCGAGGATAACCGCTGCCGTCCCATTTTTCATGATGGCAGTAGGGAATATCCAAAGCAGGTTTTAAGAATGCAATCGGAGAGAGCAGTTCAAATGCGTAAACCGGATGTTTGCGCATAATCACCCATTCTTCCTCGGTGAGCGGGCCAGGTTTTAGCAGGATATTATCCGGAATGCCCATTTTGCCGATGTCGTGCAACAATGCGCCTCTGCGAAGGTGAACAAGTTCTTCACCGGCTATTCCAAGCGTCTTTGCCATTCTGACAGTGATTTTTTCCACCCGCTGGGTATGACCCTCGGTTTCTTTGTCGCGCAAATCTAATGCCCTGGACCAGGCTTCAATATTCTCATCATACGCCAGGGTTAATTCGTTAATGGATTTTTGTAAATTCTTAAAGAGTTCGATATTTTCGACCGCAATGGCTGCCTGGCCGGCCAGCGCCTCCATAAAATGATGCGTGCTTTGATCCAATCGATTTAACGAGCGGTTATAAATTTCCAGTAATCCGATCAATTTCCCTTTTGCAATTAAGGGCACCCCGAAATACTCAACAAAATTTTCTTCCCACAGTTGCGGCGAAACATTGAAAAAATCCTCCTGTTCCATTAGATTCGGGATGTGTAGAATTTGACCTGAAATGGCTGCTTTTCCAGCGAGGCCATTTCCTAGACGGACATTTGAAAATTGCAAAGCTGAGGTTAAAAAGCCGATATTGCTGACAAAATTCAAGCTCTGCGAACCGGGATCGAAAACCAGAAAATTGGCGGCGTCGACATCCAATTGCTGAAGGATCTGGGATAAAATCACATCAGCGGTGACGCGTAAGTCCAGGCTGGCATTAATGGTTTCGTCAATTTTTCGTAATGATTCCAGACGGTTGACCTGTGTCTTGATTTCAGAAATCAGATTGGTATTTTCCAGTATAATGGCGGCCTGGTTGGCAAATAAAGTCAGGAATTGTTCATGGTCGGGGGTAAAGAAATATGATTGCGGGCTTTGGACATTGATAATACCAATTGCACGCCGGCTAACCACGAGAGGGGCAACCATAACCGATCCAGTATCCTCAAAAAACGGCCTCTTATCAGAGGATTGACCGAGTTCATGAAGAAAAACTGGTTGCAGGGTATTCATCACCTGTGAAATCAGCGGTGATGCATTCACCACCAATTCTACCGGTTCATTATGCTCAGATACAGTCCCAGATGAAGCAGCATGCATCAAATTTTTCGAGACAGGATTTAGCAAAAATAAGCTGCAGCAAACATCAGGCACTTCATTGACAAAAATATCGGGTATTAATTGGGTCAAATCTTCCCAATTTAGTGATGACCCTTTTATCATGCTGTTTGATATCCTGTACAGTCGGGTAAGCTGCTCATTTCTTTGATTTAATTCCTCCGTCTGGAGCAGCAATTTCTTTTCCGATTTTTTTCGTTCCGTGATATCCTGTTTGATAGCAATAAAATGGGTTACGCGGCCTTCCGAATCCAATAAAGGGGTGATGGTAGCATCTTCCTGATAAACACGTCCGTCCTTACTTAAATTGGTCATTTCCGCCTGGAAAACCTCACCACCCAGAATAGTCGACCACATTTTCTCATAAAAAGCTTCGTTATGAACGCCGGATTTTGAAATGCGGGGGGTCTTCCCGACCGCTTCTTCAAAAGAAAAACCGGTTAATTCAGACCAGGCTGGATTGCACCATTGGATAATACCATTATTATCCGTTATCACCATGGCATTCGCGGCCGCCTGGAGCGCAGAAGATTGCAGGCGAAGGGTCTGTTCAGCCTGTTTTTGTGCGGTGATATCCCGCAGAAAAACCAGGGCACCATCGAAACCATCCCAGTTAATGGGAACCGCACTGACATCCACATTTACTGGCGTGCCATCCATTTTAAGGGCAACAATCTCAATTTTCGGCAAAGAAATTTTTTCATAATTTATTTTCTGAATGCGTTGTTCTGTCTGCTCAGTAAACAAGGGATCAAAGCGATCGGTATCCAGGGAATTAAGGATTTGATCTTGATGGGATGCTCCAAAAAGCTTTAAAGCTGCATTGTTCACATAGGCAAAACGCCCGCCAACCTGGACATAAATTGCATCCGGTGCATTTTCCACCAGCTGGCGGAAACGATTTTCCGATTCTTTTAATTCCTGTTGCGCTTCAATACGATCAACAAATTTCCAGACGGAATCCATCAACAGAGATAGTTGTAAAACATCAGTCTCGTCATACTCTCGAGTCTTATTCGCCACAGCGACAACAGCGACAATGGATTGATTGACGATGACCGGTACTGTCAGAATCCGTGAAAAATGAACTTGTTCTTTTCTGAATTCTTTCTCATTTGACGTTTCCATGGAAAAATTATTTTTAATGACCGGGTGTCGCTCGCGGATTACTTCTCTCAAGAATCCGGCCTGACCTACCTGGTTATCCGATTGATGATTTGAGATGGAACGGTCTGACAGCATATCTTTTGACCAAAAATTTAGCGTGAATTGTGCGGTACTTTCATCATAACAATGGATACAGCCAAATTTGCTTTCCGTTAATTGAACGGCACCGTTCAATGAATAAACCAGCAAATCATTTACATTATTGGTTTGAGTCTGAGTAATTTCATACAAAACACGCAATCTTTCGAGGTTCTTTGTGGTTTCCAGTTCAGCGCGTTTGCGATCGGTGATATCCTGAACAATACCGGTCAGAATGGCCGGATCACCATTGCCATCCAGAATTAATTCGCCGGCTTCAGCCCAGACTGTCTTCTGGCTGCCGTCTGACAGTATGACGCGGTATTCCAGGGGCACAGGTGTTTTTTGTTGAATGACCGAAAGGTTGGACGCTTCCACTTTATTTTTATCTTCAGGATGGATAGAACGCTGCATGACATCAGCTAAATCCCCGTTAAAATCATCTTTATCCAACCCAAAAATATTAAACATCTCCTCGGACCATTCCAGCCGGTTGGATTTAATGTGCCAGACCCAGCTGCCCAAATGTGCGACCAGCTGCGCTTTTTTCAGATTGGCTTCACTTTTTATCAATTCCTCTTCCAATTGACGTTTGTCTGTAATATCACGGAAATTAATGACAATTGCCTGAACACTTGGCTCAGAAAGTAGACTAGTAAAAGTACTTTCAACCCAAAGCCAGGGACCATCTTTGTGTTTGAAGCGATACTGGATGGTCGGTGTTGTTGCGGGTTCCTGAATCACTTGCGCTAAAATTGAAAGTACTTGCGGCAGATCATCCGGATGTGTAAAAAGATTAAGATCGAGTGTTAATTCCTGTTCCTGATCACAGCCGAAGATCCTTCTTGCGGCAGGACTGGCGTAAACCATGATCCCCTGCGGACTGACTAAAACGGTACCATCCGGGGCATGCGCAATGATTGCTGCAGAACGTTTTTCCAGGCGCGTAATTACCGCTTCTGCCTGTTTTTGTTCAGTTATATCACGGGTAAAACCTATTACTTGTGTAGGCTTACCATCCTGTTCACTGGTGATTTCACCGGAAACAAGCACATGACGGATTTCAGCGTTTTCCGCCCTTTTAATTCGAAACTCAATTTTGACAAGCCTGGTATTCATTACGAGAATATCGGAGAAACCCGATTCTACCAGGTGAACATCATCCGGGTGGGTCAAGGATATTATTTCCCGGGTCGAGAAAGAATCTGCATGAACACCATGGATGCGCTTCCACTCATCCGAAAATGTCCAGCGGTCATCCGGGATATGCCACTCCCAGGCACCGGTATTCGAAATGCGCTCTGCTTCAAAAAGCAATTTGCGGCTGTACTCCAATTGATTTCTTCTTTGCATTCGTTCAATGGCATATCGAATAACACGGATTAACAGATCATTATTGATTTCATCTTTGATCAGGTAATCTTCAGCGCCAGCCTGGACGGCTTTAAAAGCAATTTCCGAATCAGCCAGACCGGTAAGAACAATGACGGGGATATTCGGTGAAATGGCAAGAATTTTTTCAAGTGTGCCTAAGCCCTGACTGTCCGGCAAACCCAAGTCTAAAAGAATAACGTCAGGCAGTGCGCGATTGAGTTCCTCAATCCCGGCTTTTAAGTTTTCAACCCGAATGACGGAAAATTTGGTCTCCTGATTTTCCATTAGATATTCTCTTATCAGACGGGCGTCTCCGGGATTATCTTCAAATAATAGAATATTGATTGCTTCAGGTTTATTCATAAACAGTCCCTCAATAAGTGATAAAAACTGTAATGATTTCGGGTTTTTTTGGCATGGTACATGGCAATATCAGCGGTCTGCAATAAAGACTTAAAATCTCCACCATCGTCAGGATATAAACTGACGCCAATACTAGCAGTAGTATGGATTAAAGTCCCTTCCACTTCAAAAGGCTGGGAAAACACATCCTGAATTTTTGTTACCAGGATTTTAGCATCTTCGAAACCAGTCACATTTTCGAAAATGAGCATGAATTCATCGCCGCCCATACGCGCAACAGTATCAGACTGGCGAATTGTCGATTGTAATCGTACAGCGACAGCCTGCAAGAGACGGTCGCCTTTGGGATGTCCCATGGTATCGTTGATCACCTTAAAATGATCCAGATCAAGCAGCATGACGGCAATATTTACTTTCGGTGATGTGCCCCTGCGATTACGGCGGGCCTGATCCGCTGCATGGTTCAGGCGATCTTCAAATAAGGCGCGATTGGGTAAATTGGTTAAACTGTCATGCGTTGCCAGAAACAATAAATGCTCTTCCATTTTTTTTCGTTGGATGGCATGGCTCATAGCCCTGATTAAAAGAGGGCCATTTATCTGTCCTTTTACGAGATAATCCTGGGCGCCTGTCTGTACTGCTTCAATGGCTAATTGATTATCATCCAACCCGGTTAACACGATTATAGGTAAATGAGGAACAGCTCCACAAATCTGACGAACGGAAGCGAGACCAGTGCTATCCGGCAATGAAAGATCTAGTAACAAGATATCAAAATTAGTTTTTTGCAGCGTTTCCAAAGCAAGCGTAATCCTGTCAACATGAACTAAAGAATGGTTTTTATTGCCGGATTCTCTTAAGAGTTCAAGCAACAAGCGCACATCACCAGGATTGTCTTCAACCAACAAAATATTTCTTAATTCAGGAGTTTTCTCAACAATAATGTGTGAATTCAAAGTTGGACCTTCAGTTATTTTGCTTATCTACGGATGGCAGAACCGCAACTGATAACCAAAAATTACAGGTTCTTTTGATGATTTCAACGAATTGTTTAAAATCGACAGGTTTAATTATGAATCCCGTCACATGAAGGTCACAGGCATTTATTATCTCCGGATCTGCTCTACAATTTGTCAGGGCGATTATTGGGATGCTGCGCAAATCAGGATCTGACTTAATCCGCTCTAAAACTTTCATCCCATCCAATTTTGGTAGACTCATATCTAAGAGTATCATATCCGGATGGGGAGCATTAATATCGGGAGTACGTTGATGCAGATAATCCATGACCTTTTCTCCATATTTTAAGACATCGAGTTAGTGCGGGATTTTGGCAGATTCGAGTGTCCGTTTTATCAAGATGACATCATTATCGTCATCTTCAGTCAACAATCTCATAAACTTATCATTCATCTAAAATTCTCCTTCCGGAGGAAGTTTAACGATGGTGAACCAAAAATCTTCAACCGATTGGACAACATCGATAAACTGATCAAGACCAACAGGTTTGGTAATAAAACAATTAGCATGCAAATTATAGGTTTTAATAATATCTTCTTCCGACTTTGATGTGGTCAAAATAACGACCGGAATGCGTTTTAAATCAGGATCACTCTTGATTTCAGCCAGTACCTCTCTGCCATCTTTTTTCGGTAAATTTAAGTCAAGAAGAATAATATCCGGTCGTATGGCATTCTGATAATCGCCTTGTTTTCTAAGATAATCCAGTGCTTCAACGCCATCCATGGTAACTTGCAAATTAATAAGAAGCCTGCCTTCTTTCAGCGCTTCACGTGTCAGACGTATATCACCAGGATTATCTTCAACCAGAAGGATGTTTACAGGTTTTAAATCATTTTGATCAGTCATTTTGTTTCTCCAATTACAGGTATGGTAAAGAAAAATGTTGACCCCGATCCAGGCTTCGATTCAATCCAGATGCGGCCGCCATGTCGTTCTACTATGCGTTTGCTGATTGCGAGGCCAATACCGGTTCCGTCATATTCTTCCCGGTTATGCAGCCGTTGAAAAATAATAAAAACCCGATCAAAAAATTGGGGATCAATTCCAATACCATTATCTTTAATTGAAAAGACCCACTCGTCTTTCTCTTTTTTAGCAGCAATATGAATTTCGGGTGGTTCTTCTCCATGGAATTTAATGGCATTCGCAATCAAATTTTGAAAAAGCTGTTGAATCTGTCCTTCGTCGGCCATTAATTGCGGCAGTTTTTTGCAGGTAATCCTGGCTTTTTCCTGTTCAATAGTGAGTGAAAGGGTTGATAAAACTTCTTCAATTATAATATTAAAATCAGTGGTTGCGAAATCGCGACCGCGAGTCCCAACCCTCGAATAGGTTAATAAGTCGTTTATGAGAGTTTTCATTCTGGCAGAGCCGTCAATAGCATAACCAATGAATTCTAAAGCATCTCCATCCAGGCGATCTTTATATCGTCTTTCCAATAACTGCAGGTAGCTGGTGACCATGCGCAATGGTTCCTGAAGATCGTGTGAAGCTACATAAGCGAAACGCTCTAATTCGGAATTTGATCTTGCAAGGTCCAAGTTGGCTTTGAATAAATTTTCTTCCACGACGATTCGTTCTGTTATATCAAAATTAATACCGGTCATACGAATTGGATCCCCATTTTTATTCCTGAGAACATCAGCATAACCACCAATATGCCGGATGGATCTATCCGGTCTGACAATTCGAAATTGAATATTAAATTCTTTTTCGCCGCGTAAAGCCTGCTGTACCGCTTCATTAGCAAAAGCAGCGTCATCAGGGTGTAAACCGGCGATCCAGGCTTCATATGCTGCGGGAAAATTTTCTTTATTGACGCCATATTGAAGATACATGCGGTCATTCCAGACCAAAAAGTTATTAACGACATCCCAATCCCAAACACCTAATTCTGCGGCGTTAGTAGCCAATTCAAAACGTTCATTCAAGGTACGTAATTTCTCTTCGGCCAGCATGCGCTTGGTAATATCAATTCCGGTACCAATTAATAACAACTGGTTCTTTATTTGAACCCGCAAGCCAGTAAAAAGGTAGGGACTGCTCTGACCGGTTTTTGAAAAAAAATTCGCTTCAACCTGGGCTTCACCTGCTGCAAAAGTTTTTTCAATACTGGCCTGCACCTGCGGTTGATCTTCCCGGCTAAAAAATTCGAGTGGAGACATATCCGAAATTTCATCTGAAGAATAGCCACTGACCTGCTCGAAATTGTTGTTCCAGCGCAGAAATTTTCCTTGTGGATCGAACATATAAAAGATGCCCGGCAGGCTATTGATAATTGAATCGGATAAGGCTTTTTCTTCCTGAATAAACTGCTCAAATTGTTTGCGTTCGGTTATGTCTCTGGATACCCCCATGATTGCAGAAACAGTGCCGGTATCATCGATGATGGGTACCAGTTGGGTATCAAGCCACATTCGTGTACCGGGAAAATCGATGGGTGACTCCGAAGCGAGCGTTTTACCGGTCAAGAAAACTTGTTGCAATGACTCGGTTTGCTTTTCAATAATCGCAAGCGGAAATAATTGGCTGCGTGGCTTATCGATGACATCTTGCGGATTTTTTCCAAATTGGGTTGCCGCTAACTGATTGACATACACAACCTGATCATTGGTGTCTATGACAAAAATCATATCAGGGGAAGTTTCGGCCAACAGGCGGTAGCGTTCCTCGCTTGCACGCATGGCTTTGGTACGCTGTTCTACGATTGTCTCCAGTTCATTCGTCCAGTTGCGCAATTTCTGATCATTTTCCGAAAGGGCTGCAGCCATTTGATTGAATCCATTACCAAGGGCACCTAACTCATCCCGCGAAGCCAATTCAATACGGTAATTCAGATTCCCCTTGCCGATCTGCCCGGTGGCATTTAATAACTGGAGCACCGGTCTGGCTATACTGCGGGACATAAAGAATGCTGCCAACGAACCTAATAATAAGACCAGCCCTCCGATCAGCGACATGGAACTGCCAAGGGTGCGCACCGGTGCGTATGCTTCATGCTGGTCGATTTTGTTTATCAAGCACATCTGACGATCGGGTAACCAACGGTAAACGATGATTGCCGGGATACCCCGATAATCATCCGCCTCCAGTACACCATTATTGTGTTGAAGGCAGAGGGTGACAGCCTCTGTATGAAATCCTCGTTGTAAAACTGCCGGATCAGGCAGTAAACGAGGTTGCGTTACCAGGAGATTGGATGGGTTAATCAGGAAGGAATCATCGCTGTAATGCAAACCTGAGCGGCGCTGGATAATCTCATTCATTTCTTGCAAATTCAGGTTTCCTGCCAACACTGCCATAGTGGTCCCATCGCGTGAGAATACCGGTGCGGCGGCGGTCATAACAGGTTTTCCTGAAGCCAAATCATAATATGGATTTTGGACATTCGCTGCTTGTTTTCCAAGGATGAAATACGACTGCGATTCCCGATATTTCCCTTCTTCTTCCGGATTGGTTGAAACGATTACCAGACCTGTCTCAGCGTCGATCAGGTCTAGATTGGTATAACGGTGTCCCAGGCTTCCTGCCCAATTCATTAAATTATCAACTATTTCCTGGTGGAATTTATCTGCTGCGGTCGAACCTGGATCGGCAGCGCTCCATTCAATCATTAAATCCCTTAAATGGGTCTGGTGGGCAATATCCTCTAAAGAATGCTGGCGATCTTTAACCCAGGCAGTTAAAGCAGCCTCCTTCTCCAACGCAGTGGTTAATAATTCCGAGTAACTTGCTTCCCGAAGCGAAATTCTGCCGCGAATATAGGTTGGAATTGTTAAGCTGAGGAGTAGTGTAACAGCAAAAAGAGTAAAAACCAGGGTAAGTTTCGGGGTTATGTTAAATCGTTTCATCGCATGTCCACTTTACTTCTTTTATTTCGCTTGCTATCAAAAATTAAAAACAATGCAGCCAAGCCCAATGCTGTGGGGAAAATGATTCTAATCAGAAAAGTACGGATCCGGAAAATGCGTGCCTTATGAATTTGGATCTCACGAGTCTCGGAAGTGTAAAAGTTGCTCCAACGGTTAAAATCTTCCAGATTGGTATCTGACATGGGATCTACGAAATAACTGGCACCGTTGTCCTGGTAATCAACAATGGTACCCGAAACCGGCTCAACCCAGATGGTGCCGCTTCCATTTGTGTAAGCCAGGTATTTCTCAGGAACCTGCGGCATATAGCTGTAGCCTTCGGTTTCATCCAGACCGGAAACTGTGAAAGAAAAAACAAGCACCTTCATATTGGCGAGCCTGTCTTTGCGTTCAAAACGGACCTGACAAAGCCCGTTATACATTGGATCCCAAAGAATATAATCAATGGGTTGGGTGTGGATTGGAAAATAAAATTGGCCAGACCGGTCTGCATTGCCAAAACCGGCTTTATTCGCCCTGGTATATTGGTTGACGCCATAACGATTCGATATTTCGAAATTTACCTGGCCTGTTTCGTAATAAACGGAAAACGATCCTTCAATAATCGAGATATCACCGATATGGATAATGGTCTGATCCTTACGGATTACATTCACAAGGCTTTCCTGCCAATTTTCATTGTTATTGGATCGCATTTGATTCACTTGACTCATATAGATGGTATTCGCGTAATTGGATGGCAATTTTTCAATTATGGGTGATAACACAAATAACAGCAGCAATGCCATTAATATTAAAACTAGAGCAACCCAATTTTGCCACCGCTTCATCATTGCTGGTAAACCTCATTTAGAAAACTGGAATCAACGAAATGCGGGATTGGAAAAGTGCTTGTGATGATTCCCTGTTGCAACAGGATTGCCTGCATATCCTGCCAGACATCATCCTGCATCCAGCCGATCTGATCCTCGCCAGTGTTAATCAAAGGGATGCTGGCAATCAACATCTGGCTTTGAATTTCAGGATCCTGATCTGCTGCATATTTTAAGGTGATTTGGAGGGCTTCATCCGGATGATTAATAGCGTACTGATGTCCTTTGATGGTTGCGCGTAAAAATCGCAGCACAAGGTCGGGCTGATCTGCAATTATTTGATCGGTGGTAAAAAGGGTATCTGAATAAAAATGGATGCCGTAATCTTCAGCCCAGATCAGGTTTACATCCGGGCGAATTTTCAGAATACCAATTAAAGATCCCGCCGCACTGGCCGGGGTAACGTCGACCTGGCTTTTAAAAAAAGGTTCCAGGTCATATGAATAGGGTGTGATATTGACCTGATTAATGTCCAGGTTTAATCGCGATAACATAGCGGTAAACTGGACGAGACCATCTATACCGCCGATATTCACATTTCTTCCAAGCAGATCTTGCGGTCGGATAATTCCGGATTCCGGCAATGACACCAGAGCAAAGGGATTGCGGCGATAGGTGGTTGCGAAAGCTTTGACTGGTTTGCCTTCAGAATGGGCAACGATAATTTTTTCAGCGGCAATCAGTCCGAAATTGGCACGGCCGCTGGTCACTTCATCCATGATATCGATGCCAACCCCGCCGGGGTTGAGGGTGATATCGATGTTTTCATCCCGGTAAAAACCTTTTTCTGTGGCTGCATAAAACCCTGCAAACTGGGCTTGATGGACCCATTTTAATTGAAGCGTCAGCGGTGTAAGCTCAGGTTCGGGCAGTGCCTTTGGCGTACAGGCAGAACTGATCGCTATCAGGAACAATGAAAATAGTTGAATAATGCGCAAGGGTTTCACTGATAAATTTGCTCCAGAAATTGCAAGGTATAGGCTTGTGAGAGGTCAAATGGTTTCGTTAACAGTCCCTGTTCACGCATCGTTTTTTCCATTCCAGCCCAGATATCCGGGTTCATCCAACCGATAAAATCCTCACCAGTGTTGATCAACGGGATACTGGCGGTCAATTGATCGGTCTCGTGCTGCAGATCGGCCTGGGGGTTATATTTTGAAACCATTGGAGCAGCTAAATTCGGGTTCTCGATCGCAAAGGTCCAGCCTTTGAGGGTAGCCCGCAGGAATTTTAAACAAAGGTCAGGGTTATTGGCTATGGTATTATCTGTTGCATAAATGGTATCGGAGTAAAAGTGAATGCCATAATCATCAGGATAAATAAGATTGACTTGGTATCCGGCTGATTGAGCTGAAAGAACTTCATTGATCAAAAAAGCATTCCAAACCTGAACTTTCCCATCAAAAAGTGCATTCAGATCGGATCCCACATCGATTTCCTTGTAAACATCAGGAGAAATACCTACATTCGCCAGCATTGCATTAAGTATCAAACGTGTTGTCGGGTTATACTGGATTGTTTTTCCTATAAGATCCTGGGGTTGTTTGATGCCTGTTTCACGTAGTGACATGAAAACCAAGGGGTTAATGCGATAGTCGACGGCAATAGCTCGCAGCGGCAGCCCTAGTTCGCGGGCAGCTATCAGATTATCTGCCCCTAAAACTCCGAATTGTGCTGTACCATCGAGAACCGCTCTTTGAAGATCGACCGTCGCGCCACCTTCCAGAAAGCTGACATCCAATCCTTCTTCAGCATAATAACCGTTCTGGTCAGCAGCATAAAAACCGGCAAACTGCGTCTGATGCAAATACTTTAGCTGAACAGTGACCGCTGTAAGTTGCGGCAATTGTTCTTTATCAGGGGAACAGGAAATCAGGAGGATGAAAAGGACGAATATGACGAATAAAATCAGGATTTTTGGTCTCTTAATCACAGTTGGCATGATTTTATTTTTTGACATTTGATTGTCCTTATTCATCAGGTCGCATTAATTTCGGATTTTTTTATTGACCGGAATATTGCAGGCATTAATTCAGTGAACATAACTGACTTGGTACCATATCCATCGGCTCTAGCTTGTTTGGCAGATGCTTCACTGTAATTGGGCAGTCTGGGTAATATTTGTACAATTTAGATAATATCCATAATACAACATTTTGGTAATAAAAGTTATGTAAATAATTGGGATGGCGGTGTCGGTGAAAATGGTCAGTTAAACAGGCGAAAACGTTAAAATCGGAACCGAAGACCGGTTCATTATTGGCTTTAGTGTCCACCATACCTTAACGGATAGTTCAACCCTACGACTTACTTGGTGACTTTCCTGCCATTGTTTTGAGTTGGCTTCAGGGTCAAAATGCCCCCAATGCAGTTCGAGGCTTAGAATTTGACCTCTTCAAAGAGCAAGTTACTTGACGAACCCACGTAAAATGACCACTATACACTTGTCATTCAACTGCATCGCCCCCTTGTGGGATCGCTGCGTGCCGGGCAGGCTACAGGACAGTCACTTTCTCCTGCCGATTTTCCGTTTTAGCCTTCTCTATCCGTCCCGATAGCAACCAGTTCATCATTGGACCAGCCAGGATCGAGGTTACCAGCGCCATCACCACAATCGCCACAAAGATCCGGTCATCGATTGCTCCAGCAGCCCTGCCAACACCCGCCAGGATGATCCCGGTCGCCCCGCGTGCATTCAGTCCAAAGGCAATCGCCCAGGTCTCCCGATCCAGCGTCATACCTGCGATTTTGGCTCCAAGCAGCACACCAAAGAGTTTGCTTGTCAGTGCAGCCGCTAGAATGATAAGCACGAGCAGCCAATCGAAATTGGTGATGTAATTTGTGGTCATGCCTATCGAGATGAAGTAAATAGGCGCAAAAAAGCCGAGTGCAAAACGGGTGATCACGTCATGGGCTTCCTGGTTTTCATCACCTTGACCTCCCAAAGCAACTCCCACCAGGAATGCTCCGAGGAAGGCATGTATGCCCAGGCCTTCGGTGATACTGGCCGATAATAAAACCACCATGGCTGTGACTGCGATAAAGCCGCTCGGCCAACTCACAATCCCTTTCAGCCACTGCAGCGTACGAGGACCCAACCAGCGGCCAACGCCTAGAATCAGGACAAAAACTAGCACGACCAGGGTGATACTCACTTGCAGACTCTTCGGGGTGGCGGTTCCGGAGGGTGCGATATCGCTCAAAATGATGGCGAAGAGCGTCCAGTTGACCAGGTCATCCACAATCGTGGCTGTCATACACAAGGTTCCAATGCTGCCTTTCAGCAATCCCAGATCCATCAGAATCCGCGCCAGCACAGGGTTGGCTGAGTTTGCCAGGTTCATGCCTATGAAGAGGGCGAAGGAGAAATAATGTGCCTGAACGGTGGGACCCCAGAAATCTCGCGGGATCGCATATACCAACGCCACACCTGCTGCGATTGGCACCAATGTCCCAAGCAGTCCAATCACAGCTGCCTTTGGCCCCAATTTCTTCAGGTCAGAAATATTTGTTTCCAATCCGGCGATAAACAGGAAAAAAAGCATACCCAGTTTGATGGACGCATCTCGCACGACCGCCACATTGGCTGAAGATTGAAATAACCAGGAAAAGAGGTCGGGCATCAGCAATCCAAAAATGGTAGGTCCCAAGATGATGCCCCCGATCATTTCTCCAAGCACAACTGGCTGGTTGATCTGTCGCATCATTTGCCCAAATATCAAGGCAAAGCCCAGCATTACCGAAATTTGAAGTGAGAATTTTACAAAATCTGCGGATGTCATTAACTTTTCCTCTTAAAAAACCTAATTAAGGTGATTAGCATTACGAATGAGATAATTGAATAATCTACCAAGTCTTGAAAAACTGTCTTTGCCAATCCCATTGATCAATTTCTAAAAATTTCTGTCCGAGAATTTCTGAAAAATTATATAATGATAATTGTATATCGCTGTTCTTGGTTTTCAATAAATTGGCTAATCTCCAAATCACCGCTCTTCATTCCCTCTTAGATTCAAGTACCAAGTGCAACATTTGAATAAAAAAGTAAGCGAGCTGATAAAGGATAAGTCGCTATGACCGCCAAATCAAGGAGAACTCATAAAATACAAACAGCTCACTCAAGAACAACGATTCCAGATCTATGCTTATTGAGATTGAGACATTCGCAAACAGAAATTGCCAAAGTTTGAAATGATAAATACCAGTTAAAGATGATAAAAGGAAGACCAAATAATTAGGATATAGACCATACTTTCAATAATTAATGATCAATTTCTACTCATACAAATTGAATCTTTAGTGAGTCTAGCCTTTTTCAGTAAATTTTATTATTTTTCGACACCCTCTAGCAAGGAAAGCTCTATTGCCTTTTAATGGTTTCCTCCGCAGTCTCCCGGATTATTCTTGTCCATACTGCTCATTTAACAATCTCCAAAAAATCCGTATACTGGTGTTACTGACCCATACACCCGGTATGGTCTCAGAGGAGTTATCCAATGACCTCAATTCGGACTCAATTCAACCCAACCACCCACGGGTTTTTGTTCAAAAATCAATTTTCCATAGACTTTCCCATCAAATTCGATCTGCCGCTTGGCGGGTCGATTGATGCCGATGCAGTGCTGGACGGTCTCTCCGGTGGAATGTGTTTCACCGCATTGGATTATTATCACGCTGTGATCAACCGCCCGGGCCAGACAGACCCCGCCCAAGTGGATGCCAAACTGCGCGTCTACCTGTGCGAGC
This sequence comes from Anaerolineales bacterium, assembly GCA_038329785.1. Lineage (GTDB taxonomy): Bacteria > Chloroflexota > Anaerolineae > Anaerolineales > Anaerolineaceae > UBA6170. Next base: position 21,518 of record JBBQNI010000025.1, on the reverse strand, counting down.
GTCAACTGGATGCGATAAACATCCACAATATTCTGAAAATGCTGGACTGGATGCTGCTGGAAAAAGCATCCGTCGCAGCGCGCATCTCTCGCTATGAAATCCCTAAACTTCGGCGCGCATTGGATACGGGGCAGCCGGTTGCGTTGATTCTCGTCCGCGAAAAGCGTACAGGTAATACCACGCCCAATCATAGTGTGATCGCCAGCGGGTATGATTGGGACGAATATACTAAAGAGTGTTTGATCCATATCTACGACCCCAATCATCCGGGCATTCAAACCTCCATCCGGGGTACCCTGCACCGCTCGGAGTCCGGCTTCAGTCTCACCCATTCCATAGACGGCGCCCTGGCGGCTTTATTTTCCATCCCCTATCGAACCCAAAGAATTGTCCCCCGTTTTTTGAGACCTTTTCCACCGCTGCCCTTCGCACCAGAAGTGGAAGGGATTGTATCCTTCAAACTGCATTGGCCGGTGGATAGCCGCCGGGTGAACCAGTTCTTTAAAGAAAATCCAGAAACTTACAAACCCTTTGGGCTTCCCGGGCATGAGGGGCTGGATCTGTTCGCCATCTCCGGAGCCAACATTTACGCCGCTGCCGATGGTGACGTCTACCAAGCCAACTTTCCCGAAAATCACCCTTATGGACGCCAGATTCGCATCAAGCATACGTTGGGCGGCAAGGTGGTGCATAGTATTTACGGACACCTCTCCAAAATCATGGTTAGCCAGGGTCAGCATGTTACCGCCGGAACATTCATTGGCTATGCCGATAACACCGGTAATTCTTTCGGATCACATTTGCATCTCACCCTGAAGATTGAAGGGGAACAAACCCATGGATACCCAGCTGGTATTGTCGATCCCTGGCCTTATTTAAAGGAAGAGACCCCGGTAAAACCCGAGCCGGTTGGGCCGCTGCCTGCATTGAGCGTGGTAAAAGTGTTTACCATCCAGGACCTCAACCTGCGTTCCGCCCCTTCCACCAACTCTCCAATCCTGGCTGCATTACCCGCCGGGGAGGCTTTGAATGTCTTCGGTGAAGCAGAGGATGTCCGAAAAAAAATCGGGGTTGAAGGCGAATGGCTGCATGTGCAAACGGCCGGAAATCAGATAGGGCATGTGGCTGCCTGGTTTGTTCAGGACAGCGAGCAGGCCTTTCCCCCTAGTGACTTGGTCCTCTATCCATTCGATCTGGTCAACCTGCGTACCGGAGCGGGTACCGGTTTCCAACTGCTGGCTGAGCTTACCATGGACGAACCACTCACCGTCTTAGGTGATGCAGGCCTGGCCCTTTCCAAACTTGGACGCCAGAATCAATGGCTCCAGGTGCAAACCCAGCAGGGACTGTGCGGTTTTGTAGCCGCTTGGCTGGTGCACAAAACTGGTCAGAGAGCCCCCACCAACGGATTAGTTGTCTACCCGTTTGAAATGGTCAATGTGCGCGCCCGGCCAGTGGTGGATGCCAATATCCTCACGGTGGCAACCAGCGGCGACGCCCTGACGGTTCTGGGCGAGAGAAGCCAGACAGAAATGCGCATCGGGCAAATGGATGCCTGGCTGAACGTACGCACCCCGGATAACTTTACCGGGTATGTGGCCGCCTGGTTGGTAAGCACCTCCGCGCCAGCGCCTCCCTCACCATCTCCCATTCCTATCGAACCCAGCCCATTAAAAATAACCGCCACTAAGGATGTGAATATGCGTGCACAGCCTGGCAGCAACTCACCACGCGTTAGTGGCCTGTTCAATAATGAGAACTTGCTCGTGCTGGAGCCAGATCTGGAGGCGGCCTCCACAAAAATTGGCAAGCCGGATCAGTGGATTTATGGGGAGAATCCCAATGGCGAGCGCGGCTGGGTAGCCGCACAATTCCTGCGCAAAGCATCGTAGTTTGAGGAGCGCGTGGAATACACCTCCGCTCAACCGCAATCAAGGGTGGGGTTGTTTTGGATATTACCATCATTAATCCTTAAACAGCCTCACCCTTTTCGCTTCCTCCCATTGCAAAGATTTGTAAACCATTTTTGTTAGTGATATATTTATAAAATCAGTCAACAATTCCGTTTTTAATCTTCGAAGCACACAGGATGCGTACGGCGCATCGATTGCAGTCAAGTAACCCAACCCATTTTACAATCCATAATTGGGTAGTTTTGAAAGGAGCCGGACTTTGAATACTAATGAACTGTTACAACGCTGGTCTACCATGTCATTAATCGATATCGAGGACCAAATTATTAGTGGAGAAGATCAGGAAACCGTAACGCAGTTGATCGGTGCGGATACTATCGCAGAAATTCGGGGAATATCCTTCGCTGCTCCGCCCCGTGCAGAACGCGAAAATGTAGTTCTCCTTCCCGGTATTATGGGTTCGCTGCTTTCCAGTATCCGCGGTGTCACCAGCCTGTTATGGATCAACCCGCTGCTTTTTTTACAAGGCAATGGGCGTTACCTGCGTTTAAACGCGGATGGCGATGACAATGAAACTCCCGAGGTGGATTGTGTGCCAATTGGTCTGGAGAAAATGACATACTTAAAGATCAGCCTGCAATTCAATCGACAGACCCGTCTGCACGAATTTCCCTACGATTGGCGCCGCCCAATCGAATACAACGCCGATATCCTGAAAACCAGTATCGAACGCTGGAGTAATGGTCATCCCGAACGCCAGTTTACTCTGGTTGCCCACAGCATGGGCGGTCTGGTTTCGCGCACTTATATGGCTCGCCACCCACAGCATGCTGCCCGGCATGTCAAACGCCTGATCATGCACGGAACACCCAATTTCGGCGCAACCAGCGCAATCGAAAACCTGGTAAACGGCAATTCAATGATGGCAACCGTAGATAAATTGAACTCGAACAATGAAATGCGCAAACTGGTTTATTGTCTGCCGAGTGTCTACCAGCTCTTGCCTACACCACCCGAATATTTCCCTCCAGGAATAGAATACCCGGTCGATTTCGACCTGTATGATGCCCGAAGCTGGCGCATGCAGGATATCAAACAAAAATACCTGGACGGTGCGCGCAGCCTGCACCAGACGCTCGCTCAATCCAACCCGCAGATTCCCATGCATGTGATTGCTGGTGGTAATATTGCCACCATGATCGCTGCCCGGCTGGCCTTCCGCCAGGACGTACCGGAGTTGCAAATGACAACTATAGACAAAGGCACCAACTCCGGTGATGGTACAGTACCACTTTGGTCGGCCGAACTACCTGGCGCAAAGGTGCATTACATTCAGGAAGTACACCGCGCTCTTTCCGGCAATAACAGGGTCATTCGTGCCTCGCTGGATCTGATTTACAGCGGAACCTGCAGCCTGCCGGAAACGCTGCCACCACCTAAATTGATTTCTTTTGACGCGGAAGCAGAAGCACCACTGCCACCAACTATTCAGGCAGAGGTCTTACAGCACAAAATCGAAACTGGCACTGCCAGCGAAACCGATTTAAAGAGTCTGTATTTCGCTTTTTAACCATTCACATTCAAGTGCGGTTGGATCACACCAGCGCCTCCCAACCCCACCAACTGCTTTGTTTTATCGATAAACCAGACCAGGATATTGAAAGGAGAAAACCAATGGGAATAAGTTTTTTGTACGGTGTGATTGGTGGTGCTTTAGGGGAATTGTTAAAATGGTATGCGCTGCGCGAATCTCCCAACCTGCCGCAATATCTGCGCAGTGTGTTTTATTGGGTAGTGACCGTCTTGATGATTCTGGCCGGAGGTGGGTTGGTGCTCATCCAAGGCGTTCAACCAGATAATCCCTGGCTGGCGATCAACGTGGGCATTACCGCCCCGCTGATCCTGAAAGGTTTCGCCTCAGTCATCCCGATAAAACCGGCCTCTGGACCCACCTCATTCGCACCCGATTCAAAACCAAAACCAACTCTATTCAATTTCATTGCTGGACGCTAAGCACAGGATGATTAGTTAACGGTCATGCCCGGATTTTCACCAGATCCGCTAACGATGGAGGTGATTTCACAAGGCCCGAACCAGCCCTGTCGTATCCGCCTTTTGATGCCGGACGGCAGCGGTGACAGCGGAGCACTCAATTCCGATGCCTTCTTCCATATGTTATCCTCGGAACAAAACCCCGGTGATACCAGCCCGCCCATCGCTTACGGCCAGATACTCTATCAAGCGCTATTCCCCGGCAACCTCTCCAATCAATTCAGTGCTGCGCTGAAAGCATCAAATGAACGCGGCATACGCCTAACCCTGCAAATAGACCCGGTCATGCCTGCACTGCATCGGGTTAACTGGGAGCGTATGTTTTATCCGCAAGGCTCGCAATGGCTGCCAATGGCAACGTCACCTTACGTGGTTTTTTCACGTCACCTACAAAGTGGACAACCCTGGGGGTTACCTCTCACAACTGGGCGTTTGAAAATTTTGGTCGTCATTTCCAGTCCATTCGAAGCGGGTACAAACTTGTATGTAGATGTAGCCGCTGAACAACAAGGTATGGTGGATATTTTCAGCCAATTTCCTGGGGAAACTGAAGTGGAGATTCTCACCGGCGTGGTAAGTGCGCAGCAGATTGCTGACCGGCTGATACAGGGATCCGGATTTGATATCTTACATTATATCGGGCATGGCGAATGGCGCGAGGCTGAGCAAACCGGATTTTTAATCCTTTCCAAACAATATGCAGACGGCAGCATTGGGCCGGATGGCGTACCAGCGGCACAATTCACCCAATTATTAGGTGCTGGAGCACGCCTCCCGCAGTTAATCTTCCTGGGAGCCTGTGAAAGCGGCCAACAATCTTCCCTGGATGCCTTTACAGGAGTCGGGCCACAATTGGTTCAGGCCGGCTGCCCGTCGGTAATCTGCATGCAGGAAAAGGTCGAAAATGCCGTTGCCAGGCAATTCTCCAAGTCTTTCTACGCCCACCTGCTCGAATCCGGCTGTGTGGATCAGTCCGTAAACCGTGCCCGGACTGGTTTGTTACAGCATAACTATTTGCAATGGGCAACACCGGTTCTGTATATGCATCTGGCAGATGGAATCATCTTCAATCCGAAAGCGCGCTTTAAACCTGCCTTTCGTCAGCCCTATAAATTCCTTGCACCATACCAAAAGGAAGATTACGATCTTTTCAAAGGCCGTAAAGAAAAAATCAACGAAGTTGTTCAAAGTATCCAGGAATCTACCGTGACTGTTGTCTATGGCGAAGCCGGTATCGGGGTCACCTCACTTTTACAAGCCGGCGTGCGACCGTTCCTGGAATCTACTGGCAGCCTGGTGCTGCGCATCGCAGACTATTCCGACCTGGCAGGAGAAGTCCGCAAAGAACTCAATGTGGATGGACACCCGCTCGTGCTGCGAATCCGCGGCGATGCACCCCTGGCGGATGTGCTACGCGCGATCAGCAGCTCCCGCTTCGAAAACCTGGTGCTGGCATTGGATCAATTTGAACAGGTCTTTTCTCTGCCGGAAGCGGAACAACTTAAAATCCTGGATACCCTGGTAGCCAGCCTGCATGGCAATGACTCCCGGCTCAAACTGGTCCTGTTACTCCACAAGGATGCGCTTGGCGGGCTGGCCCGCTTCCAACCGCTTTTTGCTAATCGCGCACACCCCTGGATCGAAGTTTTGCCCTTGAAAATTGAAGAAGCGGTGGCTGCAATTGTGGATCCGCTGGACTTTCTGGGTTGGCCGGTCACGCTGAACCCAATTATGGTACGCGATCAGATCGTCCCAGACCTGGGAGAATTGTACCCGTATACGGAAGACTTACCCGAAAATATTTGCATCGACCCCGGCCAATTGCAAATCACCTGTACCTGGTTGTACCAAAAAGCCCGAGATAGGCGCCCACCGCTCATTGATGAAGTCCTGTACCTGAAAGAAGCCGGTGGGGCCAATGGCATCCTGGTGCGATATATGGAAGAAGAACTAAAGACTCGTTTCGCTGGGCAATCAGATCTAGCCCGTCACTTGCTGGTAGCTCTGGCAGCCCCGGAGTTAGAGCATTGGGTGCTGCCCGAGCAGCTCACCCTCCCGCAAGAATTTTCCGGGGCAGAAACGGCCGACGTCATTCCGGCTTTATTAGACCGTCTGGTAAAGGCCGAGCTGTTGATACGCCGCCTAAAAAATGGCCAATATGTGTATGCCTTTGCCAATCAAATGATCGCCGCAGAAGCAGTTCGCCTCGGCGGCGAGCAGATCGAAAAGGTATATAACGCAAATGATGAAGTGGAACGTATTTGGAGGTTATGGTTGGCCGCTCAGGCCAAAGTACCGCCCGGCACCCCCACAGACCAGGTGCTGGCTACCCATGAGCAGCTGCACCTCCTGAAAGAACACGGCCGCCATTTGGACCCCAAAGCCGTTAAGCTGCTGCTGCTTTTGCGTTCGGCCGTCGTACGTAACACATCCCCCCTGCCCTGGCTGGAACGCCTGCGTAAAAAAGAAAAAGAATCCGGTTTAATCCACGCCCTGGAAGGTTTACCGTTGGAAATCAAGAAATCTTCAAGCGGCGGTTCCTCAGAGGAGCTGGCAGGGCGAATACTCGGGCTACGTTCTACCGCATTGCCACCCAGGTCAATCCCAAACCAGAAATATGGCGATGTGACCTGGTCTGCCGTGCGAAATGCCGATGCCCTCGACAGGCAAAGCGCGGCACTTGCATTAACTGTCCTGGACTCCCAGGCTGAAACAGGCAACGCCTACCACCGTCTGGAAGACGCCCTGAAAGATATGGAATACCGTCTGCAGCGGTTCTTTCGAAGGGCCGAGTTGTTCGGCATACTTGAAGATGCCGGCCAGAGCAACCCTCAATCACCAGATACTTTGCAGCGCCTGGGCATTTATTTCTGGCGTACCTGGAAGCGCGCGCTCACCAATCGTCACATGCTCCTCTGGGCTTCGATGGGATGCGCTCTGGGCGCAGGGCTGGGATTGGGGTTGGAACGCCTGCTCATCGGTATTTTGGCTCAATCACATACCGGGGTGATCTTTTTTGCCCTGTTTTCGTATTGGGGTTTTCTGCTGGGTGGGCTGACCGCCCTGGGAACTGCATTATCTGGAGTACTGCTATTGGAAGATAATCAACTAAATCAGCCGCATCCGCGCCGTGCAATTCTGCAGATCCTCCTGGGCGCTACCGGCTTTGGGCTAGCCAATCTTTTTGTTGCCTTCCTGAATGGTATTTCTCTTGCACGCGCGCCGCTGGTGATCCCGCTCGGGTTTGTTGCCGGCATAGGCATCAGTGCAGTGTATGCGGCTGCCAGGCAAAAACCACTCAAATGGCTCATTCCGGCCGCACTAGCTGTCCTGCTTTTTATCCTGATTCAGTTGGTTTTTCTGATGTTTCCGAACCTTGGCAACGGGTTGGCGATTGCGCTATCGAGTGCCTATTTCCAGGTGGAGTTCGAATATTTTGCATTTACAGCCTGGAAAAAATGGATTACCTCCTTTACAGATTGGGCCAGTGTGTTATCCCTGATAGAGTCCGGGTTAGCCGGACTGGCATTGATCTTCGGCGGACGGTTAGGTCTGCGCCTGGCGGGCATTTGGTACGAACGCTGGCAACATTTTGTTGAACGCAGCGATGGATAGAACGGAGGATAAATAATGTTTACCCAACAAAATATTTCCAGGAAAGCGCGCAACGGGTTACTGTCTGGTTGCCTGGTATTTATCGTATTGGCCTGCAATCTGGGAAACCGCCCAGAGTCGACAATCACACCTGTGCTAACGTCAACTACCACTACCACATTTCAAATCCCACCCACCGTTGAAACCCCGATAGCCGAGATTACCCCTGATTCACAGGTACGCCGTTTGATCCCAAGTGTATTTGCGGGAAACAGCCAACCTTTGTCGGAGCTAACCAACAACACGGCGCTGGCATTGGACCCAGGTGGTCTGGTGACCACCGATGCCCAGGGTGAAGCGGAGATCTTTATTCAAGGTTGCTTAAAGCTTTTTATTTTCCAGGACGCCACACTTGAGCGTTCCACCTGCCGCGAATCGGATGCCGCCAGCGGGTTAGGTGTTTGCGCTACCGGCGGAATGACCGGTGTTCTCAATCAGTGTTTGAGCAAAATTGATATCCAGACCCCTGGATCCAATACCAACACCACCGGTACATGGTTTGCCGTTATCTATCTTCCCGAAGACCGCCTCAGCATCATCCAGGTTTACGAAGGCAGTGTAGAAGTGCGCGCTATAGTCAACACTACCTCTGAACAATCCACCCGCACGCAAACATTAGAAGCCGGCAATTTATGGTTCACTGCTCCCGGTACAGAAACACCCGTCATTGACGGAATCAGCGGGCGGGAACCACAGCCAATGGAAGTATGGGGTGCTTTACGCCCCGCATTGATCGAGAAATATCCCAATCTGGATGTCTGGATGGAATCCGCCAGTCAGAAAGCTTCCCAAGAAAATTTGGCCTTCCCGAACTTTTTAGCCGTCCCCAGCGGAGAAGTGAATATCCAACTCCTCGGGCCAGGCTGGCAAAATGAGAGAGTATACCAGGCCATTTTAAGCGGCGTCGACTGGCAAAGTATGGTGAGATACCTGTGGTTTGACTTGAACATGACCCCGCGAATTCGCTTTGAAAATGAAATTACCCCGGATGCCAGAGACGTGCCTACCGATATCCAAAGAGCTAACACGCTGCTCTCCACAACCACCTTTCGAAATAATTACAACTTCATCCGCATTGCTATTGTGGAAGGCAATACCTTTGCCGAAGAGTTCGCTTATGAATTGCAAGGATCCCTGTCCAACCTGGACTTGCAAGCAGAAATACAATACCTACCTCCGGAGGCTCTTGATGGCTATCTGAAAGAAGCCGCTGCACAAAATGAGATTCCGGTCATTTTTATTGATGTCATCCCGTCAAATTACGATGGTTTTTAAACGGTTAGCAATTTTTGATTAAAGGAGCATATCCATGCCAGACGAAAAACAAATTTTTTTTAATGGAATCGATGGTGTAACCGGAGAATATCTGATACCGCCCATGCAAATCAGCGTTGCAGCCGCTATGGCCAGCGGTGAAGTAAAAGAAAAAAAAATTATCACGTGGCTCACCTCGATGTGGCACAAAATCAGTACCCCTTTCATGGGACTGCCATTGGGAGTAGATCCCACTGACATCACACAGGCAGGTTGGGGCATCGTTTTCCTGAAAGATGAAGACCCGGTCGTAAAAGCTGCAATGCAGCCACTGGTTGAACACCGCAGCAACCAGATTGCCAATCCAAAACTGATCCGCGTGCTCGAATACCAGCCGGGCGAAACCTGGGAACAGTGGCTGGGACGTTATAATGTCGCTCCTGGCAGCGTGGAGCCCACCAAAATTCCCTATTACCTGTTACTGATTGGCGATCCGCAGCGACTCTCCTTTTCACTTGGCCATTTGCTGGATGTGGAATACGGCATTGGCAGACTCCATTTTGATACACCTGCCGAATATGCCGCCTATGCTGCCAGCGTTATCGCCTACGAAACCGACACACTGGTACCGAATGCCAAAGAGGCTGTTTTTTTCGGGCCGCGCCACAATTTCGACCACGCCACCAAAATGAGTGCGGATTACCTGATCAACCCGCTGGCAGATGGTTACCCCGCCCAAAACGGCAATCCTACCGAACCAGGGACAGCACAGCGCTGGGGCTACAAGTCGCGCAAAATTTGGGGAGACGCGGCTACCAAGGCTGCAATATTGGATGTAATTCAACCTGTAGGCAACGCCATACCTCCTGCTTTCCTCTTCTCCGCCAGTCATGGTATGGGCTTCCCGCGTGGCAACCACAACCAGAAAAACGCCCAGGGTGCTTTACTTTGCCAGGATTGGCCCGGGTTTGGCAGCATCGATCCCAATCACTATCTTGCCGCAGCTGATGTGCCAGCGAATAGCCGCATGCATGGCATGGTGCTTTTCCATTTTGCCTGTTACGGCGCCGGAACCCCGCAGGTAGACCAGTACATTCACCAACCCGGTCAGCCTCCTCCAACCATCGCCGATGCATCTTTTCTCTCTGCTCTGCCCAAAATCTGGCTCACCCATCCAAACGGCAGTGCATTAGCCTGTATCGGACATGTGGAACGTGCCTGGGGAACATCGATCATTGCCTCACACGCCGGTCCGCAAATTCAGACCTTTCAAAACGCCATCGGACGCATTCTCATCGGCCAACCACTCGGCTATGCACTTAAAGATTTCAATGAGCGTTACGCAGCTCTCTCCACCAGCATGGCTGCTACTCTGCAGCAGGCCGGTTGGGGTGCTGCCACGGATCCTGAGTCACTGGCTTATCAATGGATCGAACGCAACGATGCTGAAGGTTACATCTTGATCGGTGACCCGGCTGTGAAACTGCGTGTCAATGATCTGGTTAATTAATTTAGAAATTTAGAAAGGATTGTGTTTCCATGATTGATAAAAAAGGCATCCCTCTCAGTAATATCACCGGCTTTCCACAGACATCTATAGACAAACTTGCCGCTGTTTGGATAACAACTGCCGAAGAGCTGGTCAGTGCGGCTGTCCGCGAAAACGGACCAACCGGATTAGTCGAAATACTGGAAATACCGGTCGAACAGGTAATTCAACTGGTTGATCTGGCCCAGAGCAGTTTACCTCCCGGAGTTTCTTTTGCCGCCGGGGAAGTGCAATCATTTGGATTGGGTGCTCTGGACGAACCCAGCACAGAGGAACCACCATCCGGCCACATCCTGTCTTTTGCCCCGCTGCCTTCAAAAGTGGATTATATCGACCGCATGTCCCCTATTCGTAATCAGGGACAGCGGGGCACCTGTGTTTCTTTCGCCTGTTCATCTATCCGGGAATATTTATTACCAGCCACGTCCATGCATAAGGACCTCTCCGAACAACATCTGTATTGGAACTGTAAAAAGCACGATATGGTCAGCGGAGCCGGCACCTATATCCATATTAGCATGGATCGTTTATTAAAGGATGGACAATGTACCGAAACGGATTGGCGATACAATAGTATGCCAGTCGCCGGCAACGAAGGGCAAGACCCTCCTCCTGAGGATGCCGCTGCCAAAGCCCTGCCTTATCGCATCAGTTCCACCCAGAAATTGCCGGCACGCTCAGTAGATGACCTGCGCCAAGCACTGGCCAAAGGTTCCCCAATTGCCTTTGCCATTCCGGTCTATAACTATTGGTTTGCCGAACCGCTCTACTCAACCGGCGATATCCGGCTGCCGTTAACCTCAGACCAGTTGGCTGGCGGGCATGCCATGGCGATGGTCGGTTACGAGGATGACCCGCAAGTTCCTGGCGGTGGTTACTTCATGATCCGTAACAGTTGGGGAACCGGCTGGGCTAACCAATGTGCGTTAGGCAGCGGTTATGCGCGCCTGCCATACGCCTACATGCAACAATACGGTAGCGCTGCCCATACCGCCTTGGCCACTGCTTCTACACCGGTGGAAAAGCCGCAAAAGAATTTCTTCACCCGCTTTTGGAGCTGGGTGAAAAATCTGTTTGGATAACCAATTAATCACCTGAAACCTTGGATCCTACCAGTCTACCTCTACTGTTTATTTCAGCGCTGCTCGAATGATCTCATTATCTACACGTAGACAGGCTGCATGTAAGGAACGGATGACGTCCGTAGCAGAGGTTTTCAACCACTGTTTTTTTGGCGAGAATCACAACCAACAATAGACATTTATTCGATTTCTACTGTCTGAGAGGCAATCATCACCGGGATATTGCCGGTTTGCTCGAGCATGCGTCCAAAAGTTAGCGCTTCTTCAGTCTGGCTATCCAGCACGTTCTGTGACCAACGGTAACTCACTGATTGATAAAGCAGATCCACCTGCACGGTAAAAGGTCCCTGTGCACCACTGGTCTGCACCTGATACATCAGTGAATCGCTCCCACCGGTGAAGGTTGAATCTTGCAAAGCATTCCCAATAACAGCCGATACAAGTGGTGGATTTTGCTTGTCAAAGCCGCTTGGCAGGAGGCGGTTATCTTTAAGGTAACCGGCAGCTTGCATCTGAACGGTGGTCACCTCGCCCATTACATCTTTCATGATAGGTTCATAAATCTGTACCTGATCGGATGCCGAGATAATCTCATAATGGGGTTCATAGGCGCGTGGGTTGTCGTCATTTTCATTACCGAAGATTTTACCTGTCTCATCATAAGCGCCGGATTCGAAAATCACCAATCCCTTTGCATCGCTTACAGTGACATGCAGCCATGCCCGTCGTGAAGGAAAAGAAGTGGGAAATTTATGTCCGGTCAGCACATCAACATCCACGTTAAACGTGAGAGTATCAGCTTGTTGTTCAACCAAAGAAACAAAAACAGTGGCCGTCTTAGTCTGCAGAAGTTCTTCGGTACGCTGGATGGGTTCATCAAGCCCGGTAGCACTCCCCGGGATTCCCAGTTCCTCACCAAATTGCTTGAATACGTTGAGCATAAAGACATTACCCCCGGTAAACGTGTGCCGGGCAAAAGGATCAACCAGATTATCCGGTGATATATTAGAGATAGGTGCAGCGCCATCGGCTGGGGGCATGTGGCAGTTCTGGCAGGTAAATTTCTCGGTCATGTCGGAAGCCAGCCATTCACTGTAAGGGGTTTGCTCGTAAAATAGATCTTCCCCTGTGCTCAACGTTCCATCAGTCTGGATGTAGTTGAGATACAGTTCATGACAGGAAGCACATACGGTTGATTCGCGCACGTGCTCACTCTGCACAGCCGTATATCCGGATGCTGCTTTCATAACATTAACGTTCTGCTCACTGATGGGAAAGGCGCCGTAAATCGGACGTTCGCCTGCAGAAAGGTCAAGCGCTATAGCGAGATCGCCGCTATGACGCAAATTATCCGCCGGGTTTGCCGGAATCTGATGACATACTGCACAAGAAACCCCATCCACCGCCAGTTCATATAGTGGATGTTCCGCAGCAAGTATCCCCTGCTTCCCCAATAAAAGAGTCTTTTCCCCTGCGGCAGCGTTGGTAAAGACCGCCATGGGTGCATGGCAGGTGGCGCATTTTTGCTCAATAGCTTCAGCATATTGCGGGGAGTTCTGCGTTTCCATGCGCACGCTGGCAAAGTAGTATGGATCACGTGCAGCATTCGCCATAATGCTGTTTTGCCACTCAGTATGAATGGAAACATTGTTTCCGAAACTATCTTTCATTCCTTGATGACAAGCGGCACAATTCGACGAAGCTTTGAACAGTTCCAATGGTATGCTTACCGCATTGTTCGGGTCAGAGGGCGCAGCTTTTGCAACACAGCCCGCAAGAACGAAAACGCTCCCGATTGCCAACAAAAACCAGGCAGTAGTAAAGTACAGTGTCCTTTTTATTGAGTGTTTCATTTCATTCTTCCTTTATTCTATTGTACCAAATATCGTGACACTCTGCGTAAAAGCCCACGTTTCGACCCAACGGGACTGTCCGCCCCGGTTTTGCAAAGCTCATTTCCTTTCGATCCTCATATGCCTGTTTTTGCTCCACAAGACAATCGTTGTAGAACCGCCGGTATGTTTCTAGAGTTGCCAGCAGAGTCTTTTCTTGCCTTTGATTCGGGTAAACGCGATAACAGAATGTCTTGAGGATTTGATTAGATGAATTAAAGAACGAATTTACAATAAATTACAACGCAAAAAACCACCTTATCCCCACAGCTAAAGCCGGAAGCTTGCGGCGGAAAGATTTCGGTCAGTTTTTCACTGCCGTACACGCTGGCGTTTCTCTAATAGGATTATAGGGGTTCGTCTATTGAAAAGGCTGTGAGACCATGCTAAACTCTCATGACCAATACGTCACATTCTCTGAGATCTGAGCCGGAACCCGGCGTGTCAAACAAGCGGGTCATAAGAGTATGTTTTCTTTTCACAAGAATCTGGCTCAAAACTCGGATATTATTTAAACCACATCTTCTTCCATTGCAGCCTATGGTGATTACACGTGTTTTTATTTTTTTGGAGGTGTCAAATGATCAACCAGCAGATCGGCCCGCGTGAAGACTACAATAACCTGCAAATCAATCTCAGCAAACCCAGCAAAACAGCTAAACGCTTTACTGTTCAAATGCATATCCCGGGGTGGCGTTACTTTGATCCGGCTGAATTTCGCTATAAGTCCGCTGAACTGCTGGCACTGTCCGCTGACCCCAGCGCGTACGGTCAAGCGCTGGGCAAGGCATTTCTTAGCGAACAATGCATTGGTGATCCCTACCGCGAGGCACTGGCTGCCATTCAGGCGCGCGGCGACGGTCTGCGTGTGCAACTCATCCTCGATTCGCCCGAGTTACAGGAACTCCATTGGGAGCGCATCTTTCACCCCATTGCAGGTGCATGGCAGCCGTTGGGCAGCACGGCGGTAACACCATTCTCTCGCTTCATCCGCCCGCAGCAGTGGGATCGTCCCACTGCGATCACCACCCGTCCGCTGCGTATCCTGGTGGTGATTGCCTCACCGGCCAACCTTGAAAGCGATTTTCAGCTCCATACCATCGCCGCAGAAGAACGCCAGAAATTGCATACGCTATTCGACCAAATTCCTGACCTGGCAGCCACCTACCTGGAAAGCGGTACGGACAACCCGCCAACACTCAATGCTATCCGGCAACACCTGTCCAATGGCTACCATCTGGTGCATTTCCTGTGCCATGGAGCACACACCCCGGCTGGTATCGGGCTGTTTCTGGAAGATTCCGATAGGCAGGTCGACCCGGTCGAACAAAACCGACTGGTCCAGGCTTTCAAAGTGCTCAAAACACCGCCAGTCTTTTGCTTCCTGGCCGCCTGCGAAAGCGCCAAACAGGAGCGCCACGATGCCTTCTTGCCACTTGGTCCTACGTTGGTTGGGGAAGGCGGCTTGCAAGCCGTGGTCGCCATGACCGGTAAAGTCGGGCTCACGCTCGCCCAGCAGTTCGCCGGGCAATTTTATGTACGCTTGCTTAAACACGGTGTAGTAGATCTGGCGATGAACGAAGCGCGCGCCCTGGTTCAGGATGATTGGGATTGGGGCGTGCCGGTATTATTCACTCGCCTGCAAGATAACCAGTTGATCGATTTTCCGATCGGAAAAATGTACGAAGGATACCTCAGCCATACGGATACAGCCTTTATGGCAGTGGATGAGGTTCTATCGAACGCCAGGCTGGAAGATCACGGTGGACGATTGGTGAATGATTTAAAGGAACTGGTCAATGAACTCAGTAAAAGTCATGGCGTTCAGGTGGAAGTGGCTTCCAAATTTCGCCGAACCGGGCGCGACCCGCAGAATTTTGCCCAAAAATTTGAAGATTTCTATTACGACTTCAAGGACTACTACGATAACCAGACCTGGGTAAGTGAGAATACCTCCTGCACACGGATTGACGCACTGAGAGCTGAGATTTTACCGAAACTTTCGCCACTGCTCAGCCCAGCTAACTTTGCACTATTGGAAGAAGAACTCAACATGCTAAGCAATGCCGATACGGATCTGCTGCGGTACTTCAATGAATACATCAGTATCATGAACATCGCTGTCGAAGAAATCTGGGCTGCATTGGATAACAGCAATATCGAAAGTGCCATCCAGCTCAAACGTGATTTTGAAGCACAGATCAGCCCCAGCTTCCAACGCAGTAAAGTCATGTTCGAGCGCATGTCCCACAACATCCGTGGCGTCCAGGCGGCGTAACAAGATTATTTGAGATATCAATATGGATACCCATTTCAGCCCTGGCGGCAGATTATCCAGTTAAATTGACATCGTTAACCTATGGGTTTCACGGGAATTTTAAAGTAATTATCCCATTAAACGGTTAGCCTAAAAAAAACTGTTTGGTCTGACAAACTACGAATTTATCAGTTTGTTAGAATATTTTTACGATATCGCATTGAAAAGGATAAAACTGTTGCCTGGAAAACTCACAATTTTTAGGGGTGTCTTAGTGTAATAGAAAAAATTCAAATCCTACGGATACGCCGTCTATTCCGTGATGTCTTGCCTTCAAGCCTCCTGTTCCCAAATCATAAGAAATCACATACTGTATGGTTTTTTTCTTCCTATTAATAACGCCTGCTTATAATGAATTTTGAAAACAGTACAGTGGAAATTTTTAATTGTTTTATAAACACCTCCAAACTGCGCGCAAAAATCATTCGGATCTTAAAAAAAGTACCTGAGAGACGGTCAATTTACTCATGAGACGGTTCAAAATGAACCCGCACCCTATGTGACCAGCTCCCCCAAATCTGATCCAACTTGAAAGTTAGGAAAGATCAAAATAAACTAAATAGGGAGACAAGGATGACCGGCACAAACTTCTCCCAGACGGAAAAATCCAGAGCCGCCTGCAGCTCCCGAACCAGCCAGCACTCGGCACAGTAAACATTCACTTTTTTGATTCTTTCAAAAACAAATCCGGAAAAATATTTCAAGTCATCACACATAGCAGCTTCTTATGTCAGCACCAAGCTCCCGTTTCGGTATTATAAAAAAGGTCTGCCAACTTTTCAACAAATTCTGGTCAAATCCAGATTTTTTGGGTCTCCAGTATTATAATTAAACACTATTCATCCTTATGGCGGTTCCAACGCCTGATTGCAGCGTGGCAGCCGTGAACTTGATGCGAGAAAAACAGCTCTGTTGGACCGGATTCGGCGTACCTTGGATTTCGTCGGGCCGGGCTCGAACACATCTTTACACCGAGGAATGCCAATGCAAAAACTGTTTGCGGCAGTCAAAAACCATCCCGTAAAAATTTTCTTTCTGCTTTCTACATTATTGGGGTATTCACAATGGATTTTTACCGGAAAACCGAACTGGTTTATTTATGGCATGCTGCTCTCAGGACTTTTCCTCACCGCAGTCTTAGACGGCAAACAGGGCATCTTGGATCAGTTACAAAGCGCTACCCGCTTCAAAAGCAGCCTGACCAATTATCTATCCGTCTTGCTGCTGCTCCTGGCCACCAATGGTTTTACACTCACCCTGGCTTATATTCTTTATGGAGACCGGCCATCTTTGGCAATGATTCGAACAGAAACCCAGTTGATTCCCATACTGGCTCTCTTCGTATTGACAGGCGGCCCGATCGCGGAGGAGCTGTTTGGTCTGCGAGGTTTTGCCTTGCCCAGACTACTCAACCGTTACAACCCACTCGTCAGCTCGATAATCGTTGGGTTTTTCTTTGGGGCTTGGCACTTGATTGAATTCTTCCGGCCGGGTTCAAGCCAATATGCGATTGGGCTGCGGTTTTACCCGCTGTTCATTGTTTCTGAGATTGCCCAGTCCATTATGATGACCTGGATGTACCTGAAAAGCCGGCGCAACCTGTTTGTTGCCGGCATCTTTTTCCATCTAACTATGAATATGATGGCGGTACTCTTTCAGTCGGATGTCACCTTCAGCAGTGTCAATGCTTTCCCGGAAATCAACCAGCATTACTTTGTGATTTATTCACTCGTCACGGTCGCGTTTGCGGTCGGGATTGCAGTGTACGCGAAACTGTATCAACCCCTAAAGGCGTAACAGCCCCTCACCGGCGCCGGAGATCTTCAAGCGCCAGTCCGGCCATAACAGGTTTATGACCGATTTCAACCTGCTGCCAGCCACGCCGTATTGAACGGCAGTGGGGAATAGGGTTTCACCCAGAATATAGTGGAAATAATCTTGGATTAATGGTTCTGCGATATCTAATTCAACGCTTTACAAAGGGAGTAAGTGTGGTCGCAATAAAACCCGCGCTCTTTTACTTTATTTCATCATATATCAAACAGAATCATATTGATTGGCAACGCTCTAAAACAAAAAAATTCAATTGAAGTAATTAAATTGGGAAAGCATTACTAAAAACTGGATTTCACCAATATCAATAATTCTGCATATCTGGTTCTTGGAACAGCAAAAAAAGCCGATTATTCCCTATACAGTCTATTGATTGGATAAGCTTTGTTGTCTTAGGTTCAAACTGTTAATTATGTGGATTTTTGTCTTACTTAGAAAAATATACTCCTTTATTCGTTGGATCCAATCTGTAGCTCTTCAACTGGGATCATGTACGCTTCGTTGAAAACTTATTGACCTCTAAATTGGTGAACCAAAAATATAAATATTATTAGGTATTTTATAGGTTGTATCAGGGACATAGATAGCTCCTATCGAATAAGATGAAACTAGAAAAAAGCCATCTGCCATAGAAAAATTCAGATTGTCGAATTTAACTATGAGGTTTGCCCGATTCTGGGAAACAGATGAAATGGCTGGCGCGCCACGCTTCCCGGTGCACCACCTTTAGCAGATGGAAAAGCCAATTTGATAGTTTAATAGGAGATGATATGAAAAAATGTAACGAAGTTATGACAAAAACGCCTGCTTGTTGTTTGTCCACCGATTCAGTTTCAAGTGTGGCACAGCTGATGAAAAAAGAGAATGTCGGTTCCATCCCTGTAATCGAAAGCGAACAAACAAAAAAACTGCTCGGCATCGTAACCGACCGTGACCTGGCTTTACAAGTTGTGGGCAAGGCGCTCGACGCCAAATTAACCAAAGTTGCGGATGTGATGACCCACAAGATCATCACTTGCCGCGCCGATGACGATATCCAGAAGGCTGTAGACGCGATGGCGGAGCACCAGTTGCGGCGAATACTTGTGGTCGACAACGATCACAAGATCGTTGGAATCATCTCCCAGGCTGATGTGGCGACCCGCGTCGACCGACCGGATGAAACTGCCAAGATGGTCAAAGAAATTTCTCAGCCAACTGCATAACGTAACAAACTGCGGTGCCCGGGCTTGAAGGTCTGGGCGCCGCATTTCATAATGAGGAGATAGCCATTGATCAAAAAACTTTTCACGACCCTGGCCATGCTGGCGCTAATCAGTTTCTTAGCAGCCTGCGGTCCAACACAATTCACTGCCACACGTGTTGTTGATATTAATCCGGCTGTCGTAACTGCGCCAATTTCCAATGCCAGCGTCGACGCTCTCATCGCCCTGGTCAACCAATATGTTGCCAGCGGCGATATCACTGGCAATGCCGAGAATGGGTTGCTGGCAAAACTTAAAACTATCCAGCCAAAAATCACAGCCGGTCAATTCGATGCGGCCGTCAATCAATTGAATGCATTTATCAATGAGGTGCAAGCTCAACAGGGAAAGAAGGTCAGTGCTGCTGCAGCCAGTGCGCTGATTGCAGGAGTACAAGAGGTCATCGCAGAGATGGAGTCAAGTCTTCCTACGATAGTCGCTGCGATCACTCCCCAGTCCACCGCCTCTTCCACGCTGGTTGGTTTGACAGCTCCCATCCCTATGGGAACTGAGATTGAGCATCAATCTCAATGGGACAACACGATCAGTCTGGTGGCAGGAACGATCGGCTTCACAAACTTCACCTATGACGCATATAAACTCCCGGCGCAAACTGCCTGGAAAGACACGCTCGTCTATTATGATGCCCAGGCTGCTCTTTCCGGTTGGGGTGCCACTCACACGCAGACCAATGAGATCCCCGGCGGATCCTATGCTGTGTGGACTATAACCACTGGCGAAGCCACCAGTTACTTTGTAGTAATCCAGATGGATAACGCCCAAGAAGGTAGCTTTACCCTCAATATCATCGGCAAGAAGTAAATTGGAACAAACTTATTTCTCGGGTCGTAAAGCATCCCGAATATCTTGAAAATCAAAAAAAGGAGTCGTGTCATGACCGTTGCAAAAGTAAGTGAGCTTATCGTGTCTTCCCCAGTAAGTTTTGATGATGCCATAAAGATTGGTGTCGAGCGTGCCCAAAAAACGCTAAGGAACCTCAAGTCCGCTTGGATCGAGAGTCAGCAGATCAAATTGGACGATGAGGGAAAAATAACTGAATATCGGGTACAGTTGAAGGTTACGTTCATGATTGACGACTGATAGCGAAGAATGCCACGAACTTAACACTTCTCGATTAAGTACACATCGTCTGGTTTGGGGTCTGGATTCTGCTGAATAGCTGAGCATCGCGCCGATCTGGCGATGCATATCTGCTTGCGAACCGAACATGAGCTAACCCAGGACCAAAAGATGCTCGATGATCTTCAAGACAAAATGGGCATCGAAAACGAAGGCGATAGCGAACTGGTTGATCTCGAAATGGAAACCAGACCAGAAGATTTACTGGCTGGAAATGCGCGCCATCAACAGTAGATAAAGTAAGCCTGGCCCAGGCGCTGCACATCAAGCGACACTCGCAGAGCGTGAAGAAATGGTGCAACTAAGTTGGCTGGGTTCGAATTCGAAAAAGGAGAACATTATGTTTCCAATTGGTGATGATAACAGCGGTCGAAGATCTATCCCGGTAGTTACGTACATTTTGATCGCTATAAATGTGTTGTTTTTTCTTGTGGAGCTCAGTGGTGGTGATGATTTCATCATGAAATGGGCCTTCGTTCCCAGCCGCTTCCTGGCCAACCCTGCCGCTGACTTCCTGACGCTGTTCACTTCCATGTTCATGCATGCCGGGTGGCTCCATCTGGGAGGCAATATGCTTTATCTGTGGATCTTTGGCGATAATGTGGAAGACCGCTTCGGACGGGTTAAATTCCTGATCTTCTATTTAGTTTGCGGACTCGCAGCAACCGCGGCTCAACTGGCCTTCAGCGTGACCTCGAATATCCCCAACCTGGGTGCATCTGGAGCAATTGCAGGCGTGCTTGGTTCTTACATCTTATTGTTCCCAAAAGGAAGTGTCCGTGTATTACAAGGACAGCGAGTGATCCCGGTCCCCGCCTTAATCGTGATCGGGCTTTGGTTCGTTCTGCAACTCTTTAGCAGTATCGGTTCCATCACCAATACTTCAGATACAGGCGGCGTGGCTTTCATGGCACACGTCGGCGGATTTGTCGCCGGCTTTTTGCTGACCTTCTTGTTCAGAGGCAACTCAAGAGCACGTTTAACCGCATAAAACATTATGGCCACTTTGGCCAGTCTCCTTGTAAGGTGTTGACAGTTGATCCGCGCAGCAATTCGCCATCGACGAGCTGCGCGGCTTTCATCTTCCCGCCCATGAGGGCAAGTGCTGTCGCTTCCATTACCGCGGGGTTAACCGAAAAAATCGCCTTAACCGGCTGGGTCTGTTCCAGTCGCCACACACGCCGGACACTTTGCCACAACATATATAATGAATGCTCGATTTCGAAGAACGCCACGGTTGCAAATTGCATCAGGTCGAGCCCAGTTTCCATAAGACGAAGGTTACAGATCATAGCATCGATGGTATTCACTCGTTTGGCGATCCATTCTTCACGCTTGCGTGGGTCAATATTACCACTCAGGATGGACACTCGTAGCCCGTTAGCCTGCAGTGGCAGCATCACGCGGTCTTGAATATTACGAGCACCGGTCAGGCGAAGATAGACCGGCAGCAGTGTGGCCAATAACAATCGGAAGCAGCTGGTCAATATTCCGCCCACGACTTTTCACACAGTCATCCAACCATGCACCGGGAATAAAAACCAGGATCCCGCCAATTACAATCGAAGGCAAACCGGGGAGGAATAAC
>JBBQNI010000024.1:0-45109 GCA_038329785.1 Anaerolineales bacterium | reverse complement strand
GTGTCACTACATCCGCAACTGAGGAATACACTCAATTATACTGAAATGGACTGGGAGAATTTTTCCCCCGGCTTACTGCAGGTTTTAGGCCGCCTCCATTTTGAATACCAGGTGCCCAGCATCTATATCATGGAAAATGGCGCCAGTTACAGTACTGCTCCAAATGCAGACGGAAGAATTCCGGATTGGGAAAGAGTACATTATTTGCAAGAACACCTGCGAGCTGCCCACCAGGCTATTCAACTGGGTGTGCCTTTGAACGGCTACTTTGTCTGGTCTCTATTTGATAATTTTGAATGGGCGGAAGGCTATTCTCAGCGCTTTGGCATTGTTTGGGTGGATTACGAGTCCCAGAGGCGGATTTTGAAGGATAGCGCACTCTGGTACAAAGATGTGATAGCGCGCAATGGGCTGCAAATAGCTGACAGCTGAGGCCAAAGGCCCGCTTCGCGAGCAAAAGATAAAAACTGTTCCCCCTTGATATTTTATGGTCAGCCTAATAATTTATTGATGGGCGCGATTTTCCCATTCCCTCTACTTTACCGGCTACGTGCGTCGCACTACTAGCTACCCGCTACAAGCTACCCGCTTGCCTTCTCAGTTTGCGATTGGTACGTTGAAGCATGAAAAGGTTGATAAACGCGATCAAAACCAGCATGACCGGTCCAATTTGACTCAGAAAGAGAGGCATGCTGCCGATTTCATCTGAGAAAGGCAGCAGCGGAATGATGCCTGATAACAATGCAAACAGGTTCCATACACCGTGGATGGCAACTGCCAGAACATAATTCCCCACCAGGCGGCCCCAATTTCGGTTGTAAAATGCGCTGGCTAAACCCCAACCCACCAGCCCAGACAGGGTAACATGCAGCAATCCTGTTCCCATGCGTCCCAACAAAAGAGCAAACCAACTGATATGGGTAGGAGCGCCGATGGCACCCAGCGTTTCAATTGTCGCAAAACATGCACCGGCAATTAATCCCCCCACGAATCCTTGCGCGGGGGTTAGCTTTTTCCCGGCTAAAAACCATAAGGCCATTGGTTTCAGAAGCTCTTCGAGCATAGGTACCAACAAGGCGATGACCAGCAGGCTGCCATTCAACACAACCGGCTCTTTAAAAAGGTCGGATAATAATTTTTCAGCAGCAGCCGGGTCAAGTTGTGCCTGAGATAATTGTTGGCTATAGTCCATTAACTGTTGTAACAATCCAGGACTACCCATCAGCCAGAAAACGATGAATACAATGATAACCACAAAAATGATCACTTCCGCAGTTAAAACCACTGGCATGGTGATTAGAAAATTAAAACTGACTGCCCCCCAAGTGCGGGTCGGCGACCCAAGCGATAATTTGTGTGCGCCGAAAACAACCAGAAAAACCAGGGGCAGAATAACCAATGGCAGCACGAAGATGGAATTGAATAATCCCACCCAGTTCCAGTTACTGCCGATTAAGGCAATCACCAGGGAAATGAGCCAGATAATTAAACCGGTGACCATTAATCCGCGTGAAAGAGTGGCTGAGATGATTGGCAGTTGTTTTCTTCTTAACCTTTGAATGCTGGTATAAAGTCCCGGTAGAAGTAATATACCGATGAGAAGCATTGCCCACGCCAGTACCAGAATGGCCCCCGATTGCTCTAAAGTCTGCGGATCGGCGGCAATACCGGCAAAAGCGACCAGGAGCAGAGCAAAACCACCCGGGATGGTCGTCAGAAAGCCCAGGCTGCTCAAAACAACCTGGGCGATGGTATAAGTCCGTGCGCGTCCCTGTAGGGGCGCAATTTCAGTCATTATTTTTCCGTGATCGTGATGCTTAAAATGCGGTCTGGATCAGCCAAAGCACCTTCCGCCTGAGGATTACGGGGCGTCAGGTCGTTGACCACATCCATATTTTGAGTAACTTTGCCAAAGACGGTGAAACCTCCATCCAGGTCTGGCTGTGCTGCGAAGGTGATGAAGAATTGGCTGCCGTTGGTATCTACTCCGGCATTGGCCATGCCGACTACTCCTTCGGAATCAAACTTGAGATCAGAAATCTCGTTCGCAAACACATAGCCCGGACCGCCCATGCCAGTTCCCAGAGGATCACCAGTTTGGGCGACAAAGCCAGGCATCACCCGGTGAAAGGCGATATTATCAAAGTATCCTTCACGTGCCAGAAAAACAAAGCTGTTGACGGTCAAAGGGGCTTTATCGGGGTATAACGCCACGGTAATATCGCCCTTGGTGGTCTTAATGGTGGCTGTGTATTCTTTTGCCGGGTCGATGACCATTGGTGGGCACTCTTTGAAGGTGTTCTTATCGTAATCGATTAATTCCAGAATACCCTTCAAACTTTCGTAATCATACGGGCCTTTGAAAGGCACACCGTTGATAACGATAAAAACAGTGGGGGTGCTATTCAGTCCAATTTTTTCCGTGGCGTCATTATAAGCCAGATCCAGTTTGGCCTGGATGGCATCACTGGCATAGTCTTGCTTAAACTGATCCATATCGAGACCCAATTTTTCGGCCAGATCAATGGCATATTGATCAAATTGCGCTACGGTGAAGCCCGCTGCACCCCACTCTGCCTGGTTCTGGAAAAGAGCGTCGTGGTATTCGAAGAATTTGCCCTGTGCTCCGGCTGCTTCTGCGGCACGGGCCGCAGGCATAGCGCGATCATGGATGCTGGTCAATGGAAAATGGCGGACGACCAGATTTACACGATCGGCGTAAGCGGCTTGAAACCGCTCCAACTCCGGCGCTGCCAGAGAACAGTAAGGACATTGAAAATCGGTGTATTCGATGATGGAAATCTCAGCATCTTTAACACCAATAAGCCAATCTAAGTCACTGGCGGGAGGGATAGGGGGAATTTGATCTGCCGGAACCTCCGGAATCAGACTTTGAATAACACATTCGGTCGGTTTGCCCGTTTGAATGACCAATTTTGGTCCTGTCGTTGGTTCGATCACCACGGGAATAGTGGGAGTTTCACTGCTTTGCGGAATGCCGTTATTTGCCTGACAGCCGGCCAGCAGTAAGGATGCTACCAGAACAAAAAAGATTACAAGTTTGATATTGCGCATGTATTATTTCCAACCTTTCAAATTGAAACGCGTCCTAAGCATTAGCGGCAATGGATAACCGCTTTCGTAACGCATTTTGGATGTCTAATTGTACTTTATCAAATGATTGGTCTGCATTGATCTTGATCCAGCGCTGGGGTTCTACTTCTGCCAGCTCAAGATAACCCTTGCGTACCCTTTCATGGAAACCGACAGCATAGGCATCCAGACGGTTCCATTCACCCCCGCTGTTTCGTCGACGGGCCAGGCCGGTCTGAATATTCAGGTCCAACAAGAAAGTGATATCCGGGTAGAGACCACCGGTGGCGAAATCGAGCAGTTTTCGCAGAGTATCCAGGTCGATACCATGTCCGTATCCCTGATATGCCAGCGTCGAATCGGCGTAGCGGTCACATAAAACAATAATGTTCTGTGCCAGTAATGGACGGATGACTTCCTCAACCAGTTGGGCACGGGCACTGAGAAAGAGTAAAATTTCGGTGCGTGGCTGCATGGAAACGTTCTCCAAATTACCAAGAATGGCACGTACCTGATCGCCTATGATCGTACCGCCTGGCTCCCTGGTGGTGAAAACCTGATAACCATTGTCTCGCAGCCAATCTGCCAGCATGGGTAGTTGCGAGCTTTTTCCGCTGCCTTCGGGTCCTTCCAATGTGATAAACATAGTTACTCCCTGAAAATGCGCACCCGTCGGTTTGGTTCTTTTCCATAAGAATGGGAAACCAACTGCGCCTGGCGGGCCATTTCGTGCTGTAGGCGCCGGACAGAGGAAGAAGCAGGGGGTAGATCCGACCAGCGTTGACCATTCAGGACTGCTCGAATCGCCTCCTCTGTAAAATGGGATGCCTGATCCCAGTCATTGTTTTGAACATTGGAATCCAGGTTAAGGTTATAAATCTCCGCCAGAGTTTTTTCCATCTGGTTGATGGTATTGGAACGCAAGAAATAAAGTGGAATTCCCCGTTCTTCAGCTTCCACTAAGACCTGTTGACGGGACCGGTAATAGGTTCGCAAGGTCATGACCAGATCAGCCTCTTCCGGATTTCTGGCTATGGAGGCTGGCACATTCAAGCGTTTGATTGCCTGTTCCAGGCGATTACGGGCAACGCCATAAGGATAAATTCGAAAGGGGTTAAGTTTCCCGCTCTCGTACTCTTTGGATGAAACTGAGCGCGAAGCCAGGTTGAAATCCGGGTTATTGTTGGGCGCAGTCGCATTATCCGAGCTGCGGCGCATGCCTTGAGTCATTCCGTTACGGCGTGGGTTGGAAAGTTGAATTGGTGCTTTCTCGATGTGGATTTCCTGGTTTTCATCTCGATAGCGAATCTCAGGTGGCATCGGGTAGCCGCGCAGGAGAGAATCAACTGCCTGGGAAACATCGGCGTGTATGGCCATGCGGTTACGTTCCTGAATTTCAACCAGAACATCAAAGGTCGGTGGTGAACGCCGTTCCAGTACGGTCTTCTGGGTACCGCGCCGGCGCGCCTCCTCATCAGAAAGCGTGACTGACTCAATACCGCCGATCAGATCGGATAAGGTTGGGTTGAGCAATAAGTTTTCAAGTGTGCGTCCATGCGCAGTGGCAATTAACTGCACGCCGCGTTCAGCAATCGTACGCGCTGCCAGGGCTTCCAGCTCGCGGCCAATTTCATCGATGACGATCACTTCCGGGTTATGGTTCTCAACCGCTTCGATCATCACTTCGTGTTGTAACGAAGGTTGAGCCACCTGCATACGACGGGCCATTCCAACCGCGGGATGAGGAACGTCGCCATCACCACCAATTTCATTGGACGTGTCGACAATGATTACCCGTTTCTTCGTTGCCAGAATTCGGGCAGCCTCACGCAGCATGGTCGTTTTCCCGATGCCGGGTTTGCCCAGTAATAATACACTTTTTTCGGATTCGATCAAGTCTTGGATAATATCAATCGTGCCATAGACAGCTCGCCCGACCCGTAAGGTAAGGCCAACGATATGCCCGCGGCGGTTACGGATAGCTGAAATGCGGTGCAGGGTGCGTTCCATGCCTGCACGATTATCGGCGTCAAAATTCCCAATTTTACCAACAATAGAGGCCAGGTCGAGACTGGTAATGTCCGTATCTGCCAGATCAACCTCATTGCCTACAAAACGCGCTTTTGGTATTCTGCCAAGATCGAGCACAATTTCGAGCAGATTATCTGCATTATTTGCTTTATCTAATGCACTGGCGATATTGACTGGCAAGACATCCAACAATGCTCTTAAATCGTCAGTTATTCCTTTTTCTTTCATATTAATAATTCAAATTTCCTTGTTTTTTGTTAAATTGTATCGGTTTTTTTATTTTTTGTCGTCGTGATGATTAACCTTGAAATTCTATCACCAAAAAAAACAAATACCCCATGATTACAGAAATGTTAACTGAAATGGTTTATTTTTTTGGGTGAGTCCGTTGAACAAAAGGGTTGCTTGTTTTCGTTCCGGGGACTTCCAATATTGCGCGAATGGGATTCAAAGCATTTACCCGTTGCCGCTGTGAAAGATGTTTTACCATCATTACTTTCCGCTCGCTGGGTTCCCCTTGTAAGGATTGAATGGCACTATTGAGCCAGGATTGATAATCGCGAATAGCGATATATACGGGGCGGTTGGAATGCTGTTGTATTTTCCGAATTAATGCTGCTGTAACTGGCAGCGCATCGCGAATATTTGGGTGCACGACCGGGTTGAGATAGAGCCCATTTGGCCCGGAGATGACCTCAACAAATGCTAACAAATCGCCGTCAATGCTATAACCATAACCCTGCACCAAACGTTTGTCCAGGCACTCTGCCCCCTGTACGAGTGGTGGCACGATAGTGTGATACAGGCTCTGGATTGCATGGGAATCAATTTGACGGAGGGGCTGCCAATTGCCAGGGGGAGTAGTTTGATCGGAATTGCTATTCGGAATGCGCCAGATTTGCTGATGGGTAAAAACACAAAAACCAGCCAGACGGAAACTTTCAAAGGCCGGAGAATTTTCATCCAACTCGGCCAGGAAGCGCAAAGCTCCGCGATTTACGCACTCCCAGGCTAAATGACTCAACAAAGCTTCCAGAATCCCATTGGCCAGTGCATGTTCTGGAGCCAGGAAAGCCAGCCGGGCAGCCTCCTCACCCTGGTTAAGATAAATGCGCCCTAATAACGGGGGTGCCCCTTTGCTTTCTTTTGCCAGACCGGTATAGCTGCTAAAATCCATGCGAAAGAAGCCCATAAAAGCATCGGGACTGAGAACCTGGCCGGAGGTTAACTCTAAAATACTATCCGTACATACCATCTCATTGCGGTAACGGTAGAGTTTTATAAAATCATGCCAGGCAAAAGGTCTTACTTCGATTGAATCATCTCCAGAAAATAACGGTGAAATCGGTTGTCTGTGCCCAATTCAGGGTGAAAGGAAGTTGCCAGCCAGAAACCCTCGCGGGCAGCCACTACTTGATCATCTTCAACGAACGCCAATTTTTCCACTCCGGAGCCAACCCTTTCAATTAATGGAGCGCGGATAAAAATGGCATGAAAAGGAACTTCGGAGGGATCTATAACTTTCAGGGCCGGCACATCCAGGTCGGTTTCAAAACTTTCTACCTGACGGCCAAAAGCATTTCTGGCAGTACTGATATCCATCACCCCCAGTAAGGGTTGGACATGACGGCTATTTTTTGATAGAAAAATAGCACCAGCGCAGGTACCCCAGATAGCGTGCTCAAGTGCGTAATTCCGCAGGTCATCCATCAGGTGAAAATCGGTTGCCAGCTTGCCGATGGTGGTTGATTCACCACCCGGTATGATCAAACCATTCAGATCGTTAAGCTGATCGCTTTTACGTACCTGAACGGTGTCGACACCCAGACTTTCCAGCATTTTTTGGTGTTCGGCGAAATCTCCTTGCAATGCAAGAATTCCAACTTTCATCTACTGGGTTTACCAGCCCCGCGGAGCAAGTAATTCGTTTTCTGCGATTGATGAAATCTGCCGCCCGACCATCGGCTCTCCCAAGTTTCTGCTTATTTCCGCCAGCATCTTGGGATCATTGAAATGCGTGACAGCTTTAACGATCGCATTTGCTCGTTGAACCGGATTGCCAGATTTAAAAATGCCGGAGCCGACAAAAACACCTTCCACACCCAATTGCATCATCAGGGCTGCGTCGGCCGGGGTAGCAATACCGCCAGCAGCAAAATTAACCACGGGGAGTTTGCCAAGTTCTCGTGTCTCCAGAACCAGTTCGAAAGGAGCACCAATACTTTTGGCAAAGCTCATCAACTCTTCAAGCGGCATGCTCTGTAGACGGCGGATGTCACCGAGGACCTGGCGGGCATGCCGAACGGCTTCAACCACATCGCCGGTCCCGGCCTCACCTTTGGTCCGAATCATGGCTGCTCCTTCACCGATACGGCGAAGCGCCTCCCCTAAATTGCGGCAGCCACAAACGAAGGGTACTTTAAAGTCGTGCTTATAAATATGATTGGCCTCGTCGGCCGGGGTAAGTACCTCTGATTCGTCGACATAATCCACACCCAAAGCTTCCAAAATCTGAGCTTCGACAAAATGCCCTATACGGCACTTGGCCATCACAGGAATAGTAACGGTATCCATGATTTGGAGAATTAGCTCGGGATCACTCATTCGGGCTACACCGCCATCTGCACGAATATCTGCCGGTACGCGTTCCAGAGCCATTACGGCGCAAGCGCCGGCATCCTCGGCGATACGGGCATGTTCAGGAGTAACCACATCCATGATGACTCCGCCTTTTAACATCTGTGCCAAACCTCTTTTTACCGCAAAGGTACCAACTTCATTTGACATACCAGCCTCCAAAATATCCAATTTTGAGTAGTGTCTCTGACTCGATTTTACCACGCCGGGAAGCGCAATTCAAATGCGGCCTCATAGACCAATATGAAAAGAGATTTTGATTCTGAATTCTTGAGATGCCATAAGAACCTCCAATAACCAGTTGCCCATGGATATGCCATTTAACACGATCACATAACCCTTTCCCACTACAATGCCCTTTGTCGCTGCGTGTTGTTTAAGTTAGAATGAGAATGTTAATCCTTGTAAGAATAATTAAGGGACATCCGCAAAAAATAAATTTAGTGTAGAAGGAAAACTATGGACGAGCATGTTTTAATTGGCATTGGTTTGATTGTAATTCTGGGGGTAAGTGCCCAGTGGTTAGCCTGGCGCTTTCGATTGCCATCCATATTAATGCTGCTTTTCTTTGGTTTTCTGGCTGGTCCTGTTTTTAAAATATTAAACCCGGAGAAATTGTTAGGTGATTTGCTTTTCCCGGCTGTTTCACTTTCAGTCGGCATTATTTTGTTTGAGGGTGGTCTGGGTTTGCGTCTGGAGAACTTGCGCCATGTTCGTTCGGTTGTGCGTAATTTGTTAACCATTGGTGCGCTGGTCACCTTGCTGCTGGGCGTTCCGGCAGCGCATTATATCCTCGGGCTCAATTGGGCGATTTCAATTCTCTTGGCTTCCATTCTGGTTGTGACCGGGCCGACTGTTGTGGTGCCCCTGATGCGCTATATTCGTCCAAAAGGAAAAATTTCTTCAATTTTGAAGTGGGAGGGTATTCTGGTGGACCCTCTGGGGGCAATCCTGGCGGTGCTGGCATTTAATGCTGTCAGGAGCGGGTTCAGCGCCAGTAATTTTATCCCTAACATGGTAGGCGGAACTCTGTTGGCATTACTCGTAGGAACCGCATTGGGTGCCGTGGCAGCATTTATGTTGGTATTTCTGCTGGAACATAACTGGATTCCCGAGTATCTCCATTCGCCGATTTCCTTAATTACCTTGCTCTTGATGTTTATTGCTTCGAACACGCTGGTGGCGGAATCTGGTTTGATGGGTGCGATTGTGATGGGTGTGGTGATGGCCAATCAAAAACGGGTCGATGTTGAACACATCATTGAATTTAAAGAGCAATTAGGTGTGTTGTTGCTCTCGGTGCTCTTTATCGTTCTGGCGGCCAGGGTTGAGATCGCTGATTTCTTGATGGTAGGCTGGCCGGGTATTTTCTTTGTGTTGGTTCTGGTGATTGTTGTGCGGCCATTGGCAGTATTTTTATCCACCCGTGGCAGTGATTTGGAAACTAAAGAAATCCTTTTTCTAGGATGGATGGCCCCGCGTGGGATTGTTGCCATGGCCGTGGCTTCTTTATTTGCCTTGGAATTGGAGCTTGCAGGCATCGAGGGTGCCAGACTGGTAACGCCGGTAACCATCATGGTTGTGGTTGGTACTGTTCTGATTTACTCCCTGACCGCCAAACCTTTGGCGCAGGCACTCAATCTGGTGGAAAAAGATCCGCAGGGTGTGCTGCTGGTTGGAGCGCATAGAGTCGGCCGTGCGCTGGCAAAGGCGCTGATGGCTGCTGGTATAAAAGTGGTCTTGGTGGATACCAACGGAAATAATGTACGCAAAGCCCAAAAAGAAGGGTTGCAGGTATATGAGAATAGCATTTTTTCAGATTCGGTTATTGACCAGATTCCACTGGGTGAGATCGGATATATGATCGCATTGACTTCAGATGACCAGATCAATGCACTTGCGAGTGTTCGATTTGCGGATTATATCCCGAAAGAGAATGTATACCAGTTACATCCACAAAAAAGCAATATATCCGAATTGATGCGCAAACGCTTTCACGGAGAATATGTCTTTCATTGTGACGCCACCTTTGAATTCCTAGATGCTGCTATTGTGCGCGGGGCTCAGGTGGCTGTGGAGCCTTATGAGGTCAAGAAAGGTGTAAAGAGTGTTGCTCAGGAAGGTTCTGAAAAAATAATTGATATGTTCGTGATTGACGGTCAAAAGCAGGTGCATGTTGCTACTTGCGAGGAGGAATTGAAGAAGAATCCAGGCAACCTGGTGGTACGGCTATTTATGAAAGCATGAATCAGCATAGAAAAAGTGCACTGCGGGAAAAGGAGCTAGAAAACAATCTTCCATTTTTTGTGGATTATGGTAAAATAAGGTTCGCAACTGGGGGCGTGGTGTAGTGGCTAACATGCGGCCCTGTCAAGGCCGAGATCGCGGGTTCGATACCCGTCGCTCCCGCTGCTACAACAATCCTTCTTGCCTCGCAAGAAGGGGAGGAAAGCCAGAGTAGGCTGGAAGGTCAAAATGGAACTGCCTCGCAAAAAGACTACTTCGATAACCAATCGAAGTAGTCTTTTTCGTTCGGTTGGTAAGGTTCGATCCCATTCGGCAAGTGTTTGCCAACGACACCCAGAAATTAATGGTACAGGGCCAATAACTAAAAGAAAAGTTTCAAAAATCGGCTTTACAGCTTTAAAACTTGGATTAATTGAAATTAAAAGGATGATTTTGTGACCGCCGTGGTCACAAAATCATCCCTTTTTTAATCCCGGTACAGCGCTGATATGTATTTATTCAAATCCATGAATCTTTACACGCTGTTAAACGGCTATTATTCAGATGTTGATGTCAGGGATGTATACTTCTTATATATGGAGAAAATATGAAAATATTGATTAGCAATGATGATGGGATCTTCAGTCCAGGACTGGTTGCCCTGGCGGAAGTTGCTACCCAATTTGGAGAAGTTTTAATTTTTGCGCCGGATTTTGAACAATCGGCAGTGAGTCATGCGATTACCATCATGCGTCCGCTGCAGTATCATCAAGTGAAATTATTGAAAGGCTTTGAGGCTTACCGCGTCAATGGCACTCCGGCCGACTGCGTGGCAATGGGTTTATACCACTGGGGTGGAGCCGATCTGGTCCTGTCTGGAATCAATCTGGGCAGCAACCTCGGAAGCGATATCTGGCATTCGGGTACCGTCGCCGCAGCCAAGCAAGGTGTGCTGCTGGGCGTACAGGCCATTGCTTTCAGCCAGGTGATCAACGGTGTGGAACCGACCTACGAAAAACAAAAGCCTTATATTGCTGAAATTCTGGGCATGCAGGTGAACGGCCAGCTTCCCAGGTTGGTCAATGTCAACTTTCCCAAAGAACCGCATGGTATCTGGTGGACCCACCAATCTGTACGAGCTTATAACGGGAAGGTGGTTGAAAGTGCGGACCCAATGGGTCGCAAACATTACTGGTTCTCCGCCATTCCTTTGACCGGGCCCGATGAAAACAGCGACCGCTGGGCTGTGGACAATGAGTTGGTTTCCCTGACCCCACTGCGGCTGAGCCTGACCGATGATGAATGGCTGGAGCAGAACCACCCGATGACTCAAGTGGCGGTCGTCTGAGATTCCATATGGAACGATAAGTAATCATTTCATTGCTTCTTGGGTACAAATGAACTTATCGTGAGATCAAGTCTGAATTTCTTCGTACTGGTCTATGTGCTTTCTATACTATTCTGGGCACTCGGTGCACTAATTGCCCTGCAATTGCTCCCAGCTCTGCCCATCAGTGCGCTTGGGTTCGTTTCCCCGGTGGTTGCGGCTGCCATTCTCATCCATCGCAAGAAGGGCTTTGCGGGCATATGGGATCTACTCAGGAGATCTTTCGATTTAGGACGAATCGGCAAAAAGGCCTGGTTTATCCTGGTATTATTTTTCGAGCCCGGGGTGATGGTTTTATCTTTTGTGGTGATGCAATTCTCCGGAGTGCCGATCCCAAACCCACAAATCTCGCTCCTGCCGTTCCTGGCTCTCTTCGTTGTGTTCTTCGTCGGAGGCCTAGGTGAAGAGTTGGGTTGGTCGGGTTATGCGATCGATCCGTTGCAAACCCGTTATGGCGCACTGCGCGCCAGTTTGATTCTGGGGGTGGTTTGGGCCGTTTGGCATTTCATTCCGTTGCTCGAAGCACAACGGTCGCCAGAATTTATCGCCTGGTGGTCGCTCGAGACGGTGGCTTTAAAGGTGATCATCGTCTGGCTCTATAACAACACCGGCAGGAGCGTCTTTGTGGCAGCCATATTCCAGGCCATGATCAATCTCACCTGGCAGCTCTTTCCGGTCAATGGTTCTTTCTATGACCCGAAAGTATCCGGCCTGATTACTGCAATTGCTGCGACTTTTGTGGTAATTGGCCGCGGGCTCGTAATCGGTGTAAGGGCAGCGGCGGATCAACCCGGGTGGAAATTACGAGATGGATATGATCAGGAAGATGGTCAAGGAGAAGAGTGATGGTTGTGTGAATAGCCGCATTTTTGATATTGTGAAAGTCATCGAAAATAATTATTAATTCCTGCTGATTTCCGCTCAGAATATTGATTAATGAACTCGCCAATATGTCAGGCGAAGGAGGATTTGGAGCGGCAAAAATGTTTTCGACAAATCTCACAATTTGTGGATTGTATTCTCGCAACGAGATAGCCATTATTGTAAAAAAGTGTTCAAATTGATTTTCAGCTGGCTCAAGGGTCAGCCAGCTGCTGGCAAATCTTTGCGAACTTTGTCTAATCCAGGAACTGAGCGCGGTGGTCTTACCGTAGCCGGCTGGAGCGGTAAGCAATATCAGCTTATTGTTCTTCTGCAGTCCCAGATCTAATCTCTGAAATAATTGCTGGCGGACAAGTAGATCATGGATGCTCGCAGGGATATTGAATTTTGTTGAGAAAAGGGGGAAGGGTATATTTTCCATTAAAAATTTTTGAAAAAATTATCATACCTGTTCTAGGTACTTAATTTTATCATTCTATCCAGGTGGATTAATAGGTAATTGGGATTGAAATTTTGAATGGAGTTGCTGAGAATCGTGACTTATAATCCCCTTTACTACGTTCATTTCCCTCAAGCCAACCAGGCTAATACAGATCTGCTCCAAGATACTCGTAATTAGTTAGGAAGCCAATTCTGTTGATAATCTTCAATATACTGCCTTAATCTGATCGGTTTGCGCATTAAAATTCGCTCGACTTCTCCGGTGATTGTCTGGGCCATGCCTTTGCGGGTGTTGCCGTACAACCAGGTCTGGATCACAGCAAACATTAAGGGAGTCTTCTTCTGCAACAGGCGTACCAGAAAGCGCATTGATGAAGGATTTTTGTAGGTGATTTTCCGTCCAAGCACTTCGCTGAATAGTTCGGCAACCTGATAGTAATCCAGCGCTTCACTTCCGGTCAGGTCATATGCTTTGTTTTCATGGCCGGGTTGTGTCAGTGCCAGAGCCGCCACAGCCCCAATATCACGTACATCCAAAAAACTGGTCTTAGCATTGCCTACCGGCAAAAAGATTTCATCGTGGTCACGAATCTCTGCTCGGTGAACGGTATTCAGGTCTTGCATGAAAAAGCTGCAACGCAAAAATGTGTAGTTGATGCCGCTATTCTTAATCCACTGTTCCACCTTGTAATGCGGCACAACTTTGTTTTCTTCAATTCCAATTAGTGAAAGAAAAACGAAATGTTCTACGCCGGCAGCTTGTGCGGCTTTAAGGGCGGGGACCATCATTTTCTGGATATCCGTAATTTGAGGCGGACGCAGAATGAAAATTTTCTTGATGTCTTTGAAGGTGGCTTCGTATGTTAGATGATTGGCGAAGTCAAATGTAACCGCCTCCACCTTTGATCCGAAGCGCTGGATGATCTTCTCGCGATCGAGATCAGCAGCACGAATGGAAGCGTTAAATTTAATTATAGAGTTAACAACCTCAGCGCCTACATTTCCCAGTGCGCCGATAACCAAAATGTCATTTTTCATAGCTTACTCCAAATACCCCTAAATTTGTTCTTTCGTAGTCACGTGCGGATAGAAAAGATTATACAGATAAATCTCGGATCTGGAAATATATAGACCGTTCGTTATAATCACATTAATGTCATTAATCAAATATGACAATGGAGACAAAAGTTATGGACAATTCAATAAAAAACGAAAATGCACGTCAGGGGCCGCCCATGCCCACTTTTTTGTTCAAGGTAATGAATCCACTCATGGCCGCGCTGTTAACCTCACCTTTTCATAAAGGCGTCAGTAAGAATTTGATGGTACTGACCTTCTCGGGAAGGAGGAGCGGCAAACGCTACAGTACGCCGGTGGGATACCTGCAAGAGGGCAATCAATTAATTGTTTTCACCCACAGCGATTGGTGGAAAAATCTGAGAGGCGGTGCGCCAGTCGAAGTGCGCCTGCGTGGAAAAATCCGGCATGGGAAAGCTGAAATCATTCGTGATGAAGACCAAATATCCAAAATTGTTCAGTCATTGACGAATGCTCGCGGAGAGGAATATGCCCGCCGAATGGGTTTCAATCAGGATAATCCAGAGGGCACGAAAACAGACTTATCAGCTGCGACCCAGGGGACGACATTCATTGCCATTGATCTGGCGCAGGAATCAGAATGACAACCACCCGCGAACGAATCATTCAGACAACCTGTGATTTAATCGAAAATCAGGGGTATCATGCCACCGGTCTGAACCAGATTGTGCAGGAGAGCGGCGCTCCTAAAGGTTCCATTTATTACCACTTTCCGCAAGGGAAGGACAGCATCACCGCCGAAGCCGTTTTATTTGCCGGTCAGAATGTGGCAGAGCGGATTCAAGTCAACCTGGCAGAAAAACAAGATCCCGCTGAGGCCATTCAGGTCTTTATTGAAACCATTGCTCACTTTGTTGAGATGAGTGGATTTCACTCTGGTGGTCCCTTGACCATTGTC
The DNA here is from genome assembly GCA_038329785.1 of Anaerolineales bacterium. GTDB lineage: Bacteria > Chloroflexota > Anaerolineae > Anaerolineales > Anaerolineaceae > UBA6170. The sequence continues at coordinate 30,416 of JBBQNI010000024.1, read as the reverse complement.
GCCAGTGAGACCGCCACCACCAACGAAGCACTGAATGCCACCTGCCGTGAAGCTTACGACATGATGCGAGCTGCTTTCAGTGAAAAGCTTATGCAGAGCGGTTTTTCTGCTCAACGTGCTGAAAGCCTGGTATGGGCTATCACCTCAGCCACGGAGGGTGGCATTATTCTCAGCCGCACCTATCACACTGGTGACCCTTTGCGGCAAGTAGCACGCGAACTGGCCCGCCTAATCCGCAATAGTCCCCGTCATTAATTTCAGATTCAAATACAGGAGAAAGTATGGCAAACAAATCAAAAAACCTCCCACCTCAAAACGAAGAAAAAGCAAACAGGGGCATAAACTCCATGTGGCTGGTTGGCCTGTTGGCCATTTCGGCTGCGGTTGTGGCAAACTTGCTGGTAAGAGCAATTATTTTTTCAATGTTGGAGCTGCCCGCTGATTTTCCTCCGTTGCAACCGGTCTCAATTGCCGCATTCACATTGGGCGGCACCCTTCTGGCGGCGTGGGTTTTTGTCTTTATTCGCAAACGAGCGAAAAACCCGGTGCGCAATTTTCGTTGGATTGCTCTGGTGGCATTAATTGTTTCCATTGTTCCAAATTTTCTATTGATGGCAAACCCGGGTTTGACCCCTTTTCCAGGCGGTTCGACATTGACATTCGGAGTACTGACCATTTTTCATGTCGTGGCGGCATTTGTGAGTGTATCTATATTAACTGGCCTGGGAAAACCGGGCAACAATTAAGGAGAAATGATGAAAATAGCAATCTTTGGCGGCACAGGCCGCACAGGCAAACATTTGGTGGAGCAGGCATTGAGTAAGGGCTTCCAGGTTAATTTGTTAGCTCGCAACCCTGGAAAAGTGAACATTCGCAATGAAGCGTTAACGGTGATTGCTGGTGATGTTAAAGATGCTGCTGCAGTTGAAAAAACTATTGGGGGTTCGCAAGCTGTACTCAGTGCGCTGGGACCCACCAGCAATCAGGCAGAGTTTGCGGTAAGCAAGGGTATGGAAAATATCCTGGCAGCCATGCAGAAGGATGGCGTTAAGCGCCTGATTATCACTGCTGGTGCCGGTGTAGGGGATCCCAAAGACGAACCCAGGTTCTTCAACCATGCTATGAATTTTCTGTTGAAATTAATGGCCAAAAATGTGCTGGCTGATATGAGCCGCGTGGTGGATATGGTGCGTTCTTCTGATCGCGATTGGACTGTTGTGCGCCTGCCGATGTTGACCGATGACCCCGGAACAGATGAGATTAAAGTTGGTTATGTTGGAAAAGGTATGGGCTCACGGATCAGCCGGGCCGATGCTGCTGGTTTTATGCTGGCTGAATTGGAAAAGGATCAATTCATACACGAGTCACCAGCAATCAGCAATTAATTTTTGATAGGGGATCAATTTTGCAAAGTCGTTAAGTATTCAGAACAAGTAGAGCGGACACTGCCAGAATGCCATCTTGAATCTTTTGTCAGTTAGTAAGCGAGCAGATATATAGGCCAGTTTCCTTATCTATTTCAGGGAGACAGTTTACAGCAGGTACGCATGCTTGTGCTGACCACCTACGACAGTGACGCCGAGATCCTGCGGGCCATCGAGGCCGGCGCTACCGGCTACATTCTCAAGGATGCTCCACGCGACGAACTCTACCGTGCCATCCGCGCCACCGCCCAGGGACAGTACTATCTCTCGCCCGCCGTAGCCACCCGCCTGATGGGGCAATTACGTGCGCCTGCCCAGGAGCAGCTCTCTCCGCGAGAGATCGATGTACTCGGTTGGGTCGCCAAAGACGCCGGCAAGAAGGAAATCGGGCAGCACCTGCATATCAGTGAAGCCACGGTTAAATTCCACCTCCTGCACATCTAAGAAAAACTGGAGGCCAACGACCGCGCTTATGGCGTTACTCTGGCTGTGCGAAAGGGGTTGATCAAGATTTAGAAAAGTGGGGAACGAGAAATTTAGAATTTGATCTGTGGTTTTTCTGATTTCCGTATTCGTGTAATGCGTCTTTTCGTGAAGTTCGTGTTTAAATCCTCCATCTTCCGCGCACCTATCCATCCAACCATGCGTTCACGGTACAACGCCGGTGCCCTTGCCTGCCCGTATAGGATGCTGAATGATGTTGTATCAAATTTTCCTTTCACCTATTTGGTGAAATGAAAACGTGCATACAAAGGCATTTAATTGTGATCAATCATATTGATGATGATTGAATTTCTTTTGACGTTCCTTTGACGGTGAATGATTACGCTTAAATAAAGCATCAATGGAAGGTGTTTAGCACTTACCCGCTTTTTTCCAATATATGCTTCTATTCATAATTTGTGAGGAGAATTTCTATGAAAAAACTAACCAAACTGTTCATTGCGGCGATCATTTCTGCTATTTCCATAACGATGCTTTGTCCCATGTATGTTGGACATCATACAGCTTCCGCAGCAAATCTCGCTGTGCCTGTAACCACCATTTTTGTGGATAGTGGTACAGATCCGGATACAAGTGACAGCCGGACCTGCCTTACACATACTCCCTGTACACTTCGCCGGGCAATTATTCAGGCAAGAAATCTGCCGGCTAATCAAAAACCTGTACTGATCTCCTTTAACATTCCAGCAACAGTCGCTGAAGGATATATCAGTTCATTGCAAATCTGGAAAATTCAATTTAGTGGAATTTCCAGTACGACGAATGCTGCCCTGCGTTACCTGAATGGCAGTATTATTATTGATGGTAGTACGCAGCCCGGCGGCCGGACCACAGGCCCAAAGATAATTTTGGTCGGACCGGGTACAGGTCAGTGGGATGGATTGAAATTGGGTGAAACTTCCACTCAAAATGCCAATGAAATCCGCGGATTGGGTTTTCAGATGTTTAAGACCCATATTTATGTAAACTCAGCCAGCAATATTATCCAGGACAATTGGTTTGGATTAAGTGATGATGGAACGGATATTGTGCTGCGTGGAGGAGGAGAAGACGATGGCAGCGGTAACACAGGGATTTCAGTTAGCGCCAACATTTCAAATAACATTATTCAAAACAATGTCTTTTCCGGTCTGGCTGGGGTTGCGGCTGCGATCAATGGCAATGATACAACCTTCAGCAATAATTACATAGGCACCACTGCGAATGGCACTGTGCCGGACAAGGAGACTGATCCCGGTTTAATTTGTTCTGCCTGGGATTGGCAGGGTGGCAGCGGCATCAGTGTGAGTGGAAACCGTAATGTCATTGAAAATAATATTTTTGCCGGTATTCGCTTAGCTGTTGAACCGCCAACCATTCAAGCCGATTCCATTCGTTTGGCCGGTGATCACCATGTCGTTCGCAATAATAAAATCGGATTGGATGTTTCAAATGTGGAGATTGGTGTATGTGGACGTGGAATCTACCTGTTGGGTGGCACGGAGTTCAATCTGCTTGAATCAAATAAGATTATCTTCCCGGGGCTTTCGGCGATATCCTTGAATGACACACCGGTTGTGTCCACCTCCGATGCCAACACCCTGCGTGGAAATATAATAAAGAAAAATACCCCCTGGGGAGAGATCGAAGGCAATAATTCTCCGGAGGATGCGATTCAGATGACTAAGAGTTTGCCCGATGCTTTCCTGTACTTTCAGCCGGCAAAGGTTACGGGAATAAATGGGATTGCTGTCAGTGGTACCAGCGGAGACGGCAGTCCATGTCCGAATTGTGTTATCGAAATCTTCCTGGAGGATACAGATTCAATTAATGAAGCACTGCAATCGTTGGCAGTAGTTACCGCCAATGCCAGTGGAAATTGGACTGCAACATTGCCGCTGGAGTTAACCTCTGGTCAGGGTCTGCGAACCACCAGTACGACCGCCCAAAACAATACGATTCCTGGAATGAGTCTGGGGACAACGACTGGTTTATCAATACTTTACCGTTCCAGCAATGATGTTTATTTACCGCTGCTGATTAAGTAGTATTGTCATGAAGTGAATGTGGTAATAACAATACCATCGCCAAACATGGAATCAAATTCCGGATATCCGGTGAGGTGTGGTGGAGTATAAATCCTGGACGATGTTGGGAAAACAGACCTCAGTTGGATGCCAGTTTCGAACAATAGCTGCTAACAACGTTCCAGCTTGACATTTCATTTTTTGTCGTTACAATGGGTAGAATGTTGGAAAACAAGCAGCTATGAATAATTCTTCTCGCTATTTTGCTTTTTATTTTTATTACGGGACATTAACACCAGTCGCCGTTCTTAGCGCTTGATACTTCCAAGATAGAGTTTTTATCCACAGCGCGAGGTCACGGCCTCGGGCTTTTTTGTTTAAGGAGATGTATGGCAATAAAAGCTATTCGTGGAGCAATAACTGTTAGTGAAAACACTGTTTCGGCAATTCTAGAGGCAACAACGGAATTGCTGCAGGCAATCCAGATGGCCAACCCGACCTTAAAAGGTGATGATTTGGTCAGCGCTGTATTTACAGCCACGGCCGATCTAAGCGCGGTGTACCCCGCACGGGCTGCGCGCGAACTGGGGTGGGTTGACCTGGCGATGATGTGTGCCCAGGAAATGGCGGTGGAGAACAGCCTTGCGCGTTGCATTCGTGTCTTGCTGCTGTGGGACACAGTCCTGGAGGCGGATGAGGTTGTACATGTGTATGTGGGTGCTGCTGCCCAGCTGCGGCCAGATTGGTCGAGCCGTTTTCAGGTTCAGCAGACAAAAGAAGGAGGAGCAATATGATGGTGGTAATGAAGAGCGGCAGCTCAAAGGTGGAAGTTCAACAGGTTGTTAGTTTAATCAAATCGTGGGGGTTGGATGCCCATCTCTCCCAGGGTGAAGAACGAACTGTCATTGGTGTGGTCGGGGATACGCGTAAGGTGCAACGAGAGCTTTTTTTGCATTATCCGGCTATTGAGCAGATCGTTCCCATTTCACGTCCTTATAAATTGGCTTCACGCGAATTCATACCGGCAAATTCTGCCTTTCCCCTGGATGGATTTGAAATAGGCGGCGAGGGGATTGTGGTGATTGCCGGTCCCTGTGCGGTTGAAAGCCGCGAGCAATTACTCGAAGCTGCTCAGGCTGTCCGCGAGGCTGGCGCACATGCTTTGCGCGGTGGCGCTTACAAACCGCGTACATCCCCATATGCCTTCCAGGGTCTGGGAGAGGAAGGTCTGGAAATTCTGGTTGAGGCCCGAGAATTAACCGGGCTGCCCATTATCACCGAGGTGATGGCGCCGGAATTGGTGCCATTGGTTGCCTCCTATGCGGATGTCCTGCAAATAGGTGCCCGCAATATGCAGAATTATGCCTTGCTGCATGCGGCCGGGGAGAGCCAGAAGCCGGTTTTGTTGAAACGAGGGATGTCTGCCACTATCGAAGAATTGTTGATGGCGGCTGAATATATTCTCTCTCATGGCAACCGTCGCGTAATCCTGTGCGAACGTGGCATTCGTACTTATGAGACGGCCACACGAAATACCACGGATATCAATGCCATCCCTGTGCTGAAGAGCATGACCCATTTACCTGTTATTCTTGATCCCAGCCACAGTACTGGTAACTGGAAATACGTGGCTGCCATTGCCCGGGCAGGCGTAGCAGCCGGGGCAGATGGATTGATCGTGGAGGTTCATCCCCGCCCTGAGGAAGCACTGTCTGATGGTGGTCAGTCACTTAATCCCAAACATTTTGCCGAAATGGTCTGTCAGGTGAAAGCTATTGCCACGGCTGTTGGCCGCTCCGTTGCACCTGCCAAAGTGCAGGGTTGCGAATGAAACCTGGATTTTTAAGCGATAAAACAATTGCGATTATTGGCCTGGGATTGATGGGCGGTTCATTGGCCTTGGCCTTGCGCGGACGGGGTGCCAGGATAATTGCCTGTGAAAAAGATGCCCAAACCACTAATTTGGCCCGTAAAAATAACATTGTTGATCAAATAACAAACCAACCTGAAAGTATATTATGGCAGGCTGAGTTGATTATTCTGGCAACACCGGTATCCGCTATCCTGGATATCATCCCGCGCCTGCCAGGCTGGCATGATGGTAGTCCGCTGGTAATGGATATTGGCTCTACCAAAGTAGATATTTGTGCAGCCCTGGGTCAATTGCCGGCTCGTTTTCGGGCTGTTGGCGGACACCCGATGTGCGGCAAAGAGCTTTCCTCGTTACAACATGCCGATAAGGGTCTTTTTCAAGGTGCCGGTTTTGCATTGTGTGCTCTACCTTCTACCCAATCTGCCGACCGGCAATGGGTTGAAGCGATTGTAACCGCAATCGGGGCGCAACCTGTTTGGATTGATCCACTGCTTCATGACCAATATGTAGCCGCTACCAGCCATGTTCCCTATCTGGTTGCCAATGCCCTGGCTGCTGTCGTTCCGGAAGAAGCACACCCGCTGGTCGGACCAGGATTGCGAAGTACCACCCGCATAGCTGCTTCCTCGCCGGAAATGATGGCAGATATTTTTCAAACCAACCGTGCGGCAGTCATTGCGCAACTGACGACCTACCAATCTCAGCTCGAACAATTGAAGGATCTGTTATTACCAGGCCGTGAAGATGAATTGTTGACAATGCTCGCTCGAGGACGGCAGCATTACCAAAGGGTTATCAGCGAAGGGGCAGAAGAATGAATCTGCTTGTCCAGTCAGGCAATTCCATCTGTGGTACCGTAGGGAGCCAATTTGAAATTGGTTATACCCTTCCTGGTGATAAGAGTCTTTCCCATCGGGCAGCTTTATTTTCTGCGCTGGCGAAAGGGGAAAGCCGAATCGAAAATTTCTTAGACTCTGGCGTAACGCGCGTGTTATTGAGCTCGCTACGCCAACTTGGCATCAATTGGCAATTACAGGAGAAAACACTTCTTGTTCAAGGAGGTGGTCTGGATTCATTTCTCTCAAATGAAGAGAGACTCTTTTGCGGAAATTCGGCCACTACGATGCGCTTGTTGGCTGGTGCACTGGCTGCCAGTGGAATTGCTGTTACCTTGGATGGCAGCCCGGGTTTGCGCGCGCGCCCTATGGGTCGTATTGTCGAGCCATTAGTAGCGATGGGCGTTCCAATTCATGCCTCAGCCCAAGAGACTGCCCCGCTCCAGCTTGCTTTTCGTGATCGCGGCCACCCGCTTCAGGCGAGGGAGTTTTTTTTACAGCAAGCCAGTGCTCAGGTCAAGACCTGTCTGCTTCTGGCAGCCCTGGCAGCCGACGGCGAGAGCGTTATCCACGAGCCGGCTGCATCTCGCGACCACACCGAACGTATTCTGGCCAGCATGGGGGTAGCTATACAAAAGCCGGATGATTTAACTGTGGTTTTGCAGCCTCCCTCGCAACCCTTGACCCCACTGAATATTAAGTTGCCGGCTGATTTTTCGGCGGCTGCTTTTCTGATCGTGGCTGCATTAATTACCCCTGATTCCGATTTGTGGTTATTAAATGTTGGCGTGAATCCCGGGCGGATAGGCCTGGTAGAGGCAATCCGGGCAATGGGTGGCAAAATTGACCTGCACTACAATAAGGCACAAGCCGGAGAAGATGTGGCTGATATCCATGTGCAATCCGGTTCTCTGCATGGGGTGATTGTCCAGGGTGATCTGGTGGTACGCATGATTGACGAATTTCCCATATTTGCCATTGCGGCTGCGGTGGCTGAAGGCCAAACTGTGGTGAAAGATGCTGCGGAATTGCGTTTCAAAGAATCTGACCGAATTAAAGCCATTGTGCAGCAATTATCGCAAATTGGTATGTCCGCGGTTGAAACGCAGGATGGTTTCATCATCACAGGCAGGGATTCAATCAACGGTGGACGGGTAAATTGCGGTGGCGATCACCGCCTGGCCCTGGCATTGGCAGTGACTGGTTCAATATGCACGGAGAATGTTCTTATTGAAGGTGCGGAAATGATGAATGAATCCTTCCCCAATTTCGTGGATTTATTCAACAGCCTGGGTGGAAATCTGGATTGGCAGGCATGATTTATCATTTTGGATTAACCGGTTTTCCCCTGGGCCATAGTCTCTCACCATGTATTCACCGGGCAGCGTTGCGTTCAACAGGACTGGCCGGAGATTATAAACTGTTCCCTTTGCAATCTGGTTCCTCCTTCGAACAGCTCTTGTTGCTGATGCGGCAGGGCGATTTGCATGGACTTAATGTAACCATCCCGCACAAACAAACTGTCGTAAGTCTGGTGGATTTGGTGAGTCATACTGTCAGGATGACAGGTGCGGTCAACACACTTTATCTACGCGAGGATCGCCTGGTTGGAGATAATACCGATGTGGCCGGTTTTATGACTGACTTACATGAAAAAATCGGCTCTTCAATACCCAGGCGAAAGGCGATCGTCCTGGGCGCAGGCGGGGCTGCCAGGGCAGTAGCCATCGGTCTTCTTTCTGCTGGATGGCAGGTTGTTGTATCAGCCAGGAAACCTCTTCAAGCACAGGTAATGCGTGATCAACTGCGGCCCTGGGCTCGCGAGGGTTACCTTGAGACTACCGGTCAAGAAGAGACTGAAATCAATTCGGTAATTGGCGAATGTGGTCTGCTGGTTAATGCTACACCTGCGGGTATGGCCCCCAATCTTTTTGACGACCCCCTTCCGCCTGCAGTTGAATTGCCTGAGGATCTGGCACTCTACGATTTGATTTACAATCCACAGGAAACACTATTAATGCGGCGATTTCGGCAGGAAAGCAGGCCTGCGTTCAATGGTTTGGGTATGTTGGTGGAACAGGCAGCGCTCGCATTCGAATTATGGACCGGTGTGCCGGTATCACGGGCAGATTTATGGAAGGCTGTTGACCAACCATGTTAATGAGATTATTTGTCCAAAAAGGGTATTATTGCTAGATAAAATTATGATAAGCGTGAAGACCTGCGAGCAGGTCTGCGAGTAGATTTGCGAGGTCGGAAAGTGAGGATTGAATGACAATTCGATATTTGACAGCAGGAGAATCACATGGTCCGGCTGTATTGGCTATTCTGGAAGGGATTCCGGCAGGATTGGCGATTTCAGCTACAGATATTGACGCTGATCTTGCTCGCCGTCAATTGACATTGGGCGCCGGTGGTCGCATGCGTCTCGAGCACGATCAGGTGCAAATTATGGCAGGTGTAATGGCTGGCAAAACAACCGGCGCTCCCCTTGCCTTGCAAATCAAAAATCGGGATCATGCTCGCTGGAAAAATAAGCTTGTCGAACCATTCACCACGCCCCGCCCGGGACATGCGGATCTGAATGGTGTGCTTAAGTATGGTTATGATGACATCCGTCCGTCATTGGAAAGGGCATCCGCCCGTGAAACCGCAGCAAGGGTGGCGGCCGGTGCGGTTGCCAGAAAATTTCTAGGAGCCTTCGGTATAGAGGTGGGGGGTTATGTGACTGCCATCGGGGCAGTAACGGCCGATGTATCTAATATGAACGAGGAAAGCCGCATTCACCAGGCTCGCCTGAGTCCGGTCGCATGTCCGGATGAAACAGCAGCTGCGCGAATGACAATAGCGATTGAGGAAGTCATGCAGCAGCGCAATACACTCGGCGGTATCATTGAGGTAATCGTATTGGGGCTGCCGCCAGGATTGGGGTCTTTCATGCAGGCTGATCAACGCCTGGATGCCCGCTTAGGGGCTGCCGTGCTGAGTGTTCAGGCAATGAAGGGGGTTGAAATTGGTTCAGCCTTTGAAAATACCCGCCAGCCCGGGACTGCGGTGCATGATGCAATTCAGGTGGAAGATGGACGCATTGTACGACCGACAAATCGCTGCGGCGGTCTGGAGGGAGGCATCACTACCGGTCAACCGCTGATTGTGCGGGCAGCCATGAAACCGATTGCTACCACTCTTACCCCGCAAAAGACAGTTGATCTGGTTAGTGGCGAAATGACCGAAACAGTCTACGAACGCTCTGATTTCTGCCCGGTCCCTCGCGCTGTGGTCATTCTTGAGGCCGTTGTAGCGCTGGTTCTGGCGGATGCCCTTTTACAAAAACTGGGGGGTGATTCGTTGGGCGAAATGCTGCCGCGTTTTCAAGCATTACGCAAAGCAAGCCTGGAGGATCTCTCCTTGCGAGGACAGCCTCAAGTCTGGTGGGAAGGTTGACATGACGCATCGTAGCCATATCTTTCTGTACGGAGCTCCTGGCAGCGGCAAGTCTTTTTTGGGTGAAAAATTGGCTCAGGCTCTGGAGCTCAAATTTGTTGATCTTGATCTTGAGATAGAAAAAAGCTGTGGGAAAGCCATCGCCGATATTTTTGCGCAAGAAGGCGAAGATACGTTTCGGTGGTTGGAAAGTGAAGCGCTGCTAAAGGCCAGCCAATCCCATCAAATAAGTGTGGTTGCTTTGGGTGGTGGGGCTTTGTTGAAAGCGGAAAATGCTGAACTTGCGGCTCGCCATGGAAAGATCATTGTGCTGGCTGCCTCTGAAGAAACTCTTCTTAAGAACATCAGCTCACAGAAGAGCCATCGTCCGCTACTGGCCGGAGACCCTCAAATTCACTTGTACGCATTGCTGGACCAGCGTGGTGAACACTATAAACAGTTTCCAACCGTCCGCGTGGATGGTCTATCAGCGGATGAAAGCGTGGGGCTATTGAAGGTGCAGGCTGGCCGTTTTCTTGTTACCGGGATGGGAACCAAATATCCCGTAGAAGTGCAGTCAGGAATCCTGCAGCAAGCAGGCCAGATTTTTCAAAGAGAAGGGCTGCGTGGACCTGTATTGATTGTCAGCGATGACAATATCGCACCTTTATATGCAGATTCTTTACAGGAAAGTCTGAAAGCCAGCGGCTACGACGCTCACGTGCTGGTATTGCCAGCCGGTGAGGCGCACAAGAATTTAGCGGCAATCGAGAAGATCTGGCAGGCAGCGCTGAGTGCAGGTCTGGAGCGCGGCAGTACCATTCTGGCGCTGGGTGGAGGCGTGGTCAGCGATCTTTCCGGATTTGCAGCGGCGACTTATATGCGTGGGATACGCTGGGTGGTCTGTCCTACAAGTTTACTGGCCATGGTGGATGCCAGCCTGGGGGGAAAGACTGGTTTTGATCTTCCGCAGGGCAAGAATCTGGTGGGCGCATTCCAAGCGCCGGCTGCTGTGCTGGCTGATCCGCTCTGTCTGCGAAGTTTGCCCATGGTGGAATTACGCAATGGCATGGCTGAAGTACTGAAACATGGCATTATTTCATCCGCGCATTTACTTAAATTAAGCTGTCAGCCAGATTGGCAATCAAAGCTGAATGAAATTGTGCCCCTGGCCATGCAGACCAAGATCGGGGTTTTGTGCCAGGATCCCTATGAGCTCGGTGTGCGGGCTGTCTTAAATTTTGGCCATACAATCGGCCATGCACTTGAATTGGTCTCACAATTTTCCCTGCGGCACGGAGAGGCGGTTGCGATCGGCATGCTGGCGGAAACAAGGCTGGCTGTGGAAATGGGTCTGGCTGAGGCTTCACTACCTACTGTGGTCGCAGAATGGCTGGCTTTCCATTCACTACCCTCTAAAATCCCTGCCGGACTGGAGACTGAAGCGATCCTGACAGCGATGACCAGAGACAAGAAAAAAAACGCGGGCGAGGTTAAATTTGTGCTGCCGCAGCGGGTGGGCGAAGTCAGTTTTGGGCACGGCGTAGATTTGCAGCTCGTTAGAGAAGTAATCGAATCAATGCGGGAATAAATTAAAAATAGTCGGACATAAAGTGGAGAGAAGCGATGAGTGAAAAAGTGTTGGTATTAAATGGGGCTAACTTGAATCTGCTGGGTACGCGTGAACCGCACATTTATGGCAGCCTGACGCTGGACGAAATTGAGCAGCGCTTACAGCAAGCAGGGAGTGAACTCGGGTTGGAAGTCACCTGTCAACAGCACAACAGCGAAGGCGCACTTGTTGATGCCTTGCAGGACGCTCAGAACTGGGCAGCGGGTGTAATCCTGAATGCCGGTGGGTATACCCATACTTCGGTGGTTATCCGGGATGCCATCGCAGCCATTTCGATCCCGGTGGTGGAAGTGCATCTTTCCAATCCGCAGGCCCGCGAGCCCTTCCGACATACTTCCTTGATCGCAGCGGTGTGCGTGGGCACGATATCTGGCTTCGGCTGGTATTCGTATGTGCTGGGGCTGCATGCACTGCGCGAGCGAAGCTCGCAAGCGGGTAGCGGGTAGTATGTAGCGGGTAGGGAATATCAACTGCGAGTGTGTATAGCAAACAACCAAATACATCTCGTCGACCAAATCCTTCCTAGCTGAGGAAGTTCATTGCTTATAATTAATAGCTGACAGGAAAAACTGCATCGTCATAAATAATGTTTACAGAAAAATGAGTCAATTTACTCATTTACGACAATTCCGCGGGCATTAAAAGTGCAGGCATTTGGGGTGACCTCCCAGATTATACCTCCACCGGCGGCAATCCTTTGAGCCACGACGAATTATCTCGATGCGCGCAAGCTGAGGAAGCTTATAGTTCATGGCCGCTGCCAAAGGCACGTGCTACGCACAAGCACGCGAGCTGACAGGAAAAAACAGGGTGTTGTATGAGCTCATTAAAAATAATGGAATACTCCTCGTCGACCAAATCCTTCCTAGCTGTGATTGAGGGACTTACGGGATATCCTATCATTTGCAGAATGGTTTGTTTATCAAAACCCTCAAGCTCAGATTGGGGTTAATAGATTTGGCCACTATACAAGCGGGTAGAGGGTGGCCGGGGGACGTCCTGACAGTAAAATCATCGGAAAAATTATTATGGGGCGGCTGCGCTAATTCAAGTTGTAATGTTAGCGGAAAACGGCCTATAGGCTTTCCGTTCCCTCCTTACCGCATTTCTATTAGGGGTTACCGCTAATTTACGGCGGTTATTCTTTTAGCCAAGACGAATTTTCTCGACGTGCGCAAGCGTGTTGGGCACTCAGGTAACCCCCGATCTTCTTGACAAAACTCCTTTGTAACCGTGGATCCATCCAGTCTGACATGCCCAACCTACAGTTGCTGGGCTTTTTGCTAAGTAAGCTGATAAGAATGGACCGACGACGGGGGACGGGGCGCTCCGTGAGTAGATAGTTGCTATTTTACGTTTGTGGAGGTAGCGGATATAGATTCCATGGAATGATTTCCGAACTGTAGGGGTACAGCGCGTGGTACAAAGTACCACCCCTATATCCACCAGTAAGAATGATGCGAAACGGGCAAACCTTAATTCTAAGTAGATGTGTTCTGTTCAATTTGCGGCTATTTACCCTTTTCGCCATAACGAATTATCTCGATGCGCGCAAGCTGAGGAAGCTGACACCTGACAGCCGCTGCCAAAGGCACGTGCTACGCACAAGCACGCGAGCTGACAGGAAAACAGGGTGTTGTATGAGCTCATTAAAAACAACAGAATACTTCTCGTCGACTAAACGATTTTCCTCTATAATTATTTAATAATGGAAAATGAACATAAACCGGATAAATGGAGGGTCACATGTCATCTATGGATAAAGTGCTGGCTGTCATCTTAGGCGGTGGACGCGGAACCCGCCTGCAACCGTTGACCCTGATGCGCTCCAAACCGGCAGTCCCGATTGCGGGGAAATATCGACTAATTGATATTCCAATCAGCAATTGTATCAATTCCGGGATTTATAAAATCGCAGTGCTGACCCAATTTAACTCGGTTTCATTGCATCGCCACATCACCCGCACTTATCAGTTTGATAATTTCCACGTTGGCTGGGTGCAGATCTGGGCAGCCGAGCAAACAACCTATACCGCCGATTGGTACCAGGGTACAGCCGATGCAGTCCGCAAACAATTATTTGAAATCCGCTCGGCGCGAGCTCCCTATGTTCTCATTCTGGCCGGGGATCATCTGTACCGCATGGATTATGAGGCCATGGCGCGTTTCCACTGGGAGCATGATGCCGATATCACCGTGGCAGTTCAGCCGGTTCTGGCTAAGGAAGCGGATCGCTTTGGCATACTCAAACGCCGTGCGGATTGTTCCATTACCGATTTTGCTGAAAAGCCTAAGGATCCCGAGACCCTTGCCCGCATGGTCAGCCGCGACGACTCAGCCCGGCCATACCTTGGGTCGATGGGTGTCTACATGTTCAAAACCGACGTGTTATTTGAACTCCTGGCAGAAACCAAATCTGATGATTTTGGCAATCATGTCATTCCTAATGCGATTGGACACAAAAAAGTGTTTGGTTACGATTTTGAGGGTTACTGGGAGGATATTGGGACCATCCGTTCCTTTTATGATACCAACCTGTTGCTGACCGGTGCGGATTCGCCTTTCAATTTCTTCGATCAAACGCGGCCGATTTACTCCCGCGCCCGTTTTTTACCTGGTTCTCGGGTGGATGATAGCACTCTTCGACAGGTACTGATGACCGATGGTTGTCATATCCAGAGTGCGGAGATCACCAGGTCCGTTATTGGTCTGCGAAGCCAGATAAAGTCTGGTGTCCAAATTATTAATACGGTTTTAATGGGTGCAGATTACTATGACCGTGAGCGCCAATTTCTGCAGGGTTATGATGATGGGACGAATACCAATTATGATATGCCGCTTGGTATTGGTGAAGGTTCATACATTGAAGGTGCCATTCTGGATAAGAATGTGCGCATTGGAAAAAATGTAACCATCAAACCGTTTAAACCCGGTCAAGATTTTGAAGATTCACTTTGTTACGTCCGCGATGGCATCGTTGTGATTCCCAAAAACACTGTTTTGCCAGATGACACAACCATTGGCCCCGCGTGACAGGTTCCGCGTGAGACCGTAACGAAAGCAAGAAAATTAAGTTATACTTAAAAATTATAGGGAGAGGGACCTGCCTTTTTTGATTAAATAGTTCGCCAAGAATAAACAACGATGAGGATAATTGAAAATATGGATCAAACGAGCGCTACGGTAGAACCTACGTTACCAGCAGCAATAAACGTATCCTGGCATTCTATATCGCCAGATGAGACTCTGGAAAAACTCGGTTCGAAATTGGAGCAGGGTCTCACCAGCGCGGAAGCAGCGCTTAGATTGGAAAAGTACGGCCCCAACCAGTTGGAAGAAGGCAAGCGCATCACTTTTTTACAAATGGTGATCGGGCAGTTGAACAACTTCGTGGTCATCCTCCTGCTTGTTGCTGCTCTGGTATCTGCGGTTTTGGGAGAATGGGTGGATGCAAGTGCAATCCTCGGAATTGTAATTTTGAATACTATTATGGGTGTGGTGCAGGAGAACCGGGCGGAACAGGCTCTGGCTGCTCTGAAGAAATTAGCTGCTCCGGATGCGCAAGTTCTGCGCAACGGCCGGCGTGAGACAGTTTCTTCCACCCAGCTGGTGCCGGGGGATATTGTCTATCTGGAAGCCGGCTATTTTATTCCCGCCGATGTACGCCTTTTGGAAGCGGTTAATTTGCGGGTTGAGGAAGCTGCGCTGACAGGTGAATCAGTCCCTGTACAAAAAGACGAAACCATTTTGCTGGAACGCGAGGCTACCCTGGGTGACCGCAAAAACGCGGCTTTTATGGGTACGACTATCGCCTACGGACGCGGCCGGGGTGTAGTGGTGGGCACCGGAATGCGTACCCAGCTTGGCATGATTGCCAGCATGTTGCAATCCGTTGAAAATGAACAGACTCCTTTGCAGCGGAAACTTGACCAACTTGGCAAAACCCTTGGTTGGGCTGCCCTGGCTGTCTGCGGTCTGGTGCTGGTTGCCGGCTTACTGCAAGGTGGTGATCTGCTGGAGATGTTCATGATCTCTGTCAGTCTGGCGATTGCTGCTGTACCAGAAGGTTTGCCGGCTATCGTAACCATCAGCCTGGCATTGGGCATGCGTGAAATGATCAACCGGCATGCACTCATCAGGCGTTTATCCTCTGTGGAAACACTGGGATCCGCCACCGTTATTTGCTCGGATAAGACCGGCACTCTCACCCAAAATGAAATGACTGTCACACGCATCTGGAGCGATGGTCAGATGGTCGAAGTGAGCGGCCGCGGGTACAAACCTGAAGGGGAATTTCTGGTGGGTGGCGAAGTGGTAACCTTGCAGGAATATCAAGGTATCCTGACAACACTATGGGTTGGGGCGCTTAATAACGATTCAACGCTGGAGGAAAGAGAAGGCGAAGGAGACGAAAAAACATTTCGTATCATCGGTGATCCGACCGAAGGTGCGCTGATTGTTGCAGCCGCCAAAGCAGGTGCAATTAAAGCCACTCTCAATAATGGTTTTCCGCGCACACAAGAGATTCCTTTTGATTCTGTTCGCAAGCGCATGGTCACCATTCATAGCCTTGAAAATCCAAAATCTGAAGACATTTCACCTTTCGGGGATCAGGATCAACGCCAGCATTATGTAGTGGCCGTAAAAGGGGCACCGGATTTTGTAATGAACCTGTGTTCGAGTTACCAAACGATGGATAATCATCAAAAGGTAATGGATGAAGTCACGCGAGCCAGGATTCTGACCGCCAACGACGAAATGACCCGCGATGCGTTACGCGTGCTGGGTGTGGCTTACAGGGTGATGGACTCCCCGCCGGATTCAAACAATGGGGATGACCTCGAAAAAGATCTTATTTTTGTTGGTCTGATCGGTATGATTGATCCGGCTCGAAAAGAAGTGCAGCCGGCTTTGACTCTGGCTCGTGGTGCAGGTATTCGAACGATCATGATCACCGGAGATTATCCCAATACAGCTCGTGCCATCGCCGAAGATATCGGCTTAATGCAAAAAGGTCATCAGGTGCTAACCGGTCAACAGGTAAGTGAACTCAGCGAAGCAGATTTGCGTAGTGCAATGGATACAACCGACGTTTTCGCACGCGTCTCTCCCGAACACAAAATGCGCATTGTGGATGCATTACGTTCGAATGGTGAGGTGGTAGCCATGACCGGTGATGGGGTTAATGATGCCCCGGCCATCAAACGCGCTGATATTGGCGTGGCGATGGGTATTACCGGTACTGACGTAGCCAAGGAAACTGCTGACATGGTATTGACGGATGATAATTATGCCAGCATCGTCTCGGCTGTGGAGCAAGGTCGCATTATCTACTCCAATATCCGTAAGTTTGTATACTACTTGATTTCTTGCAACATGGCTGAAATCATGATCATCTTTTTGGCAACGGCCTTTGGGCGCTTTTTATTTCCATTTGCAAGCGAGCAAGTTTTATCTCCGCTAACCGCAATTCAACTTCTGCTGCTTAATCTTGTGACCGATGGAGCTCCGGCACTGGCATTAGGCACAGAAAAGGGTGACCCGGATATTATGCTACAGAAGCCGCGGCCGGTCAAAGAACAAATAATCAATCGCTATATGATAGGCGGTGTGGTTATTCAAACGATCGCCATCACGGCAGTTACCTTGATTGCTTTCGGTCTGGGTCTTAAACATAATGTCGTCTATGCAGAAACGATGGCTTTCATCACCCTGGCTGCATCTGAGTTGCTGCGGGCTTATACGGCGCGCTCTGAACGCTATCCTATCCTGAAAATTGGTCTCTTTACCAATCGCTGGATGAATATTGCTGTGGCTTCCTCTCTGGCTTTGCTGCTTTTGATTATCTACGTGCCATTTTTCAACAACATCTTCAATACCGTCCCACTTGGATGGCATGAATGGCGTTTGGTCTTGCCCTTGTTGATCGTTCCTTCCATTGCCGCGGAGCTGGCTAAATACGTTGTCAGTTTTCAGTACAAACGGTTACATGGGAAGAATTTTTCTGCTGAATTGGCTGATTAATCTAAGTTTGTCATCAAAGTAGGAATTTAGCTATTACTGGATAATTCCATAACCCGGTCGTTTCCGGCAATGGTTATCCACGCCTTGAGCGGGTTAAAACTCAAACGGTGAAGAGGGCAAGGTCCGAATTGCTCCAGGGCTTGCTGGTGCCGGCGGGTTCCATAGCCCTTATGCCGTGCAAAGCCATAGTAAGGGTAAGGTTGATCAGCTTCCTGCATCCAACGGTCACGGGCAGTCTTGGCCAACACGGAAGCGGCGGCAATCGAGAGCGAACGCTGATCACCTTTGATTAATGGGGTTTGTGCGGTCGCTACCCCCGGGAGGAGAAGAGCATCAATCAAGAGATGGTCGGCGAGGGAAGGAAACTGGGCTAAGGCACGCATCATGGCACAGCGTGTTGCAGCGATAATTCCATTGGCATCGATTTCTTCCTGGCTGGCGAATGCAACTGCCCAGGCCAGGGCATGTTCCTTAATCATGTCTGCCCAATAATTTCTTTGGGCAGCCGTCATTTGTTTTGAATCTCGCACACCTGACAAAAGTAGCGCTATTTTCGTATCTACCGGCAGAATGACTGCAGCGGCACTGACAGGTCCTGCCCAGGCACCCCGGCCGGCTTCATCCAACCCGGCAATCAGATGGTTCCCTTTCTTAACCAGATCAAATTCGAAAATAAGATCTGGCCTTGATGGTATTTTAAAGGGTGTTCTGGCTGCGCGCATAGATTCCTTGGCGGGCATTGCGGCGGATTGTAAGAAGATCAATTGCCATTTTGAGCGAGTCTTTGATAATGTGTAAGCGTGTGCCTGCTTTGTAATGCCAGGTGATCGGCACTTCCAAAATTTTGTAACCATTCTGGCGGGCAATCACCAAAACTTCGGCATCAAATGACCAGCCGACCAGTGTTTGTATCTGGAATACCTGGTCTGCTACCTCGCCGCGGAAAGCTTTAAAACCGCATTGGGTATCTTGCAAACCGGGTAGGACAGACCAGCGCACCATGCTGTTAAAAATACGCCCGATGAGGTGACGATATTCCGGTTCATTAATCCTTTTTGAAGCAGGTAGTTCGCGGGAAGCTATGGCGACATCGTAAGTCTGTCCGTCAGCCGGGATGAATTTGCTAATTTCTTCTACAGGCATGGAGAAATCGGCATCACAAAATATGCGATAAGTGCCTGTAGCTGCCAGCATTCCGGCGCGGACGGCCAGCCCTTTGCCCGGCTTTTTTTCCTGCATCACGCGCAAACAGGGCATAACAGACTGGAAGTTACTGGCAACCTCGAATGTACGATCATAACTGCCGTTTTCAACGACAATTACTTCTACAGGGAATTTTTGTACGTCAACGAACTGCTTGACCTGCTGCAAGGAAGGAGGCAGCCTTTCTTCTTCGTTATGGGCAGGGATGATAATCGAAAGCAGGGCTGGAGTCATTAAAATCGCGGAATGCCTTTGAGATAATCGGCGGAAATATGTTCTTGATCCAGGCGAATAAAACCATAATCATCAAATATTGCCAGGTAAACTGGTTGGCCGGTCTCGAACGATGACCCCATTTTATAGATACGGGATCCCAGGACGAAACTTTGTCCACCCTTCATACGCTTAACCAATTCATTACGATTAACAAGGAAATGATCACTCCAAACAGCCCCATGTTTTTCATACATGCGCGCCAGACTGAGTTGATTGTTTTCATCCAATCGAATGGCTTCTAAAACAGCGTTATACTCGTTCTTTGCCATGGTTGTTGCCTCATTCCCACTTTCTAAAAAAATACCGTCAGGGCGTGTACCTGACGGCTTTTTCCAGGTCGGGGTGGGCGGACTTGAACCGCCGACCCCCGCGTCCCAAACGCGGTGCGCTGGCCAACTGCGCTACACCCCGAGCTAACAGAGTATAATCGGATTAAGTTGAAATCGTCAAGACACCTCCTTAATTTTATACCTGATTTTCTGTTTTGCAGCTTAATATTTTTGCTATTCTTTCTAGTTGGTTGCACAGCGCAATTTTCCCCTCCTGAAGCAACGCCGACCAATGTGCAGCCAACCAGGACAATTCTGGTATTACCTACCATTCGCCCCACAGCCAGCCAAACCCGGCTAACGCCGACCAAGACCATGAGTATTACTGTGAGCCCAACGGTTACGACCACCCTTTGTGCAGAAGCGGGTGTTATATCAATCGTAGAAATACCTTCTTTAAATTTAAAAGAAAATTTGCGCATGCGCGTGTATTTGCCGCCATGCTACCAGGAAGATAATGCGGAAGGATACCCATTGCTTATTATGCTGCATGGTCAGAACGGACAGGATGACCAATGGATTAAGCTCGGGTTGACAGAAGAGGCAGATCGCATGATCATGCGTGACGATATCCCAGCGATGGTGGTGGTTTTCCCCTGGGAACGTCTCTACCTGCAAGATTGGCATGAATCCAAATATGGAGCGGCCATTCTGGAAGACCTGCTGCCATTTATACTTAACGAATACAACATCAACTCCTCCAGCCAGTTGCATGCCATCGGTGGACTCTCACGCGGGGCAAGCTGGGCGGTTCAAATTGGAATGAGCAATCCCAGCATTTTTGGCGTGATTGGCGGGCACAGTTTTCCATCTTTTGGTGGTGAAATTCGTAAGCTGTCAGGTTGGATCGAGCAATTTGACCCACAGTCTCCGCCAGCCCTCTACTTTGATATTGGCAAGTATGATCGTTATAAACGCTACTGTGATCCATTTATGGAAGCACTGACCCAGCAGGAGGTTGACCATGATTACATCATTAATGATGGTGCCCATGACAGCGCTTATTGGCAGGGCCACATCGTTGATTATTTAGTCTGGTATGGTGGAAATTTGGACCGAAAAGGTCTCATGCCATAATGTTTTTTGAAAAAACGTTTTAAATTACCTGACTTTTATGACCAAACGAAGATTGCAGAAATAAGTGCCATCTTTTCGTAATGACCAATAAGATTCATAGGTCCCGGCATCGCGTGGAGCAAGCATATCCACAATCACATCGACCGAGTTGTCCACGTCCACTTCGGATGGTAGATCGAATGCATCGTTGCCGGTTTGGAAACGGGTGCCGCTGACAAAGACCAGGTCAACGCCTGAATCCCAATGGTTGTTGCCAACGTTCTTTAAAGTCCAGCGACCATCAAAATCTACGCCAGGTGACAATACTTGATTGATTTCAGGGAAAGAGGAAATAATGGAGCACTGATAGGCTTCACTGGTTGGGCTGACCGTGGGGGTTTCTGTCTCCGTTGAAGTAGGCGAGGGTGTGATGGTGGCCGTGGGTAAGACAAATGAGGTGTTGGTGGGCAGCGGGGTGGATGACGGGCGCAACGTTTCCGTGATATTTTCAGTTGCAGTCATGGGTTGTAAACTGGGGGTAATTAGCTCTGGCAGTTGCTTCAAGGTGGCTGTGGAAGTGGGTAGAACCAGCACTTCTGGCAGGGGTGGTGGTGCCAGGGGATTAAATGAGGTGTTGGGGTTGAGAAATGTGTAGGCAAAGACAAAAATAAGGATACCCGCAACAAAAAACACCAGGATCGTAAGCAAATTCCAAAAGCTATCTTTCATTTTGTTTGCATCCTTTTTTTCGAATGATTCCAATTCCACCGGATTTATATATCAGTATATATTAAAATCTCAATTTGTTAATAGGGTGCAATATATTTGCCATTTAAAAGAAAACGAGGTCTACCAGTTGAAGGGCAGACCTCTGTTTGGTCGGTCGAGGGTTTACTTAACGGTTATATTAACATTGACGTAGCAGAAATAGGTGCTACCCTGGCGAAAAGCCCAGGTGGATTGGTAGTTGCCGGCATTACTGGGTGCCATCATATCGATAATCAATTCTACCGTGTTGCCATTGCTGACGGATGCAGGCAGGTCGATGGCATCATGATTAGTTTGAAATTTTGTACCACTGACATAGGTGAAATCTACTGCAGCCTGATCCCAGGTCTGAGAACCAGTATTTTTAAGTGTCCAGCGGCCGTCAAAATCCAACCCTGGTGACATTACCAGATAGTTAGCGGGGGAACTGGAGACGATCTGGCAGTTGAGATCAGATCGCGTTGCGGTAGCGCTCGGTGTGGCGGTCGCCAGAATAGGTGTGGCCGTTGGGGGTGCCAGCGTGGGAAATGGGGTTGGCGGCAAAGGCGTATTGGTGGGCGGCAGGGCGGTATTCGTAGGCAATTCCAGCGTGATTGTGGCTACTTCTGTTGGTGTCGCGGTTGGTTGTGCCATGGTAGTCTGGGTTATTTGAGATTGAGCAGCTTCCATCGCCTGGGTCTGCATTGCCTGGAAGACAGCAGTCTCAACAGCCGGGTCTGTCGTTGGGGTTACGTTTTGTGGTGTACAACCTGCAAAAATGAGTATTGCGATCAGTGAAAAAACGATCAATTTTGTTTTCATATGTTTCTCCTGTTTTTGGGTGCTTCCTTTTTTGTATTCTCCATAAGTTTTTAATTGCCAGGCAATCTGATTGTAATGCAATTGAAGTTTTCTGCCAAAGCAATGCCTGTCTGATTAAATAAAAACAGATCATTATACTAGAGACGCTTGTTAATCCTGAAAAGTTCCAAAAATAAAAATTTATTCCAGATAAAGAAAATGGAGATATCTTCTATGGTGGTACTTTCGGTTCCTATTTTGATAATTTATCCGATATAAACATAAGGCATGGTCTGTCAGGGTGGTTCTATCGTGTCTTCAACGTTATCTACATATCCATTATCAAAGGGCGGCCGCCAGGGCTGCCCCTACGATGGATTCTGATCAATAAGCGTAGGTCAGGCATGTCGGTTTGGAAGATACCCAAGGAAGTGAGGGATCAATGTGGAGTTGCATGACGCTTTACCGCCCAACAATCAAGGCTGTTGTAGGATTCCTTGGGCCATAAACAACTCAAATGCTTTGGCAGAAAAGTCCAAACAGTCTTTAATTTGGAAACTCCTGGTCAGGAATATAGCATTGTTCTACACTTCGAATCTCCTCTGGCTGGGAGCATTCATGGTTTTTTCCATCATTCTGGATAACCTGCCCGGGCGTGCCTATCAATACCCTATCCAGATGATTGGGAAGAATTTCACCCAGATGGGCATGCTGAAACTGGCATTTTCGATGGTTTCTACTTTGTTCAGGATGGCCATCATCGAGTTTCTGTGGCCAGAGCATTTGGGTTGCAATTCATTGACGCGCATGTAACTGATTATGTTTTAAAAGTGATCGATTAACATATCTGAATGCTCCAGAAGGGTTCACCCCAGCTGATTAATCACCTGAAAGATTAATTTCCGCCATAATCAATGTGATTTAGCGAGTGTCTTAGCATACATCTGGGATAAAATAAAGACGGCCGTCCACATAGAAATAGCCAAACCACTTCGCAAGTAACTTACCCAATGACTTAAGGTAATAATAGCTGATTGTAAAAAAAATGGAGCCGGAATGTCAAAGAAAAGCAGAAAAAAGCTGGAAAAAAAGGCGAAACTTGTCTGGTATTACTTTGATGACGGCATCTGGGATACTTTTATTGGTCTGGTAGCAGCCTGGGTGGGATTAATGCTTTTCTTTCAATGGCACTTGTGGTTGCTGGCTGTGTTGATTCCCCTCAGCTTGCTGCCCTATATTCTAAAAATGTGGTTGGTCGTTCCGCGGCTGGCTAATGTCAAAATAACAATGCCACTCAAGCGTGCCCGTGTTGAGATGGCGTTAATCATGCTGGCAATTTTCATTGGTCTTTTATTTTTGTTGAAGGATGAAGCCGGTCTGGCAGGGGTAATGACCTATTTCAAGCAGAATGTTGGAATGATGACCGGCGTGCTCTTTGGGATGGTGAGTTTTTATCTGGCTTATGCACTGGTCTTCCAACGTTTATATTTTCATGGTTTGCTGATCATGATCGCATTTATGGTGGATTCCTGGCTGAAATCCGGGCAGCCATTTGGGTTCGCTATTTATGGCGGAATGATTATCTTTTTTTCAGGCGTTTATTTACTGGTGAAATTCCTGCGCGGACATTCTGAATTCACGCGTTAATCATACTTTTTGCTCGAAGTCTGTGGTCGTTGGTTGTTTGGTATGTCTGCCTTTTTTGGGTTTGGCAGAAAGGCAATGGTGATAAAAGGTCCCAAAAATGGCAAAAAGAGGGATAACAGCAACCAGGCAACTGCATCGAAAAGTGGCAGCCGGCGGAAAATAATGCGGATGATGGCTATTACCAATACCGTAATTGCACAGAGAAGTAATAAGACGAGGATAATCTGGTTCATATTCATTTTCTAGGGATGAGTTAATTCTTTGTAATTATAGAGCATCCCGGGCTGAAATAGATAAAAACAGTGCTTGAAGAATCGCTGCAGGGAGATGAATTCGTGTAATAATTTAACCAGAGATGGTGTTAAGGGTTAACGGAGAGGTGAATTATGGCAGAGTATTTGGTTGTATACGATTCGATTTTTGGAAACACACGGAAAGTGGCTATTGCAATTTCGGAAGGGATGGGTACGCCACCTGCGATTGAAGTTTGTGCCATTGGAGAGGTAAAATCTAGTGTTTTGGTGGGTCTCAGGATTCTGGTTGTCGCGTCGCCTACAAGGGGTTTTCGGGCTACACCGGCAATCATGGCGTGGATCAATAGTTTGCCGGCTAATTCGCTGGCGAACGTGAAAACGGCAGCTTTTGACACCCGCATTCCAGAAGCGACGATCAAAAAAAACTGGTTCTTACGCCTGTTGGGGCCATTGGTTAAATATGCAGTCGACCCGATCGCAAAGGCATTACAGGCGAAAGGGGCTACTGGTGAGGTGCGAAAGAATTGGTTCTATGTCGCGGATTCTGAAGGCCCACTATTGGAGAATGAATTGGAGCGCGCACGGCAGTGGGGTGAAGGGCTATAGGGTAGAAAAAAGGGCGACCAGCGGCCGCCCTTTTTAATCTTTCCATTATCTGTTCAGCTATGTGATAGGCGTATTCTTCCACACCCTCATTACTTTTTACTCCGAACTTATTACTCTTTTTCTATATCCAGCCGCGCAGTTCCATAGCTTTGACTACACGGGCAATGGCAACCATATAAGCAGCATCGCGCATGTAGACCTTTTCATTCAGTGACATATCCAGTACTGCCTTGAAAGCAGCGGTCATTTTTTGATCTTCTTTTTCCAGGACTTCTTCCTTGGTCCAATAGAAGTTCATATCATTTTGGACGCCTTCAAAGTATGAGACTGTAACCCCGCCTGCATTGCACAAAAAGTCTGGAATCATGAATATGCCGCGTTCGCTGATTACGGCATCGGCCTCAGGTGTAGTTGGCCCATTGGCACCTTCTGCAATCACCCGAACACTCGGGCTTATCTTCTGGATGGTTTCGCTGTTGATTTGTCCTTCCAGAGCGGCCGGTATCAGTACTTCAACATCTTTACTGATCCATGCTTCGGCATCTTCGATTACATAACCGGCTGCTTTGGCCTGGTTTTTGTCGATCGAACCATATTGGTCCGTGATGGATTTTAAGAAGTGCGGGTCCACACCATCTTCTTTCGTGACAGTGTAAGAAATCCGATCATCGCGATCCCAGAAAGAGACACACACCACCGTCCCACCCAGCATCTCGACGAAGCCGATGGCCGCATACTGTGAGACATTGCCGAAACCCTGGAAGGCAGCTTTACAAGCAGTGGAGTCTAAATTAAGGTGCTTGAGAGCTTCTCGAACGGTGTAGATGACACCATAGCCAGTTGCTTCCGTACGACCGAATGAGCCGCCATTACCAACCGGTTTACCGGTGATAACCCCAGGCGTGAATTTGCCGGCTATTTTTGAATATTCATCCATCATCCAGCCCATCATTTGGGGGGTCGTGCCCACATCCGGGGCGGGGACGTCCTGGCGTGGGCCAAGGTTCTTCCACATCTGTTGCATATAGCCACGTACCAGGCGTTCTTTTTCGCCGTTGGTTAAGGTTGCCGGGTCAATAATGACACCGCCTTTTCCACCACCGAGTGGAATATCGACCACTGCACATTTCCATGTCATCCATGTCGCCAGAGCACGAACTGTATCAATCGTCTCGGCCGGGTGAAAGCGGATTCCACCTTTGTTCGGTCCACGGGCATCGTTGTGTTGGACGCGAAATCCTTCAAAGATTCGCAGTGTTCCATCATCCATACGAACGGGAATTCGGAAATGGAACTCGCGCAAAGGCCAGCGCAAGATCTCGCGCACTTCCGGATCGAGCCGGAGCTTGTCTGCGACATGATCAAACTGGCTTTGGGCCATTTCAAACGCGTTGGTAATAGCTGCCATTGAGCTGTTCTCCTGTAACTAAAAAATGATGAGATAAGTTTTTTTGAGCAGTGGTTTTTCACCAGACAAAAATAAACGGACACCTCGGAAAGGGTCCGCTTAAGTATACGTTGTATGTCTGAACAGAAATATCACATGATCCTCCGCTCAGTATTTAGGTTAACAAATCTGAGGGGACAAGTCAAGATGATTAAAATCTCTTTTATTGAATGCAAACCATCAGTATTGTTTGTGAAATGTCATGCCATTTAAATGGAATCTGTAATATTTTTTTGAATGTCAGCTAATTGAAATTGAAATTTGTCCCAGATACGAGATTTATCCAATTTTGATCGTTCAGGTTTCCTATTCCCTATCGGAAATCATAAGTTCATAGTACCTTCTATGTTGCCTGGTATATAATCCGCATAACTACTCTTCGAGTGATTCATTAAAATGAAGGTTGGGTAATTCCATCAAACTTGGCTCTTTTTTGCGTTATCTTCGGGCAAACCTAGAAAACGGAAAGTACAAGTGCACAACGTGCTTGCGCGCCTGTGGAAAGATTGCCTGAGTGGAATCTCTTTTATCTTTGTTGTAATTTTTCTAATTCAGCCTGCAAGGCTTTGCGTAATATTTTGGGATCGACCTGATTGCGGGATTTTCGCATCACCTGACCAAAGAACCAATTGGCTAAATTCTCTTTACCTGCCAGGAAGTCACTCACAGCCTCAGGGTTTTCAACCAGCACGGAATTGACCAATTCATGGATTTTCGTGGAGTCGTTCAGCATTTGAAAGCCATGCCGTGCGATGATAGCGTTTGCTGATTCCCCGGAGCTCAGCATCTCTTCCAACACGCTTTTGGCTGTGGTTTGGTTGATTTCACCCCGGTTCAGGATCTGCAATAGCTGCACAAGGTCCTCAGGCTCCACTTTAATCTGGTCGAAGGTTTCCGCACTATAGTTCAACCAGGCGAAAATAGCACCGATGATCCAATTGGCCAGCAATTTTGGCGAAAGATTGGGATCCAGCCTGAATGCCTTTTCAAAGTAGGCAGTAATACGGGCATCGGCAGCAATCAAGGCTGATTCATCCGCACCAAGGTTGTAGGATGCGCGTAAGCGTGCCAGGCGTGCCTGTGGCAGTTCTGGCAAAGTGCTTTTAATTTGTGCAATCCAATCTGGTTCAACCACCAGCGGCGGCAAATCCGGCTCCGGAAAGTAACGGTAATCATGGGCTTCTTCTTTGCTGCGTTGAATGTAAGTTCTCTCTGCCGTTTCATCCCAACCAAGGGTTTCAAGTTCTACTGGCAATCCAGATTCCAACAGGTGGGTCTGGCGTTCCACTTCAAAGCGGATCGCTTTCTCCATGCCCCGAAAAGTGTTCAGATTCTTAATTTCCACTCGCGTGCCCAGTTCGCTGGAACCAGAGGGACGAATGGAGACATTGGCCTCAAACCGGATAACGCCTTTTTCCATGTCACCGCTATTAACTCCCAGCTCACGAATTACATCGCGCAAGGCCATGGCATATGCGCTTGCTTCTTCGGCGCTGTTCATGTCTGGTTCTGAGACAATTTCGAGTAAGGACACTCCGGCACGATTGAGATCAACAAGGGAATAAGCGCTCTGGTCGGCATTGATAACATGTGTTAATTTGCCGGTATCTTCTTCCATATGCACACGTCGGATACGAATCTTTTTTTCACCGGACGCGTTTTCAATATTCAAGTGACCAAATTGAGCTAAAGGACATTCGTATTGCGAAATTTGATACCCTTTTGGTAAGTCTGGGTAAAAATAGTTCTTTCGGGCGAAAATACTGGTGGTTTCAATCTGGCAATCGAGTGCCAGGGCCACCCGTACAGCATATTCGACCGCCCTGCGGTTGATGACCGGTAAGGCACCCGGCATGCCTGTGCAGACCGGACAAACAGCTGTGTTAGGAGCAGTCCGGGTCAGATCCACAACCGGGCAGGCACAAAACATTTTGGTTTGCGTCTGTAATTCGGCGTGTACTTCCAAACCGATGACTGCTTGGTATTCCATCATAACCTCGTGGGGGTGGTATCAAGTCTGGATGATTTTACCACGAGAGGCACTGGGAATCCCTGCAAGAATAGAAAGGCAGCAAAAATGAAGAATTGGCCTGTTACCAGGTGGAAATTAACGGTCGAATGTAACCGCAAGCCTGGAAAGGTCTCCCTAGCATTTATGGGGTTATATTTGTTACAATTGTTTGAGAATAAATAAACAGGGAGGTACCTTTGCAAAAAACACTCAAAATCGCAATTCCGATGGCTGGATTGGGCACACGCATGCGGCCGCAAACCTGGAGCAAACCCAAGCCACTAATCGCAGTGGCCGGCAAAACAGTTTTGGATTATGTGCTCGATCAATTCAACAGTCTTCCGGAAGGAACTCCGCATCAATTCATTTTCATCGTTGGTCCAAATCAGGAAGAGCAAGTGGATGCTCATATGCGTAAATTCCACCCTGAAAAGGATTACTGCTTTGTGCTGCAAGCTGAAATGCGAGGCCAATCGGATGCGCTCTTTCAGGCGCGGGAACATCTGGTCGACCATCCCGTTTTAATGACATTTTCTGACACATTGATTGAAACCGATCTCCATATTCTCGCAAACGATGGTTTTCATGCCGGTGTGTGGGTGAAACCCGTACCCGATCCGCGCCGCTTTGGTGTGGCGGTCTTGAAAGAAGATGGCCTCGTCAGCCACCTGGTAGAAAAACCAGATAGTGTTGAAAATAACCTGGCAGTTGTGGGTTTCTATTACTTTGAAAATGGCAGTGACCTGATTGATGCGATTGAGGAACAGATCCGGCGCGACCTGACGCTTAAGGGCGAATTCTTCCTTGTCGATGCAGTCAACATTCTGCTTGAACGCGGTTTAGAGATGCAAGTACAGCAGGTGGAAGCCTGGTTGGATGCCGGTGTACCGAGTGCTTTACTGGAGACCAACCAGTTTTTGTTGGAACACGGCCGTGAAAATAGCAATGTGTGCAATTGTGAGGGGGTCACAATTATTCCACCCGTATTCATCCATGAAAGTGCTAAAATAACTTCCTCTGTGATCGGGCCGTATGTCTCCATTGCTGCCAACTGTACAATTGAGAACTCGATCATCCGCAATTCCATCGTGGAGGAGGATACTCATGTGGAACGGTTTATCCTGGAGGACTCGATTCTGGGCCGGCAGGTACAGTTGCAAGGGCAGGCTATTCGCGTCAACCTGGGTGATAACTCCTGGACCATGCAATAATGGATCAGGTCTCTTGTTACAGCGGAAGTTCGTATGCTGATCGACCCAAAAACTTTTTTTGCGAAAATATATCTTTGAAAGTCACCAGGGTTCTTGCGAGCGGCAATCTACCTGCAGGCAAGTTTTTCTATATTGTCGCCAGTGATGATCGTAATTACCGCCTCGAGTATAATTTTTTAAGCGAGACCTGGCACGTTCAGCCAGTGTAATGACCATCTTAAAACCAGAATAGTTGAAATATGGGAGAAAAAATGCAGCAGATCCAATTCTCAGACCGTGTCAAACGCTTAAAACCCTCCGGGATTCGTAAATTCTTTGATATCGCGGCTACCATGGATAATGTCATCTCGCTCGGAATTGGCGAACCAGATTTTGACTCACCACCCAGTGTAATTGAGGCAGGTATTCGTGCTTTACGGGAAGGACAGACACATTACACATCCAATGCTGGAATTCTGGAACTACGCCAAAAATTAGCTGCCCACCTCGATATGCTGTATGGGGTCAGCTACGATCCTCAAACAGAAGCGCTGATCACTGTTGGTGGCTCTGAAGCTTTATATCTGGCTTGTACAGCCTTGCTCAACCCTGGCGATGAAGTCATCATTCCCAGCCCATGCTTTGTAGCTTATCAGGCCCAGGTCATCCTGGCAGAGGCTGTGCCGGTGGAAATTCCCTCAAAAATGGAAGATAATTTTGACGTTGACCCGGCCGCGATTGAAGCGGCCATCACCCCCCGAACCAAAGCTATTTTGTTGGGCTTCCCTAATAACCCGACCGGTGCTGTGGCAACTCGGGAACGATTGCTCGAGATCGCCCGTATCGCTGAAAAGCATGACCTGCTCGTCATTTCAGATGAAATTTATGACCGGTTGGTATATGGTGGTCACCAGCATGTCTGCTTCCCCGGCCTGCCGGAGATGCAAAAACGCACCCTGTTGCTGGGAGGCTTCTCCAAAGATTATGCCATGACCGGCTGGCGGATCGGGTATGCGCTTGGCCCAAAGGAAATTATTCAGGGTCTGGTGCGTGTGCACCAATTCACTGTCATGTCATCACCCACCATCGCCCAGATTGCCGCCATAGAAGCTCTGGCAGATCTGGA
>JBBQNI010000023.1:0-45415 GCA_038329785.1 Anaerolineales bacterium | reverse complement strand
TAATTTCAGTAATCATCCCCACCTACAACAACGAGAAAATAATCTCTAGATGCTTACAGGCAGTAGAAAATCAGAGCATGGCTCGCAGCAGTTATGAGATTATCGTTGTAAATGATGGCTCCATTGATAACACGGTAAGTGAAGTTGAAAAATTCGAAACTGTTCAGATTGTTAGTATTGAGCATAGTGGTCCTTCTGTAGCACGAAATTGTGGAGCAAAACTGGCAAAAGGCACTTTGTTAGTATTTACAGATTCGGATTGTCTGCCAACTCATGCTTGGTTAGAGGCTATTATCAAGCCGTTCTCGCAGAAAGATATCATTGGTGTTAAAGGGATTTATTGCACAGAGCAAACTAATAGTGTTTCCAAATTTGTTCAGCTAGAGTATGAACATAAATACGAGCGAATGAGAAAGCAGACGTATATCGATTTCATCGATACATACTCCGCCGCCTATAGAAGGGTTGTATTTTTGGCAAATGGGGGATTTGATTCTACCTTCTCCCACCCTTCAGTGGAGGATCAGGAGTTGTCTTTTCGCCTCTTCAGAAAAGGTTATCATATGGTATTTGAACCAAAGGCAGTGGTTCAACATTGGCACGATAAAAACATAAACGAATATTATCAAAGAAAATTTGGGATTGGCTACTGGAAAGCTGTCCTATTACGCTGGCTCCCCGAAAAGATGGTGTCTGATTCTCACACTCCTCCTTCTCAGCGCTGGCAAATTATGTTATTGGCAGCTTTCGCTATTGGATGTCTTCTGGCCATCATTCACCCAATTTTCATCTGGACTGCCATCATCTCATTTATTTTATTTTTTTTCGTAGACATTTCATTTGCAAAATACATATTTAGGAATGACTTTAAAGTTGGATTGATTTATCCTTTTCTGATCTCAATTCGTGCATTGGCATTGGGGGGGGGATTATTAAAGGGTTTTCTTTTTCCTCCAAGAGATCAGGTTAATAAGGACGAAAAACACTTAATAAGTTATTTTGTCAAACGATTTATGGATGTTTTGGGAGGATTGTTTGGTTTAGTAGTTTCCATTCCCATTTTACTGTTTGCGATAATTGCAATTCGCATCGATTCCCTGGGTCCAATTTTATTCTTACAAAGACGAGCCGGGGTGAATGGAAAACCATTTAAGATCTATAAATTGAGAACGATGTTTATCGGAGCAGAAGAAAAATTAGATGAAGTGCTGCCTTTGAATCATTTGCAAGGGCCGGTATATAAAATTCGAAATGATCCCCGGGTCACCAAAGTTGGCAAGTTTCTGCGTAAATGGAGTATCGATGAAATTCCTCAGTTTTGGAACGTTCTGAAGGGAGAAATGAGCCTGGTTGGCCCACGCCCTGAAGAAATTTGGGTTGTAGAAAAATATACAGATGAGCAACGGAAAAGGTTGGCTGTCAAACCGGGTTTAACAGGACCTATGCAGATCAATGGACGAGGTGAATTAGATTTTGATGAAAGGTTATCATTGGAATTAGAGTATCTTCACAAAATCTCTTTGAAAAATGATTTATCAATCATTCTCAAATCATTACGCGTGATATTTTCTGGAAAGGGTGCTTTCTGATTTTTTGTTTCCGTTGTAATATTTCTAGTTTTTACCCGGCTACAAATTAGAAGAAAGGAAATAAGCCAGCGATGGTTCTTCCCTAAATACAATATTCATTTCTTTTTGGTAAAATTAAACCTCAATATTGTTTAAATATATACTATCGATAGTAAGTGTGGAGTGCCTGATGAAAAAAAATAGATTATTTAATTCAATAATAGTTATTGCCTTCATGTTATCAAATTTTGGCAATGGCAGTGTTAAGGCTGATATACAAAGTTCGGATGCAAACAGCCAGATCGAAGCAGGGCAAAAGAATCCATTTGGGATTCCGGATCTGAGTGATCCCAATCAATCTATTTTCTTACCCTTCGTCACGAAAAATTTTTGCCAATCGCCTTACCCATCACCGTTTTCTATTCAAATTGCAGGTCTGAGTGATTTAACCTCAGCAGCCTTAGATGCAAAATTAAGCAGAGCCGAGTTGGACCAATTAAGGCAGGACCAAATTCGAGAATTGGATGCAGTATTTCCAAGTTTGGTGATTGCTCTTGCGGAAAGTGGAGCGGGTTGGGCGAGAATCTATATTGATTGGGCGCAAATAGAGCCCGTTAAGGGAAATTTTAATTGGACATGGTATGACGAAAAACTCGCTTTGGTAGCATCAACAGGTGTGAAGATGATCGCTACGGTTGCTAACCCCCCGGATTGGGCAGCCCTCAATCCGGATGGGAATTTAGTGGTTGGTGATGCAGATGCTTGCTCGAATGTTATTAGAGACCCCGTAGATTATTTTGACTTTTTAACCGCGTTTGTTAGCCATGTTAAGTTGCAGCCCTACCATATTCAGGTTTGGGAATTGTTAAATGAACCTGACGCCATGCCTGGTTATCGCTGTGGTGGCGGATTAGTAACCTATGGAAGCAATGGAACAAGTTATGGGGTCCTCGCGCAAGGGGCAGCCCAAACAATCAATTCGCTGGATCCCAGTGCTAAGATACTGATGGGTGGTTTGGCCTACGATTGGTTTTATTCCGAAGCTCCGGATGGTAAATTTAACCGCTACTTCATTGATGATTTTGCAATGGAAGGAAATGGTGTTGATTTAATTGATGCCTGGAATTTCCACTTTTTTAAAGATTTTGCACCAGAATGGGAGCGCTGGACTGTAGGCAATTTACCTACGTGCGGCATAGTTGGTGATGGTGTTGGCCTGACATACCCAACTTATGGGCCGGGTGTAATTGCAAAGGGATCTCATTTGTTGAATCGAATGAAAATATGTTATGGAAAAGAAAAACCATTATGGATCAGTGAAGTTGGGCATCATGGCACAGACCCAGCAAGTATTCCTGCAGGCCAGGACCCGGAGAATTATGATCTGGATAATCAAGCACGCTATGTTCTTAAGGTATATTCACAGGCACTTTCATTAGGGACTGAAAATGTAACCTGGTATGCCTTAAAAATTGTAAGGAGTGTCACCACGAATGATTTTCAGGGGTTACTGGATGACGATAACAATCCCAAACCTGCTTTTTACGCCTATCAAACCTTGGCGCGTGACCTGAATGGATATGGGTTTATAAAAACAATCAATGTTGGTCCGAACAATGAAGCTTATGAATTTAATAATCCTTGTGAAGGAGACAAAATCATTGCCTGGCGCAATACCACAGATTTGGACCAAATTTCCAACATGGATCTGGCGGGGCGTGAGACCATTCATTTAACCTATCGCCCCGATCCTGAAGGCGGGTTTGTAGACCAGACGATTGTGGATGGTGGAGCAGGGGATCTGGATGGGTTGAATAATAATAGCATCAGGATTGGTTTATCTCTGGAGCCGGTGATTATCGATTTAAATCCGTAGAAATATATAGAAAATATAGAGGTGTGGTGGACATTGCCGTTTCTCAATTTTCACTGACATACAGTCGTTAGCGAAAAATAAAACGCACGATCCATCACACCTTTTTAATTTAATCAGCTGGTCAGTAAAAAGTAAAAATACTCATCATACGTAGGTATCCATGATATTCAAAGTCCAGGCTTGCTTCTTCGGTGTGAATTTCGTAGAGATGGCTCACGCAGTCCCAAATTCAGGCGGGCTGCGTTTTTTTAAAGACTGTTTTCAGTACTATCAAAATAATTGTAGGGGGTCTGTAATATAAACGATCAATGCTGCGTTGTGTTTGAATTGAATATCAGATTGCACAAAACTCTGCCGTACCTTTCGTCTTTTTTTCTTATATTAGCCATGCTTAACTTCAAACCAATTCGTGAAAACCATATTTTTTCTGAGAATGACGCAAGCCAGCCGGCAGCATTAACACATCGAGGATAACTTAAGAAATCTTAAAAATAGTTGACAATCACTCGGGGAATGGCTATACTATTTTTGGGAGCGCTCCTAATTTACCCCAATATATTGCCAAATGGGGTCATATTCCACCACAATTCTTATGTAATTCCCCCCTTTTTAATGAGAGCGGTACCAATCCGCGGAGAAAACCTGTGAAAAATCTCACTTTAGAAGATATCGCTGATCTCGCCGGGGTTTCACGTTCAACGGTTTCACGCGTAATTAATAACCAGGATAGTGTCAGCCAAAAGGCGCGAAAGCGCGTTATGGAGGTGATTCAAGATACCAATTTTCACCCGAATGCCGCCGCCCGCACGCTGGCATCGCAACGCTCATGGACAATCGGATTGGTGCTGCCTCTCAGTGTCAGCATCTTTTTCACAGATCCATATTATCCCAACCTGACTCGCGGCATTGCCCAGGCTTGCAACCAGAACAACTACACTTTAACCTTCTTCCTGGTTGGCAGTAAGGATGAAGAGAAAAACATGTATCCCCGCATCGCCCGCAAAGGCTTTCTGGATGGAGTTATGGTTCAGGCTGGTCATCATGGGGACCAGGATATCATTGGCACAATGATTGATATGAACATCCCAATGGTCGTGGTTGGGCGGCCATTCCGTTCGGATAATGTAACCTACGTCGATATTGACAATGTCAATTCCAGCTACAATGCCGTAAGCCACCTTATCCGTATAGGACGCAAACGAATTGCCACAATCACAGGTCCAATCAAGAGCACAGTTGGCATGGATCGTCTTGAAGGATACCGGCGGGCGATTGTAGAACGCAATTTGCCTTACGATCCGAATCTCGTAGTCGAAGGCGATTTTACTGAGCCGGGTGGCTATTATGCCATGCAAAAGATTCTCGCTCAAAAACCTGACGCCCTCTTTGCAGCCTCAGATGTAATGGCGATGGGTGCTATGCGAGCGGTCAAAGATGCCAACCTGCGCATTCCCGAGGATATTGCACTGGTTGGTTTCGACGACCTGCCCATGTCTTCCTATTCAAGCGTGCAGCTGACGACTATACGCCAACCTGTTGTTCAATCCGGTATCCGGGTGGTGGAGACCTTAATTGATATGATCGAAAATGGTATTGAAAAACCACTCCATATCATTATGGATACCGAGTTAATCATCCGCGATACCTGCGGTGCCAATCGACGCTCAGTAAATCTGAAGTAGCTTACTATTTTTTTCTTTCTATTCCAGATAATTTTTAAGGAGGTGTTTTATTACAAAAGATATCCACATGATTTTTATCAATCATCCAGTACCCAACTATTTATAAGGAGAATGAAAATGAAACGCATTTCGATCGTATTGTCAGTTCTAGTGGCCTTCAGCATGCTGCTGGCAGCCTGCCAGCAAGTTCCTGCCGCAACTGACGTCCCGGCCGCTACTGATGCCCCGATGGCAACTGATGCACCCAAAGCCACAGATGCCCCCAAGGCCACTGAAGCTCCGATGGCAACCGAAGTACCCTCAGACCCAACTGCCCTGCCGCGTGAAGAAACACTCTACTTCAACGGCCAGCAGTGGGGAGCGGTAGTTTGTTGGAACCCGTATTCTTCTAACTGTAACAATGCCATGGCATTAGCTCAGCAAGATAATGCTCGTGTACCCATGTTCGAAACTCCCTACCTGTACAATATGCTTGATGGCCAGCAATATCCCCTTTTGGCGGATGGTCCCTACAGCTGGGATGATGGCATGACACAGATCACCTTCAAGCTGAACTCCGCTGCCAAATGGAGCGATGGTACCCCTGTGACCGCCGAAGATGTTGCCTACACTTGGGCTTCACACATCAAGTACAATACGCAGTTTGGCGCTGCCAATAAAGATTACATCGAAACCATTGAAGCAGTTGACCCAATGACTGTGGTTGTCAAAGCCAAATTGGGTGATGATGGCAAAGCGTTGAACCCGCTTGTAGTGAGTGCCTACCTGAGCAGCAACTATGTTATTCAAAAAGCTTGGACCGAGACTCTCGAAGCCCGCACCGGTGGTGACGCAGCCGCTTTCATGGCGGATGTGGCTGAAGATTCGGTTTACTCTGGCCCCTATCACATGTACTTCTCAGATGATTCCAAAGTTATACTTGTTCGCGACGACAATTACTGGGGTCAGGATGCCAGCATGTTTGGTAAGCTGCCCGCCCCCAAGTATCTGGCGCATGTCATTTACAAAGACAACGCTGCCGGTACCACCGCCCTGCAAGCAGGTGAGGTGGATGTCAGCCAACAATTCAACTCCAACGTGCAGGATTTCTGGCTCAAGCAAGACCTGCCCATCTCAGCCTACCTGCCCGATGCGCCATACGGGATTGGTGCTAGTCTGCCGACCGCTTTCTTCAACAAAGCTTCCTATGGTTTGGATCAACTGGCTGTCCGCAAAGCGATTGCTATCGCTGTAGACTATGACACCATCATCGCCAATGCAATGACCAATCAATCGGCTACCTTCGCTCAGGTTCCGCGGTCCTTGATGAACCCAACCCCTGGTGAACAAGCTCTCTTCGATCACGATGCAGTGGCTGATCTACAATGGGTTGGCAAGGACATTGATGGCGCAAACAAGCTGCTGGACGATGCAGGTATTAAGGATACCAATGGAGATGGTTGGCGCGAGTACAATGGCCAGGATCTGCATTATGTCGCCACCTGCCCGAATGGCTGGTCTGACTGGCAGGCTGCCATTGAAGTTGTCGCTGCCGCTGGTAAGAACATCGGTATCGATATCACTACCAATTACCCTGAATGGTCCGTTTACCAGACCGTTGTTACCAACTGGCCGCTGGCAGAAGGCTATGACATCTTCATGATGTGGAGTGATGGAGCTGGCCCGACCCAACCGTGGGGTCGTATCCGCCACTTGATGAGTGGAGAGTTTGCCGAAACCACCAACAACTGGAACGGTAACTGGGGTGCTTACAGCAATCCAGATGCAGATGCTTTGATTACTGCACTACCCACAATGACCGATGCAGACGCAATCAAAGCTGCCTACACTGACCTGGTTAAAATGTACCTGACCGACATCCCATCCTTCACCCTGATGTATCGACCACAGTCGTTCCACACCGTAAACGAGACTGTCTGGACGAATTTCCCGCATGAAGGTGATGGTACCACCCCGCCCGTGCCCCCGCTCGATATGACCGATGGCTGGGCAATCGCAGGACTCTATAACCTGACACTTGTCAAATAATCTATATAATTAAATAACGCAAGCAACCATGTTCCACAATTTGTGGAGCATGGTTGCGCATCAGAAGGGGAGGTAGAGCGTTGAAAGGATACCGCAAGTATGTCTTCAACAAGCTTCTCTGGTTTATCGTTACGATAGTATTTGCATTTATTTTAAATTTTATTCTACCGCGTTTGATGCCCGGAGACCCGGTGGCCGCCATTACCGCCAGGATCGCACAGGGTATGTCCAACAGTACCGGCATGAAAGATGTTTATGAACAATATGCCAGCCTGTTTGGCACCAATCTTCCGCTTCATCAGCAATTTTTTCTTTATGTCAGAAATGTTTTACACGGCAACTTTGGTATATCCTTCAGCCAGTATCCTCGCCCTGTAGCTGATATCCTCAAATCGTCCCTTTGGTGGACAGTTGGATTACAGTTCCCGGCCATAATCGTCGGCTGGATAATCGGTAATACGCTGGGAGCACTGGCCGCGTACCTGCGAAAAGGCTTTGACAAGGTGCTCATGCCGGTCAGCATTTTCGTCAGTAATCTACCAGCTTTTGGTATGGCTGTCATCTTACTGGTAATTTTCGCAGTAAAACTAAACATATTTCCCACTTCGGGGGGGTATGGTTTTGATCTTATCCCCAGCTTCAGCTGGCAATTCATATGGTCGGTGATAATTCATTATCAGCTGCCGTTCTGGTCAATCGTTTTAATTGCGATTGGTGGACAGGCTATCGGTATGCGCTCGATGGCTATCTACGAGTTAAACGCCGATTACGTCAAATACAGCCGCTTTATGGGTATAAAGGACCGTAAAATTATTGGTTATGTCTTTCGTAATGCCATGCTGCCACAGATTACCGGGCTGGCATTAGCGGTGGGTACCATGGTCGGCGGCGCACTGGTTGCTGAAATCATCTTCAGTTACCCAGGTCTTGGATCGACTATTTTAACCGCAGTACTTGGTCAGGATTATCCGCTCATTTCAGCCACCACAATGATCATTACAATCATGGTATTGATTGCTAATTTTTCAATCGAGCTGATTTATGGTTTGATTGATCCCCGCATTAAAGCGGCCCAGGCAGATTAGGTAGAGATGCACTTATGAAACATACATTTCAACAAATCTTTCGCTCTGGCAAGTTTATTGTTGGTTTTTCGATTTTTATAGCATTGCTGTTAATTGTACTGGTCTACCCGCTCATTATTACCGATCCACCCCTGGAAATTATTGGCCAGGGCACCTTTTTCCCGCCGGGCGTCTATGTCAGCACTTTTGATAGTATTAATGCCAATGAATCCTATATTCTTAACCTGAAAGATGCAAGCACAAAGCGCATTGCCAGCCATTTGAGTGATGAGGACCGTTTGTCCATGCAGGAATTTTTGTTGGCGAATGGCGTACCAGCCGAGGACATTGATATTGAAGATACGCCCTCGCTCTTAGCCCTCTGGGATAAGAATTTCGATCCGGAAAAGAACTACGAAGGGATTACCTTTGCAAAGCAACGCTATTACCAGCGTCTCAACAATTCCCTTAAGGGAATTCTATTGGTTGAGAACGCGATTATTGCCCAGCCCAATGCCGATACCGGTGTTCTGGAGCAGATCGGGGAAGTAAACCGTTCCGATTATGTCAATGTCAATGAAGTGGCCAACGTGCGCGTGCTGCCACTGGGTACTGATAACTTCGGCCGTGATATGTTGACCGAGCTGGTACGCGCCACCGGAGTTTCTTTGCAAATTGGTCTGATCGCTGGGCTGGTTGCCACCCTGATCGGCCTGACTCTTGGCCTGTTGGCCGGCTATATCGGCGGCTGGTTGGATGATTTCATCATGCTCATTACCAACCTCTTCACTGTTATCCCCGGATTCGTTCTGCTGATCTTGATCTCCTTTAGCATCGGGCAGGATAAACGTGGTCCCATAACAATCGCCATCGTGATTGGTCTCACTTCCTGGGTCTGGACAGCCAGGGCTGTGCGCTCGCAAGTCATATCACTGCGGAACCGTGACCATGTCAATCTTTCCAAACTCTCGGGCCATTCCATTTTTCACATCATCCTGGCCGACATTCTGCCCTATATCGCCTCATATGTGATTATGGCTTTGATCTTGCAAATTTCTTCGGGTATTCTGGCAGAAGCCGGCCTGTCCATTTTGGGTTTAGGTCCGCGTACAACTGAGGTGCCAACGCTGGGGTTAATGATGAACTGGGCCATGATCTACCAGGCGCATATTCTCGGAAATTGGTGGGCTTACTTCCCGGTTCTGATTGTGATCGCATTGATTACATTTTCCATGAATCTAATGAATACCGGTCTGGATCAAGTTTTTAATCCAGCGTTGAGAGAATAGGTGAATGGCATGGCAAAAGTGATGCTGGAAGTCAAGGAACTAACCACCAAGTATATTACCCGGTTTAATGAGAACGTATACGCTGTTGATCATGTTTCGCTTAAAGTGGAGGAAGGTAAATCATTAGGGATTGCCGGGGAATCAGGTTGTGGTAAATCCACTCTTGCTCTCAGCCTGATGGGATACTATTTTCCTCCTTTACATTACACCAGCGGTGAAATTGTCATCGATTGTAAAAATATTACCGGTATGGATCCCGAAACGGTGCGCAAATCGGTCCTGGGAAAAGAGATCGCCTATATTCCTCAGGCTGCCATGAATGCACTCAACCCCACCCAAAAGATCATCCACCTGATTGAAGATGTCATTCAGGCTCATGATCCCAAAGCACGCAAAAAGGAAATCTATGATCTGGCAGTCGAACGCTTCCAGGTGCTGGGTCTTCCGGCGGAAGTATTACAAAAATATCCGGTTGAGCTTTCCGGAGGCATGAAGCAGCGCACGGTGATTGCCATCTCGGTCATTCTCTCACCGAAAATACTGATCGCCGACGAACCTTCCTCAGCCCTGGATGTGACCAGCCAGAAGATGGTTATCAAGATGCTGATGGATTTAATGAACAATGGCTTTATAAAATCAATGATCTTTATTACACACGAGCTGCCCCTACTCTACAATGTTACTGATGACATCATGGTCATGTATGCCGGCCAAATCATAGAAAAAGGTACAGCACGCCAAACCGTTTTTGACCCACTACATCCTTACGCCAAAGGGCTGATGGGCTCCATTATTGTGCCTGAAATTGGCCTGCGTGATGTTAAATTGACAGCCATTCCGGGTGTGCCGCCCAACTTAAAGAATCCGCCGGCCGGATGTCGTTTTGCTGAACGGTGTAAGTTTGTGCAGCCAGAATGCAAAGTCCATTCGATTGATATGCGTACTGTTGCTGAAGATCGAGAGTATCGCTGTATCTTTTCTGAGGAGCAGCTCAGGAGGAAATACCAAAATGAGTGAAATCAGAAAAAGTTGTCTGAAGGGAGTCGGGTTGACGAAAGTATTTGGCCTTGGACGTCAGAAAACGATTGCGGTTGACCATGTCGATTTTGAGTTCAGCGAAGGTGAAATCATTTCCATTGTGGGGGAATCTGGCAGCGGTAAAACCACCCTGGCAAAAATGCTATTGGGTTTGATCAGCACCACCGAAGGGGAAATTTATTTCCAGGGCAAGTTGCGTGATATTAGCAGGCAGAAGAAGAAGAAAGAATATTGGAAAAGCATTCAGGCTATTTTTCAGGATCCTTATTCGTCCTATAACATCTTTAATAAGATTGATTCCGTCTTGCTGGATTGTATTAATGTGCGGGGAGGCAGACATTGGCCACATGCCAAAAAAGTGGAGATGATGACCGAGGCATGCGGTTTTGTCAACCTGAAATTTGATGAATTAACTAACAAATACCCATTCGAGCTCTCCGGTGGGCAGATGCAGCGCTTGATGATCGCGCGTATCTTCCTGTTGAAACCGAAGATCTTGCTCGCTGATGAACCGACCTCCATGATCGATGCGTGCTCACGTGCTACCATCCTGGATATGCTCATGCAGTTGCGTGATGAAACCGGCATGACCCTCATTTTCATCACCCATGATATAGGGCTGGCATATTATGTCTCTGATAGTGTTTACATCATGGAACATGGCAAATTAATCGAAAGCGGCTCGGCTGATGAGGTTATTCTGCATCCGAAGGAACCTTACACTCAACGACTGATTAATGATGTCCCTAAGATTCATGAAGAATGGGATCTCTCCACGGTGAAATTCTCGTGTGTCTGGGATGAAGTTTGATGCAGGTAAACCTGACTACTAAACCTGACATATTCATTTATAAATTGAAGAAAACAAGGTATGGGACATAAACAAGAAGTAAAATTGCGACCATACGAAATCTTAAAGGGATAAGAGAATTATTGTTATGTTGAAAAGAATAAAAGGATACCCAAAAATTGGCCTGGTGATCCTGGCGTATGTCGCGTTTATCTCACTTGGCATGCCGGATGGTCTGATGGGAATCGCCTGGCCATCCATTCGTGGCGATTTTTCCGTCCCACTGGATGCACTCGGGATGTTGATTGTAATGGGAGTGATAGGTTACACGACCTCCAGTTTTCTGAACGGCCCGCTTATTTCCCGCTGGGGGATAGGAAAGGTGCTGACATTAAGTTGCATACTGACTGGCTCAGCCTTGCTAGGTTATACCCTGGTTCCCGCGTGGTGGCTGATGGTTTTGCTTGGTTTACTGGTTGGTCTGGGTGCTGGTGCGGTTGATGCCGGTTTGAACAGCTACGTTGCCGCTAACTTTAACGAAGGGTTAATGCAATGGCTGCATGCCAGCTACGGCGTTGGTGTAACGCTGGGGCCGATCATCATGACAGTAGCCATTTCCACTTACAGCTCGTGGCGTCTTGGCTATCGGGTGGTGGCAGTAGCTCAACTTGTACTGGCTGCCTGCTTTGCGCTAACCATTTCCATGTGGAAAAATAAAGGGAGCTCGCCAGAATCCACGCGACCCCAGCAGATTACCGATTACAAAACACCCATGGCACTGACCTTACGACAGAGTAAAGTCTGGCTCAGTTTATTCATGTTTTTCTTTTATGTAGGAGCAGAAGTATCGGTTGGCGCCTGGACGTATAGTCTACTGGTGGAGGCGCGCGGAATCGACACTGCCAGAGCAGGTTTCTTTGCGGGCAGCTATTGGGCATTGTTTACAATCGGCAGGGTGGTTGCAGGTTTTTTTGCGAAACGAATGGGAAACGATCGACTGGTTCAGTGGAGTCTGCTGGCGGCATTGCTTGGGACGCTTTTGTTGATCTGGAATCCTTTTGAGGCAGCTAACTTGCTGGCTGTGGCAATTATTGGGTTTGCGATCGCCCCTATTTTCCCAGCCTTGATGTCTGGCACCAGCCAGCGAGTAAGAGAGAGTTTTGCAGCCAACACCATCGGATTACAAATCGCAGCTTCCGGTTTAGGGACGGCGATTATTCCGAGCTTGTTAGGCGTACTGGCCCGGCGATTTTCGTTGGAAATCATTCCCATTGGGCTCTTAATTGACTTTTTGGGGTTGTTTGGATTGTACCAATTATCCATCATCATAATGAAAAAGACGAGGTAAATTTAAGATGAAATTACAATCTTTGTCTGGTGCCTGGCAATTTCGGCAATCTGGAACGCAGGAATGGTTCCCGGCAACTGTCCCGGGTGGTGTGCACACCGATTTGTTGGCGTTGAGTCTCATCCCCGATCCCTTTGTGGGAGATAATGAAAAAAAGGTACAGTGGGTGGCCGAGTCAGATTGGGAATATCGGCGTGTGTTTACTGCCCCTGCAAATTTGATGCAGAAAGATAAGATCTGGCTGGTCTGTGATGGTTTGGATACACTTGCCAGCCTGACCATGAACGGTCATCAGATTGGTCGGGCTGAAAATATGTTTCGCCAGTATCGCTGGGATGTAAAGTCATACCTGGCAGGAGGCGAAAACGAACTAATGATCCTGTTCGACTCGCCTGTTCAATTTGCACAAAAGCAGCAAGCCATTCGCCCTATGGCCGGCGTTTCACAGGCAATTGCTGGGGGACCACACCTGCGCAAAGCACCTTGCCAGTTCGGTTGGGATTGGGGACCTCAGCTACCCCCAATTGGGATTTGGAAGGATATCCGCCTGGAGGGGGCTGATGTGGCGCGTCTTGCGGACGTGCACTTACGTCAGGAACACTGGGATGGAAGTGTAACGATCGTGGCTGATATAAGTTTGCAGCGCTGGAGCGACGCTGATATTCAGCTGCTGATGCGAGTTATTTCCCCAGAAGGCGAGTTTCTCGAAAAAAAGTTAGCCCTAGATGGGCAGGACAGGGCAACTTTTAGAATGTTAATTCCCTCCCCGAAGCTTTGGTTGCCAAATGGATATGGAGACCAGCCCCTTTATCAGATTACCATTGAAATTCATCAAGCAGATTACGTGTTGGATCAGAAAAAATATCAGCTCGGCCTTCGGACGATAGAGCTGCACCAACAGCCAGATCAATGGGGACGCTCATTTCAATTTGTGGTAAATGGTATTCCGGTATTTGCCAAAGGCTCCAATTGGATTCCGGCCGATTCGTTCCCCACCCGTATCACCAAGGATTCATTGGAATGGCTTATTCGTTCTGCTGCTGAGACGCACCAAAATATGCTGCGGGTTTGGGGTGGTGGCTTCTATGAAGAAGACAGTTTTTATGACTTATGCGATCAATACGGCATACTGATATGGCAAGATTTCATTTTCTCCTGCAGCATGTACCCGCTCGATGACGCTCATTTCCTGGAAAATGTGCATCAAGAAGTTATTGAAAATGTACGCCGGCTTCGTCATCGTGCCAGTCTGGCATTATGGTGCGGAAATAACGAAATGGAATGGGGCTGGGTGGATTGGGGTTGGAATGACCCTCAATACGAAGATATCAAACTTGTATATGATCGCTTCTTTCACAAAAGCTTACCTGCCTGGTGTCATGCAGAAGACCCGGATCATGCCTACTGGCCCAGTTCGCCCTCTTCCAATACACCTTTTGAAAGTCCTAATGGACAGCTCCAGGGGGATGCCCATTATTGGGATGTCTGGCACGGCCGCAAACCATTCAGTGCATACCGTGACCAATATCCGCGCTTCATGAGTGAATTTGGTTTCCAAGCCCTGCCACCTCTTGAAACAATACGCTCATTTGCAGAGGAAGCCGATTGGAATATGACTTCCTACATCATGGAAAGACATCAGAAGAACGATAG
The DNA here is from genome assembly GCA_038329785.1 of Anaerolineales bacterium. GTDB lineage: Bacteria > Chloroflexota > Anaerolineae > Anaerolineales > Anaerolineaceae > UBA6170. Next base: position 31,079 of record JBBQNI010000023.1, on the reverse strand, counting down.
CGGCAACTCCCTGATGGTTGGGCAAATGCTGGATACATTCCGTTTGCCGAAGGATTTTGAGTCTTTGGTTTACCTGAGCATGGTGCTTCAGGCAGAAGGCATCCGTTATGGCGTGGAACATTGGCGCCGCCACCCCGATCGAGTTTCCGGGATATTGTACTGGCAGCTCAACGATTGTTGGCCGGTTGCATCATGGTCGAGCCTGGATTACTTCGGCCGTTGGAAGGCTTTGCATTACGCAGCCCGCCGTTTTTATGAGCCCTTGTTGCTTTCGATTGAGGATGCTCCCCCCCAACAGGCCATTTATCTGACAAATGATCACCTCGATGCGTGGGAAGGGACGGTGAGGTGGTCTCTGGAAACACTTACAGGCGAAATACTTGAATCGGGCCAGGAAAATGTGAGCATTGAAGGTCAGGAAGCCATACTTGTCAGAAAACTTGACTTTTCAAATAGTATCAGCACTGATAATATTCACAATCTGACTTTTATGGCTGAGCTCTGGCAGGGCGGGCAACAAATTTCCCGACAACTCGCCGCCTGCGCCCCGATCAAGCATTTGTCTCTCACTGACCCGGGCATATCCAGTCAGATGGTGATGGAAAATAGTGAATTAACGATTGAACTCACCGCAAATTCTCTGGCACTGCTGGTGGAAGTTGCGCTTGAAGGAGCCGACGTAATCTTCAGTGATAATTATTTCTCACTGCCGGTCGGTCGTAATGTTCTTATTACCTGTCCTATACCCGAGGGTTGGAGCTTGCCTCAGGCGCAAGAAAGATTGCGTTTGCGCTCAGTTTATGATTCGTTCTCTCATGGAAAGGCTGAAACTTTGCCATGAACTCTCACCTTATTATTTACGACATTTATTTTTTGCTGAATGAATAATTAAAGGAAAGGTTTTGCTATGAATACAATTGAGGTTCTGATTAATCAAATGACCCTTGAAGAAAAAGCTGCCCTTTGTACAGGTGCCAATGCCTGGACGACGACGCCGGTTGACCGATTGGGCATAACGGAATTGATGGTCTCGGATGGCCCGCATGGTGTGCGGCGCGAGTTAAAAAGAGATGGGTTACTTTCGGAAAGTATGCCTGCTACTTGCTTCCCCACAGCATCCTGTCTTGCATCCACCTGGGATGTGGACTTAATCCATAAAATGGGTCAGGCTCTGGCGCAGGAATGCATCGCTTTGAAGGTCGATGTAATTCTTGGGCCGGGGACAAACATGAAGCGTACTCCACTGGGCGGCCGAAATTTTGAGTATTTTTCTGAAGATCCTTATTTAGCTGGACAGATGGCCGCCAGCTACATCAATGGCGTACAAAGTAAGGGCGTGGGTACATCGCTCAAGCATTATGCCGGCAATAATCAGGAATCTCAACGGATGACGATCAGCACTGAAGTAGATGAACGCACGTTACGTGAGATTTATTTACCAGCCTTTGAAACTGCCGTTAAAATAGGCAAACCGTGGACGGTTATGTGTGCCTATAATAAGCTCAATGGCATCTACTGCTCAGAGAATCACTGGCTGCTGGTTGATATTCTCAAAGATGAATGGAGTTTTGAAGGTTTTGTTGTCTCAGATTGGGGTGCAGTTCATGATCGCGTAGCTTCTCTCATTGGGGGGCTGGATCTTGAGATGCCGGGTCCGCGTGGTCTGCGAGTCAAAGCTGTCGTTGATGCTGTTCGTTCAGGCACCATGGATGAATCCGTTTTGGATGAAGCGGTTCGCCGGATTCTGATGATTGTGTTCAAAGCGGCTGAGTTACCCAAAGGAGGCGAGTTTAACAAAAGTGCCCATCACGAATTGGCACGCCAAATCGCCTCCGAAGGCATGGTTCTTCTGAAAAACAACGGTATTTTACCGCTGAAAAAGCAGAAGAAGATCGCCGTAATCGGTCGGGCTGCCAGAGAAGCGCATTTCCAGGGCGGGGGTAGTTCGCATATAAATCCTACCCAGGTGGATAATCCGCTCGAAGAATTGCGGTTACTGGCCGGCGATGCAGCGTTGAGCTTTTCTGAAGGTTATCCGGCCGATGATAGTCTCAACCAGGGACTGATCGATGAGGCTGTCACCAATGCCCGCTCCGCCGAGGTGGCTTTGCTTTATCTGGCACTGCCAGAATGGAAGGAATCGGAAGGCTATGATCGACCTGATCTTGACCTGACTCCGCAGCAAGTTGCTCTAATCAAAGCGGTTGGTGCCGCACAACCCAACACGGTTGTTATTCTCAATAACGGCGCACCGGTCGTGGTCTCGGATTGGATCGCCAGCATTGCTGCTTTATTGGAGGCCTGGATGATGGGCCAGGCGGGTGGTGGTGCCATTGCCGATATTCTCTTTGGAAAAGTAAACCCTTCTGGCAAGCTGGCTGAAACCTTCCCACTCAGGTTGGTGGATACCCCGGCGTATATCAATTTCCCCGGCGGTAATGGGGAGGTACGCTATGGCGAGGGTCTTTTCATTGGATATCGCTATTATGATGCCAAACAAATAGCGGTACAATTCCCCTTTGGTTATGGCTTGAGCTATACCAAATTCGGCTACAGCAACATGAGTAGTGCGGCAGATACTTTCAAGGATGTAGATGGTATTTCCGTAAGTGTTGATGTGACCAATAAGGGTATCGTTGTCGGTAGTGAAATTGTTCAATTGTATGTGCATGATCAAAAATCCGAGCTGGTGCGACCACAAAAAGAATTGAAGGGTTTTGTCAAGGTTATGCTTGCAGCGGGTGAGACAAAAACCGTAACGTTTGCTCTCGATTTTCGCTCTTTTGCCTATTTTCACCCGGGCTACGACCAGTGGATCAGTGAAGATGGAAAATTTGACATCCTGATTGGTGCTTCTTCGGCAGACATTCGTTGCCAGAAGAGTGTAAATTTGATTTCAACCCTCGACTTGCCTTCTACATTGACTCGTGAATCGACCCTGCGAGCCTGGTTAGCTGATCCTCGTGGAAAAGTCATTTTCACACCACTATTTCAACAATTCCTGGCTCCCATGCAAGAGTTGTTAACCGGTGGTGATGAGAGTGGTGAAATCCCCCTGGATACGATGAATTATCTGATGGAGATGCATCTTCTCGACCTGCTCTACTTTGCCGAAGGACTGCTCCCGGGTTCACCCGAAGAAATTGTGGAAGGCCTGCTCGCCAGAGTGCATGATGGAGATCAATAAAAATTTGCTTACCTCCCAGGAAAACTGGGAGGTAAGCTCTCAGACTTTTTATCACCCGAAAAGAAACTATAAAAAACGACTCCCGATAACTTTTTTGTACTAATAAAATTGAAATATTTGAACAGGAAAAATCTATGACACCTACGATAAAAATAATTGGCTCAGCCCTTGAAAATATCCCTTGGGAGGAGCACCCAGTCCAATCGCAAGAAGTTGTCTGGCGGTCTCAAAAAAATCCAATCATCACGCGAGATGCCGTTCCTGATGTGAACAGCATCTTTAACAGTGCCGTGGTTCCATATAAAGATGGTTTTGCCGGAGTATTTCGTTGTGATAACAACGCCCGCGAAATGCAAATTCATGCGGGCAAAAGCTCAGATGGGATAACCTGGGACATTACCCCGGAACGAATCCATTTTCGATGTGATGATGAGGAAATTGGTCGGTACGTCTACAGCTATGATCCGCGAGTATGCTGGTTGGAAGATCGCTATTACATTACCTGGTGTAATGGCTACCATGGCCCCACAATTGGCGTGGGGTACACTTATGACTTCCAGGACTTTTATCAATTGGAGAACGCATTTTTACCGTTCAATCGCAATGGGGTTCTTTTTCCACGTCTCATCGGCGGAAAATTCGCCATGCTGAGCCGTCCCAGCGATAATGGTCACACCCCATTTGGCGAGATCTACTACAGTGAAAGTCCTGATATGATTCATTGGGGCCATCACCGCCACGTTATGGCCCCGCGGGATGGCTGGCAATCCACCAAAATTGGCGCGGGTCCCATTCCCATCGAAACCTCCGAAGGCTGGCTTCTTCTCTATCATGGCGTTCTGACTTCTTGCAATGGATTCGTTTACAGTTTTGGCGCTGCCCTGCTGGACCTGGATCAGCCCTGGAAAGTGCTGTATCGTACCCGACCTTACTTACTGCATCCGCGCGAAATTTATGAAAATGTAGGTGACGTTCCAAACGTTGTTTTCCCATGTGCTGCGCTGGTAGATGCACCAACCGGCAGAATGGCAATCTATTATGGCGGTGCTGATACGGTTACCTGTCTGGCTTACACGCATATCCCGGAATTGATCGATTATTTGAAATTAAATTCGTATTAAGAACTGATTGGTTGGGTAGGAACCATTAATTTTATGAAATATGGTTATTTTGACGATGAAAACAAAGAATATGTGATTACACGGCCAGATACACCCCTACCCTGGATCAATTACCTTGGGATGGATTCGTATTTTGGTCTGATTTCAAATACAGCCGGAGGATATTCATTTTACAAAGATGCTCGCCTGCGGAGATTGACTCGTTACCGTTATAATAATGTGCCTTTGGATACGGGCGGGCGCTATATTTACCTGCGTGATGATGACGCTGATCAAGTTGATTTCTGGTCTCCTACCTGGCAGCCGACAAGATCCAATTTGGACAATTATGAATGCCGGCATGGCATGGGTTACACAAAGATCAGCTCACTCCACAATGGGATTGTCAACCAGATTACATATTTTGTCCCTCTGGGAGAGAATTTGGAAATCTGGGAGATCAGTATCACGAATCAGCGAACTGAGAAGGCGGATTTATCCATATTTTCGGCCATTGAGTTCTGCCTGTGGGATGCTGTTGATGATGCGAATAACTTCCAGCGCAATTACTCGATTGGTGAGGTTGAGGTGCTGGACAATGTCATCTATCACAAATCTGAGTATCGCGAGCGCCGCAATCATTTTGCTTTTTTTGCCTGCTCACAGCCTCTGACAGGGTTCGATACCCAACGCGAGGACTTTCTGGGAGCTTATCGCGGCTGGGATGACCCCCGAGCAGTTGTAGAGGGACAAACGAATAACTCGCTGACGGTTGGCTGGCAGCCAATTGGCGCTCACCATATTAAGATCGCTCTGGCACCAGGGGAATCAAAAAAGATTATCTTTCTGCTTGGATATCATGAAAATGACTTGGATGATAAATTTGACCCGCCGGATTCCCAGACGATCAATAAGAAAACCGTATTACCTATTATCGCGCGCTATCTTCAGACTGAAGAGGTTGCGGAAGCGTTCAGCGACTTACAGATCTATTGGGACAACCTCTTAAGCAGGTTGAATGTAATGACACCCGATATTCATACCAACCGCATGGTTAACATCTGGAACGCATATCAGATGATGATCACTTTCAATTTCTCGAGATCCGCTTCTTATTTCGAATCGGGTGTTGGGCGCGGTATGGGGTTTCGTGATTCGAATCAGGATTTATTGGGATTCATGCATCTGATCCCGGAGCGGGCTCGTGAACGCATCCTTGATCTGGCAGCGACGCAGATGACAGATGGCGGAGCCTATCACCAATACCAGCCCATGACCAAGCTGGGAAATAATGACATCGGCGGCAATTTTAACGATGATCCGCTCTGGCTGGTGCTGGCTGTCAGTGCCTATCTAAAAGAAACCGGCGACTGGGATATTCTGGATGAACCCGTTTGCTATGACAACCAGCCCGGGAGCGAAGAAGCGCTCTTTGGTCATTTGCAACGTTCAATGCAATATACTCTCGATAGATTAGGCCCACACCGGCTGCCTTTGATCGGGCGGGCTGATTGGAATGACTGCCTCAACCTGAACTGTTTTTCTGATACGCCTGGGCAATCATTTCAAACCACTACCGGGATGGATGGCAGGTTAGCGGAAAGTGTCTTCATTGGCGGGCTATTTGTGCTGGCGGCTACTGAATTGGAAGATATCTCCAGACGTCTTGGGAGGCTTGCAGAAGCCAAACAACTGCGCGATTCCCGCCTGGAAATGAAAGCAGCTGTGGAGACAGCCGGTTGGGATGGAGATTGGTTCCGCCGTGCTTATGATAACTTTGGACATGCGGTCGGTTCAATGGAATGCCACGAAGGTCAAATCTTTATAGAACCTCAGGGTATGTGTGTGATGGCTGGGTTGGGGATTGAGAACGGCAAGGCAGAAAAAGCACTCAATTCTGTTGCTGAGCGGCTAGCCGGTGAACACGGTATTGTCCTCTTACAGCCGGCTTACCAAAAGTATTACCTGCATTTGGGTGAAATCTCATCCTATCCGCCGGGTTATAAAGAAAATGGGAGTGTCTTTTGCCATACCAATCCATGGGTGATAATCGCAGAGACAAAAATAGGTCGTGGTGACCGGGCCTTTGATTATTACCTGCGTATTAACCCCTCCTTCCGGGAAGAGTTGAGTGATTTGCATCGCTGTGAGCCCTATGTTTATGCGCAAACGATCGCCGGACCTGAAGCGGTCAAACCAGGCGAAGCAAAGAACTCCTGGTTGACCGGCACCGCTGCATGGAACTACGTCGCAATTACACAAGGCATACTGGGAATTCGCCCAACCTTTGATGGCTTGCAGATGAGGCCGGTTTTCCCGCTGGAATGGAAAGAATACCAGGTTAGCCGCTATTACAGGGGATCTTATTATGATATTACTGTCCAGCGGGTGGGACCAGGGAACAATTTAGCGCTCGTAGTAGATGGCCAACCAGTTGCGGGTGATGTAATCCCAATGCCAGAGGAAGAAAGAGAGCATATCAGCGTGCATGTGAAGGTATTTTGATAAAGTGCAAGATTGAAATCCATTCCATTTATTTTTTCATGAGCGGTATTAGGCGATCAACATCACCAGCCACTTCAAGGCCGGCAATATGGCCGTTATCTTCCAATATAAGCCGTTCACCTTTCTTCCCGATCTCAACAAGTTGAAGGTGAATGTTGGCATCGATTGTTTCCGGTACACGGCCGCTCATATCATTACGGGTGGGTGCATATACATTAAATCCATTTGATCGTTCAATCTGTAACAATAAGCGGTGAGTTTTATTGCGCATCACCCATTCGATCTGTTTTTCACCAGGAATCAAAGCTTCCACCTTTGAACCCAAATAGGTTGTGAAGCGGTGCAATTTACCATCATGTAAAAAACCCGTGATGAAGCCGGGAAAAGCGGTCCTTACCCAGGGGATTATGGCTATGGAGGCAGTCAGGGACGTGCCTGGGGTTTTGAAGTGATTCGATTGGCTCCAAATCCAGGCATCCGGAAAAGATTCACCCCAATCTTTTTCAATATAGCCGCGGCCGCCGGTAAAATCGATTTCCTCGCCATCGATCATCAGTGATCCGAGAATGCTATGATCGAGGCTGACGATACCATGATTGCATTGCATGAATGGCACATAGGCATACCAGCCCATGATACCGGGTGCATCTAAGGATACCGGCCAGGGTTTGATGTGGTCAAATTGCAAGCTGCCTTTTATACTGCGTTCTCCGTTAGGAATATCCAATGTGAGTTGATTCGCCAGGAAATGATTGGCACCAATCTTCAGATTAAAGGTCTTATTCGAGGGAGCGAATTGATTAATTGGATAATTTTGCATGGTAACTCTGGCAGATTTTCCATCAAGCAACTGCACAAAGGCATGATCGTTTTCCGGCTTTTCTCCAAAGAACACACCCGGAATAATCGCAAATACGTTTTTTTGACTGCGGTCTACAATTTTATAATACCAACCTTCAAAATAGGGCCGTCTGCTTCCGGGTGGGTGGTGCATGGAAGGATTAAATATTCTGCGCACTTTTTGAGTGAGGTTAATCATCGTATAACGATCATAACAAGATAAAAAGAAAACACCCTATACACTCATTGTACAATTTTCAAGGTTTAAAGGTTCGTTCATATCAGATTTATTCTGTACCGCTACCAGATTTCCATGCCGTATTGATTATTTGTAGTCATGATAATTGGATTGTGCTTTTACTACCCAAAAAATTTCGGTTGACCGGGTTAGAAATGGGAAGAAAACCGCGAGTAAAATTGAAGTAAAATAGAAACACATACCTGTTGATTGGGAGATTCCATTGATGATCAAATCTGTCGTGGGGAAAATTTTGTTCATTAACTTAAGTGATGGCAGTCATTGGGTGGAGGAGGTTCCGGTGGAAGTTTATCAGAATTACCTCTCCGGATTGGGTCTGGGGGTCCACACACTCTATCAACATATTCCGGCAGACGCAGATCCGTTTGGAGAGAAAAATATGCTTGGTTTTGTGGGGGGTGTTTTGACCGGTACGGGGGCCATGTTCACCGGAAGATTTTTGGTGGTTGGAAAATCACCCATCACCGGAGGTTGGGGGGATGCAAATTGTGGTGGAAACCTGGCTCCACTGATCAAGCAGAGCGGTTACGATGGCATTTTCATAGAGGGCATTGCCAAAGAACCAGTCTATATCCGTGTTCATGACGGTAAAGTGGAAATTCTTCCCGCTGACGATCTGTGGGGGAAAGATACAATTGAGACAGAAGATACACTTATAAAACGACATGGAAACCGTGCACGGGTTGCCTGTATTGGCCCGGCTGGGGAAAACATGGTGCGCTTTGCCGGTATATCCAACCATCATGGCCGTATGGCCGGTAGATCGGGTTTGGGGGCGGTGATGGGCTCAAAAAAAATGAAAGCGCTTGTTCTGGAAGGAAAAAACAAGGTTGCAGTCCAGGACCGTCAAACAATCCAGTATTGGAGTAAGGCGACCAGCAAATTAATGCCCAAAGGCAAAAGTAGTATTCCACCCTGGGTGCTGTTATTGATGGGACGAATAATGAATCTGCTGCCCGTTAATATTCGCATCGATGGGTTAATGTCCTTACCTCCTTTTGGTGAATGGGGTACCAATACTGCTAATGAAATGAGCATTGTGACGGGCGATGCGCCTGTACGCAATTGGCGAGGCAACCCGGCCATGTTTCCAACGAAAAATGTTGGCGCGAGTCGCATTTCAACCTATCAGCGAAAGAAGTATCATTGCAGCGCCTGCCCATTAGGTTGTGGCTCAGTCAACGAGATAAAGGGTCGTTATAAAGAAACACACCGTGCAGAATACGAAACAGTAACCGCATTTGGTTCGAACCTGCTTAATAAGAATCTGGACTCTATTTTTGATATTAATGAGCATTGCAATCGTATGGGTCTGGATTCGATTTCAACCGGTGCAGTGATAGCTTTTGCCCTGGATTGCTATGAGCAGGGCTTGTTACCAGAGGAATTGACAGCCGGGCTGGACCTTAAATGGGGTAATGCTGAGGTTATTGCCCCTTTGGTTGATATGATTACTCATCGTCAGGGACTGGGTAACTTGTTGGCGGATGGTGTTTACCGTGCTGCAAAAACGCTTGGCGAAGAAGCCCAAAAATATGCCATTCATGCCGGTGGCCAGGAATTACCCATGCATGATCCGCGCATGGACCCGGCCTACGGAGTCATCTACCTTGCAGATCCCACGCCGGGTCGACATACCATTACCAATACAATGGAATATGAGATGTTCAACTTATGGACGCGTGTCAGTTGGGCGCCTAAACCTCCGCAACAATATCCCAAGCGAGAAAAATATGAAAATAGCGAGGAAAACGCAACCAAGAACGCTGCCGGGGCGATGTATAAAGCCATCCTGGATTGTGCCGGACTATGCTTGTTTGGCGCCCACATCGGCGTTGACCGCTCAGGTATTTTCGAGATGCTGAATGCTGCAACTGGATCAGAATTGAGCCCGGATGAATACATGCGCATAGGCCAACGTGTACAGGATTTACGCCAATGGTTTAACATCCGGCATGGCATTGAACCTGCTGAAGTAGTCATTAATCCTCTCGTCAGCGGACAGCCACCGGCAGACAAGGGTCCAGCTCGAGGCTTGAGTTATGATCTGGATGGCATGCGTCGAAAATACTGGCAGTCGATGGGCTGGAGCGAAGCGGACGGTCATCCCTTACGTCAGCCAGAATTATGGACCTGATTTGCATTAAACTGATTGCTCCTTTTGCGCTAAAAAATATCTCTGCGAATGGCGAGATAACTGTTCCGGATGGAACAAGGCTGCGAAAATTGTTGCGGTTGGCTGGTGTCCCATTGTATGGATTGGTCATGCCCGTTGTTGTTAATGGAAAATTTGAATCAAAATCCTACCGATTGCAGGATGGCGATCTGGTTGTTTTTGTGATGCCGTTCAGAGGGGGATAAACAGGGGAGGGGGTATAATCAATTCAATGTATCGTAGACGTTATTACCGTATCTTATTATTTTTTGCACGAGCATTTTTAAATATTATTTGGTGGGACATTGTTCTGTCACGGTTGGGATTTCGTCAGAAAGCACGTAGCAATCGCGCCCGCCGAATGGTAGCTTTTGCCCAGCGTTTCCGCAAATTAGCTGTGCAAATGGGTGGTGTGATGATCAAGGTCGGGCAATTTCTTTCCGCCCGGCTGGATGTACTGCCGCGCGAAATAACTGACGAACTGGCCGGTTTGCAGGATGAGGTTGCAGCAGAACCTTTTGAACCTATCCGCGCGCTGATCGAGGCAGAATTTGGTATGCCGCTGGATCAAAAATTCAGTGATTTTAATCCTGAGCCTATGGCGTCTGCTTCCATCGGGCAGGTATATTACGCGCACCTCTGCTCGACACAGGCTGACGGGGTGCCCTGCCCGGCTGTTGTTGTGAAAGTCCAACGGCCGCGTATTGAAGAAATCATCCGCATCGACCTTTCAGCCATCCGCATTGTCGGACGGTGGATGCGGCGCTATAAGCCCATTCGTAAACGTGCAGATGTTTCAAAATTAATTGCCGAATTCAGCCGCTCTCTGTATGAAGAGATCGATTATTTGAATGAAGGAAAGAACGCCGAGAGGTTCGCCGAGAATTTTAAGGATCAAGCAGGGGTACGTGTTCCGGATGTGATTTGGAGCCATACAACCAGGCGCGTTTTGACCTTACAAGATGTTGGCGGGATTAAAATTATTGATTATGGGAAAATTGACGCAGTAGGAATTGACCGCGCTGAAGTAGCCACAAGGCTACTTGATACCTATTTAAAACAAATATTTGAAGACAGTTTTTTTCATGCCGATCCACACCCTGGAAATCTTTTCGTTCAACCTGCCGCAGAAGGGGAAGACCCTGCTAACTGGCGGTTAACCTTTATTGATTTCGGAATGACCGGCACCCTGCCTGCGACAACTTTCAGGGGTTTGCGCGAAATGTTGATTGCGGTTGGGACACAAAACTCCCATAGGTTAATGCAATCCTTCGAAACATTGGATGTGCTTTTGCCAGGAACGGATCGTGAGCTGCTCGAAAAAGCAGGCCAGCGTATTTTTGAGCGCTTTTGGGGAAAAAGCACTGAGCAAATCCGCCAAATGGGTCATGAAGAAGCCAGGGAATTCATCGATGAATTTGGTGATCTACTGTATGAGCTTCCTTTCCAGGCACCTGAAAACCTGATCTTGCTGGGAAGATGTGTGAGCATCCTTTCGGGGATGTGCAGTGCACTGGATCCGCAGTTTAATATCTGGCAAAGCGTTACCCCCTACGTTGCCAAACTGGTTGAGGCAGAAAGTGGCGGAACATTAAAAACAATTCTGGATGAGGTACTCAATGTATTGAAAGTTTTGGTTGCGCTGCCGGTCAAAGCTGATTCTCTCATAACCCGTCTGGAACAAGGCAAGTTGGAAGTGCGCACACCGTCGTTGACCCATGAAATGGAAAAGTTGCAAAGATCACAGCGGAAAACTGCCGCATCTTTGATTTTTGCTGCCTTTCTATTGGGAGGCGTCCAGCTTTTTATATCAGGAAATGTGGTCCTGGCTGGAGGATTTTGGGGGGCAGCCTTTGTGAGCCTTTTGTGGATCTTTTTTATCAGATAAATTTCGGAATCAACTAAATGAAGAAAATAAAAAGGGTACGCATTGCGCGCACCCTCATTGTTGGTTACTAAGATAAATTAGCCGGCGTGTTTTTCAGTGTGATCAATGGCTGCATCCAGCAAACTACGCAGCCCAAGCAAAAACTCCTTGCGGGCGGCTTTATGATTCTCAACTACACTCTCTGGCACCATGGATTCTACCACCTTACGCATATTGTGACGGGCAGCGCGCATGTGTTCGCGAGCCTCATCAACTTTTGGATTTCTTGGCATTTCGTAACTCTTTTTTTCTGTCATCGCTACCTCCTAAAAAGCTGTAGGTTTGCAGCTTGTAATTGAATTATACGAGCGTCTGGCAAATAGTCAAGGGAGCGTATGGCAGTCTACGTATGACCTGGGTGATCTGTTTATTACTCACTTGAGCGGTACTTCGTTTATTGCTCCTGAAATTTCCACGAAGCGGTCCAGAAAATCCTTGCTCTGAGCTTGGAAGGCGTATGTGCCTGTCAGAGTGCCGGTCGCCGGATCAACGGCGAAATTATACTCTCCATCCAGAGCGAGGTATAAAAAGGCATTGATGTAAATGGCTGCCGTTAATCCTTTGTCAGCCCGAGTCTGGTCATATGGTTCCATCACCATATTTCCGGATTTCAAGCCTTGGCGTGGGATAAACAGGGAAACAATGTAACGCTCTGTGCCACTGATAAGTCCGATCACATAAGAGTTTTCGGTAGATTGATATTGGAAATCGGTGCTCATTACCATTTCATTCTCGTATCCACTGACCGAATAGCTGAATGTGCCCGGATCCAGTTCATCGGGCTGGTAAGGGGGAGACGAGTAGCTGCTATTTGAAGAAGAATTGTTTTGAGGTGCAGTACTGTCCACAGCGCTGCCAGCTACCGGATAGCCGACCAGTTCGACTGCATCAACCTCGGTCCAACCCAGGCCCAAAACACTCTGATCAAGGAGAATTCTTACTCCGGTTACATAGACATCTTCATCCAGGTCAATGCTGATCTGGTAAATATCGGGGCAGTCTTCGATGTACTCAGGCGAGGTTTCAATTACCGTGTAAAAGTCATTATTGATATCAATAATTTGCACCTCAGTTATTTGGGAAGGGTTGTAATTCATATGGATATTGATCCCGGTCGGGATGACGGGTATAGCGTATGTTAATTCGATCCATTCCTCGGTATTAGCACCTTCTGACGCCCAGGCATCCGAGGAGTCGGTGCATTCATTTACATTGGGTTCACCGATAGCCTGCATGGCCGACCAGCTATCCATGCTATACTCCGAACTTGCAAGGGCGAAAATAGCCCATTGGCGAATTAATTCGACTTCGGATGAATCAAATGAAGGTTCATCCGCGGCAGGAACTTCAGATGGTTCCGGTACACTGACCGCGCCTGGGCAGCCGGCTCCAGGAACAGGATCGAAAAACTGAATACTTTTGACCACATCTTTGAAATAAGGATTCAATTCTCTTTTCCATTGATCCTCAGGTGACATAGCCATCAAGGTGAACTGGTAAGTGGGGGTGAGCATGGCGGTCATAACGATCGCATGGATTTCGGTATCTCCCTGGGTACTGGTCAGTTCTGATTGTAAACCTGAGCGACCATCAATTTTCACCTTCTCAGGTTTACCGATTTTCGCCGCACTGCTCTGTTCCTTAAATTTCTCAAAAGCTTCCTCATTGGTCATTTCGTTCGGATTTTCACCGGCCATAATCATAAATGCCGGCCCAAATTCAGGCGAAGAATTCGGAGCTGCCATTTGAATAATGCCTACGATGCAGGCTACTTCCCAATCTTCAATCGGAGTAAACTGAAAACCGCCTTCTTCATAGACGTAGTCCTTTCCCTTAGTTGCGGAAATTTCTTCTCCCGCCCTGGGTGTTTCCTTAACATTGGTTCCACCAGATTCTTCCGCGCTTTTGGTAAAGGCCATGTTTAATAAATTGCAACTCATGCTAAATAGAGTGACTAACGTGATTAGTGAAATAATTCTAGAACTTTTCTTGTTCATTTGAAACTCCTTTCAACTGGTGAATGAGGCCAATTTGTCAATTCCACTTTATTTTCTGGATCGTAAAGTAAGTGAAATTGTTTTTCCGAGATTGACGATTTGCTCCAGAGTTGCTCGATCCAAAACCTGCTCTTCTGGAAGGCGAATCTCGAGACCGGTTTCTCTTAGCGTGGTGATAATTTTATGGCTTTTCGAAAGTGTCAACAAGGCTTTTTCAACCTCAGTGCTAAACAGTTGATCAAAACCATCTTCATGAGCAGCCAAAACCAGGAAATTCTTCTGTAACGTTGAACTGCCAATTTCAACTGGCAAGAGGGCAGCTGCCCACTGTGCGTCCTTTCCCAACATGACTTGCAAGGCTTTCTGCAAGAAGCCAGACCCAAAAGAATTTAGCATTTTGGTAGTTTCCGGGTTTGTGCCAGGTCCTATGACGATGGCGTTATCCGCCAAAGTAATTTCATCTGTCCACCAGCGGGTACGGTGACTGACCTCGGAAGAGCCAGGACCCGCTTCGCGCGGGCTAGACTCTGCCAGGGTTTCCAATGTCCACTGGCTGCCGGTGTCTTTACCTCTTAATCGATAGCCGCTCATTAATGGCTGCTTGATACGTTCCACTTGCCAGCCTTTTTCCTTCCCCATTTGTTGGAATTGGATCTCCTTTTGGCGTTTTCGTTGTTGCAGGAAGATGAATAGGGCCCCAACCAGGATTGCTACTACGGCCGCCACAATTAAATTTAGAACAATATCATTCATTGTAAATCTCCTGTTAAATTTCTAGGGAACCGCAATAGAGAACGACTTTCCCGGATATTTTGCCCAATAGGAACACAAATCATCACGCATCATTTTTGTTAACATCCTTTTAAGCCCGGGAAAGTCTTTGCTCCAAATAAGCTGTTCCTTATGGAACAATTAGCAGGATACCGCCGCCATCAAAATTGGAGCCGCCGCCGCCGACCCAAAGTGCGCCAAAGGAATCAGCGTGCAGAGCAGAGATATAGTTGGTCAGCAAACCATCTCTGGTGGTGAGCAGACTCCAATTGTTCAAATCATCAGCCTGCAGCAAGCCTTTGTCTGTTCCTGCCCAAATTTGTCCACTGGGAGAAACTGCCAGTGTGGTCAGACGTAGATCGGGAAAACCATCTTTCAGAACATCCAGGAGTACTTCTACCTGGTTACCATCATAGCGTGCTATTCCAGTGGACATGCCAATTAACAGTGAGCCATCCGGAGTGTTGGCCAGATCGCGGATGTAGCGATTGGGCAGGCGGCTGTCATCTTTACCAAATACGATGGTTAATTTCCCTTGTTCGTATTTTGCCAGGCCGTTGTCGGTACCGATCCAGACTGTGCCGGCAGAATCTGTCAGAAGACTGTACACCTTATCGCTGGGCAGGCCATCGGCGCCTGTGAAGGTCATTGCAGAGGAGCCATCCGCATTGAGCACGATGATCCCTTTGGCATCGTCCCCAAACCATGCTCGATTGTCCGCATCTACGGTGACAGTGTTGTAGGAATAGATTTCTTTAAAGGAAGTCCAGCTGCCATTCTCATAACGGCTGGCCTCACCATTGATGATGGCTGCCCAGGTAACTCCGTCATTGGAAGTGGCTATTGCGCTGGCCCAATTACCACCCATTCCGGGAGACAGCGATTTTGAATAGCTTGTCCATTGCTCAGCACCCGGATCAGCCGGATTCAATACCTGAATTCCCGCATCTGTGCCAACCCAAAGCTTTCCATCACTTCCTCCGGCGAAGGAGTCCACATAATTGCTAATCAATGGTTCTGAGGTTTGCATCGCGTTCGAATTGTTGCCATCAAATGCGTACAAGCCTTTCGATGTGCCATAGAGTGGGAGGCCTTGATCATTCAGATCCAGGGCCAGGATGGCCTTATAATCCGGGTCTTTATATTCACTTTCGCATTTGCCATTGGATAGATTGAACTGGCAAAGACGGCCGCCATTGAGTGGACCTGTTGCCAACCAAATTTTGCCATCTGAACTTATTTCAATTTCATTGATATCGGATAATTTGGCTTCTACGTCGCTTCCATAGGTGGACCATTTTCCATTTTTCAATGAAAGTAAACCTGTTGAAGCACCTACCCAGACGGTACCATCCGGCGCAACAGCAATTGACTGTGCACGTTCATCCGGCATACCGTTTTCGAGTGTGTAATTGGTGATGGTGTTTCCAGAGATATGGGCGATGCCTTTGTACCCATTTGCAATCCAGATGTCTTTGCTGGCTACGGCAATATCGCGCACCTCATCCCAGGTAAGACCTTCTGCCTTGGTTAAGTGTTGAAACTCCCCGTTATCGAGATTAAGGATGCCGAGACCATTATAACCAATGAGCAACCGCTTGTTAGCCTGGTCACAATATAGCCGGGTTACTTTACTTGTTTTTACTTTACTTTCATCGGGAATAAAAGAAGATTCTTCCCACAGGCCGGTAGCCGGATCGTAAATGCTCAACCCTTGCAGTGTACCAACGATGATGCGTTTATCTGGAATATTGCAAACAGTAATTGAACCAGCGCTGACATGTCCCATTCCTTGCAGGGGTGTGTACATCATGGCGTAACCGCTGTCGAGATTCCATGCAACCATACCGCCAAGTGTAGCTGCATAAGCCATATTCTGGTCGATGATTACATCCTGTACGACGTTATTATTGGTAAAGGCATAATTTCCAGCACTCAGGTTGCTTGTGGGGACTGGCATCTCCAATTCTGAAAAATTGATGGATGCGAGTACAGCCTCAAAATAGGGTGCTACCGCATCCCATTCGTCTTTTGGCGCACCCAACATCAAAACAAATTGCTGGCGGGCATTGACCATGATCATCGCGGCACGGCCTAGCATTGCCTTGCCATTATTATCTCCGCTGATATCCGCGGCCAATCCAGCGATGCCGTTAATCGTAATAGATTCAGCCGGGCTGATGCGCATAGGTGTATCGCGTTTAAGTTGCTCATATAGATCTTCATTGGTGGTATCTCTTTCATTGTTCCATCCCATTAATTGCATTACCGGTCCAAGGTCTGCGTCGGCACCGGGAGCAGACATGCTGACCATGCCGCCAAAGCTGGTCATTTCAAAGCCGGGGATAGGTTGGAAGGAAAAACCGCCATCCGGTATGTCTTGCGCAACACCCAACTCAAGCGAGATGCTTACAGGTATAGCGGTTGGTACGTTGCTTTCGAGCGTAGCCTTGACCGGAACGGAATTGGTTGGTTTTGTTACTTCGTTTTGATTTTGAGATGGTTCCGCTTTTGAACCGGATCCACAACCTGAAAAAAGCAAAGCAAAAAACAGTAAGAGCATTACAAAAAATTTTCTGTTCATGAAATTTTCTCCTTCGATTATTGAGGCGCAAGAATGATAAATTCGGGGGCATTGTTCAATACTAAAGCGTTGTGAATAATACTCAGATGCAATTTCATTCTACCGAGGTAACGTCAAAGAACCGTCAAAAAATGGCTGAATAATAATGAAGATGAAATGAAAAATTTTATATGAACGCTGTCTAATCAAATCTGAATTGAAACGATACATCAATTTTGCTATCCAAATTCTGCGTTTGCCCAACCTTGAAAGATGAAAAAACTCTGGATGCGGGCAGTAAATAAGAAAGAATAAAATAAGCAGGGTAGTGATAAAAAATCAGTACACAAAATCGGAGACTTTTTTGGTTTGTATTTTCCACATTTCATATATAATTTAACAATCAATTTCCCCCATGTGTTCAATAGGAGAATAAGTTATGTTGCATAAGCCCGCGACACCGTCTGGTAAAGACCCTGCAGGACCTTATAAGATTCGTTTAGGTATTCGTATGTTTATTTTTTATACACTTTTTTATGCCAGTTTTGTGGCATTAAATTTGTTGAGCCCGATATCGATGGCCACAATTGTAATTGCGGGGTTGAATTTGGCTACTGTGTTTGGGTTTGCTTTGATTATTGTTGCATTGATTGAAGCGCTCATTTACGATTGGTTATGTCGTCGGAAAGAAGCATATTACCAACAAATAGAAAAGGACTCTGCCAAGAAGGGGAGTGCATAAGCATGGCAATCATCATTTTTCTCATCTTTGTTGTTATTGTTATTGGGCTCTCTTTATATTTAGGCAATAAAACCAAAACCTCCAGTGGCTATTATGCTGCCGGGGGACAGATACATTGGGGTGTAAATGGTATTGCTTTTGCTGGCGATTATCTTTCAGCAGCCTCATTTTTGGGAATATGTGGAATGATTGCCACAGTAGGCTACGATGGATTTCTCTATTCGATAGGCTACCTTGCCGGCTGGATTGTGGCTTTGTTTGTGGTGGCTGAACCGTTGAAACGCCTTGGGAAATATACATTTACGGACGCTCTGGATGCGAACTATAATTCGAGTGGAATCAAATTGACAGCAGCAATCAGTACCCTGGTTGTTTCAATTTGTTACCTGATCCCTCAAATGGTCGGGGCAGGCGTACTGGTCGAGCCATTATTAGGGATTCCTCATATCTGGGGCGTATTGATGGTGGGGGCAATTGTTATCACCATTGTGGCTACTGCTGGCATGGCTTCAACAACGTATGTTCAATTTTTGAAGGGATCGCTATTAATCATCTTTTCGACCATTCTGGTAGGGGCTGTGGTAATGAGAGGCTTATCCACACACCCCGATCAAGGCGGAAAGGTTGAATTTTATCAATATGCCAGTCTTTCAGCTTCGAAAACAGGAGATACCTTAACCATCTCTGAGAGTGGTTGGGATGTGGTGGAGAAAGTGAAAGTAAGCGCAGATCTCGAATTTGTGCGTTTATCTCATAATGGACTGGATTCCTGGTGGTCGCTGTCTGAAAAAGATGGCAGTCTGGTGATCCATGAAACGCAATTCGAAGTGGAAAAGCCTGATGGAAAATGGATCAATGGTGCCCCGGCATCTGCCAGTAATCAGCTCCGCCTGGTTGGTAACCTGGAAAAAATTATGGGTGATGGCAATGTCGAAACCGGGAAATTATCATTATTTGAATTTCTGGCCATCTTAACAGATAAGGAGACACTGGTAAGAACCTGGAAATCGGCATCTTTTGTTGATGATGGCGGTCAAAAGGTGACGGTTTATTATTCTAAAATTGTCAGTGGCGACAAACTTATGCGACCTGGCCAAAAGTTTAAGGTTGAAGGAACATTTCTAGAACGACTTGATTTTCTTTCGCTCATGCTGGCTTTATTTCTGGGGACTGCAGCGTTACCACATATTCTTATCCGCTATTACACCGTGCCCAGTCCTGCCAGCGCTCGCAAGTCTACCATCGTCGCAATTGCAGCAATCGGGTTTTTCTACATATTGACGCTCTTCATGGGGTTTGGCGCGATGGTGAATGGAAGCATAAACCCGGCTGATAGTAATATGGCTGCCCCACTATTGGCACGTACTTTCGGCGAACTTCTGTTTGCAATTATTTCTGCGATTGCATTTGCGACAGTGCTTGGTACAGTCAGTGGTTTGATTGTAGCTGCTTCAGGAGCAGTTGCCCATGATCTTCTCGACCGCTATCTAAAAATTAAGATGGACGATCACCAAAAAGTGCGAGCAGGCAAAATTTCAGCATTCGTAATTGGTGGTATTGCAATCATCTTGGGAATTCTTTTTAAAGGTATGAATGTCTCTTTTCTTGTCGGCCTGGCATTTGCGGTCGCCGCATCTGCTAATTTACCGGCTATTTTGATGCTGCTTTTTTGGAAAAAAACAACATCTAAAGGGATTGCAGCTTCAATCGTGGTGGGTATTGTCGCTTCTTTAACCTTAATTGCCTTATCGCCCGAGCTTTATAAACTATATGGGTTAAATCCTGCTAATGCCCCTATTCCACTTAATAACCCTGGCATTATTTCCATCCCATTAAGCTTCTTTACGTTGATCATTGTTTCACTAATTACACAAAAGGAGAAAGCAACCAGCAAGAGTTTATAAATAAAAATTGAAAAAATTATTCAGATAAAGGTAATTTCAATGGATGACAATCTGCTTGTCAACTTTCATTGTCATTCCATCTTTAGTGATGGAAATTTGACACCGGAACTGTTGGCTGAGAACATGGCTTTAGCAGGTGTAAGCTTTGCGTCGTTAACAGATCACGATACTCTTGAAGGCTTACCTCGTTTTGCGCATGCCCTCAAAACGCATTCGATCGCTTTTTTGTCAGGAGTGGAAATAACCACTTCATATAATGACCAGGAAGCTCACTTACTTGGGTATGGTTTTGATATTGCCCACGCCGAATTAAATGCAACGCTACTCGCTCTGCGGCAGACACGTCCACAAGAAGTGCATAGCATTGCCGGCTCAATTCGTAAATCTTCTAACAACATTTCAATATTACTCAATTCTACATCCAACGTAAGTGCAATTTCGGAAGGGATGCTGAATATCAAAGATGCCATTGAACTAATTCATGAGGCAGGTGGGTTTGCTTTTTTAGCCCACCCTCTTTATTTCGAGCGGGATATGGTCAGTTTGGATCGTATTATCTATGATTTGAAACTAATCGGTCTGGATGGAATTGAGGCAGTCTATGCGCCATTCACAAGTTCTGAACAGAATGACTTACGGAAAATAGCCCAAAAGCACAATCTATTGATATGTGCCGGGACAGATTATCATGGAATTAATGGTCTGGGAAGCCGAGATTTCGGGATCAAAATGCGGAATGATGATTGGATCAGGTTTCGAGATAAGATGTTCGAATCAAGCTTATTAACGATTAAATCTGATGAAAATAATCAATCAACAGCAACAAAAGATTCAAAGGAAATAAAAAAACTCTTCCACAAGCAGCTTAAAGAGCGTTCATATGTTCCGCGGATATTAATACCCACGTTGCTGGCAATCATTCTTTTTTTCGTTGTAATCTGGGGTTACATTCTGCCAACATTTGAAACATCATTACTGGAAAAGAAGCGCGAATTAATTCGGGAATTGACCAATTCTGCCTGGAGTATTCTGGCTTCCTATCATCAGGATGAGATAGATGGCCTGATCTCAAGAGAACAGGCACAGCAATTGGCTGTTGAAAGAGTTGAAGCCTTGCGGTACGGCAACGACTTAAAAGATTATTTTTGGATTCAGGATATGCAACCAGTAATGATCATGCATCCGTACCGGCCGGAATTGAATGGTGAAGATCTTGGTGGTTTTAAGGATACACGGGGTGCGCTGATTTTCGTTGAATTCGCTAATTTAGTTATGCGAAAGGGTGAAGGCTATATAGATTATGTCTGGCAGTGGAATGATGACCCAGAACGGCTTGAACCAAAAGAATCATTTGTGAAAGGATTTGAACCTTGGGGTTGGATCATCGGGACGGGCATTTATACTGACGATGTAAATGAAGAGATTACCCGGATTGAAAGAAACATTATCACTACTACAGCGATCATTTCCGCTGTCATTATCACTTTGCTCATTTTTGTTCTGCAACAGAGTTTGCAGGTGGAGAGACAACGTCGCAGGGTTGTCAAAGACCTCAGGGAATCTACCAAGAAGTACCATGCGCTGGCAGATGCAGCAACTGATGGCATGCTTTTGGTTTTGAGAGATCGTTTGAGGTACGCTAACCCAACTTTGTTAGGGATGCTGGGTTATTCCGAACTTCAAATGGAGTTTATGAACCTGAATGAAATTTTACCCGATGAGGATTTTAACGCTCAAATTTGGCATATTATCTTTGACAAGAATAATAATAAATCAAAAATCAGCACCGCGATTGAGGGATATCTTAAAAAAGCGGATGGGGAGTTAATGCCAGCATTAATAACGATTAACCCCATAAATTTTGAGAGTGAAGAAGGATTGATTATCCTTTGCAAGGATATTGCAAGCCTAAGCCCAACCGGACGTTCCGAGGGATTCGCAGATATAGGGCGTTCAGCACCGGTTGGTTTATTCCGTGCCAATTTGGGCAAGCAGGCACAACTCCTTGAGCTGAATCAAAACGCGCGGACTTTACTTTCTGATAACCTAGAAGACGGAAACAATGTTTTTCTGTTGCGAGATTTGTTTCCGGATTCTGATTCATTTGAGCATTTTTATCAGCAATTACTTTTAGAAAAGTCCATCCAAAATTATGTTTTTCGTATTACAAAGAAAGACGCTGTTGTTCGCTGGCTATCAATATCTGCAACATTGAGCGAAAAGGAAAGTACTGGAACCCAAATGATTATTGGTGCTCTGGAAGATGTCACTCATAAACAAAAGGTCGAAGCAGATCATGCGGCAGTCATCGAAAAGCTGCAATCATCATTGTTATTTCTTCATGAACCGATTTCAAGTTTGAAAAGAGAGATTGTGACTTGCTCGTTGGAAACCACCATTTTACAGCTATCCCGTTTGATGACAACAAAAAATATATCTGCCGCGGTAATCCTGGAAGAATCAGGAGAAGCAATCGGCATAGTCACTGATCACGATTTACGGGCGCGGGTGCTGGCAGATGGTTATGGAGTAAATGATCCTGTTTTTAAGATTATGAGCGCACCCATTTCAAAAATTAAAAAGTCTGCCTTGATATATGAAGCATTAATGATGATGGAAGAAAAGTCAGTCTCCCACCTGGCTGTGGAGGATATCAATGGAAGAATCATCAATATCCTCGATAGCAAGGCACTCATTCAATTTCAAAGTTATGGACCTATTGTTCTGGGGCGTGAAATAATGAGTGCGAAAACCATTGAGAGTATTGCTGATAGCACTCTTCGATTACCAATGTTGGTAAACTCATTGATTGAAAGCAGTGCACACACACGGCATGTGACCAACATGTTAGCCTCAATTTGTGATTCAGCCACTGCGCGAATTATTCAACTGATGATCGAAGAAATCGGTCCACCGCCTGCCAGGTTCGCATTTATGGCCATGGGTAGTCAAGGGCGTCAGGAGCAGACTCTTTTGACGGACCAGGATAATGGTATTGTTTATGATTCGGAAGGTAATCTTGCTGATGAAGATTTGCAAGCATATTTTCTTCTCCTTGGAGAAAAAGTATGTGAAAGTTTGGCACTGATCGGTTATTCCCGTTGTCGCGGAGATGTAATGGCCCGTAATCCATTTTGGTGTCGATCACTTATTGATTGGAATGCAAGCCTTGAAGCGTGGGTTGAGCGTTCTGAGCCGAAAGAAATTATGGCGTTGAGTATATTTTTCGATGCTCGATCAATATATGGTGATACCGAATTGATCACAAAGTTGCGTAATCAAATGCACCAGGTGATAGCATCAGTGCCAGCATACTTTCATCATGCCGCTCTGAGGGCGTTAGATTTTAAAGCGCCTTTTCATCTGGTTGGTAATATCTATTTTGGCGGCGGTGATACAGAGCATTCGGGCGAAATCAATCTGAAAGATGCGATGATGCCAGTGGTCAGTTTTGCCCGTTTGTACGCATTAAGAAATCAATTGAATGAGACACACACATTGGATCGCATTGACGCCTTGGTGGAAAGAAGCATTATTACATCTTCAAGTCGGGATGATATAAAGACAGCTTATGATTTCCTTATGCGTTTGAGATTGCAAGGTCAGCTTGCAAGAATTCAGAGCGATCTACCAGCCCGGAATACAATTCAGTTATCTTCTCTTGGATATTTTGAGAAAGAATTTTTAAAACAAGCTTTTGCACAGATATCTGCTGTTCAGAAAAAAATCAATTATGATTTTCTGGGCGGAGTTTACTAAGAATACTGTCTATACTGTTCTTCGTCAGTTTTCATTTCTTTTTATTCAAAAAATATTTATCTGAATTGATTAATTCCTTCAAATTGAAATAACTTCGTTAAAAGTTTCTCGTGTGATCTGACATCTGCTTATGCATTAACCTCAGGGAGCAGTTGTAAGGCTGGCTGATGGAGATTCTTGAAGAAGGTTTCACCAGGGCAGGTCTGGCGCGACAACACTGATCCTTTGGGGCGTACTCCACTAACCGAAAACAATTCACCACATTTAATGGTGCGTTCAAAAGCGAACGTACCCTAAAGCTTCACAAAGTGATTTCTGCACGGTTAATCATCAGTCGTGAAAGTTGTGCTGTAACGCAGACCCTGGTTTGTCCCGCATGCATTGCTAATCTGATTTCCGATGGTGAGATAATAGGTGTGTTCTTCGTCCAGTTCGTTGATCGGGTTGAGAATTACCCTGTCGTTCGTATAAGAATTATTCTCCACGGTCACATTTACCAAAATTAGATCATTGGAGGGACAGTTATTGGAATCGTTTTTGCAAATAATCATATTTCTCTCATCGCCGTAGATTAAAGAAGACAAGTCCATGGATTGATTGAATTGAATAACAATATTAGTTGTAACAGCGAAATTTGTCTCCCCATCGGATGGATTGACGCTGGAAATAAAACCGTAGACAGGCGAGGGATCACTGCAACCTGATGTGACAGGGGTTGATGTGAAAGTGTTTGTCGACACAGGTGTACTGGTATTTAAGGGTGTAGGCGTACTGGTGTGCGCGGGAGTATGGGTACTGGAGGGAGTGTAAGAAAGAGTTGCGGTTGGCGGAGCTGTAGGATACCCTGTAAATGTGGCCGTCGCAATTGGCGTCGAGGTACGGGTGAAAGTTGCTTGGGGTGTTGGGGTCTTAGTAGGTGACAGCGATGAGGTCGGTATGAGGGTTTGAGTGACCTCTGGCGTTTGTGTAATTTCTGGTGAAGGTGTCTGTTCAATTGGGAAAGCCATAATGGGTAAATTTCCTGGCACAGGTTTCTTTAGCTCTGTCAGGACGGCTTGTACTCGTGAGTCGATATTGGCTGATTCAGGTTCGTGATCCATCAAAAAATCACGGAGAATCGTCAGGTCCACTCCATTATTGAGAAATAATGACTCGTCTTTGCTATAATCCGCCTCATTGCTGGAATGAAGGTTAAAGGGGATCTGGTTAATGGCTTGCTGGGCTGAAACCCATTGTGGTATTAAAATCCACATACAAATGGATGCCAGTAATGCTATCGCAACGACTAAAGATACTAACCATTTTCTGGCCCCATGCGGGTGACCGAGGGAATCATTTTCCGCGTTCACAATTTTAACATACCTTTTTCGTACAACTCAATAAAGATCTTTGCAACAGCTGGGTCAAAGTGATTTCCCACTTTCCCTCGGATAATCTCGATCACTTGATTTTCAGGGAGGGCGCGTCGGTATGGGCGGTCCGATAGCAATGCATCCCAGACATCTACAATTGCAAATATACGCGCTGCCAGTGGAATTTCTTCGCCTTTCAACCCCTTTGGATATCCACTACCATCCCATCGTTCGTGGTGGGAATACGGCACCACCAAAGCAGGCTTTAAGAAATCGATATTTTTTAACATATTGTAAGCGTAAGTAGGGTGCCGCATCATAATGCGGAATTCTTCATCCGTTAATTTCCCAGGTTTGTTTAAAATTTGATCTGGGATTCCCATTTTGCCGATATCGTGCAAGAGTGCTCCCCGGCGGATATGCAAGATTTCCTCATTCTTCATTCCCATGGCTTTGGCAATTCTAACCGTCAGGCTGGCTACTCGTTCGGTGTGTCCATTCGTATCGCGGTCACGTAATTCCATGGCTTTAGACCAACCCTCGAGAGTCTGATCGTATGAATGGATCAAGTCTTTTTTGGATTGACTCAAGCTGTGCACCATTTTATTAAAGCTGTCAGTTAATACAGAAATTTCATCATTCGATACTGGCTTTAGCTGCACATTTAAATCTCCACTGGCTACACGTTGTGAGGCTTTGACCAGACGTTTAATCGGGTAGGTGATAAGTGCAGAAATTACAAGACCGACCAGAACAATGACGATGATTGCAATGGTGCTGATCAGCAAGGCCTGCATACGGGTTACTCGCGTAAAATTGATCAAGAAGGATTTTGTCAACGCCACGCCCAGCAGACCCAGGTCGGTATCCCCACGACCTTCCCAAGGACCCAGCAGCTCGTCATACTCAATATTATTGACATCCAGTGATTGTTTTTGTTCACGATCAAAACTATTTGTATCCTGGTTGACCAGTATCTGTGTAACTATTTCTTGCTGAAGCGGGTGGGGGTTGGGAAACGTGCTGGCCCAAATTTGCCCGTCCGGATGGTAAAAAGTGATCTGCGCCAAAGTGGTTTCTCTCAGATTCTGTGCCAAACTAGGTAAAGATTTCCCAACAAGCACGACTCCGATCATTTGACCATTAGCTTCTACAATCGGCCCGCTTGCAAAGAAATATGGAAGGGTGTTGATATCCAAAATACCAGAAAACTTGTCACCCAATGTATCTATCTGCTGGTTGAACACATTCGCTATAAAGGGAATAGAAAGATCAGCCTGATCACCTTTGGAAAACTGATAATCTTCCAGATTGCCATTGCGTTTGTGTATTGCGGAGAGGATCGAATTACCCTGGAGATCGTAAAAAATAACTGCCTCTTCCTGATTATTAACAATTGCCCCAAAGGTGAGGTTACGTAGCGCTTCTGAATCGGCCGTAAGCAATAACTCATCGATGCCACGAGTATTTGCCAGCAGACGAACCGTTTCTAACAAGCGGTTTTCTTCCGTTACCATTCCTTCCGATGCCAGTTTGCCAGATTCCACCAATTGATTTTTGAAACGTGCTTCAATCGTATCAAAAATGATGCGCGTGACCAGAAAACCTGCTCCAATGGTGATGAGGATAGCAATAAAGAGATAAGGTAGCGTGATTTTCGCGCTCAGATTTAAAGGAAGAGGAATCCCTTCCCGAGATTTTTTTGTCTTTGTTGCTGAAATTATTTTCCCCGTCATTGTTCCCAGCCTTTTTTCATTTAAATTTCTTATTAACAAACTTACTGATTAAGTATACATAAAAATACGAAATTTGGAATTGCATTTGCTTATCAAAGAGTGTGAATTCTCAGTCAGTCACCTCACAAAAACGTGGATTACGCAACCTTTTTTCTGTAATTTCAAGTCAGAACGTGAGAATTTGTAAGTATTCCGGCGATAGATCAGTATTATCTTCTTACCAGATTAATTATTTCCCAATCCTATTCTTCGGGGTGAGGAAGACTTTTCCCAGGCATAAGAAACTGAAATTTGAAAAACAGCCTATTTGGAAGCTTTTGATTAATTCATTTGGCACACTGGAATAAATGAAGCGCCAGGGGGTTTAGAAAATTTCCATCCGAAAAATGGTCATTTTACTTAACCCATTTTTCCTAAAAAAATAACACATTTTTGATTGACGAGACCAGCAATTTCTAGTAGAACAAAGGATGGTAACGGGAGGATAAATGGAAAATTCTGTTTCAACACAAGTCATCATTGTCGGCGCGGGTCCTGCTGGGCTGGAACTCGCTCTGTCACTCAAGCAATCTGGTATTGATCACCTCATTTTAGATGCCGGTCAAATAGGGCATACCATCACCTGGTGGCCGCGGAATACCCGTTTTTACAGCACCGCCGAACGAATAGCAATACCGGGGATACCATTGCAGGTCTTTGACCAACAGCATCCCACCGGTGAGCAGTACCTTGCCTACTTAAGAGGGGTTGTAGAGGCAAATGATCTGCGCATAAACTCGTTTGAACCGGTAACGAGACTTTTCCGCCAGGATGAAGGGTTTCTTGTAATAACGGAAACAATGACCGGATTGAAACGCTATACTGCCAGAGTGGTGGTTCTGGCAACCGGCGGAATGGCCAGTCCACGACTGTTGGATATCCCTGGGGAAGATTTTCCTCACGTCAGTCATTATCTGGATGATCCGCATTTTTATTTTCAAAAGAGGCTGCTGGTCGTCGGCGGACGTAACTCAGCTGTCGAATACGCTCTGCGCTGCTGGCGGGCAGGGGCACAGGTAACGTTGAGCTACCGGAAAACGGATTTGCCGAAGACATCTATCAAACCGGCTCTTGTACAGGATATCGAAACGGCAATTGGTGCTGGAAAAATACGATTTTTACCAGCCACAGTCCCGGTTGAAATTACGCCAACGGAAGTGCTTCTCGCAAAAACGAATAACGAAGGTATAGCGATTGATAATGAACCAATCAGCTTTCCTTTTGACTTCGTTTTGATATGCAGTGGTTATGTGGCGGACATGGGTCTTTTTGAACAATTAGGGGTCACATTGCTCAGGGAGGAGCAGGTGCCTGTTTTTGACGATGAAACCATGCAGACTGATGTGCCTGGTGTGTTTGTGCTCGGTACGGCAGCTGGTGGTACTCAGAAAAAGTTCAGTTTGTTTATAGAAACTTCGCATGACCAGGTTGAAAAAATCAGGTCTGCATTACTGGTGAAATTGAGTTTGGATAAATAGTTGGCTGGAGAAAAGTTGATCAGCAAGATGGAATTTTGTGTTATTCTAATAATTGCAAAAATACATTGATGGTCAAATAATTGCCAGGTATCAATGTTAAATGTTGTCGGAGAGTCCCATCAGGCACTACCCTGTTTGTGTTTAGGCCAGAGACAGGGATATGACTTCACGAAATGAACCCTATTTAATTGATAATTGTTGAACCGGCTGAGTGACTAGGCTGCCCGGCCACCTTTTAATGTGTCCTGGAATGCCTGCAGTTCTTCCATTTTGCCATCCGCAGCCAGTTGAGCCTGGTGCGGCCAGGTCCCTGTATCTGCCAGTCGCAAGCCTGCTGCGAGGATGATATCCATAATTTTTTGTGGTTCCATGGCAGCGAGCTGGGCGTAGGTGTTAACACCGGCTGATTGCAAAATCATGCTGATCTTTGACCCAATCCCTTCAATAACAGTCAGATCATCGACCTGCACCTCCAGCGGTGAGACTTCTTCCAGCAACTGCTCTGATAGAACAGGTGTTTGTTGTTCCGGGGTAGTTTTGATGGATGTTTCCGGTTTAGATTGACCTCGAGTGAGCAGCCAGAAGATAAAAATGAGCAGTACGATGATTAATAACCAACCCCACCAGGCTAGACCCCCTGTTTCTTCCTGTTGAGCACATCCGGTTAGTATCAGTAATATGGTAAGTGGTAAAGTCCCATTGCTAATCATAATTATCCTCCTGTATTTTAATACCCTCATCTATTATTATATTGAATCGCTTGCGTTTTACAAAGCAACGAATTGATTCAGTTAAGAATTCCGGTTTTGGTATTTATTTACTATGTTGTCTGGATTGTGAAAGTGGCGCTGAAAAAGCTCTTACCTTTCACTCTTTCAACTGTTTATTTCGGAGATGAAAATCTGTTCATGACTAAATAATCAGTCAACTCATCCTTTCTCGTATTGACTTTTTTGATTGATAAATCGTGACTTTTATTTGGAAATGTGTTTAGCTTCCATAGAAGCGCGTTTATCAGTCATGTTTCTGGAACAAAATTACCAATAGTTTCGTCAATGTTGAAAGAAATCGATAAAATGTTTTTGTTAAGAAAAAGTGTGATCGTTAATAAGAAATGTGGATCAGAGAAGAAGGCAAACCAGATATTGTTCGCTTTCAAGTTAACCGAATTTTATCTCTGGGATTATTATGCTGGTTGCTGCCGGTGAAGTGGTAAAGGCAAAGTTGGCACGTTTTTTGTAGCCCTTATTACGAAAATGGTTACAATCAATTTGTTATCAAAAGACTTCGATAAGAAGGTTCCTCTATTCAGGCAGGAAAATGAAAAATGCAAAAGGAATGGATCGGAACCGGAACAAAATCAGTCTTTTTATCAATTAGAAAAGGGTATTTCCATAACATGCATGCAAAGCGTTTGTATCTCATCTTCCTTTTTGTGATGTCCCTCTTGCTCTTGATCTCGGCGGACAATCCGCCTCCCCTGGTTGCATCTCAGGAAACACAGGCGGAGCTATCGGATGCTTTTTTCGAAAGATTGCATTCAAATCCTGAATCGAAGGGGCTAACATTTGACCTTTTTACACCGGAATTGGATACTGCATTCCTCAGCCCGGATGGATCCCAAGCAGTTTTGTGGCTCGCATTGCGAGACAATTATGGCCGCATCCTGGCAACAGAACCGGGATTGGTTGTTGCTCATATGACAGAGGTCGGCTGGCAGGTTTTTTTACCAGGTGACCCTGATTGGGAAACAACCTTGGCGTCTTTACCGGCAGGGATGCTGCCGCTTGAAAAAATCGCCGCTCCTGAGCAACCAGAAAGCGATTTTGCGGTGAGTACAGATGTGCACACCGGCTATTTTTTGCCGTATGTGGCAGGTACAAGCCGCTGGTTGGAAGGTTCGATCAGTCATTTTCAGTTTATTCCGGAACTTGGCTATCCATCTTGTACGGAAGAATTTTGTCGCTATGCCTTTGATTTTACCGACGAATGGCATTTTCCTCTGGTTGCGGCAAAAAGCGGAACTGTGTTTGCCTCGAGGGACAGCTGCAGCGATGGGAATACAAGTTGCACCAATTACATTGTTTTGCAAAATGTCAGTGAAGGTACTTACCAGATTTATTTGCACCTTGCGTATGGCACCATACCGGACAAGTTGACAAACGGCAGAGTAGTGCAGCGCGGCGAATACCTTGGGGATAGTGATGATACCGGTTATAGCACATCCAATCATGTGCATTTCATGGTTACCAACAGCGTTTGGGTTGGGGATGGTGGCTATTATTGGGGGCGTTCTGTTGAGATAATTTTTTCTGATGTTCCATTAAATAATGGCATCCCGCGCACCTGTTACGAAGTTACCAGCTTTCCCATTTATGATGGCGCGCGCGATTGCCTGGGTAACCGCAGCGATCCGCGTAACCCTGCCAATGATTGGTTTGTCTCTGGGAACGTGAGCGCCTACCCTCCAAGTGGCACCCTGACCAGACCGGCTGCCGGAGCTACTGTGGCCTTGGGTGACAATCCGCTGATAGATGTAACTGCCAATGTAAGTGACGACGTGAGTGTTGCTGCCGCACAGTTGACTGCTCATTTGAATGGACAATGGGTAGAAATAGGACCGCGGGTGACTTCACAGGCATCAGCTGGAGTTTTTGATTGGGATGTAAATTTATGCAGTGTTGGAGCTCTAAATGGGCCGCTGGAAATCGCGTTGACCATCTGGGATCACGAAGGTACAAAAGTCGCCAACATCAGTCCCCGTA
>JBBQNI010000022.1:0-45457 GCA_038329785.1 Anaerolineales bacterium | reverse complement strand
GCGTAGTGACCGACCGGGCGATAGGCCCCGTAATCATCGGTCAGGCCGGGGATCAGGGCTGATTCCTGTTTACCATCCATAGCCGAAATTTGTGCCAGCTGCGGATCGATGGCCTCCACGGTGTCGGCATCCAGGTCCAGTTCAGGATCGAACAAATTGCGGGCCACGGCCAGATAATTGCTGGCCAGTGTCAGGTCGGCCTCCAACGCGGGATTGGTGTTTTGATCTGCGTACTGAGCAATTTGTTCATCCAGTGCGGCCAGCAGTTTGAGCATTACCGGTTGGAGTGCCTCTTTTTCGAGTGCTGCCAGTAGATCATTGAAAGTAACGTGCAGAGCATGGTAGGCTGCGTCGGTGGTCAGGTAATAAGGCTGGCCGTCTTCCTGTGCGACCGCATCGCGGATATCAGCAAATTGCAGGTCGCCGCTGTTTATGATCACAAATCCATTCGCCTCTAGAAAATCCATCTGTTGGGCAGTCAATTCACGAATGACAGCCAGGTTAGCGATCTGATCAAGGGCTAGCGGCAGATTGTCGCCGGAGGTCTGGTAGACACCCGGCTCAAAATTGGTGAGAGGGGATGGCGGGGTGGGCCAGGCAGCCGAGATAAAATGTGTGCTGGAGGGGCTTAATGTCGCCGCGGGCAGTGCTGTTCCTGTCGTTTCAGTTGCGGTTGGCGCGGTATCCGGCCGGGTAGTGGGGGAGATTGCCGGCGGTTGGCCAGTGGGACTGGCAGGCTGGAAAAGATTACAGGCGGTGGCGAGAATCACGATTGCTGCGAGGAACCAGGGAATACGACGCATGGAGAGCCTCCTGAAAAAATGGACAAAGGTAATAATTTTGATTATAGCGAAAATTGAGGAAGATTCAATTGGGGAAGGGTGGAACAAAAATAGCTGCTAGCTCTCCTTATTAATTTTCACATTCGCAGCTGTCCTTAAACAACATCCGCCTGAATCTGTTCAGGCGGATGGATAAGACGCGTTTGATTACTTGGCGGTGCTGTCCAGTTACTTTTCTAAGTAGTAACTAAGCCTTGACGGCTACAGCCTTCTGTTGTTTGTGAAGTGACCAGCGGATGATCGCCCAAATATAAAGGGTGGACGCCAGCATAATAATTGCGATCGAGTTATAGCCACTGATGTAGAGAATAGTGGCAGCAGCCACCCCTCCCACAGCAACACATGGGCAGGTTGTGCTCAATAGTTTCTGACGGAGATTAGTCAGAACGGAGCAGATAACACAGGCGATCAGCCATAAAAATAAAAGTGCGTAAAACATACCAATCTCCCTTCTTCCGGCAGCGACGAACTCTACAAAGCGGACGATAACCGGATTTTCGATGTATAGAAAACCTTTATAACCAGCAATAATCAGATCTTATTGTCTCACTGTTATTGTAACCATTTCTTTACATTAATGCAATAACCAAAAAAATAATGTGCAATTCGTCATCTATGTAACAAATTTTAAACCTGCTTGCTAATCAATTTGTTTCGGAAAAATACAAG
Source organism: Anaerolineales bacterium (assembly GCA_038329785.1). GTDB lineage: Bacteria > Chloroflexota > Anaerolineae > Anaerolineales > Anaerolineaceae > UBA6170. The sequence goes on along the minus strand of JBBQNI010000022.1, from coordinate 43,946 downwards.
TTGGCTCATGGATTTCATGAAGATACTTGTCAGAAATTCTCTGTTTAAACGCGCTTTTTGTATCATTTCGTCTCACGTAAAACGTCAAAAACGTCACCGGGATCTTACTTCCGGTGACGTTGGCTGGCTAGAGCCACCTCTGCCCCTTTACCGCTTATGTCCCCCGGACATTCTCTGACCTTAATGTTGAGAGCGATTTGTTCGTGATATTGAGTTGATCAATCCTCGGAAAACTGATCAAAACAAGAACGCCAATTTTGGTCAAGTTGCCCTGCAGTAAAAGGGGCAGAGATTTTATAAGCGAATCATATTATTTCTTACCTGTTTTAATCTTTACATTCTCAAAAACAACTTCAACATCTTCTGCAAATCGCAGGCCGTTCTTCTTGTCATGGCGCATGAACTCCGGCGTTTCAATAACGGCTTTGATGGTATATATACCATCGCCCGGCACTTCCCAATTGCGACCGTAATGATAAAGCCAAGGGTGCCAGAGGAATTCCTGCCGGTTGCGGCCGATTTCTTTCCCATCGCTATCCAGAACCGTGACAGTGACCTTCAAGCCGGGAATAAAACGATCATCAGCGCCGTCCCGCACAGATATTTCAATGTGACAGTTTTCTTTTTGAGGTTCTTTCCAGACTAACTCACCATTTATTAAATGGTACATGCCTTCAGCATTTTCGACAGCATAAGCAACCATGTAATTTCCTGCCTTCTTTTCGCCACCACTATCGGCAACCTCATTGGCCATATGCTTTAGGGCGGTGACATAGGTCTTCCCTTGTTCGCGAGCCATCTCCAATTCTTTTGGCTTGGCTTCTCCACTTATTTCCATTGGTGGTTTTTGGGACTCGTTATTCATTCTTGATCTCCTTTGATTTTTATCTAAAATTATTTTGCAACTTTTTATCTTGCCAATACCTTTTCAGCGGGTAAAGTGCCAAAAGGATCTATTTCAGTTCCATGTATTGAGCAGCTTCCTGTAAAGCGCTAATCCGTTTCTCTAGTTCAGGATGTGAGTTGAACCAGGTATTTTGATCATTGCTCCCGAGTGAATTGCGCAAAATCAATATCACATCCAGCATGGCTCCGCGCTTATAACCAGCCTGATCCAGCAGATCCTCTGCCATTTGATCTGCCTGAAACTCATCACCGCGAGCGAATTCCGCCGTGAGCAGCTGCCCGCCTATCACGGTCAGCACCAATGGTGTTTTTGCAGTAATTGTTTGTGCTCCGGATGTCAATTGATAGATGGATTGGGTCAATGCCTGTACCATCTGTTTTTCGGCCGATTGTTCAGCAGCATGCCGCGCGATCACATGCGCAATTTCATGGGCCAAAACAGCAGCTATTTGGTCTGAATTCTGTAAACGGTTGTACAATGCACGGGTTATAAACACCTGTCCGCTTGGCAGGGCAAAGGCGTTCATCGTCTCTGAGTTTGCCAATAAATGAAAGGCAAATGGGTATCCTGAAGATCCGGCCAGACTTTCATCGACCAGGTTCTGTCCCATTTCAGCGATTTGCGCTTGCGCTTGCAGGTCGGGATCCAGTCCATCATACTGCGCGATCATATCCGGCGCTGTCTGCAGACCAACCGCAATCTCCTCCTGACGCGTCATAAAAATATATTGATGTTGACCCGTGAGGGGATTGGTCACTCGCATACTCATGAACACGATCAGCGCCGCTGTCAGAATGCCGATGAAAATTGAGGAATGCGCCCATAGGCTCACTCTTCCTGGCAATCGGTCTACCCGTTGCAAGCGGAGGCTCCTCATAACCAGTCTCCCTGAAAGGGTACAAAGGAACTTTGAGATGTATAAACAATCCCTTTCATCATTGGATTAATCCTTCCGGTACACCTTGCGGGAATACCTGCAGGATGGCATTCTCGATTTTCGCGATTCTGTTTTCAGGGTTTGGATGTGTGCTGAAAAACTCCGGAGGATTATTGCCGCTGGAGGATTGCTCCAGAATATTCATCACCTCGATCATTGCCCGCGGATCATAATTTGCCTGGGCCATGATCTTAACGCCGAGTGTATCGGATTGGGTTTCATCATCTCTTCCAAATTTCATATTTACCAGCTGCCCAATCAAAATGGCGACCTGGGCGGTTTGCTGGCTGGCTGGATTTTCCGGGTCATAGGTTGCCAGAACGACTGCGCCGGTTAACCCTTGTGTCAACTGTGTTTCTGCAATCCTTTCTGCTCCATGGCGCGAGACAACATGCACAATCTCATGTGCCAGAACGCCTGCCAGTTGACCTTCGCTTTGCATACGATCGAATAAGGCTCGCGTGATGAATATCTGCCCGCCTGGCAAAGCAAACGCGTTAATGGTTTCATTGTCTGCCAGCAAATGGAACTCATATGGATAGTCGGCCTGACCGGCCAGGCTGGATTGTACTAATTGCTGCCCGACAGCATCGACAATTTGTTGGCTGCGTGGGTCGGGGTCAAGTCCATCAAATTGCTGGATCATCTCGGGTGCAGATTGCAGGCCAATAGCAATTTCTTGCTCCCGGGTGATGGAGATATATTGATCCTCACCCGTAACCGGATTGGTAACTTTAGAACCAAAATAAGAGAAAAGAGCAAATATCACCATTCCAAGCGCAAGGACAATCCGCAGACAGCCCCCGCTGCTCGATCCTCGTCTTGGTAACATGCGTTGGCGTGAATAACCCAGTGTCATATCCGCTCCTCAGATCGTTTATTCAGGAAAGGTTCATCAATAATGGCGGCATTTTCCAGCAGTTCATATAATGCGCCCGCCAGCGCTCCAAACACAATGTTGGCGGCCATCAGCATCCAATTTCCATAAGGGAGCAACCAGGAGAAAAAAACTGTAAAAAGATAGAAATTAAGAATATAAATAACAAATCCGAAAACAGCACCTCCCAGGAAGGCAACCAGCATACCCCAACGGTGGAAAAGAAGTGCAATCAGAACGGCGTAGACCATGGAAAGACTGAAATGCACGATCAAGGCAACCACGTACACACCGGGCACCAATGATCCCGATGGCGAGATTACAGTTGGCCCTAATAAGAGTGATGCGATCAGCCGCATAATCAAGAAAGGATCGTTAAGAATGACCCAGGGAAGCAGCACCATTAGAAATAATGCCACCACGCCACTGGTTATTCCCGCGCGCATGACCGCCGGCCAATCCAAAATCGAAGATGGCAAGGATTGCAATTTGACCTTACTCATTGCGAGGTCGCCTCCAGAATTGGCACTCCCCGCTGGAAGGCAGGCCGAGTCAATTCGATTAACTCCACCGAACCATGCCGGTACATTCCAGCCAGGTTTTTGCTTCTTTGTACATCCGCACCCAATGCAGGATGTTGCGTTGTGCATTTAAGCGGCGATGGTAGCAACAGGGTGGCTTTTCTGCGCATCGCCTCCGGAGAAGGCACATTGATGCTGTGGTATTCCTCTTTCCTCTCCTTGCTCTTCTTCCCTGCTACCAGCAGTATTTGTGTATCATCTTGAGCCTTCCCGATTGAATTCGCGGGAAGGACCAGTGAGTATTGATTTACAATCTGTAATTTCGCTGAATTTGTTGTCATCATTTCCATTTGATTTGGTCCCTTTACTCTTGTTTTGAGATTCAAGTTGAATTGATTTGTATGAATATTTCCGCCATCTTTTCCATCACTTAAAAGAGGTGTATCCTTCTGGAACCTGGAGGGGAAAGTGAAGATGAGAGGAACACTTTCCCCTGATAAGCAACCCCCTTCCAGTTGATCCAGCCCCAAGGGTTGGCGGTTTGAAGCCCCTTGAGGAGAGATTTTAGATATTTTGGAAACCATTCCCAATCGGTGAGAAAAATGTTTCCAGTTAAAGATAAAAAAGAATAATTGCGCGGAGGGAAAGAATTGGTAAAGTTGTTTTTCTTTCCCTCCCATAAAACCCCCAGAAGATGTACCTAACTGCCAGGACAAGGATTGAACAATTTGAGGTGCGCTGATTTCAATTTGAAAGGTGTGAGGCTTGCATGGCGAAATTAGCCACCGGAGTGCATCCTTCGTCGAGCGAAGAAATTGGTGTAAATAATGGGATGTGGAAAGTTGCGGATTAGTCAATTTTTCCTCCCCAACCCAATTTTGGTTAGAAATCCGCTCACAAAGGAGAGGGTCACCAGTCCGGCGACAACATAGGCCGTTGTTTTTGCCTCTTGTTCCCGCGCGTGGTCGCGGTCATAGGTTGCCAGGCCTGCCGCGCCCCCGGAATAATTTCTGGGGAAATCCGGCAGTGCGCGTGCAATCGCCAGATTGCTGATCCCAGCAGTGATTAAAGACTGCTCAGGCGCGAGCGATAATTTTTTAGGCGCAAGCAATTGCTTGAGGAGTTGCTTATCAGGAGGTGCTTGCCCGATTTTTGACCCATAGCGATTTGCGTATACCTGGGTAAACTCAGCCCCAAAATACAGAATTTGGGCGGAGTAATAGACCCAGATTAATAACAAAGCCAATGAGCCAGCAGCCCCGAAGGTTGTTCCCACAGAGCTATTGCCCAGGTAAATACCAATTGCAACTTTTCCCAGCAGAAACAAGAGGGCGGTGACAAATCCTCCCAAAAAAACATCACCCCAGGCCATTTCTGTCTCCGGGAGATATTTAAAAAGTAAAGCAAATACTAAAGTAATGATAGCTAGTGTGAAAACTGTATTTAGTAATCCGGTTAAGAATTGTGGTAAATGAAAATAAGAATTTACTACGCCATTGAATGCCGTAAGCGCAGTGCTGAGTAAGAGTGAGACCAATAAGATGAAACCAACTCCCAGAACCATCGTAAAGGAGAGTAAATTATTGATCAGAAGATGTTTGATATTTTTCCAGAGTCCTTTGATCTCGGGAGTTTCAATCCCCCACATGGTGTTGAGCGCGTTTCTGAGCTCGCGGAAGACGCCAATGGAACCAAAAATCAACACGAAAACACCCACAATCGTCGCCCAGATTCCCTTATTCATATTAATACTGGCGTTTTGCAACAAGTTTCGGATAAAATCCGCGCCATCAGTTCCCAACAAACCCTGCATCTGGCCGATAATTTGCGATTCGACCGTACTGCGGCTCCACAGCAATCCCGCCACGGTAATTGCGATCAGGAGCAGCGGCGCCAGTGAAAAGATAGTGTAATAAGCCAGCGCAGCCGCAAGACGGGATACTTTATCATCCTGCCACTCTTCATAGGTTTGCTTAAATAAGGAAATAATTTTCTTTACCAGTTTCATCGGGGAATGATTTCTTTCAAATAATCAGGGTATGCCGGGTGGCAACTACCCGGCATACCCAATCCAAAATTACGATGCGAGTGCTTTTTTGGCTTCTTTTTTACTTTCTTTGATCATTTCAGCTTCAGCTTGCATCACATTACGCCCAACATCTTTCAGGCGCTCCACCCGGTCTTTGGTTTCATCCATGACATTTTCTTTGGTGGATTCGAATAAATTTTTGGCTTCATTGACCTTATTCATTGCTATATCACGCAGTTCGATACTTTTTTCGTTGATCAATGCGCGTGTTTTCTCGCCGGATCGTGAAGCAGTCAGTAATGCCACAGCTGCTCCGATAGCCCCGCCGATGATGAAACCCGTAAACCATTTCCTTTTGGTAATCATAAAAATCCTCCTTATATATGCTATTGAAAATGCATCTTTTTCTGGACACATTTCAATATTTGTATTTGTTCACTATGTTTATTTTATGAAATTGATGGCAATCAATAAATGGGGAGTAATCCCATATCCTATTAGGCATTTCCCTTAGTACGGGGTTGCACCATCTGCCAGTATCCATTCATCGTTTCCACAACGGGGGCAAACCGGCAAGGCGGTGACATGACCGCCATAGGTTACCTCACCACATTGCAGGCAGGCATATAAACTGCTCTCATCTGGTTTTGCACCTGCTTTGAGAGCTTCAGGTTCAAGAACATCGCGCGGTGGCACTATCGGGAGACCCGGCAAGGATTCAGCTGGCGGATACGTAAAAACGCTGAATTGGCCGTCATGCTCAAAATACACTTTTTTCACTTGCCGAGATGATCAATCCCCTGGTGGCGTAAGCGCATGAAAATATCCTCCTGGGATAAGGCAGCGCTATAGTTTGGTGAAAGGAGAATAACAATGGCCTGGATAGTAAATAAAAGCGCAGTGGAACATGCGCGCAAACTAATTGAAGAGGGCAAATATGTAATGGATAGTGATTGGAGTGAATCACAGCCTTCCACGGATGAGGAAAATTCTTACCAGAAAAAAGAAGGCTGGGATGCTTATGCCAAATGGTATCTGGCATACGATCCGAAAGAAAGTGAAGAAACCAAGCAGCGCTATGGCTTTCCCTATGGAGATTTTAAGAAAGTTCATCGCAGCGGCCTGAATGCCGTCCAGCAAAGAGCCGGCCAATACGATTATGATGATGTTGAAGAAGCCGGGGATGAACTGGTGAAGAAGATAGATAAAAAAGAGAAAAAGTAAGGAGCTCTCGCGCGCGAAGCACGAGCAAGAATGCGGTACGAAGAACAGCGGCTTGTTTCCATAAAAGCAATTGCTATTCTTACCTAAATTGTAGGGGCGAAGGATCGAAGAAAAAACTCGCTAATGAAAAGCTAGAAAATTGTGAGATCCTTCGCCCACATCTAGATCATTTTCATAAATGCCCCTTTGATGCAATTCAAAATGAGAATCCAACCCGGAAGAATGTAAGAATCGTGAATGGATTTTGGTTCAGGGAGATTTGAAATACAAATAGGGCGAAGGATCGGATGTTAGACTCCGTATTCCAAAAACACCTAATTTATCCGATCCTTGGCCCCTACAGACTATCAATACAGGCAGATTCACTCTACCCAGCACTCCCGCATACATCAAATCAATTGGAACGTGTTCTGCATTCCTATCTCGATGGTGCCTTTCCTGGCCAGATAATACTCCATGGCTGCCACGATATGCAAATCGCTGTGACGATGATTCTGGCCAAGATTAGGTGGCACACCCTGCTCGGTGATGTAGGCGGCATAATAGAGAACATCATCCTTGATTTCATTTTTTCCCAGGAAGATTTTATGGATACGGGTTCCAGGGGGATTCTCCACCTTTAACAGGACGGTGATGCCGAGAGCGCGTTTGACATAGCCTCCCATCTGATTGAGGGGATCGCGCGAAAAGGTGTGCTCAAGATTGTTTTCCAACATTAGTTTCAATTCAGCTCCGCTCAATTCAACGGTGGAAATGACTGGATCCATTGGCACCATGTTATAGAGATCATTCCGCCGAATTGGCCCGGGTACCACCGGAGCGCCAAAACGCCAGCCATTTGAAAACGTAATTTCTGCCCCGGTATGCTCCATGATTACCTCTAATAAAAAATTATCCATACTGGATTCAAGATTCCAGGCCCGGTTCATAGGATTGACAGTATGACCCACCTCCTCATTCAGGTATTCAGTATATGGCGAAAGCGCCTTGGTGACTGCTTCCTCAATTTCAGGATCCGGGACAACTTTTTCAGATACCTCCAGCAATTGGTGCCGGTAATCACATATCTTGCCATCTTCGATTGTCAGATCCAACCGGGTCAGAAAGGCACCCTGCGATCCGGATTGAATAACAAGAGCATCTCCTTGCTTATGTGCCTTGTCTAAACGATGATGGGTGTGGGCACTTAATGCCACATCCACGCCATGAACGAGCTGCAATAATTGCATATCTTGAGGGAATCCCAGATGAGAAAGCAGCACAACCAGGTCTGCATTTTCTTGCTGCCTGAGCGTCTTGACGACACCTGGCAGTTCGTAGACACCATTAGTAAAGTAAACCCCCTCACTAAACTGCGGTGGCATGGTCTTATCGACGATATTGGAAGCATTTCCGGCGATACCAACGCGCAATCCTCCGATCTCCACAACCTGATAAGGTTTAAAATAGTTTTCGCCACTTTCTTTGGTGTGCACGTTTATCGCGAGCATAGGATATTCCAGATTTGCGGTCAATTTCTTAAACCCTTTCGGGGTGTAGGCAAACTCCCAATGGGCTGTCATTGCAGCCGGACGGAGTGCATTCAAGATTGGCACCAGTGCGTCGCCGTTCGTCTGCACAGCACTGTAAGTACCATGGAAGGTATCGCCACCATCCAGGAATAAGACCTGGCCGGGGTTTTCTGCCCGAATCTGATTGAGTATGGTTGCAATGCGAGCGTATCCCCCCGCCATACGGTAAACAGCTTTTCCATTTTCCCAGAACAATTCAGGGTGTAGGTCAAGGTACGCGTGACTGTCGTTCATTTGCACGATGGTTAAATTTTTAGAAGGCATTTAAATCTCCTCAATTAAAATCAGCCTTTGATCCTCTTCAAATTGAATCACGGGCAAATAAGAAAATAAGAACCAAAATAAAGCTATATCTCAGTTATATTTCTGAGAATAATTCTTTCTTTTCTTTCCTTATCAGTATACGAGTCTCCACTCAAGCACTCAATCAGGAGAAGCACTTAAAGCAATGGGGAATGCTCCCCATACCGGTTATCCATTCGTATTTGGGGGCAGATTTGACGCCCTTGAGTCGTCTATTAAGGATTTTTTGGCTGAGTAGTTATTTCTGTTAATTGAGCAGATCGCTTCCCCGTTCTGAAACTCAAGAACTCAGATTTTGGGGAACACGCACAAAAATAGACGTGCCTTCGCCGGGTTTAGAATCAATCGTCAATTCACCGCCGATGGCTTCCACCCTTTCGCTGGTTCCAACCAACCCAAGATGTCCCTGCCGAGCCAGTTCCACCCAGCGTGCCGGCAACTGGAAACCTTTGCCATCATCGCGAATCTCGAGACAGGCGCTGTGATCATCCAGGTTGAATTTTACCCAGATATGATGTGCTTCCGCATGCCGGGCGACATTGCTGACTGCATTCTGATAAATTCGGAAAAGTACCAGCCGGATCCGTTCTTCCAGTAATTGTCCATCGGGATGCAGCTCGAGATTGACTTCTATCTGCGGATGCAGACCCTGAAAGCGCTCCATATGACTGTAAATTGCCTGCTCCAATCCGAAAGGCGTCAGCGCAGGCGGACGTAACCCGCTGCTGATGGTTCGCAGGCCATCAATTACGGATTGGGTCATTGCGCTGGCGTCCTGAATTTTCTGGGCCAGCTCATCATTGCCATATTGTTCAACATCGGCGGCGACATCTGCCAGCTGAAAATTGATGCTGAACAACTCCTGAATGGTGCCGTCATGCAATTCCTGAGCCAGCATGAGGCGCTCGGCTTCCAGGCTATCCAGAAGGCGGTGTTGCACCTCTGCCAGTTCGTTCTGCGCCAGTTTCTGGTCAGTGATGTCACGCACCACACAAATAATTAACCATTCATCCTCAATTTTTACCGGACTGAGCATGACATCCACGGGAAATAATTTTCCGCATTTTCGCCGCCCAGAGAGATCCTGGCCGGCAGCCATGGGGCGTTGTTGCGGTTTATCCTGATAAACCGATCTTAATACTGTGTGCTGTGAGGATAGATGATCCGGCAGCAAGGTCTCTATTTGGGAGTTTTCAAGTTCGGATTGAGAATACTCAAAGATAGTGGCAGCTTGAGCGTTAAATCGCACGATCCTGCCCTCACGGTTGACCAAAAAAATTGCATCGGGTGAAAGCTCAAAGAGATCCGAAAAGAGGGCTTTACTGCGCTGCAATTCTGCTTCAATGAGGACACGCTCGTCGATATATTTTTGTAATTTTTGGTTAGTGCGTTCCAACTGCGCCGTACGCCTCTGAACATTGGTTTCCAATTTTTCGTTTAGCTGCAGGGCATTCTGATAAAGACGGGCGTTATCAATTGCCAGGCCGGCCAAATGGGTCAGATTGGTGGCCAGGTTAATTTCCCGTTCTCCATATGTGTTTCCTTCTTTCGACCAGACCAGGGAAATTGCCCCCAAAGTCTGGCCGCGTGCAGTCAATGGAACGATTAAAACAGACCGCATTTCCAACTGTTTGAGTAAGCGGTAATGATCTTCGCTTTGCGAAACCATGCGTAAATCTCCCTCGCTGACCTGCGGGAAGACCTCAATTTTTCCCCTCTGCATGACTTTATAGACCCCGCGCTGGTACTCTGGATCTGGGGGATATTTTTTGCCTAATTCTTTTAGTAAATTAAGCCTGGTTGGATCGCGGTGGTCCACACTGATCTGGTCTAATTTGCCATTTTCATCAACCAAATAGACCAGACACCAATCGGCGATGTTCTCCACCAGGATATTGCCGATATTTTTTAACACCGTTTTATAGTCAGCGGAGCTGGCGAACATTTCGCTGGCTTTTGCTAACAAGACCTGATCATTTTCTCTCTGCTTGAGAGCGGTAATATCCTTGAAAATGTTTACGGCGAAAAGCTGCTCAGAAAAGACGTTTCTGACCGCCGATGAAGTGACGATAAACCAGCTATCCTGCTGCGTTTCGTATAAATGAAATCGCAGCACGGTACTTGCAAATTCGGCCCCATTCAACACGTAGTGCGCGGGAAGCTTTTCAGGGGGAAGCGGTTTCCCGTCTTCATCAAATACCGCGTAGCGCTGACGGAGGGTCGTGAGAGGGGTATTCAATAGGTCACCGCGGTCTGTAAAGCCCAACATTGACAAGGCGATATCATTGGCAAACACCAGGCTGCCATCCCCCCCCTGAATGGAGATGCCTTCCTGGATACCATTTAAGATCGCTTCGAGTTCGCCGCGTGAAGTGAGCAAGGAAGATTCAACGCGCTGGCGGTCGACGATGAGGGCCAGTATTGTACTTATCTTTTTGACAAAGTAAATTTCCAGGGTATTAAATGTTCTGGCTGCATCTGAGTAGACGCCCAGAATACCGAAATTCTCTTCCTTGCCGCGTATGACAGTGGCCAGACCACTGATGAGTTGATGATCTTCGAGAAAGTAAGGCGTGTGAAAACGATCATCGCTGCGAAAATCCGTTATGACGACAACTTCGTTTTCTTCACAAACAAATTGAGCAAACGAGTTCTTGGTTATTTCCCGCGCCGGCTGGGCAGAATAGTCTACTTTCCAGCCAATACCTGCTTGTGGCTGCAATTTTTCACTATGCGGATAGTAGCGTAACACTTCCCCATATTTCATCTTCAAGTTGCCTAGAATCAATTCCAGCGTATGTTGGATCAATTCATCAAGATTCGATCCCAGCAGCGCCTGGGTGCTGATTTCGATAACTGCACGTTGTTGTGAGAGATGCGTGGGCGAGATAATACTGCCCTCATTCAAGAGAAATTCACCATCGCTCGATTGATTTAGTACGCTCATGGACAGGTCTCCAAATTGTAAGTTTCAAACATTAACATCTTGCAGAATCGTCCCCAATAGAAGTATACAAAAATCTATTTTTATTTTCAAGGGAATGCTTGCTCTAAATTCTGTACAATCTTGGTTAACAACATAGCGAAAATTATCCTGACACATAAAGATAGTGCGGCAAACGGAAGGTGTCATCAGTGTGGTCAATGAGCTTAGAATTGGGTAAAAAGAGAGCTGACAGCCGCTGCGCGAGCTGATACGAAAAGAGCGCGACGCGGGCACAAGAGTGCCCAACACTTTTGCATGCCAGCCATCACCTTATCCACAAATCAATTAGCAGATGGGGTGATCCTCTACAAGATCTGTGTTTCTACCATGCGAAATTTCCGCAGATAATTGTTGGGTGGTACTTTGTACCACGCGACCTACCGTTTTGGATTGTCGGACGCCACTGTAAATGCAGGTCATGGTTTGTTGAACTTGCCCAACCTACAAATTGCTACATACTTCAATAATTCGAAGACGAGAAATGTGCTATGAGAATGACGAATTTTCAACCAGTCCATTATAAATGTAGAACCTAAACCGATCAGCCAACATATAGATACGGATTAAAAGGCTATAATGGATATAGAGAATATTTTCAATTTCACAGGTGAGTATCTTCTAAAACTTTACGGTAAATAAAAACCAAATCTTTCATTTAAACTCATTCTATTGATGATGAGCAGACATCATCCTGAAAGCGAGCAGTTATGACCACCAGGGTACGCGTTGTTGTGGCAGATGATCATCCGATCACTCGTGAGGGAATTAAAAGATTCCTCACGAATGCAATCGATATTGAAGTGATTGGGGAAGCAAAGGATGGCCAGGAAGCTCTGGATCTGGCCACAAAATTGCTACCAGATGTTCTGTTGTTGGATATGGAAATGCCTATCCTGAAAGGTCTTGAAGTTGCCAAAATGCTCAGAGAACAGAAAAGTCCGGTAAAGATACTGGCTTTAAGCACCTACGACGATAGACAATACATCTACGGCTTGCTTTCAACTGGCGCAAATGGGTATTTGACTAAAGAGGAAGTGCCAGAAAATATAGTTGATGCTGTTCGCGGAGTAGCCCGCGGAGAACAGGGCTGGGTGAGCCGCAAAGTGGCTGCCCTGATGGCCTCCTGGACAATGGAAGTGCCGCTCCAGGATGAAACCATGACCGATCGCGAAATGGAAGTTCTTGCTCAGGTTGTGGAAGGGAAAACCAACAAAGAAATTGGATATGAACTGGGTATCAGCCAGAAAACCGTGGAAAAACACCTCGAATCGGTATATATAAAGCTTAAAGTCAGTTCACGGGTAGAGGCGGCAGTTCTGGCTGTCAATAAAGGCTATGCCAAAACGAAAGGGTAGGGTTGTTCCTTATAGAACTTGGGGCAATGCCTAATTGAGGTCTCTCAATTTTGAGGATAGAATCAGGGTACAGGAAGTATGTTTGCTTCCGATCTTAATCAGACTTTCTATTCGTAGAAAGCCAAGGAGAGAAACCGGGACAATATAATGAAAATTAAAGTCTTGCTCGTTGACGACCACTCAAGCGTCCGCCATGGACTGCGAAAATTGTTGAGTCGATCTCCAAAAATTGAAATAGTCGGGGAAGCTGGCGATGGAAGAAAAGCAATCCAGCTCACTAAAGCATTACAGCCTGATGTCATGCTTTTGGATGTGGAAATGCCCGGCATGAATGGCTACGAGGTAGCCAGGCAAGTTTCCGAATCTGGCAAATTTCCACGTATTCTGGCTCTCAGCGGTTACAATGAAAAACGGTATATTTTGGGCATGTTTGCGAATGGTGCCGTGGGGTATATCACCAAGGAAGAAGCGCCGGAGCAATTATTGACAGCGGTTGACGAAATTGCTGCCGGCAAACGGGGATGGATCAGTGAAAACGTGGCTCGTATTTTAGGCGTCCCTGCCCGTCCTATCGGTCAAGACACAATCCCCGCGTTGACTTCCATTGAAAAGGAGATTTTGCGCTGCATTGTTGAAGGCAAAACCGATGCGGAAATCAGCGTGATTCTGGCCATTGATCTGGGAGAGGTGCAGCGGGCAAATCAGTCAATCAATATGAAATTAGGCGTCAAATCCAGATTAGAAGCCATTGTGCGAGCGATGCAAGAGGATTTGGTTTAGTGGACATTTATTTTTATTAATTCATCCATCATTTTTATTTAGTTCAGCTTTTTCCAGAACCAATTCCAAACGGTCTACCAGGCTCATAATTTCAGCGACGTAACTTCCCGATTTTTCACTTAACTCAGCTTCTATTCCGGTCACCTTCTCTCGCAGGTCTTCCAAGGTTTCTACGTTCTCCATGGATGTGCTGCGGGTGGCAGGGATAACCATGATATTCTTTAAGATAATCTGAATGGCAACAGTCAGTACAGTGGCCAGTAATGCACCCATTAATCCAAAGGAATCTGCCAGGGTAATTACAATGAGGACCAGCATGAGGGAGTTGGTTTTTGGGGCCGGGAATAGGCGCGGGCCAATTGTATTTTCAAGAAGAATAAATAAAACAAAACTGAGAGTGGCAGCTGCAGCTGCGATTAATATGCCGTGGCTGGAGCCGACGATAATGGGCAGAAAAATGACCATCAAGAAACCCAGCCATGGAATCAGGCGGGCCAGCGCACCAATAAGAGCCAGTAAAGTCGGATAGCGAATGTCCAGAAGGAGATAAACCACCCATAATGACAACCCGAAAACAAGGCTGAGCGCAGTCTCCCGCCGAATATAAGCGCTTACGCCAGATTCAACTGCCTGCCAGATAGTACGGACACGACGACGCGCGTTTAAACCAATCAACGACAACCACAGGCGTTCAAAACGCACTTGATCAGCGCTCCAGTACATACTCAAAGCGACCACCATGGCTACCTGGGCTAAAAAAGTAAAGGTGCCCTGGGCAAAGCCCAGTGTTGTGTTCATAACTGCGCCAGAAGCATCGCCACTCAACGAAGAATACAGCGATTGTGTGGGCGGCATTTGGGCAGCGATGTTAGCCAGCAGGCTGTTGTTTCCCAGTGACCAGACATTCTTAATCCATTGATAACGGTTGACCAGGTCGTCAGTTGCTTTTTGTAAATCTGCTATGATCGGCCCATTACCCAGGGTAAGGATTGCTGCGACGGTAATTAGAAAGAGTGCATAGGTTAACACCAACGCCAACCCGCGCTTGATGCCGCGGCGGGTGAGTTCCTCTATCAAGGGTCGGAATGCGGCAGCCAGCATGAAGGAAAAGAAAAATAGGATGATGGCCTGGCTGAATTGCCATAAAATTACCAGAATGGCAAGGGTCGCCAAAACCACAGCGGCATACCAGGCAACTTTAATCATGGATCGCCACCTCTTCTCCGTTTTTCAATAGATGTTCGAGCGCAATCGCTATTTCCTCAATTTCATCTTCAACCTGGTCCGATTCTGAATTCACTTTCGTTTTTTTCCTTCGTAATTGTTTACGAACATCATTAATCAATTCTCGTATTTCATAACGCAGCGCGCTGTTCACTCCGCGTCCCTCCCCTGGTTCCCATGCTGGGCGCTCACGATTAATTACAAAGCGATAAAGCAATAAATGCAAGATGGCGGCTGATGGAATTGCCAGCAAGGCGCCCGGCAGCCCTAATAATGAAGAAAATGTGGCCAATAATAACAAAGTGATGAGGGGATTTACGCCCACGGACGCACTCATTATTCGTGGAACGAGCAGGTAATTTTCGAGGCCTTGCATGACCAGGGTAGAAACTACTACCCAGATTACAAGCGATGGATCAAGCGAATATGCAACTAATACGGCCGGTATGGCTCCCAACGCCGGTCCAAAGATAGGTACGGCTTCGAAAATGCCGGCTACCAGGGCAAGCACCAATGTGTTCGGTAGACCGATGATTGTATAAGAGATGAATGCCAGTATGGCAATGGATAGCGAGAGCAGAAATTGCCCGCGCACAAATGCCCCAACGCGTTTTTCAATTTGATTGAATAAAGACTCCGCTTCCACGCGATAGCGCTGCGGCAAAAAGAGAATCAAAGTCATCAGGGTTCGATCACTTTCGAGGATCCAAAAGGATGTTAATAAAAAGACGGCTATTAAGGCTAGAAATCCGTTAAATAACGAACCTGTTAATTTAAATACCGTCTCAACTGCACTGAAATCAGCGGGTTGTGTGGATACGTTACTCATAACCAACCGTAAATCGGAAGGCATTCGCAAGGCAATATTTAAAAGGATGGTGCTGGGTGATTTCAACAAAGCCGCCCGCAAATCGCTGTATATTTCAGGCAGGGTTACAATCAGAGCACTGCTTTGTTCTACGATCATTGGAACCAGCATGACAATTAATCCCGCAATGATTGCAATCAACAGGATGTACACAAGCGCCAGCCCAAAATTACGGCTTATTCCCCGCCGGGTAAACCAGTCCAACAATGGGTGCAAAGCCATACCGAGAATTATGGCAGTGAAGAGTAGCAAAATGACCACCCGAAATCGAAAGAGAAGCCAGAACCCCATGCCAACCGCTACAACAAAGAGTGTGGCATAAACAACCTGGCGGGTATTCCAGTGAGGGAGGGGTATGATATCTGTCTTTTTCACAGGTTTAATGCGAGAGGATCGAGGATATGTTTGTATCCTCGATCCTTGGATTGAATAGTGATTAAGCGGTTAGATCCAACCCAGCACAAGCGCCAGGATCAGGATGACCAGCAAAAATCCAATCAAACCGCTACCCCGGTAGCCCCACCCGCGACTATATGGAAATACAGGTAGGGAGCCAATTAATGCCAGTACCAGGATAATTACAAGTATTGTTCCTAACATTTTTCCTCCTATTTCTTGTAGGAATCGGGCTTGTCCATGCGGTCTACAAAACGGTTTACTTCATCTTCTGCTTTTTCTTTGCTGTAGCCGTAACGTTCCTGAATTTTTCCGGCTAATTTGTCACTGGCCCCATCAATGCGGTCCAGATCGTCATCGGTCAATTCGCCCCAGGTTTCCTTGACTTCGCCACGAAATTGTTTCCATTTTCCTTTCAGAATATCCTCATTCATTTTTTTCTCCTTTACTATAAAATTAAATATTTATGCCGCATTACCATTTTAGATGGCGCGGCGCCGTAAAATCAAACCGAGTATGAGCGATAGGATCGCCGACCCGATGATTGACCAAACTAATGGGAAAGATTCACCCTGAATGTTGATTGTTAACCATTCAGGCAAACCTAATTGGCGTGCCAGCCAGAGGCCTAAAAAGGCGCCCACGAAACCAACAAGGATGGACATCAAACAACCACCCAGCGAATAGCCAGAGATTGCCTGACCCAGGGCACCGGCCAGGGCTGCAACAACCAGTAGTACCAAAAAACCAAGTAATGTCATAACTTTTTCCTCCGTTTAGTGCCGGTTAACCCTGGTAATCAGCCGGTGTATGGGGTAAATCCAGCTTTTCTTTCAAGCGGCGAATCACCAGCTGCACACCTTCGTCCAGCGGCATTTCCGCATTAACAACTGCGGCACGCCGGAAATCAAACGCCTCGATATCCGTCTGATACATTTCCAGTGTCTCTTTAACGTCCGGCATATGCATGTCATGTTCACTTTCGAGGTGATCAAACATGCTTTCAAGGACATCTCCAGCCGTTTTTCCACGAGCGGTAAAGCTGCAGTTTTCTATGCCCAGTTCTTTTCCAGTAACTTCAATCATCTTATTTTCCTTCCTTTCTCCTAATAATCCTCACGTTCGACTGTACGAACTGATCTGGAAGATGGCTGATAGAAAATTATCCAGATCAAGCGCACTAATGCCCAGGCAATCAGCGCGTAAACGAACATGGCGATAATGGCTGGGATTTCAAGGACCATACCCTGTGCTTGTGGCGTCACGGTCAGGCCGGAAAAAGGCCATAAGAATAGATCGGTGATGCCGTAAATGAATATGGCCAGAGGATTATCCGGATTTGCGGCAATCAACTTGAGAACTACCCGCAAACCGATTAATGCTTCCAGGACGCCAAAGAAGAGCCAAACAAGTTGTGCCGCTCGGCTTACAGCCATTCTCCGATCAGCGTTTCGATTTTCGACCACATGAGTTTGCTGTTGATAACCTGGTTGTTGCTTAACGCGGACATCTTCTCTACGATCTACAGGATGAGGATCATTTATTTCACTCACTGCTACCGCCGTTTTTCTGGTTAGGGGATTTGGACATCCTGATAATTTCCTGGCCTTTCGGTAAGCTCCCATAAATGCCAGGCACAATAGCGAGAATTGAAAATATAAAAAATGAGATAATAACAAAAACTAACATATCGGTTAACCTAAAAAAATTCCGTTAGGCAGGTTTTGCCCTGCCTAACCATCAGACTAGCGGTCAGGCGCGCTTTATACTGCGCTGCGCCGGCCGAACAATAAGGAAATTACAAAGAGCACTAAAAAGACTATAAATACGATCTTTGCAATTCCAACCGCTGCACCAGCGATACCGGTAAAGCCCAGCAACGCCGCAACCAGCGCAATAATTAGTAGTGTAATACTGAGACCTAACATTTTTTCTCCTGTTAAAAAATCTGGTTCCCCGAGTCGAGTGCTCGACTCGGGGAATTTTTTACGCTATGGCTAGTAGCTCCAGTAAGGGCGGTAACCATAGTAATCGTAGACATCGACCAGCCATGCATGTTCCGTTGTGTCCGGCCAATTGTCCTTGTCGAAACCAGGGGCGTTTTCCAACACTTCTTTTTCTACATCCAGAATTACCTTTTCATTGGTGGTGTCAAAGCGTAAAGCCTCGAAGGGCAGCGCAAATAATTTATTGCCCATACCCAAAAACCCGCCGAATGAAAGCACGGCATAATTGACGCGCCCATTGTTGAGATCGATCATTAACTCTTCAATTTTTCCTAAATTTTCTCTATTGGTGTTTTCAACAGTTGTGCCATTGATACTCGACGCGGATAGAAAATCAGGTTTTTCATATTTGTTATCCATTTAATTTCTCCTTTTTTCAAAATTTTGTTTATTGTTAGTAATATGATAAGTTTTCCATCTTCAATGCTCAATGGGGAGGCATCCTAGAAATGGTTAGGGATTTCCCCACCAGATATGCTCGGGTTTTTCCAAAAAGGGCGGGTAGCCGCTCGCGCAGCGCGTCGACCCGCTGTTCTTCACTCCGCGTGAAATGCATGCACTTCGCTTAACCCAAATTTCTTATTGAAATATTACCTTTTAGATTGTCTTGACTTCCTTTAAAAAAGAGATTAGGGAATTCCCTACTGGAGAAACGGTATATTCCTAGTTGTTAAATGTCCCTTAAGGATGTACTCTTTAATTACCAGACAATTTGGAAGTACTTACCTGTTGATATGGGTGAAGTCAGGAGCGAAGATGTTCCCAAACTTTATCTGGGACTCGAAACATCACTAGGAATAACAAACAGAAGCGCCAGGACGCGCAACCTGGAAAAAGCTAATATTTTATGTTTAACCCGGAAAAAAGAAATATCTAAAAATAATCAAAGGAGGATTATTATGACAGAGATTAAAGGGAAAGTGGCAATAGTGACTGGCGCAGCATCTGGAATTGGCAAGGCAGTCGCTGAGCTTTATGCGGAGCATGGCGTGCAGGTGGTCGTCTCCGATATTGATGAGGAAAACGGCAAAAAGGTCACTCGGCAGATTGTTGAAGCGGGCGGCAGCGCAATGTTTGTTAAAGCAGATGTGAGTAAGGCCGAAGACTGCCAGGAACTTGTAAAAAAAACGATGGACAAATACGGACAGCTGGATATCGCTTGCAACAATGCCGGGATCGGTGGTGAGCAGAATAATACGGCTGACTACAGCCTGGATGGATGGCAAAAAGTCCTTGCAATTAACCTCTCGAGTGTTTTTTATTGCATGAAATATGAACTCAATGCCATGTTAGAACATGACAGCGGTGCCATCGTCAATGTAGCGTCGATATTAGGGCAGGTCGGTTTCGGCGGATCTCCCGCTTATGTGGCTGCGAAACATGGCGTGGTGGGTTTAACCCAAAACGCTGCACTGGAGTATTCTGCAAAAGGAATTCGCATTAATTCAGTCGGTCCGGGCTTTATCAGTACCCCAATGCTTGCTCAAATAGAGGAAGATAAGGAGATGACGGATTACCTTGTTTCCCTTCATCCCATTGGCAGGCTTGGAAAAGCCAAAGAAGTAGCCCAATTGATCCTTTGGTTGAGTTCAGATAAAGCCTCATTTGTCACGGGAGCTTATTACCCAATTGATGGCGGCTATTTAGCCCGCTAGGAATTTAAATACAATCAGGACAAGGGATTGCCCTCCTTTAAAACTTCATTACAACATTCAACTTGCACTTTTTCATTGCTCGGCTCTTTTTACCTGCTAGTACCTTCTTAAGGAGAATAGATTATGTTTACACGAATTTTAGTACCACTGGACGGATCACAATTCGCCGAGAAGGCGTTGCCTCATGCGGAGTTGCTGGCGCGTATTTATGGAGCCGATATTGTCTTAATGCGTGTTTTGGAACCACTGATTCAGCATGATAAGCCAGTTGCGGTGGATCCACTTACCTGGCAAATTCGTAAAAGCGAAGCAGAATTGTATCTCCAGGACATCACAAAATTGGTGGAAGAGAGAAATGCCAAACCGGATAATGTTGAAGAGGGGGATCTTACCCGCAAGTGGCGAGTGGAATACGCTATTCGCGAAGGAAGAACGCCAGAAAGCATTGTCAATTTTGCCCATAACGAAAATATTGACTTGCTGGTTATCAGCACTCATGGCTGGGGAGGCTTTACGCGCTGGAACATAAGCAGTGTGGCAGAAAAAGTCATTAAAAAGATTTATCTTCCTGTTTTATTGGTGCGGGCTTATGAAGAAAATGAGGATTTTTCTCCACAAATTCAATACCGCCGCATTTTAGTCCCGGTGGATAGCTCCAGGAGGGCTGAGGTTGTGGTGGCAACCGGTATTTCCCTTGCTCGCGGCGTTCCTTTTGAGCCTGAAAATTTACCAGAGTCACAGAATGCTCAGCCTTTGACACACGAACCTGACCAATCCACATTGATATTTGCCACCGTCATTCGTCCGCCGGAACTGCCCATCCCGGAGCCTTATGGTGATGAGGTAAAGCAACTGGTGAACCAATTAATGCAATACAGTCACCATGCTGCCAACGAATACTTGGAAAGAATGTGTCATCAAGTGTCCGCCAATTGTGAAGTCAAAGTAGTGGAAGACGCGCGTGTCTCAACTGCACTGCAGAAATTGGCCGAAGATGAAGATGTCGATCTCATCTTAATGGCTGCTCATGGATATTCTGGCGAAACCTGCTACCCATATGGGAGTGTTACGCGTGATCTCATGGAAAATGGTTCCAAACCTATTTTTGTAATCCAGGACCTGCCCCTTTCAATGGTACAAATCTCTGATTCCGAAAAAGCCTCATTGAAAACTGGGGGTCGCTAGGTATGACTGAAGGAAACAATAATGATAACTTCAAACCTGAAAGCGAATTCAAAATCTTTTCTGCAGAAGAACGAATTGAGGAAGCACACCAACTAATTGATCAGATTGCAAACCAATATACGAAAGTTCAGCCAGTTGGTTCACGCTTAGGCTTCTCAGCAAGGATGAATGGAAAGTCTGCTGGAAGCATCAACAAACAGGTGTCTGAGCTGGAAAAATGGATTGCCGAAGCCTACCGTTTCTTTAAAGACGAAGGCAATCAGGATATCACCCTGGCATTTGCTGCGGAATGGGTGCTGGATAACTACTATATCATCCGCCAGAATATTTACCAGATCAAGGAAGATCTTTCGCCTGGCTTTTTTGATGAACTCCCCAAATTAATTGAAGGCAAAATGAGCGGGTATCCGCGTATTTATGCAATCGCCCGCAATATCCTTGCTTATCAAAATCTTTTATTGGATTCAATTGCACTCGAAAACTTGTTGATCGAAATTCAAAAAAAGATTCAACTAACGATGGGTGAAATTTGGGCACTGCCCATTTTTCTACGCTTCAGCCTGACTGAATTTTTGGCTGAAGCCCTCGTTCTGATGATTGATCCCAAACAAGCCCCGGATCTGGCAAAACCTCTGGCTCTGTTGCCGGGATTGGAAGACCCTCTGGTTGATAAATTCTCAAATCACGGGGGTGTCATCAACAGCAATGGCATCGCCAATATCATTCTTAGTTTCCGCGCGATTTCAGAATTAAATTGGAAGGACTTTTTTGAAACAGTCAGCTGTTTGGAACAGATTTTACGTCACGATCCCGCGGGCGTGTATGCCAATATGGATTTCCGCACACGCGATCTCTACCGCGGTAAGATTGAAAAACTGGCGCATGCCAGCGGTTATCATGAATGTGACCTGGCCAAATTCTTAATCCGAGCGGCCAATGGAACCGTGCCAGAGGAAGGTAACCTTGATATGGGCCATGAGCTCAATTCAAGCAACCTTGCTCCTATGGAAGATGATCAAAATGCGCCTCCACAGGACCAAGCTATTCACATCGGCGAATTCTTGCTGGGGAAGTATCAAACCTGGTTTGAGGAGAAAATTGGTTATCATCCCAACGCTCGTGAGGCTGCCGGGAAATGGGTACTTAAACATGCTACGCCAATATATTTGAGCTCTGTTCTTGGGCTAAGTTTCATCATTTTCATCCTACTGGTATGGATTGCCGCAATTCCACAGATATTACAATCAGGGTATCAGGCTCTCATTAATGAATCCTGGATTGTCGCGAAAGACATTGCCACCAGCCCGCTAATGATCATTATTATCTTACTGGTTGGAATCGTCATGATCATCCCGGTATTGACCATTACGACCAGCCTGATTAACTGGTTGATCACGCTCATTTTTCCACCACGCACCCTCCCCAAGATGAATTATAGAATGCACTTACCGCAAGATGAGCGTGCGATGGTTGTCATTCCGGGGTTAATATCCACCAATCGAGATCTCGATTCTTTGGTTTCGCAGTTGGAAATGCACTACTTACGCAATCAGGAACCTGGCTTTCAATTTGGTTTGTTGACCGATTTTGGTGATGCGGGCGAGGAGACGCGCCCGGAAGATGAAGATCTGCTGGAATATGGCCTGAAAAAAATAGCCGCGCTAAATCAGAAATACAAATCCAAACCGCTTTATTCACTGGATACGGGAAAAGTTGGAATTGACCTCAAGGCTCGCGCATCTGACCGATTTTTCTTTTTTCACCGGCGCAGGCTTTGGAATCCTTCTGAGGGGAAATGGATGGGCTGGGAAAGAAAACGAGGTAAGCTGCACGAATTAAACCTGCTTTTGCGAGGCTCTCAAAATCATACATTCGTCACCATCAATGATCGTTTTCGCAAGAACCCAAATCTTTTCACCCACATTAAATATATTATTACGCTGGATGCGGATACGATATTGCCCATCGGAGCCGCCAAACGGCTGGTAGGTGCAATGGCGCATCCCCTCAATAAGCCGGTTTTCTCAGAGCAAAATGGCCGGGTTGTTTCGGGTTACACAATTCTGCAACCTCGCATGGAAATTCATCCCAAGAGCTCCAACCAAAGCTGGTTTACACGTATATTTTCTGGCGATGCAGGGTTGGACCTTTACTCCCTCGCAGTTTCAGATGCATATCAGGATCTCTTCGGAGAAGGAATTTATGTCGGCAAAGGAATTTATGATCTGGATGCATTTGAGCGCAGCGTCGATGCTCATATCCCGGAAAACACAATCCTCAGTCATGATCTGCTTGAAGGGAACATGGGCCGGGCCGGGCTCGTAAGCGATATCACCATGGTGGAAGAATATCCACCCAGCTATCTGACGATGGTTCTCCGTCAGCGTCGTTGGATTCGCGGGGATTGGCAGCTCTTGCCCTGGCTTTTTAAATCAAATCGAAAAAAGCTCGGCTTTAATCTCCTGGACCGCTGGAAGATATTTGATAATTTGCGGCGCTCTTTGCTTGCACCGGCGCTTTTATTCATCTTTGTATTTGGCCTTCTTTTCCTGCCCAGGTTGGCATCATTATGGACTTTGACGCTTGTTATTGCGTTGGGAGTGCCTTTGTTGACAGGATTGACGCGCAGCGCGTTCCAGATTATGGGGGGTGAATCTTTACGGGTTTCGCTCCAACCCCTTGGTTGGATAATTTTACGCTGGATCTTGGCTATCAGCTTTATTGTATATGAGGCTTACATTGCTTTGGATGCCATTTTGACGACCTTATATCGTCTGCTGATCAGCCACAAAAACATGCTGCAATGGACAACTGCCGCTCAGACCGCTCGAATCTTTAATCTGCGAAAAAGAGGGAATGTGGCCTGGCAAAAAATGACTGTTTCTGTATTGTTTGCAGTCATCCTGACAGTTGGCATACAGTTACTTTACAACATGGCCTCTGTTGGTTTTGCGCCGACATTAATCGCGGCTGCAGTAGTTCTGCTTTTTTGGGTTCTTTCGCCGCTGGTGGTCTATTGGATTAATCGGCCGATTGTTGAGCAGGTAGATCCTTTGAACGCTGCCCAGCTGGTCCTTCTTCGTCAGGTTGCCCGCCGCACCTGGGGCTTTTTTGAGCACTTTGTCGGCCCTGAAGACCACTGGCTTCCGCCCGACCATTATCAGGAAACACCTGGAGCGAAGGTAGCACACCGTACTTCGCCAACCAATATTGGTCTTCTTCTGACTTCAACCCTGGCCGCTTACGACCTTGGTTTTCTTAACCAATATGGTCTGGTTACGCGCTGGATGATGACGATGGATGCGCTTAAACAGTTAGAACGCTACCGCGGTCATTTTCTTAACTGGTATAACACGCTCAACCTTGAGCCGCTCAATCCCCGTTACGTATCAACTGTGGATAGCGGCAACCTGGCGGCAAGTTTTATTGTGGTATCCCAGGCCTGCCAACAGATGGAATCTGCGCCCGTATTTCGTTGGGAATTGTGGCAGGGTTATCTTGATTCTTTGAATAACCTGGTTGAGATCTTAACAGCAATTCGAAGTCCAGAATTTCGATCGGAAATTCAGAAAATCACCCGCCAAATTTCATTGCTGAAATCGGAAATACAAGCTATTCGAAACCACCCGCAAGATTGGTATCCGCTATTTTTGAAAGTAAAGGGGAAATTCTGGGAAAATTTATCCACAGGTTTAATGAGATTAATTGATGTTAGCCGCAATGCTTTTGATCAGGAGAGATTGGCTCAACTGAATGAAATTACAATACATCTTGGCCGCCACCAGGAGGCAGTCCAGCGAGACATCATAGATCTGCTGCCGTGGGTGCCCCTTTTCAGCGAAATTCCCGCAGCTTTGCAATCAGATGATTTTGCATCACTGATGGCTGAATTATCCCAGGCTCTGCCTCTCAATTTAAAATTGAACGAAATCCAGAATTGTGTCCAAAGCGCATTACCTATCATAGATCGGATTGCCCAAGAGATGGAAGGACAAATTTCCAATTCACCATTTGAAGGGGGAATCAACAGCTCCACTCCGGATGTGACACTGGCAGCCTCCAGGGACTGGTTGAATCATCTCTCTCTGGAAATCCAGCGTGCTCAGGGGAATGTTATTGAGATTTTGGAACATTATGCGACCATTCGTGAGGCGGCCGAGCGCTATACACGCGAGATGGATTTTCGGTTTCTATATGGTTCACAAAGACGTGTTTTCCATATTGGCTTCAACCTCGATGCAGGCTTATTGGACAAAAACTTTTATGATCTGCTCGCTTCTGAAGCACGCATCGCCTCCATCATCGCGATAGCCAAGCACGATGTGCCGCAATCACATTGGGTTTATCTCAGCCGTCCGGTCACCCGTGTGGAAGAGATAAACACCTTACTTTCTTGGAGCGGCACCATGTTTGAATACCTGATGCCGCCACTTTTTCTACGTTCATATCCGGGTACATTACTGGCGGATAGCGCCCGCGGAGCCGTGAAGCATCAGATTGCTTATGGCCAATCCAAAAGAGTTCCGTGGGGCATTTCAGAATCGGGGTTTTACCGTTTTGATGCCGGCCAAAGTTATCAATACCGCGCCTTTGGAGTCCCCGGCCTGGGATTTAAACGTGGATTAGGTGATGATCTTGTGATTGCCCCCTACGCATCTCTATTGGCAGTCGGAATAGATCCCCAGGCAGTCCTAAAGAACATTCGCAAATTGATTGCCCATCATATGTTTGGTTTATATGGATTTTATGAATCGCTGGATTTTACAAGTGGCCGTTTATTAATCAATGAAAAAGCCGCAGTGGTCGCAGAATATATGGCTCACCATCAAGGCATGGCTTTGATGGCCATTAATAATTTCCTCCATGACGACATTATGGTGCGACGCATGCATAGTAATGCGCTCATCAACAGCGTGGATTTACTCTTGCAAGAACAGGTTCCACAGGCAACAACTCCCCAGGATCAGAATCTTTCCGGGGAACAGGGTACGTCCCGCTTTGAAAAATCCGAAACGATTATATCGCCCTGGGTGGTTCCAATTCAGACTTCTATCCCTCAACTTCACCTTATTTCAAACGGAATTCTAAATGTGGTCATATCCAATATGGGCGGGGGCTATTCCTCATGGCGCGATACAGATCTGACACGCTGGCAAGCGGACGCTGTTCTCGATCCCTGGGGCACATGGATTTACATTCAAGAATTGGAGAATGGAAAAGCAACGGCTGAAAAGACCTGGTCGGCCAGCAATCAACCGCTGCCAGGAAGATCAGAAGATTCTCAGGTCACTTTCCATTCCCACATGGCTGCCTTCCGACGATCATTTGAAAAGATTGTTTCGGTGATGGAAGTCACCGTTGCCCCCGAAGATCCGATTGAAATCCGCAGAATCCACGTTGTCAATAACAGCAATCGTACCCGTAATTTACGAATCACGTCATATGGCGAAGTAATATTGACTTCACAGGCAAGTGACGCACAGCACCCGGCATTCAACAAGCTTTTCATTGAAAGTGAGTTTGTTGCAGAATTGAACCTACAGATTTTTACCCGTCGCCCGCGCAGCAACCAAGATGCGCCCATCTTAATGGCCCATATGTGTTTCGCGGAGAAAGAAGAACTGGTTATTCAGAGCGAAGCGGACCGACAAAAATTTATCGGCCGTTCAAGAACTCTACGCAACCCCCAGGCGTTGTTTTCCGGCACCTATCTCAGCGGATCAAGTGGAGCTACGCTGGACCCCATTTTCTCGCTGGGTGCAGAGATCACCCTCGCCGCTCATGAACATAAGCAGATCGTTTACCTGACATTCGCAGCTGAAAGCCGTGATGAAATTCTCGAGATCGCCCGGCGTTATCACTCCTGGGAGTTAATCGAACGATCTTTTAACCAATCCGATATCAACAGTCAATCCCGTATGAATAAAGAAGGGATCGACAGTGATTTCTTACAAGATATCTTGAAAACATTTTCAGCCCTCGTTTTCCCAAATAAAGCGACGCGAGCATTGGAGGAAGTATTAACCAAAAATCGTCTTGGCCAATCCGCGCTCTGGCGTTTTGGCATTTCAGGAGATTTCCCGATCCTGCTGGTCTCACTTGCGGAAATCGACCAGCTCGATATATTGCGGGAAGCGTTGATGGTTTACAAGTTTTTACGCATCCGCCGCTACAAGATCGATCTGGTTATTCTTAATCAACAAACAACGAATTATGGTGCAGAAATGAATGAGCTGGTTCAGCGCTTAATTCGAAAAATGGAGAGTGAAGATTTTCTCAACTTGCGCGGAGGAATTTATATCCTCTATCAGGATCAAATCGGATCCGACGAGTCAACGCTGATCATGAGCGCTGCCCGCGTGGTTTTAAAGGGAGAAAGAGACGGTTTACACAGCCAGTTACCGGATTATGCTGTTCAGGTTTTGCATCTCCCGGAATTCACGCCTTCGCTGGTCATTACCTATGTAGAACCAATAGCGCGCGTCCTGCCAGCCGACCTCCAATTTAATAATGGCTATGGCGGCTTCAGCGCGAATGGGGAGGAATATTACGTGGATAATCCCCCCGGAAAACCTACTCCCGCTCCGTGGGTAAATGTCATCGGATATGCTGGTTTTGGTTTCATGGTGAGCGAATCTGGCAGCCAGACCACCTGGGCAATCAATAGCGGTGAAAATCGTCTGACACCCTGGTCAAATGACCCTGTTCGAGATCCCAGTGGGGAGGTTCTCTACTTAAGGGATGAGGAAACCGGCGAGTTCTGGTCTGCAACCCCACAGCCAGCCAGTAAGGATCACCATTTTACGATCCGCCATGCTGCCGGCTACAGTATTTTTGAGCATCAATCACACGGATTGGAGCAACATCTGGCGGTTTATGCCAGTCCCAACGACCCGGTCAAGATCATCCGGCTTAAGGTTACGAATTTGCTCGACCGAACCAGGCGAATTACGGCAACTCAATATGTGGAATGGGTTTTGGGTACCAACCGTTCGCTCACCAGCGCATTTATCCTGCCTGAATATGATCACGGTACTGAATGCCTATTGGCCACCAATCCATACAGTACAGAATTCAGCCAACGAACCGCTTTTTTGGCTGCCAGCAAGCCAATTCACGGCATGACGGCCGACCGCGCTGAATTCTTGGGCAGGGCCGGCTCACTGGAAGATCCCATAGCTCTTAAGCGCCTGGGTCTGGAAAAAAGAATCACTACCGGAGAAGATCCCTGTGCTGTTTTACAGATCCACATGGATATACGGCCGAATTCAACCGAGGAAATCTATTTTATTCTAGGCCAGGGAAAGGATCGTGAAGAGGCGCTCGATTTTGTCCACAAATACCATGATCATCAAGCGGTTGAGAGGGCATTTACGGATACCAAGGATTACTGGGAAAATTTGCTTGGCGCAATTCAGGTAGAGACACCGGATGCTGCCATGAACTTGATGCTCAATCGTTGGAGTCTTTACCAGGCGCTTTCTTGCCGCATTTGGGGCCGGACAGCATTTTATCAATCCAGTGGGGCGTATGGTTTTCGTGACCAGCTTCAGGATGTGTTGGCGCTGTTATCCAGCCAACCTGCCCTTGCCAGGCGGCAGATATTACGCGCGGCTGCCCACCAATTTGAAGAAGGCGATGTGCTGCACTGGTGGCATCCACCCGCGGGACGTGGCGTGCGAACGCATTTCAGCGACGATCTTTTATGGCTGCCGTATGTGGTTTCTTTTTACATCCAGGTTACTGGTGATTCAGCCATCCTGGATGAAGAAGTCCAATTTTTGCAGGGAGCCTTATTGGCAGAAGGAGAGGATGAACGCTATGGATTATATGAAACCAGCCAACGAGGTTTCTCTTTGTACGAACACTGCTTGCGCGCTATTCAAAAAGGATGCACCTGGGGCATCCACCGATTACCCTTGTTTGGAACCGGCGATTGGAATGACGGTCTCAACCGGGTAGGAGAAAAAGGAAAAGGCGAGAGTATCTGGCTTGCCTGGTTCCTGGTGGATGTGCTCAACCGCTTTGCTCAGATCATTAAGTTGAAAGGCGACACCGCTCAAGTTGAAGAATACCAACAGCGTGCCCGCGATTATGCCCAGGCTGTTGAAGAAAATGGCTGGGATGGAGCCTGGTATCGCCGCGGTTATTACGACAATGGCCGCCCGCTTGGCTCGAGCCAGAACATGGAAGGGCAAATTGATGCAATCGCACAATCCTGGGCCATTATGAGTGCCGGCGGTAACCGCGAGCGCTCACTGCAAGCGATGAACTCCGTCCGCGAGCGTCTCATCCTCCCGGATGAGCGTCTGATGCTCTTATTTACTCCGCCTTTTGATCAGACCCCTCAGAATCCTGGCTATATCAAGGGCTATCTTCCCGGGATTCGAGAAAATGGCAGTCAATATACCCATGCAGCGACGTGGACTGCCTGGGCTTTCCGTGATTTGGGTGAAGGCACACGCAGCGGAGATTTATTTAATTTACTCAACCCAATTTATCAGGCCGATTCGAAAGATAAGGCGGATATTTACCGCGTAGAGCCCTATGTAGTCTGCGCAGATATCTACAGTAAGGAGCCCTATGTGCGCCGCGGCGGCTGGACCTGGTATACCGGTTCGGCCGCCTGGTTTTACCGGCTGGGTATCGAAGCCATTCTTGGATTTCAAAAAGAAGGGGAAACCCTGCGCTTTGATCCGGTTATCCCGGCTTGGTGGGATCGCTTTAAATTAACCTACAGGTACGGGAAGAGCAGCTATATGATTAAGGTCGAAAATCCGCAGCATGTTGAAAGCGGCGTGGCTCAAGTTTTGGTGGATGGAAATTCCACAGAAAAGAATGAAATCTCTCTTGATCAAAATGGCGGCGAGCATATCGTCACAATTATTATGGGATAAGCTCCTATGATTGTGTCCGAAATGCGCTCGGTTCTACCTGACATGCTAGATCAGACGCGAAGCGTGCTGCCGGCTTATCTCTTTATTGACAAAATGCGGAAAAAATCACATTATACATATAAAAAATGCAATAAATTTTGCAAAATAGATATGTAAAATGCAATAAACATATTAAAATAGATAAAAAGGGAAACAACCAATTTTATCAAGCCGCAGAAGGAGTGGATTATGGAGCTGAAACGAGACTTAATGGCCGACCTGATCGGTTGGAAAAATCGGGCAAATCGTAAGCCCCTCTTAATAAAGGGAGTCCGCCAGTGTGGGAAAACCTTTCTACTGAAGCAATTTGGCCATGAACAGTATGAGAATACGGCTTATTTCAACTTCGAAGGCAATGAAGCGCTTGCACAGCGCTTTGAGCAGAATTTAGATCCGCAGCGGATTATCACTGAGTTGGGAATCATCAATCGGCAGCTAATTCAACCCGAAAAAACATTGATCATTTTTGATGAAATCCAATTTTCAAACAGGGCTTTAAGTGCTCTCAAATATTTTGCTGAAGAATTACCCCAATATCACATCATCAGCGCAGGATCTCTTTTGGGTTTGACTTTGTCAAAGCCTCTTTCTTTCCCGGTCGGCAAAGTTGATTTATTGACAATGCGGCCTTTGAATTTTGGGGAATATTTGCTTGCGAATGGGGAAGAAATGCTGGTTGATTTTGTCACCGGTTTTTTTCTTAAAGATGGTCTTTCGCAAATGATCGTGGATCGGCTGGTGCCTTTATATCAACGTTACCTGATTACTGGTGGGATGCCAGAGGTAGTTTCAACCTGGGTGGAAACCGGGGATCTGAACGCAGTTGAAAGAATTCAAGATGCTATATTAGTTTCCTATGAATTTGACTTTGCAAAACATGCCCCTACCAGTGATTTCCCTAAAATTTCTTCAATCTGGAAGAGTATCCCCGACCAACTGGCAAAAGAAAGCGGAAAGTTTGTGTACGGACGGGTAAAGACAGGTGCAAGAGCAAAGGATTTAGCTGATAGTCTCCAGTGGTTGATCAATGCCGGGTTGGTTTATCAAGTGGTCAGGATCGCAAAACCCGCTATACCCCTTTCCGCTTATGCTGACAGCAGTTATTTTAAGTTGTACATGGCTGATGTTGGCCTGCTGAGACGCATGGCACGTTTGCCTGCTTCCGCAATCCTGGATGGTTCCAGCGATTTACAGGAATTCAAAGGAGCTTTGACAGAGAATTATGTATTGAATGAATTGGTGTCCATTTACGATGAGATTCCGTATTATTGGAAGTCGGAAAATATTGCAGAGGTAGATTTTGTCGTACAATCCGATGTGGATATCATCCCGATTGAGGTCAAATCTTCGTTCAACTTGAAGTCCCGTAGTTTACAGGTGTACCGTCAAAAATACAACCCGAGACTGGCGATAAAATCCTCAATCAGGGCGTTAAGAAATGAGGATGGACTGCTCTACCTGCCCCTGTACTTGTTCTGGAATTTTCCAGCTATCCTGTCTCAAGCGATGAAAAGGTGATTTGCCAGCTCAGACGCGGATTGGTTCAAAACATGGTGGAAGAGTTCTGCATAGACAACATGGTGCTTTCAAAAGCGAACGCACCCTACAAGCACTAACCTATGTTCAGAGATACTTGCCCCCCACCGAATTTCTTCGCTCGTCGCTATCTGCACCGGTTTCCAGTAGTTGGCGAGTAATGTATTAAAACCGGGTTTCGGGTAGGGCTGTAGATTTTGGGGACTATTGTTCACACCTTATAATAAGCGGAAACCTGGTTTTGGACTTGAAAAGGATCCTGCCTATAAATTTTGCTTTTCTTGAAAAACCGAAACCAGGTTTGTAGTAGATAACCATATGGCCTATTTCGCGAAACATGCTTTTCGTCTTACCCCAAACCCGGTTTCCAATAGTTTGTGGGCATTGTTATTATTCTACGTTCGAAGCGTGCTTGGCGCTGTGGAATGAATAACCAATCAACCAATCAACCCATCACCTACCCAACTCAGCAACCAACCAACCAATTAAACATCATCAACTAATTCCCTTCCAGGTCGCCACGTAGGTCATACCCGGCAGCGGATTAATTGCCTCGGGAGGAGAAATTTGCCATGTGCCTGCCAACCCTTCTTCCACAGCACTGAGCTCAAAATGGGCCATCGCGATACCCAAATCAACATAGGGTAAATTAAAGAAGGGTATATTCTTCTTTTGTGTTGGTGCACGCTGGATAAAAAAGTGAACATCCCTTCCCAGTTGGAGCAGACGCCAGGGCTGTTTGTTCGAAGCGGAAGGAGCCAGCCGGACCATCTCAAAGACGCCGGCATATGCGCCCGCTCGTTCGGGGGAGAGCGGCTGGTTGAAATTCTGATCAAAGAAAAGCTGGTCCCAGGCTTTGCGGGTCCGTGAGCGTGCCATCGTGCGGAATATGGTATCCATCAGGTTGAAGGATTGACCGTGCGGATAACCAACTGCAATGATGGCTGGAAGGGTCTCATTCTCACTGAGATGCATGGCCTGGCCAAAGTCATCACGGTTGAATGTGCCCGCCAGCCAGCACGTGCCGAGTTCCAGGCTGGTGGCATATAGAATTGTCTGCTCGAGGATGTAACCGGCATTGAGCAAATGCAATGTGCCACGGGGATGAACAGCGGCAATGAAAAAATTGGTTCCACGTATGATGCCGTAGGTTCCTAATTTTAAGTCGCGGTCTTTTTCGATGGAGGGAATATGCAGAACTTCCACGCGCAACTGGGTTTCAAACAGGTGGGGAACTTTGGCGGCAAAATTGGTAATGCCCTGGATAATCTGCGGGGATAAATTCTGTGGTTGAAAGCTGCGGATGGATATCCGCTTTTGGATCAATTCTTTGGGGGAGGCGTTTGGAATTATCATGGGAAGAATTGTATCAGAGAGGGTAAGAAGTTGGCGGTTCATTCTTAACAGATGTCAATTCTGTCATTAGCTCTTGAGGTGTAATATGCCTGCCAAGCAAACAGACCGGATCCCCCGGGAGGAATGCAGATTCGCTCGTAAAGTGGCCACAAGCCACCAGCTCACGTGCTCATGCGAAGCACGTGCCTTCGGCAGCGGCTACCCGCGCTCGCAGCGCACTTTCCGCACCACGTCCATCGCCACGCGGGTAGTATCCGTGATCTTTTGCCACTGCTCATCTGCTATCCATTCCGGACGGGCCATCCATGAGCCGCCCACAGCCAATACGCGGGCATGTTGCAAATAGGTTTCGAGGTTATTCTGGTTGATTCCGCCGGTAGGGATAAACTGAATCGCGGGGAAGGGATCGGCCAGTGCATGGATGGTCTTAATACCGCCCATGGCCTCAGCCGGGAAGAACTTAAAGACGCTCAAATTCAGTTTTAACCCGCGCATAATCTCGCTGGCGGTCACAGCTCCGGCCAGCATTGGTATTTCAAGGGAGTTGGCGTAGCGGATAATTTGTTTATCCAGGCCAGGTGATACCAGAAAGCGTACGCCGCATTCAACTGCCTGTTCGGTTTGCTCGCGGGTCAGTACGGTTCCGGCGCCAATCACCAGATCTGAACGCTGATGACAGATCTCGCGGATAGCCGGCAGGGCTGCCGCTGTTCGTAATGTCACCTCGATAATTTTCAACCCGCCAGCCGCGAGGGCATCCACCAATGGCAGCGCTTGCGATATTTGCTCAATCACCAATACGGGGATGATACCCTGCGCCTGAATTTCTTTTAGAATTGTTGGAGTCATTAGTTCCTCAAAATGCCAGCAAATTAGCCGGGTTATGAACTGTCATCTTTTCAATCGAATGGCCATCAACACCGGCTGCTCTTAACAGCGGCAGGAAGATATCATATAAATAGGCCGGACCAAATGCCTGGGGGTTGTGGGTATGCCAGCCGGATTTTCGGGCAGTATCGGTGGAAAGCACAATCTGGCCAACAAACCCGGCTTCCAGCAGCTTCATGATTAACCTGACCCGCTCGGCATCTGGCCAGTACTTTTGTTTGCCAATCTGATCAAAACCGAGATAAACACGCATTTGAGCCAGGTTGAGATAGGTTTGCCAGGGCAAATCCCGGTCGAGGTGCCCAATCAACAATTTATGCGGCTCTACGCCGGCTTCAAGCAGGAGGATGGCCTGTTCGATAGCAAAGGATCCGCCTTCCGTGTGGGTGGAAACAGGAGCTCCACTGATACGATGGGCAATTCCGGCGGCGAGGATGACCTTAAGTTCAAATTCAGTTGCCTCACCCTGGCTGGTGGCTGCCTTAATTACACCGGCTTTAATCGTGGTTCCGTCCATGCCCACTTGCAGGTCATGCAGTATTTCATTGGCCAGATCATCCACACTGGTACTTTTATCCGTAGAAAGGTTGAATTTTTGTTTGTGGTGACCGGTTGTGGCAATGATATGCACCTCGCTGGCGATCGATATTTGGCGGTAATCAAGTGGCGAGCGTCCGATTTCGCTGGTTGTCATCTCCACCAGCGCTTTACCCCCGGCATTTTTTAGATAGCGCAATTCAGCTACCGCTGCGGGAATGGAATCAAAACCCAGGTCGCTATCCTCGAGGGCATAGGGTTCAGGCACGCGCCAGAGGACATGCTCATGGCAGCTGGTTGCTCCCAATTCGGCCGAATCAATTTCTCCTAAGACGGTCTGGATCTTCATAGAACTACCTCCTGCTCATTCCAGCACTGCACCCAGCTGGCGTAACTGTGTCTGGATATCGGCCACGGGAACGTCGGCGGGTTCAGACTGGTGTTGCGAACTCATATAAGCGCTCACGCCGGCAGCCTGACCCATGGCCATGCATTGGCCCATGCTGCGAACAGAGGCATGCGCGTCATGTTCGGCCGATAAGCAGCGCCCGGCCACCAATAGACCGCCTACATGCTCAGGCAGCAGGCAGCGTATGGGAATCTGATAGGTTTCGCCATCAGGAAGATATTCCCAACGTGTATCCTCACCGCCATGATGCTCTTCGATGGGAGCACCGCAGATGGCGATTGCATCATCAAATTTTGCGGCTTGCAAGACATCCGCGCGTGTGAGGCGATAGCGGCCAAAGATGCGGCGGCTTTCGCGCACACCGATCTGGGTACTCAAGCCACCCAGAGAAGCCTGTTCATATCCAGGTACTCGATCGATCAGGAAGCGGGCATATTCAAAAGCCTGGCTGCGTCCTTCCCGTTCAGCCTGGCTCAGCTGCTCATTGTCGGTCGGGTCAATGTTGGCAACTCTGGTCATGTTCGTGACCATGACATTGTCGAGCGGGCTGATGTGGGCACTGCCTTCTTTCCTTGGTAGATCATAGTCACTGGCTGAAGCCATCAATTCATGCAGCTGTTTTTTGCTGACTTTGGCTGCGCGTTTAACATCCACATTGATCATTTTAAAGGTGGTGGTCAGCGATTGCACAGCCTGGTCCCGTGCGCTTTCAAAAGGCACACCGGCCAGAGCGGCCAGATCGGCATCGCCACTGGCATCAATAAAAACATCGGCTTTGATGCTCTGCAAACCATTCTTATTGGCTATGATGACGGCACTGATGCGCCCGTTTTCTATCTCCACATCCACAACCAGGCTGTGATAGAGGATGCGCACACCTGCCTGACTAGCTAACTGCTCCCAGATCACTTTTAGACGCTCAGGATCATAGGTGATACCCTGACCGGCGCCGTAGGTATTGGGGCGATAAATGGCTGCCTTATTTTCCAGCAGCTGTTCTACCACCAGGTCCGGTATGCCTCCCACAACCTTGCGCGCTTGTTGACCGGGTGTATAAAATCCATAGAAAGTATCCAGCACCTGGGTACTGATGCCGCCCATAAAACCATAACGCTCGACCAGTATCACCTTGGCTCCCAGGCGGGCTGCGGTAATGGCAGCGGTGGCCCCGGCCGAGCCGGAACCGGCCACCAATACCTCGCTTTTGCCACCATCCTGAATATCTGTACAAAATAAGCGCATAATTCCTCCCTTAAACGACGGTCCAGCCGCCATCCACAGTTAAAACCGCCCCGGTGATAAAGCGAGCCGCATCGGATGCCAAAAAGAGCGCGGCTGAAGCCACATCCTGTGGGCTGCCAAAATCGCCGCTTAACGGTTGCAGCGTGGCAAGGCGCCGGCGAATATGTTCATCATGCTGCGCACGCGTACTCATCGGGGTGGCGATTAATCCCGGGCAAATGACATTGGCACGGATACCCATTGGCGCATAATACGCGGCAATGGAGCGGGTCAGGCTGATGGCTGCCCCCTTACTGGCTGCGTAGGCGTGTGTGGCAAAATCCTGATCCCCGCCGACGAGTCCCAGGATGGAAGAGATGGTTACAATGACACCCTTCTTTTGCAGTACCATTTCCTTTAATATATTGTGGGTCAGGTGGTAGAGGCTGTTGAGGTTGAGGTCGAGGGTTTGCTGCCAGCCTTCAAGACTGCATTCGTGCAGAGGACCATCGCCAAATCTACGGCCGCTGCCACCGGCTGAATTGATCAGCACATCCACGCGTCCGAAATGATCAATGATATGCTGCACAGCGAATTTAACCTCTTCCGGCGCGGTTAAATCCACCCGTAAATAAGTGCTTCGCGAACTTTCGTCCGAACCGTCCTTTTCAACAGGTTCAGTCTGGATATCGAGGATGACAACCCTGGCACCCTGCTGATTGAACAAATCGGCGCAGGCAGCTCCAATTCCGCCGGCTCCGCCGCTGATGACGACCACTTTATTATGCAGGTCATTGCTCACCGGCAGCCTCCATATACCTTTTGAACGCGGTCGCGATAGTCGTCATAGCAGGCATCGAAGCGTTCCTTGCTGGCCTGGCTGCCGATTAAGACACTGCTGGTCAAAACGATGGGGGGATGCCCGAGGGCGGTCAATCTGGCGGCGATACTACATTTGAGTGCATTGGTCACAGTGGCAGCTCCGATGGTGGATCCCGGTCCAACCGGATCTGCCAGGTTTTCAATATGGACCAGGGCATCACCGGCAGGTGTACAGTTGTCGATGAGCACATCGGCCAGATCGGTCAGTTTTTTACCGCTGCTGTGTAAGGCCGGGCTCTTCTGGCAGTGATCGACCGAAACAACCGCGATGACAGGCATGTGCTGGCGGCGGGCTTCCAGGGCGACATCGATCACCACCTGGTTGACCCCGCTGTTGGAGAAGATGATAAAGCTATCCGGCTGGGCGAAGACAAAATTGCGCATGATCACCTGGCCAAAGCCCTCGATATGCTCCAGGAACATGGCCTGGCGTTGGCCATTGGAGCCGACTACCAGGTTGTGGTAGGTCAGAGAGAGTTCGACGATTGGATGGAAGCCGGGAAAACTGCCGTGGCGCGGGAACATTTCTTCGACAAAGATGCGCGAATGGCCGGTGCCGAATAGATGCACAAGACCATCATTTGCAATCGTATGTGCGCAGACCTCGGCTGCCTGTTCAATCGCTTCCATCTGCGTGGATCGAATGCGCGTTATGATGGCCTGGGCCTGGTCAATGTATTCAAGAGCTGCTTGGGTCATAATTCCTCACCGATTACTTGTCTCACATTTTAATTACAACAGGTTTGGGTGGTGCTGTATTCATAGCAATCTGCGCGATAATAGGACGTTGAATATTCAATCAATTCGTTTTGATCATTGGATGCCATGGTCAGGACGAATAGCAGTGGTGAATCCTTGGGAACATTCAACAAATCCGAGCGATATTCATCGGCAGCCACCGCGCGTACGATGTGATCAAAGCGTGAGATTAAAATATGGTATTTGCTGGCCAGAATCTCATACAGAGATTGCTGATCAAATTCCTCGCGCTCAATACCGGGGCAGCGTTCGGTCAGTATGGTTGTTGTCTGGTGGCAGACCGGTTCGCCATCCCCAAGGCGCAGGCGTTCCAGACTGAAGTATGGGCTGCCGATCCGCTGGTGGATAGCCGGGAATTTCTCGCGGTCGATTGTGCTGGTTTCGCGTGAGAGAATCTGCGATTGCGGTTTGCGTCCAAGCTCCTTCATTTGCTGGGTAAAACTGCGATC
The DNA here is from genome assembly GCA_038329785.1 of Anaerolineales bacterium. Taxonomy (GTDB): domain Bacteria; phylum Chloroflexota; class Anaerolineae; order Anaerolineales; family Anaerolineaceae; genus UBA6170. The sequence continues at coordinate 6,149 of JBBQNI010000022.1, read as the reverse complement.
GAGGAAGAACTGGTTCATGTTAACGGGTTTACGAACAAAGGTTCCCCGCCCGGCAAAGCGCTCCAGGACGTTGTCATCCACCAGGTGGGCAATTGCCTGACGCACAGTCTGGCGGCCGACATTATAAGCCTGACAGATTTCCACCTCGGGGGGCAGCATACCGCCTGCTGGGATAACCCCGTTAGCGATGATCTGTTTCAGATCCAGGTAAATCTGATGATAGAGCGGCACCGGATCGTGTGGGTCAACTGTGGCGTAGGGAAGGGTCATTTCAGGTATCCTTTCTTTATTCGTTCCATATCCAGCGGGTATTTGCCATATTGCTGAGCGGTTTGGAAGAGTGCAACCACATTCTGTGGGCTGATATCGGCTTGCAGGTGGTTGGATGGAGCCAGGATGTAGCCGCCAGCGGGAGCAAGCTGTTGCAGGCGATGGAGCACTTCTTGCTGCACGTCGGCAACACTGCCGAGCATGGCATGGGAGATATCGATGCCGCCCAAAAAAGTGATCTGATCGCCAAATTGGTGCTTGATGGCGGTCAGATCAGTGGCCGGCAGGGGCTCAAGCGGGTGGAGCACATCAATACCGAGGGCGATAAACTCGGGGATCAGCGGCGCAATTGCGCCATCGCTATGCAGCATAACCTTTATGCGTGGGTTGTACTCTTTGGCAGCTACCACCAGTCGTTGAATGCACGGGCTGATAAAACGGCGGAACATGCGCGGCGAGATAAGCAAATTGGTATTACCGGCAAAATCGTCACCAGGTAGTTCAATCATGTCAAAGTATTGACCGGCGGTTCGCATCATCAGGCGGATCAAGCCTTCCAGGGAGCTGGTTATGCGCTCCAGCAGGGCCTCTGCGAATTCCGGATTGAGTGAGAGATCCAGCATGAAGTTCTCCGTTGAGCGGAAATCACAGGCGGTTTGAAAGGGGCCGTGGGACGCGATCATGCGCATGGTCACAAAATAGTCGCTGTTTTCTTGCAGGTCTTGTGCCCTTTGCAGCAAACCTTCCGTCCAGCGAGGGTCGCTTAAATCCGGCCAATGCACCAGCCGGTCTATATCGGAGAGGGTTGCGGCTTCGCTCAAAACACCTTTGGCAGCATAGAAATAAGGGTTGGCGCGCTTCCACATCTGGCCGTAGGAATCATAAAAACTGTTTTCATCCCCGCCGGATTCGATCGGGCTGTTGGGCAGCAGCCCGGGCCAGCAATAACGGAAATCGGTACCCAGTTTTGCCAGCAGGCGGTCATCCATATAAGAGATGTTATGTCCGCTGCGGAAGGGAGCTACCGGTTCGCCCAGGTGAAGTAGATCAACCAGTTTCAGGTAGAGTTCATCAACGATGCCGTATGAGCCGCCGCCAATTGCCAGCGGGACACGGTCTACGGGCTGGTGCTGAATGGTTGCCAAAACGCGTTCGCGAGGTTTCATGCAAAATCCTGAGTGGAAAAATGTTCGAACAATAGATATATTTTACCTTAATGTTCGTTTGTTCGCAATAATTGACGGGTGCCAAATGTTTGGTTATAATCTAATTGTACGAACATTCGATATTATCAATCTCAATCCCCGTAAGGAGCCTCATATGCACAAGATTGCCATGTTGGGTACCGGATTAATCGGTCGTTTTTATACCATGTCGCTTTTAAAGTATCGCGGTAAGGATCAGATTGTGATAGCCTGTGCCAGCAGCCAGGCAGAAGCAGAAAAGTTCGCCGGAGAATTTGACATCCCGCGCGCAACAGCTGACCTGGCTACGGCGGTAAATGATCCGGAAGTGGATACAGTCATTGTGGCATTGCCCAACTTTTTGCACAAGAAAGCTGTCTTATTGGCAGCCCAAGCAGGCAAAGCCGTTTTATGCACAAAGCCACTGGGCATGAATGGGGCTGAAGCATTGGAAATGCTGCAGGCGGTGGAAAAAGCAGGTGTCTTTCATGGCTATCTTGAGGATCTGGTCTATACCCCCAAGACAATGAAAGCACTGGATTCAACCGGCAAAGGTGCTCTTGGCAAAGTTTTATGGGCCCGCTCGCGCGAGACCCATGCCGGACCACACAGCGATTGGTTCTGGAACAAAAATCTCTCCGGTGGTGGTGCAATTGTTGATATGGGCTGCCATTGTATTGAGATTGCCCGCAGCTTTATAGGCAAACAAAACCGCCCTCTGGAAGTTACCTGCTGGGCTGATACTCAGGTCCATCCGATTGATGCGGAAGATCATGCGGTCGGGTTGGTGCGATATGATAATAGCGCCATCGGTCAATTTGAGGTAAGCTGGACTTTCCGCGGCGGGATGGATCTGCGCGATGAAATCTCCGGCACTGAGGGCACAGTCTGGCTAAACCATTGGCTGCGTACCGGCTTTGAGATGTTTACAGATGTGGGTCAGGGCGGCTATGTGGCCGAAAAAGCGGAAGGCGACACCGGTTGGATGTTCCCGGTTGGGGATGAAATTGGGTCACTTGGTTACGTTGAGATGTTCCTGGATATGTTTAACTCGATGGATGCTGGTGTGGCTCCGCGTGAAACTTTTTATGACGGCTATGTGGTCAACACCATCATTGATGCCTGCTACAAAGCCGCCGCGAGCAAGCGCTGGGAACCTGTTGAAATCGTGGATTGGCGCGGCAGCGATGGTTCCAAAAAGCAAGAGGCTGCATTGCCGGATTATGACGATGATCATTTCTTAATTAAGGAAGAACGGATGCCCAGCGGCAGCTTGAAATATATCCTCAAACACAAAAGCAGCGGAGAAATTTCTCAAATCATAATGGATTGAAAGCGGTTTGGTCTGGCGGTTGATGAATGCAGCCGCCAGGATGCCTTTTCAAAAACTTTGTTCGCTAATCAGACGAAGTTATTAATATTAAATTCAATCCAGCCTATTGAATGAACAAAGTTTTTCTGTTATAAATTAGTTACAAATTACACAAACCCGATTCTCTCCCAAAATATTGATACAGACAGACTCCGATCACAGGATTGCATGAAAACACCGATCTTGTTAAGCGCAACAGAAGCAGAAATTGTGCGAGCCCTTCGTAGAAAAGGCCAGATATCGCGCACCCAGGTGGCTGATATCACCGGTTGGTCCAAGGCGAAAACCTCAACGGAAATTCGGGCGTTAATAGGTAAGGGTTACCTGATTGAATATGATGAGGGAGTCTCTGAAGGCGGCCGAAAACCCAAACTGCTGCGTTTCAACGACCAAATTGGTTATGTAGTAGGCATTGACATCGGTGCGACGAATGTGGATGTTATTCTGGCTGATGTGCTTGGCAATGTGCTTCAATTATTGAGCGAACCTGCCGATGTGCGTCAGCCGCCGGCCGAAGTAATGGCACAGGCCGCTGCCCTGGTGAAACTTGTCCTGGACTTACAAGGCGCACAGGCTGAGCAGATCCTGGGGATCGGTGTAGGTGTGCCTGGACCGGTTGATTTTACCCGCGGAGTACTGGTTGCCCCGCCGCTGATGCCTGATTGGGAAAATTATTCAATTCGTTCATTTCTAAAGCAGGACTTCCCGGGTGCATTTGTGGTGGTGGATAATGACGTCAATATCATGGCGCTCGGAGAACAACGCTATGGTGATGCCTATGGGTTGGAACACTTCATCTTCATTAAAATAGGTACCGGTATCGGATCCGGGATTGTCTCTAATGGCAAAATTCATCGCGGCAGCAATGGTTGTGCCGGCGATATTGGGCATATCTGCGTGGATAAACAAGGGCCAATTTGTAAATGTGGTAACCGAGGCTGTCTGGAAGCCATGGCAGCCGGTCCGGCAATTGCGGAAAAAGCCTTCCGTGCAGCGCAAAGTGGTGAAAGTGACATCCTGCGCCGCATGATGAATGAAAATGATGGCATCATGACACCCGAGCTGGTCAGTGCCGCCTGTCGTGAAGGTGATGAGGCTGCATTAGAGATTATTCGCGAGAGCGGTCAAATGATCGGAGATGTTTTGGCCGGCCTGGTCAATTTCTTTAATCCCAGTCACATTTTCGTGGCCGGCGGTATCAGTAACTTTGGCAATCATCTGTTGGTAGCCATTCGGCGTGCCGTTTTAAGGCGTTCTTTGCCACTGGCTACAACCTTCCTGCAAATCAATTTCTCGCGCATTGGTGCCACCGCCGGCAATAAAGGCGTGATTGCGCTGGCGCTGGAATATTTATTTGTGGATGAAGACAAACCATTCTTAAATGTATAAATTGGTAGATATTCAATGGAGGTGAATATTCGCAAAATACCACAAAAACCAAATGTACCCATAGTGTTTCCAATAAATTCTAGAATAGGAGAAGTTGAACATGTCTAAAAAAAGCGTAATGTTTATTGTAGCGATTCTTATCGTAGCAACAATGGCGATGTCTGCCTGTAAACCGGCAGTAGCAACCGATGCACCCGTTGTGGATCAACCCACATCAGCACCGGTAGAGGTTGCGACCAAAGCTCCGGATCAACCTGCTGCGGATGGCAAATTTACCATCGGTGTCTCCAATCCTTTCATCAGCAGCGAATACCGCACCCAGATGATTGCCGAGTTGATTGAGACCAATGCAGAGTATATGGCCAAGGACATCACCAATGAATTGGTGATCGAAAGTGCCGATACTGATGTTGCCGGTCAGATTCAGCAATTGCAGAACCTGATGGCCAAAGATGTGGATGCCATTCTGGTCAACCCGGGTGATGTCAACGGTTTGAATGCCACCCTTGAAGAAGCAGTTGCCAAAGGCATCATCGTCATTTCTGTCGACCAGGAACTGAATGTGCCCGGCGTTTATAACGTGGGCATCGATCAGAAAGAATGGGCTAAAACCAGTGCACAATGGCTGGCTGAGGCATTGGGCGGCAAAGGTGATATTGTCCAAATCGAAGGCTTCCCCGGTCATCCGGCCAACGTAGCCCGCATGGATGGTGTTGCGGAAGTATTGGCCAATTACCCCGATATTAAAGTTCTGGCAACCGAAAGCGGTAAATGGGACGAGGCCACCGGACAGCAAGTAATGTCCAATTTCCTGGCCGCTTACCCAACCCTGGATGGTTACTGGACTCAGGATGGAATGGCTATTGGTGCTTTACAGGCTGTTATGGCTGCCAACCCGGCCAAGTATCCGGTTGTTGTGGGTGAGGGCCGCTGCCAGTTCTTGAAGTTGTGGGAAGAAGTGCTCGCCACCGATCCTGAATTCAAGACCATTGCCGTTGCCAACCCGCCTGGGGTTTCCCCAACCGGTCTGCGCATTGCCGTCAACATGTTGATGGGCGAAAAAATTGATGAATCCAAATTGGGCGGTACGAACGGCATGTCATTTGTGATTCCGGTACCCGTTGTGATCACCAGTGACAATCTGCAAGAGGGCTTGGACATCTGCAAAGACAAGCCAGATGCCTACCTGCTGGATGGTATCATGAGCGACGAAGAAGTGCTCACATCCTATTTCGTCGGCGAAATGGCTGCCATGGGACCCTTCACAATTGGCGTTTCCAACCCCTTCATCAGCAGCGAATACCGTACGCAGATGATTGCCGAGTTGATTGAGACCAATGCTGAGTACATGGCTGAAGGTCTGACTACGGAGTTGGTGATTGAGAGTGCCGATACAGATACGGCCGGTCAGATTCAACAATTGCAGAACCTGATTGCCAAAGGTGTGGATGCCATTCTGGTTAATCCGGGTGATGTTAACGGTTTGAATGCCACCCTCGAAGAAGCATTGGCTAAAGGCATCATCGTCATTTCTGTCGACCAGGAACTGAGCGTGCCCGGCGTTTATAACGTGGGCATCGATCAGAAAGAATGGGCTAAAACCAGTGCACAATGGCTGGCTGATGCATTGGGTGGCAAGGGCGATATCGTTCAAGTTGAAGGCTTCCCCGGCCACCCGGCCAACGTAGCCCGCATGGATGGTGTTGCAGAAGTATTGGCCAATTACCCCGATATCAAAGTTTTGGCAACCGAAAGCGGTAAATGGGACGAGGCCACCGGACAGCAAGTAATGTCCAATTTCCTGGCCGCTTACCCAATCCTGGATGGTTACTGGACTCAGGATGGAATGGCTATTGGTGCTTTACAGGCTGTTATGGCTGCCAACCCGGCCAAGTATCCGGTTGTTGTGGGTGAGGGCCGCTGCCAGTTCTTGA
>JBBQNI010000021.1:0-45989 GCA_038329785.1 Anaerolineales bacterium | reverse complement strand
CTGGACCTGGAACAAAAGAAGCTCAAGTTTGCAAAAAAAGAAGCTCCAGCTAAGACTGAGGAGTAGACATAAACGTAAGAGAACAAAAGGCTGCTGGAAGACCAGCAGCCTTTTGACAATATTTTCATAAATTCAGGTTTGGGATCAGAAGCCAACCCAATTTTTTCATGAAATAAATGCAATTCGACCGTAAATAAACCTGGATTCAGGTGTTGACTTGGATCGTTAAAGGTCATTGGAAAATCCGCCTGCCTCCTGAGACAGACAGCCCGCCCGCGAAGCGGCCCCCAGCGACGTTTAGGATCATTTGACAGGCTGTTTAGCGTTGGTTATACTGGTAATCCTCGAGAATAATTGACCTAATTAATCATTTCCTCAAAAAAATGGAGATTCAGGCATGAAAAAAGCGCTAATCACAGGTATTACCGGTCAGGATGGGTCATACCTCGCAGAATTATTACTTTCCAAAGATTATGAAGTTCATGGCATTATCCGCCGCGCCAGTACTTTTAATACCCGCCGTATTGATCATATTTACCACGACCCACACAAAAACGGAGAGAATGTTAAGCTCAATTTGCATTATGGCGATGTCTCCCAATCTGAATCCCTTATAGACGTAATTTACAATATAAAACCCGATGAGATCTACAACCTGGCCGCCCAATCCCATGTACGGGTCAGCTTTGATATGCCCGAATATACTGGTGATGTAACTGGTCTGGGTACAATCCGCATCCTGGAGGCAATTCGCAAAAGCGGGGTAAAAGCACGCTTCTATCAGGCTTCTTCGAGCGAATTATATGGTTCGGCTGCACCCCCCCAAAATGAAGATACCCCTTTTAAACCACAGAGCCCTTACGCAGCCGCCAAATTATATGCCTACTGGGTCACCCGCCAATATAGAGATGGGTATGGAATTTTTGCTTCCAATGGGATTCTTTTCAATCACGAATCCCCCCGCCGTGGTGAAACATTTGTAACCCGCAAAATTACCAGAGCACTTTCCAATATCATTGCAGGAAATCAAAAATACTTGTACCTGGGTAACCTGGATGCAAAACGCGACTGGGGTTATGCCCCCGATTATGTGGCGGCCATGTGGAAGATGCTGCAACACGATCATCCGGGTGATTTTGCCATCGGCACCGGTGAAGCACATTCCGTGCGTGAATTTTTAGACGAAGCGTTCGGTTATATGAATTTGGATTGGCAGGAATATGTCCGCATTGATCCACGCTACTTCCGCCCGAATGAAGTTGATTATCTTCTGGCTGATCCATCAAGAGCGATCAACGAAATCGGCTGGACGCCCAGAGTGACATTCAAAGAACTGGTACGCATCATGGTCGATGCCGATATGGAGTTGGTAGGGCTAGAATCACCCGGTGAAGGCAAATTACTACTTGAGAAGCACCATGGCCGCTGGCACCGTTGGGAAAGCCAGGTAGTCAGTATGGATCGCTAGCATTCATTTAGAGTCAATGACCATAAAGAATTCCATCCTGTTTATTTGTACCGCCAATCAATGCCGTTCACCCATGGCTGAGGCAATTCTCAGGCGTGATCTTCAGCAAAAGTATCCCGATGTTGAATGGATGATCGAGTCTGCCGGAACTTGGACTCAACCTGGGTTTCCCGCCACGCCGCATGGGGTAAAAGCAATGGCAGAGATAGGATTGGACACATCCAGGCATAAATCCCAGGTCATCACAGCCGAATTGCTCAACCGGTTTCAATTAATCCTGACAATGGAACATGGGCACAAAGAAGCCATTCAAATAGAGTTTCCGCAAGTGACCAACCGAGTCTATCTGCTTTCTGAAATGAGTGGTGAGAAATTGGAGATCGAAGATCCGGTGGGTGGCAGCTTCAGCGAGTATCAAGCGACCGTCAAAGAAATTGAAAATTGGCTTTCTAGCGGTTTGCCCAGAATACTGGAATTGACATACAAATCTTCAAATTAAATAAATGGTCATCAAACGTTATAATGGCTGGTCCATCATGAAAAATAAAGGATTTTGAGGTAAATATGGGGCGCGATATAAAAGAACTAAGCAGCTTGATGAACCAGTTTGTTTCAGAAAAAGGGTGGTACTCACCCGACAGCAAACGCCCGCAGACTCCCAAAAATATTGCCGTTTCGTTATTATTGGAAGCCAACGAAGTTCTCGAACAATTTCAATGGCAGGAAGAGATCCAGGATAAAGAATCATTCGCTTTAGAACTAGCCGACGTTGCTCTTTATTTACTGCAATTGGCCCATGTCAGCGGCGTGGACCTTGAAGTGGCAATTCTCACCAAGCTTTCAATTAATTATCAGCGCCAATGGGATCAAAGTACGGTAAAATAACCGGTATCAAATTTGTTCTTTGAGGTTTCATGAAAATAACAATTTTTGGCGGTTCTTCCCCACTTGCCGATAGTGAAGAATACCATTTCGCTTATCAATTGGGCACTGCCCTGGCTGAGTGTGGCTATGAAATTCTCACCGGTGGATATATGGGCACAATGGAGGGGGCTTCGAAAGGCGCAGCTGAAGCTGGCGGCCATGTAATTGGCGTTACATGCGTTGAAATTGAAAACTGGCGACAACGAAAACCAAACCCCTGGGTGTGTGAAGAATGGCGCCAAACGACCTTACAAGAGCGACTCAACCTTCTGATTGAAGGTTGTGACGCTGCTATCGCCTTGCCCGGCGGACCAGGAACACTGGCCGAAATTGTGCTGATGTGGAATCGCATGCAGATAGAAACGATTCCTTTCAAACCATTAATACTTGTGGGCATAGGCTGGAAGACCATTTTTCATACGATGTTCGCGGTGCAAGAGAAATATCTTAAGGCCGAAACAAAAGAAGTATTGCTTTTTGCTGAATCAATAAATGAAATTTTGACAATGCTCGATCACACTCTCCTGAACTGCGATTGAACCAACTGATGATAAAACTACACCTTAAATTCGAAATGAGAAATTAAATGAGCGAAGATAAATTACCAAAGCAGAGTGAAAACTTTTCCGAATGGTATAACCAACTAATTCAAAAAGCGGAAATGGCCGACTACGCACCTGTACGTGGTTGCATGGTTGTGCGGCCATATGGCTGGGCGTTATGGGAAAATATTCAAAAAGAATTGGATGCGCGTTTTAAAGCCAGTGGACATGTTAATGCCGCCTTCCCGTTATTTATTCCCATGTCATTTCTTGAAAAAGAGAAGGAACACGTGGAAGGTTTCGCTCCGGAATTAGCCGTTGTCACCATTGGCGGTGGTCAGACGCTCGAAGAACCTCTGGTCGTGCGCCCAACATCAGAGACGATCATTGGTTATATGTATTCCAAATGGGTAAAATCATATCGCGATTTGCCAATTTTAATCAACCAATGGGCGAATGTAGTCCGCTGGGAAATGCGCACGCGCATGTTTTTGCGCACCCTTGAATTCTACTGGCAGGAAGGACATACCGCCCATGAAACTGCCCAGGAAGCCGAGGAAGAAACCTTGAAAATCCTCGATCTCTATACAGACTTTGCCATCAATGAAGCGGCGGTGCCTGTCATCCCGGGAATCAAAAGTGATGCCGAGAAATTCGCAGGTGCTCAGCGCTCATATACCATTGAAGCGATGATGTTGGATACAAAGGCATTGCAATCCGGAACGTCACATAATCTTGGTCAAAATTTCGCCAAAGCTTTTGATATTCAATATCTGGATCGCAACAATGAACAGCAATTCGCCTGGACCACTTCGTGGGGTCTTTCCACCCGTTTTATCGGTGCGATCATTATGACACACGGTGATGACCAGGGGTTGATAATGCCCCCGCGCCTGGCACCCATCCAGATCGTGATTGTTCCAATCTTCCGGAGCGAACAGGAACAGGAAGTAGTGATGACCAGGGTCAAAGAAATCAGCGCCCAGCTTTCCCAATTCCGGGTTAAAGTGGATGATCGTGAGAACCTGACACCAGGCTTTAAATTTAACGATTGGGAAATGCGTGGCGTGCCATTACGTATCGAAATCGGTCCACGCGATGTGGCCAATAATACAGTTGTTGTCGCCCAACGTGATATCCCCGGTAAGGCTGGCAAATTATTCTTGAGCACAGAAAATCTTGCGACTCAAGTTGAAGATATCCTTAACAAGTTTCACGATCGCCTGCTCGAAAAAGCGACCAACTTCCGCGATAGTCATATTTTTGAACCACAGGATTATGCTGAATTTCAGAAGATCATCAGCAATGGTTGGGCTTATGCCTACTGGTGTGGTGACCCCACATGCGAGGATGCCATTAAGCAGGAAACTAAAGCCACCACACGCTGCCGTGATCTATATCAAGAAAAATCCGAAGGAAAATGCATTTATTGCGGTGAACCAGCCCAATATAAGACCTACTTCGCCAGGGCGTATTGATCGCTAATTTGAGAGCCAGAATGATGTTATTCAATGCCTGCCATTCAAATTGAGCGCTTGAAAGCGCAGATCCGGGCAATTTTAAACCCTCCTTTACCAGCGGAAGTTTTTATTCTTAGCTTACGTTCATTTATGGAAGCACATACCAACCTGGCGTACCGCATCAGCTCGGAGCTGCATCAAAAACAACAGGTAGATAGTTATCAGATTGCGCCAGTAATACAAAACCAATTAACTCTCTCCATTCAGCTTTTCAGCAGGGAAAATCCCCAGATTGCTATGCGTTATGTCGAGCTCCTCTGGCAAGAATCATTCATCGAGATGAAAGCTCTGGCCGGGGAAATCTTAGGTGCTTTACCGGAAGAATTCAGCCAACAGGTACTATCCAAAATTGTCTTGTGGAGTGATGATAATAAAAATAAAGCCTTGCGCAAAATCATCTTTGAAACAAGTACAAAATCGATCCGCAGCCGAAACATATCTGCCTGGCAAAATACCATCATAAAATGGCTTGATTCAGGTGAGGTCAATCAGATTCAGGCCGGAATTCACGCCCTGATTGTGCTGGTCCAGGATCAGCAATATGATAATTACCCCTTTGTTTTCAAATCAATTTCGCTTATCAATTTAAAACGGGGCGAGAAAACGATTAATGCATTGAACGATTTATTGCTTGAATTGGCTCAAGAAAACCCAAAAGAGACATTCGTATTCTTAAAAAGTTTTATGCTAAGCGAGCCTTCTCCCGAATTATTTCGGTTGGTGCGTAGAAGTATGTCAGCTTTCCCCCAAGAGCAACAGACCCAATTTCGCCAAATAATGAAGGTGTAACCCTTTCCGAAATTCCCTAACCTTTGAATTCATGGAAAGAAGCTCTCTAATAAAGTTGATTACTCATGACTCTTTCCAATTTCACTTTTCATCTTTTTTTCCCAGCCCGCCAACCCGCTTACATCCTCTGCAATCCACTTGGCTGTACCAAAATCCAGGGCTCTGGTATAATAAGAATATTGACTGGTCCTGTCTACGGCTATGGCTATAGGCACGGAGACCTGCAAAAAAAATATTCGCAATAGGAGTGCAAACGTCATGTCTTTAACAATTGAACAAAAAAAAGAGATTATCGAAAAATATGCCCGTCATGAAGGCGATACCGGTTCCCCTGAGGTGCAGGTTGCATTGAATAGCTTCCGGATAACACAACTAACCGAGCATCTGCGGATGCATAAACACGATGAATCATCCCGTCGTGGTTTGCTCAAATTGGTCGGCCAACGCCGCCGCTTATTGGCATATTTGCGTGCAGAAGATTTCGGTCGCTTTGCTGCTGTGACAGAAAGCCTTAAATTAAGAACGCGCTAAATCTCACGATTATGGATGCGGGCAAATGAGAATTTGCCTGCTCTTTTTCTATCATTTTAACAACCCGTTGGTTGGGTATTGAAATGTGTTCAGAAAAATTTTTTCTGAATAGTTTTCAGTCCCTGACTTGACGGGAATTATTCAAGAGGGACATATTAATGAAACCTGAATCAAAGAAATACAATGTCTCCGTGGGTCAAACTGAATTAACGTTTGAAACCGGGAAATTAGCCCTGCAAGCTGGCGGGGCTGTAACTGTTCGGCTAGGTGATTCCATCATCTTCGCCGCTGCAACAATGGACAAGAACCCCCGAGAAGGGACCGACTTCTTTCCCTTGACCGTAGATTATGAAGAAAGACTGTATGCTGGTGGTAGAATTCCCGGCTCTTTCTTCCGCCGTGAAGGGCGTCCAACCACGGATGCCATCCTGGTCGCTCGTTTGACCGATCGTCCTCTGCGCCCATTATTTGCAGATGGAATGCGGAATTCCGTGCAAGTCATCATGGTCTCTTTCTCATCTGATGGTGAGAATCCACTTGATATATTGGCAATCAATGCTGCATCCGCAGCCCTGATGATATCCGATATTCCCTGGAATGGGCCGGTTGCCGCCGTTCGAGTTGGCATGATCAATGGTGAATTTATTGTCAACCCAACCTTTCAACAACTCGAGGAATCCGATTTGGATCTACGAGTTGCCGGCACACGTGCCGCTATTTCCATGGTGGAATGTGGTGCCAAGGAAGTTCCGGACGATGTCATGGTAAAAGCGCTCGATTTTGCTCACAAATCCTTGCAACCCATTATTGATTTACAAACGCGCATGCGTGAAGAAATTGGCAAGCCAAAAAAGACTGTACCGCTCTTTCTCGTTGATAGCGAATTGGTCGCGAAAGTCAATGATCGTGCAGCACAGGACATCTCCATTGCTTTGGACAGCCCCCATACCAAGGCGGAATTAAACGCTGCAATTGATGAATTAAAAGATCAATTGGTCTCAGAATTCGCCGGAGAAGATGAAACGCTTGTAAGGCCGGTAAAAGACGCTTTTGAGGAGATTTACAAGCAAGTCGTCCGCCGCAGAATCATCCAACAGGGTATCCGCCCGGATGGACGTGCTTTGACAGAAGTTCGCCCCATTTGGTGTGAAATTGGGATCAGTCCCCGTGCACATGGCTCCGGGTTATTTACACGAGGTGAAACTCAGGCATTAACGCTGGCAACCCTGGGAACCCCACGCGAAGCTCAAGAAATTGATTCCTTAAACCCCGCCGATAGCAAACGCTATATGCATCACTACAATTTTCCGCCTTATTCCACCGGTGAGGTTAAACCCCTACGTGGACAATCGCGACGTGAAATTGGTCATGGTGCCCTGGCGGAGAGAGCCTTAGAACCTGTCTTGCCGGCCGAGGAAGATTTCCCATACACCATGCGCCTGGTATCAGAGATTTTGATGTCAAATGGTTCCAGTTCAATGGCCTCTGTCTGCGGTTCCACACTGGCACTGATGGATACTGGCGTACCGATAAAAGCACCTGTTGCTGGTGTTGCCATGGGTCTGGTCATGGATAATGACCAATACTCAATTTTGACCGATATTCAAGGGTTGGAAGACCATCTCGGCGATATGGATTTCAAAGTCGCCGGCACTGAAGCAGGTATTACTGCCCTGCAAATGGATATCAAAGTCTCCGGAATTACACCTGAGATCATGACGAAAGCCATGAAACAGGCGTATCAGGCCAGAATTCACATCCTCGGCAAAATGATGGAAGTGATTTCCGTCCCCAACCCAACACTGAAACCGCATGCACCAAAAATCACAATCGTTAAAGTTCCGGTGGATAAAATTGGCGCTATTATTGGCCCAGGCGGGAAGAATATCCGCGCATTACAGGAAGAAACCAAAACCAAAATTGATATTGGCGAGGATGGCAGTGTTTATATCGCCGCCACCGAAGGCTATGGTGCCGATGTCGCTAAAGAACGCATTGAAGCCATGATTGAAGTACCCGAAATTGGTCGAATTTACACCGGCAAAGTCGTGCGAATCGCTGATTTTGGTGCCTTTGTAGAAATTCTACCCGGTCAGGATGGCATGGTGCACATTTCACAATTGGATACAGAACGAGTAAATTCAGTTGCAGATGTAGTCTCAATGGGTGAGGAAATCACCGTAATGATCACCGACATCGACGATAATGGCAAAATCCGTCTCTCCCGTCAGGCAGTTTTAGAAGGCTGGACTGCAGAAGAAGCCCGTTCTAAAGACCGTGGCGGCAAACCCACCGGTGGTCGTCCGAGTGGGAACCGTGGCAACGACCGTGGTGACCGCCGAAATCGCAGTGATCACAGCGGTGGTAACCGCGGTGGCGATCGCAACCGTTCCTAAAATCAAACTTAAAAAGAGGTTATCCGAAAATCGGATAACCTCTTTTTATTTTTCTCGGGTTGGCAGGTAAGGCATCTGCGGTCCAGGAATCCCCAGACTTTTTGCCAGCGCAGCCCGCATCGCAGTGCGGTCATCCCAGGGGTATTCTATTTCGCCAAAGCACATGGACTGCTCATGACCTTTACCACAGGCAATCACCAGATCACTATCCTGAGCCATTAAAATTGCCTGTTCGATCGCTTTCCCACGATCAGCAACCAAAAACAGGTTTTGGCCTAAAACAGACCCTTTTTCTGTCGCTGCGTATTCCATTTCTGAAAGTATTTCGGCCAGATTCTCCGTACGCGGATCTTCCGCAGTCAAAATAGTTATGTCTGCCAGTTCAGCAGATACAGCCGCCATCATACGCCGTTTTTGACGATCTCGCAGACCGGCTGAGCCAAACACCGCGATTACACGTCCATTTGTCATTTGGCGGGCTGTACGCAGCGCTTTATCAATGGCGTTGGGTGTGTGAGCAAAATCAACGATCGCCTGAAATGGTTGACCCAGATCAATTAATTCCATTCGTCCTGGTACTGCTTTCATTTCAGCAATTCCCTTTGCTGCGGTTTTTGGATCAATACCCAAACCCGCCACGGCCGCAGAAAAGGCAGCCAGGCAGTTCGATATGTTAAAATCACCCGGTAGATGTGTGTTGATGAATACTCGAAATGCTTTATTGCAGGCAACAAATTGCGTTCTTTCAGGCAAATGAACTATCTCTTCAGCCCAAAAATCAGTCTTTTCCCGGATCGAATAAGAAATTTTTGGCGTAGATATCAACTGTTCTAGCATTTCATATGATCCGTCATCTTTGTTCAAAACAGCCAGGCGGATTTCACCGCTGGTTTTCTTTTCTGTCATGGATAGCATTTCAAACAGACGTGCTTTGGTGTTGAAGTAGTTTTGATAGTCACCGTGATAATCAAGGTGTTCATGGGTAATATTGGTGACAATCCCCAGATCATATTCACAACCCAAAACTCTATCCTGTGCCAACCCATGCGAGGTCGTCTCCAGAATCACATGTGTAATGCCTGCTGCCCGCATTTTGTAAAGATAATATTGAATGGCTGGTGCCTCGGGTGTGGTGACATGGAACCCGGTATCCAGGATATCATCACCAATCTGTGCGTTTACAGTGGAAACCATGCCAGCTTTCAATCCAGTAGTTCTTAGAATCTGATAAAGTAGGTTTGCTGTGGTTGTTTTTCCATCTGTTCCTGTAACGCCTATTACCGTCATATCCCGAGCCGGGTAATCATAAAAAGCAGCGGAGGTCAACGCCAACGCTCTTCTGGTATCTTCCACCTGGATATAGGGAACGGGTAGATCGAACCAGGTATCAAGCGGCTGTGATCCGAAAATCGCATTCGCACCCATTAAGATAACTTTCGGAATAAATGAATGCCCATCCACATTCTTTCCTGTGAGCGCAAAAAAGATTGAACCGGGCTTTACCTGGCGGGAGTCAAATTCAACCCCGCTGACTGGCAGGTTCTCGATTTTCCCCTTCGAAATCCATTTAAAGGGTACCGCCGCTAATATTTCAACAAGATTTCCAATCATGATTATTCCAAAAAATAAGGGTTGGCCGAATGAAAATAATTCTAACCAACCCAAATATCAATTTCTTTTAGTAAATTATTGAAGTGATTTTTGTAATGCGCTCAGTTGTGCTGCAACTGACCCATCCAGAACTTGATCACCTACACGCAAAATCAATCCGCCCAAAATTGAGGGGTCCACACGGAACGTGACGGCGACTGTTCCGCCCTTTTGTGCATGAATATCCTTTTTAACCTGTTCCTGCTCATCAGGAGTCAACGGCAACGCAGAAGTAACTTCAGCGGAATTTCCACCCAGTGAAGATCCTTCCAGGATGGATACTTTGCCACCTTTAACACCGGAGAAAAAGTCTTTCAACAAGGCTTGTTGGCGTTTTTCATCCAATGCTTCACCAATCAATTTCTGAGCAGCAGCAATCGCAATTGCTGAAACATCCCCGCGCATTTCACTCAGCAGGCGCATTCGTTCTTCCTCAACTTCAGCCAGCGCAGTGGTTCTATCTTTTTCTATACCTTTTTCCGCTTCAATAACAATTTCTTTTTGCAGCATTTCGGCCCGGGTGGTTGCTTCTTTGATAATGTCACCAGCTTTAACTTGCGCTTCACCAACAATTTTCTCGGCTGCTTCCTCCGCGTTGGCACGTGCATCAGCAGCAACACGCGCATCTTCCAGACCTTGGGCGACTTTTTTCCGCCGTTCTGCCAACATTCCTGTCAGTGGCTCAAAAACCCAGGCTTTAAGAACAATATATATGATGATGAAATTTAAGATATGGATGAGTAGAAATCCCAGATTAATACCAAGCTTTTCCAATGGTTACTCCTCTCATTATCTAAAGGACAAATAACATCAGGAACGCAATGACCAGACAATAGATGGCAATTGCTTCAGAGAATGCGATCCCAAGAATCATATTGGTAAAGAGATTGCCATATGCATCCGGGTTACGGGCCATACCATTTAAAGCCCCATGAACACTCAGTCCAATCCCAATACCCGCGCCTAAAGCCCCTATCATGGAAAGGCCGGCACCGATGAATTTCGCAGCAAGAATTAAATCTCCAGTCATTTTTCCTCCAAGAATTCTTCTTAATGATCAGTGTGTTCCCCATGACCTTGTGTTGCTTGCGCCATGAAAACCATGGTCAACATACCGAACACAAATGCCTGGATCACGCCCATAAATAGCTCAAACATAAATATTAATGATGGGACAAATATTGGAACCATGGATCCCACCAATGCTACTAAAACTGTTCCTGAAAACATAACGCCAAATAAACGAAAAGCAAAAGAGAGTACCTTTGCCAATTCGGAAATCAATTCCAGCAGTCCAACAATAAAATCCATGAACCCCAGTGCTGGTTTTTTAAACATGGTTGTAAAGTTTATAAATTTGGAAAAATATCCCAAGCCTTGAGCACGTACACCAATGACCTGAATCATGACCACCGATATAAGCGCCAAGGCGACTGTAAAGTTTAGGTCGGTGGAGAGACCACGGAAAAAGGGGGTTACAATACTACCCTCTCCATTGTGTGCTTTTTCTGGCGTCAAAATTGCCCAATTCCCGCCAATATTCTGCGTAACAAAACCTTCTTCTGAATGGTGCATAAAACCAATTGTCTCGAACCCTGGTATAAGTTTGGTCAGGTTTGCCACGAAAACGAGAATAATAATGGTCGCAAACCAGGGAAAGATTTGTTTCGTATATTTGCCAGCAGATGTCTCTGTGAGGTTATAAAGCATCTCAACAAGCATCTCAAAGGCTGCAGCCACACCTTTCGGAATAAGTGTTCCATTTCGCACACCATTTCGAACCAGAAGTGCCAATAAAATGATAATTACATCCACTAACACGAGCGAAGTAAGTGTGTTTACCAGATAGAAATCCCCGAGCACCGGCAATGTAAAAAGCGGTTCCAGCAGAATTTTCTCTGGAGCAACTTGAATGTGGGGTTGAATGGGTTTTGCAATAAATTGCACAACCAAAACCGATAAAATGATCATGGCAAGAACCCACCAGCGGTTGACACCCCACTTCCACTTAAGTGATTTTTCCAAGATTTACCTCCTTCTTTTCTGAATTCACTTCGGAAATATTTGTTTTGATTTTTGAAATGGCAAAACGCACCACGATAATCATCACTGCCAAAGAAATAGGAATACTTAAAATCAGAAGACTGACCGTAAAAATAGGTTTTGTTTGATAATAATTATCAAGCCAGAGACCGCCAAATACAGCACCAAGAATGATTACCAGGGTTAAGCACCCTACCTGCCCGGCAACACTTGCGAGCGTAAGATTCAAAATTCGAGTTTTACGTTCATTTTGCAATGGCTTCTCAGGCTGCATATCCAAAAATTATATCATATCAAAAAAAATAATCTTCAATTAATTGTGAGCAAATTTACACTTGCGAGATTAAGCTGTTGGAACCAAGGAGTATAGAATATTCCCAAAATAACGATTGCTAAAACACAAATTCCAATCGCCAATTTCCAGGAGAACTGCGGTCGGATTTCTTGCAGATCACCCTCATTCGAAAACGCCAGTTTTAACAATCCCAAATAGTAATACAACCCAATGACAGAATTGACGATGGCCACAATAACCAACCAGACCAGATTTGCCTCCATACCAGCCGCCAGCACGAGTAATTTGCTGACAAAACCACCAAAGGGCGGTATGCCTGCCAGTGACAATATGACTGCCAGAAAAGCAAAAGCAATCAATGGAGACCGTTTGACCAGCCCTTTCAGTTTGGAAATATCGGTGGACCCGGTTGAATCTTCAAGGACGGCAGCTATTCCAAAAGCAGCCAGATTTGTGAAGAGATAAACCAGCAGGTAATACATAGCCGACTTGATCCCAAGCTGGGTTCCTGCTGCCACTCCGATTAAAATATAGCCCGCATGAGATATTGAAGAATAAGCTAGCAGTCGTTTTAAATCCCTTTGTACCAAGGCCAACAGGTTACCCACAGTTATTGATGCTGCCGCTAAAATCGAAGCAACGACAATCCAATTGACAGGGTTGGTATGAAAAACGAAAAGCATGAAGCGCATCAGTACGATGAAACCCGCAGCTTTGGAAGCTGTTGAAAGAAATCCGGAAATAGGGGTTGGTGCTCCCTGATAAACATCCGGCGCCCAAAAGTGAAATGGCGCTGTAGAAGTTTTAAATCCGAAACCAATAATAACCAGGAATAGAACAAGAAGTTCAATCCCCATGGGGATACTTCCACTGGACATTATTTCTGCAATGACACTCAGGTGTGTTGAGCCACTAAAACCGAACAAAAAGCTAAAACCATACAACATGAAGGCAGATGTCATAGCACCAAACAACAGATATTTCAAGCCGCTTTCGGTTGAATTATTGTCCTTCTTGTTAAAACCAGCCAGTACATATAATGGTATGGATGTGGTCTCAATAGCCAGATACAGCATAATCAAGTCACTGGCCGCAGCCATGAAACTCATTCCAATGATGCTAATTAGCAAAATCGCGAAGTATTCCGCAGAAATCTTGAACCTCTGCTGGTCGATTGAGAGAATCACGGTAATGACCGCACCTATCAAAATTAACATCTGAAAGAAGTAAGCTGCTGCATCGACAATAATCATCTGACCCCAGGCAAAACTTTGATCATCGCCTGGATTGAGAAATACCAATTTGAGAATTAAGATCAACAACAGCCCCCCTGCTGCGACCCAACCGAGCTTATTCTTTGCTGTTTTCTTACTTAAAACATCTACTAAAAGAATTATTCCTACCAGAATGACCACCAGAATTTCTGGAAGGATTGCCAACAGGTCGGGAGAGGTCAGCATTGCCATATCCATCAGACACCTCCCAGGATTTGTAGAATTCTGGTTACACTGGACTCAATTAACGGCACAATTAATCTCGGTAACAAACCAATTGCGATCATGAATAAACTCAAAATGGCTATTGCAAATTTATCCTTGAAGGAAACATCATCTACCAGCTGCTCATTTTCTTCACTAATTTCACCAAAAAATACGCGTCGAATGGTAAGAAGAATGTACCCCGCCGTAATAACGATTGAAATTATGGCGATAACAGCCACAATCGGTGCTTTTTCCCAGACGCCCATGTAAATTGGGATCTCAGCCACAAAACCGGAAAATCCGGGCATTCCCATAGAGACCAACCCCGCGATAATGAAACCAAAGGCGGCAAACGGCATCTTTTTTGCCAATCCCCCCAATGCAGCGATTTCGCGCGTATGGGTGCGATCATACACCATACCAACAATTGCAAAGAATAGCGCGGTCATAATTCCATGGGAGAACATCTGCAAACCCGCACCAAGTAAGCCGTTATAATTGAGCGCTGCAAATCCAATCAATACCAGTCCCATATGAGAGACAGAAGAAAAGCCGATAACATATTTAAAATCTTTCTGAATCAAGGCGATAAATGCGCCATAGACCACATTGATCGTTGCAAGCACCAAAATCCATACAGCCCAGAATTTTGCACCTTCAGGTAATAGCATTATGCCTACACGAAGTGCAGCAAAGACGCCTACTTTCATTTCTACGCCGGCTAATAGCATCGAGATTGCTGTCGGCGCAGCCACATGCCCGTCCGGCGCCCAGCTATGAAAGGGAAAAATACCCCCTAATATAGCAAAACCGAGAAAAATGAATGGGAACCATAGTTTCTGGACATCTACCGGGAAATTGGCATTTTCTAAAAGAAGTAAATCAAACGATCGTTCCGGCGAGGCGAAGTAAATAGCCAATGCGCCGACAAGTGCCAGTACAGAACCGATAAATAGATAAAGCGTCAATTTCATGCCGCCATATTCCCTGGTTTGAGGCGAACCCCAGATAACGATCATCAAATATTTGGGGAACACGGCCAATTCAAGAAAGAAAAATAAAAGGAAAAGGTCAAGTGATGAAAATACTCCCAGCACGCTGGTCGCCAAAAACATCATAAAGGCGTAGAATTCTTCTGGTCTTTCTTTAATTTTCCAGGAAACGAGCACACCGGTAAAAACAACCAGTGCTGTCAGTAACAGCATGGCTATCGCCAGACCATCTACACCCAGGTGGTAAGAAATTCCCAGGTCGGGCAGCCAATCTATTTTTTCCACGAACTGGTAACCGGCATCAATTAGCGAATAAGACGACCACAACACCAGGGTAAGCACCAGAACAAGGCTGGCGGCTACTAACGCGATTGGTCGAATAAGCTCAGATTTTTTCCTCCCAATGATGAGAATAATCAGGCCAGCAACAAGTGGGATAAAAATTGTTGTACTTAGGATTGGAAAATCCATCCCTTCACCTCTTTAAAAGAACATATTTACGGCGTTATTGATTATTTCCAGAATCCAGGTTGGCCAGATACCAATGACTAACATGAGAACCATGAGTGGTGCGATAACCCATACTTCTCGCCGATTTATTTCGCTCAATGGCAACCAGCGTTTATTGCGAGGCCCTTGCAATAACAGGCCAATTGCTTTCAAAATATACACACCCGTAAAGAAGAGACCAATCATACTTAATGCGGTTGCCAATGGGAAAATATGCCATGCACCTCGCACAATCAGAAACTCCGAAACAAACCCATTCAGACCGGGCAAACCCAGAGACGCCATCGAAGTGAAGACAAAAATTGATCCGTATACCGGTAGAATTGCCCAAATGCCGCCAAAATCTTCTAATTGGCGCGTATGTGTGCGGTCGTAAATAACGCCGACCAGGAAAAACATACCGGCAGCTGAGAGACCATGATTGAACATTTGCAAGATTGAACCATTCAATGCAATCGTTGCACTTTCCGTGATCGCTGAATTTCCGGTCTGATAGGCTGCTGCGGCGGCGGCGATACCAAGAATCACAAAACCCATGTGATTGATGGAAGAATAGGCTACCAATCTTTTTAGATCCTTCTGAGCAAAGGCGGATAATGCCCCAAAAATGATGGCCGCAGTTGCCAATCCCGCCAAAATTCCGGAAAATTGTTTGGCCTCAACCGGAAAAAGAGGCAGTACCAGGCGAATGAAACCGTATGCACCGAGCTTTAGCAAAACACCTGCGAGGATCATCGAACCAGCAGTAGGAGCTTCAGTGTGGGCATCAGGCAACCAGGTATGAAAAGGCCAGACAGGCACTTTGATGGCAAAAGCCACTACGAACGCCCAAAAGGCGATTGCTTTAATGCTTTCCAGTGATAGATTGAGCGGTATCTTGGCTTGCAGGCCGCTTTGTGTCAATGCAGGCCAAACTTCACTTATTTTTATCAAATCAAAGCTGTTGACTGTAACCCCGATTAACTGAATGGATAACAAAAGCCCTAAGCTTCCGCCCATTGTAAATAAAATAAATTTCAAGCTGGCATAATTTCGTTTGGCTCCGCCCCATTGGCTGATCAAGAAATACATCGGAACCAGACCAATTTCCCAAAAGAGGAAGAAAACAAGCAGGTCAAGTGAAATAAAAACACCAAGAACGCCAGTTTCAAGGAATAAGAATAAGGCCATATAGGCTTTAATTTTTTCCTCAATTCGGTAAGACGCCAAAATTGACAGAGGAGTTAATAAAGTCGTCAAGAGCACCATTAGCAGAGAGATACCATCCACACCAAAATGGAATGAGGAACCGATCGCTTCAAACCAGGCAACACTACTTTGGTATTGATAACCGCCAGCTTCCTGGTTATAGCCGAACCAGACAATCAAAGTAAGTAGAAATGGGATCAAACTGGTGCTAAATGCGAAATACCGGATCGCCTTCTTATTCGATTCCGGCAGGAATAATAATAAGATTGCAGAAAAGCTGGGAATGAGCAGGATATACCATAGGATTGAGTTTTGCATATTTGTTATTCCATTAATCCTTTCCCAGATTTAAAGTAAGATGAGCACGACAAGTAACCCGCCAACCAAAATAAGCGCTAATGCCAGAATCATATAATCCTGCACCCTGCCGGATTGCATTACGCGCATTTCCGAGCCAGCTTTGCGTGCAGATGATGCCAGCGCATCACCACCGCGATTGATAACCGCTGAATCGAATTTCTTACGCAGTAAGGTGCCGAGCCACAAACTGAAGTTGGAAATTGCATGCAAGGAGCCATCGATGATGCGTAAATCTAACCAAAAATAAACAACTTTATCCGCAATCCACCTGGATGGTCGTATAAACGCCCAATCATAGAATTCATCAATATAGTATTTATGGGCAAGAACTTTGTAAACTCCGCCCAAAGACCATTCCATCGGGTCTCTCTCATCTTTATTAATTGAGCGGTAAACCAGATATCCCAGTGATAAACCGCCGAGACTAACCACCAGAGAAGTGAATAAGGGCACAAGACTGTGATGTTCAGCGCCATGTTCGGAATTGTGGATCATGGGGCCAATAAATTCACCAAACCAGTTCGGTATTTTCCCACCAATCAAGGGAAAAGACTCTGGAATACCAGCCCAACCGGCTGCGATGGCAAATAGAGCGAGAACCCCCAGCGGAAGAGTCATCGTCCAGGGTGTTTCATGAGCATGTTTGGCAGCTTCACTGCGTGGCTTCCCTAAAAACACGAGAGATAATTGGCGCATTGTGTAAAATGCTGTTAATAAAGCAGAGACAGCCAGGATGATAAAAACCAGGTTAAATCCACCATTAAAGGCACCCGAGAGGATTTCATCCTTCGACCAGAAGCCTGCAGTAATGAGTGGAAAACCGGATAGAGCCAGACCGCCAGCCAAAAAGGTGATGAACGTGCGCGGCATTGTCTTGCGAAGACCACCCATATTGAACATATCTTGCGTGTCGATGTGTTCCCCGCTGTGGTGAACCCCATGTTCCATCCCGTGAATTACGGAGCCGGAACCTAAAAACAAAAGAGCTTTGAAGAAGGCGTGGGTGATCAGGTGAAATACGGCGGCGGAATACGCGCCGATACCAATGGCTGCAATCATATAACCCAATTGCGAAATGGTGGAATAAGCCAGCACTCGTTTGATATCGTTCTGTGCAATCGCGATGGTAGCCGCAAATAAAGCCGTAAATGAACCAATCAAGGCCATGACAAACATGACCGGGGTCAAGGCCAGCCCGCCTTCCCAACCTGCGGAGATAATTGGGAAGAAACGCAACCCAAGATATACACCGGCAGAAACCATTGTTGCTGCATGGATCATGGCGCTTACCGGCGTTGGACCTTCCATTGCGTCCGGCAACCAGACATGCAATGGGAATTGTGACGATTTGCCAACCACACCAATAAAAATCAGTAACCCAATTAATGAAGCCCAGGATAATCCCAATACAGGTGAAAGTGAATTCACAAGCTGACTGAGAACTTCATGAGAAAAAATCACTTCGTATTGAAGACTGCCGGTCAATGTATACAAGCTGGCCAAACCGAGCAGCATGAAGACGTCTCCGACCCGAGTGGTCAGGAAGGCTTTCATCGCCGCTGCCCTGGCGGATGGTTTGGCATACCAAAACCCAATCAGGAGGTATGAACATAGACCCATAATTTCCCAACCGATATAAAGGGTTAAGAGATTATTGCTTAACACCAGCACATACATGGCAAAGGCAAACAAACTGATAAAAGCAAAAAAGCGCGCGTACATCGGCTCAATCGACATCTGTATAATTGTTTTTCCGTCAGGATCAAGTTCGGTACTACCATGCGGAGGCAAACCAGGTTGGTCATGCTCGCCTTTTGGGCTGCCAAAGTTGTGATAGCCGACGCTATAAATAAAGATCATCAGGACTGTCCAGGCCACAAAAAAGAGACTCACCGCAGTAAGCGCATCAATTTGTACGCCAATTTTCAGGAATGATTGGGCAGTTGGCAGCCAGTTTATGGAACTTGAGAGGATTTGCTGGTGAACTCCCTGCGGTCCAATTGCCCAAATAAAAACGATCATTCCAGCTAACCACGATAAACCTGCCGAAAATATTGCCAGTGAATGGCTGATTTTATTCGATTTATTTGTGATTAAAACAATTAAAAAGAAAGCTGCCAGAGGCGGTAGGGGAATTAACCAGGTCAGAACTTCATAATTCATTACGATCCGCCTCCGTTAACCTTTCAAGACATTCATTTCCGCAGCTACAATTGAATTCTTACGGCGAAATACAGATATAATCAGGGCTAAACCAACAGCTGCTTCAGCAGCAGCTGCAATTATGACAATTGCAGCAAATACCATCCCGCTGACGTTGACCACACCATTCAGCTGGGTATGATAATGCCAGAAGGCGAGAATATTGATATTAACAGCATTAAGCATTAATTCAACACCCATCAAGATCGCGATTGAGTTTCGACGAACGATAACACCATACACCCCGATCAAAAAAAGCGCGGCAGCCAAAATGAGATACCAGGATAGAGACACCATTTTACTATTCCTTCTCTCGATCCATAGCTATGTAAACACCACCTAGAAGGGCAGCTAAAAGTAAAACGGAAGCAGTCTCAAACGGGAGTGCAAATCCGTTCGGAGAAACGAAGCCTTTTCCTAATGCCAGTATAGACTCCTGTCCAGAGAGAGGTAAATCCGTCAAAGGTTGAGAGAATCCACTCCAGGTAGAAATCTGGCTGACAATAATGAAAAAAATTACGACAACCAGAATAACTGCCAATCCCCAGGCACGATTGGTCTGAGTCGTTTCATCACTCATAATGTTGCGTGTGAGCATGACTGCAAAAATCAAAAGGATAGCAATCGCACCGATATAAACCAGAATCTGGACTGCCGCAAAAAAGCTGGCGCCCAGTAAGGCAAATATTGAAGCAACACCCAATAATGCAACAATTAACCATAATGCTGCATGGAACAAATTACGGAGACTGACAACCATAATTGCAGCAAAAACGGTTACAAGCGCAAAACTGATGAAGATTACCTGCTGAACATTCATGCTTAGCCTTCCATCATGTTGTTCTTCAGAATATTATCTGGCCTGGCAACCGGCCGCGATCTCGAACCGATTTCCGCAATCTTTTCTCTTTTTTCGCGACGTCGGAGCACCCACACGGCAAAGGCTAGTAAAATAAAATTAAGAACCAGCATGGTGACTACCTGAATAAAAGAACCAGCGTTATCAACCAGTTTACCGGTCAGCATCACTAACACCAATAGTAGGATCGCCAGTGGGGTTAAGAATTTCCAGTTGATCATCATCATTTGATCGATACGATAGCGCGGCAGACTGCCCCTAATCCAGACACCCAGGAACCAGACAAAAAGCGATTTAATTACCAGGTAAATAATTCCAAGTGCAGGGATTGTTTCAGCACCCGGACCGCGCCATCCCCCTAAAAATATCGTCGCGAAAATCACTGCTGAAATAAAAGCGCGTAAGAAATCTGCAACATAAAACATGCCGAATTTAAGACCCGAGTATTCAACATTAAAACCGGCTACCAACTCCGATTCTGCTTCTGCCAGATCAAAGGGCGCTCTGCCATTCTCCGCGATTGAGGCAATGAAAAAGATGAGGGCACCCAGAGGCAAAAGGATAATAAAGGGTACTTCCTGTGCACGGACAATATCACTCATTGACATCGAGCCACTTAATAAAACGGTTATCAGCAGAACAATTGCCATCGGAATTTCATAAGAAATCATTTGAGCAGAAGCACGAAAGGCTGAAAGCAAGGCGTATTTATTGTTCGACCCCCAACCAGCCATTATAATGCCTATTTCGCCAAGCCCGCCTACGGCCAGCAAAAACAAAACTGCTACGTTCAAATCAGACCCCGCCAGCGTGCTCGAGAGGGGGACAATTGCCAACACCATCAACACAGAGGCAACCACAATTACTGGTGCTAAATGGTACGGCACGGGATCAACACCATCTGGAATAATATGTTCTTTGATGAAGATCTTGACCATATCGGCAACCGATTGAAAAATCCCCCACGGACCAACACGGTTGGGACCAAAGCGATCCTGCAGGCGGCCAATAATTTTTCTTTCTGCCCAGATAAATATTAATGTAAGCAGCAATGCAAGGGTACCAAGAACCGCCGCACCCAGAAAATAGAGAATAAAGGTTGACCACGAATCACTTACACCCCAGGTAGATAATAAGTTGCCCAGCCATTCAGCAATGGCCATGATCGGATCCTTCAGGAAATCAATAAAATTCATACCATTAATCTCCACATATTAACGCCAGGTAAGGGCACCTTTTCGCCAGATATATAGAAACCCGCTCATGAGAATTGCGATAAAAATTATCGCTTCGACCACCATAAACAGAGGGATCTGCCCATATGCAACAGCGAATGGGAATAAAAATACTGTTTCCACGTCAAAGATGAGGAAAACTAATGCATAAAGATAAAACTGTATTCGAAATTGGATCCAGGTTTTATCGTACGTTTCTATTCCACATTCGTATACTGAGTTTTTGATCGGGGTTGGTTTTTTCGGAGAGAGGACGCGCGCCAGCAGAATTGCTACACCTGGTAAAAACACTGAGATGACGACAAAAATTCCTATATATAGCCATTGGTTGAGCATGAATTCTCCTCTGAATAAATCGAGCGTAGAGATGCACTTACCAGTATTCTCCCCGCCCAATTCAGTCCAATAATTTTATCATAGAAGGAAAGTCATTTCTGAATCGCAGCACAAATTTTACTTATCAGAGATGATTGTCTTAAGTTATGGAAGGGTTATTTTCTTTTCAAGATATAGAAACTAAGCATGATTGGAAAAATTAACCCAACAAAAGAAGCGATTCTTGCTTGCTTTTGCGATAATCCGAGAATTGAATGTACTTTAATTTCAACTGGCACAGCAAAAATTGTTTTTTCATAGACTTCATCCGTATCACTTGCCGGAACCAGCAGCATTTTTACCCATAAAGTGCCAGCAAAAACTCCTTGCTCACTCGCGGTGACATGAAAAGTAAAAGTCTGCTGGTGACCGGGGCTCATGTTTGCGCTCATCTCGCCTGGAGGGTCAATTTTAATTCCGGAGGCAACCATATCCAACCTGGTTTCAAAACTGAGATAGACGGAGTTTTCTTCACCAATCTTAAGTTGACCCCAATCGATCGTATTGGTAAGGAATTCATCACTTAAATACAAAGTCAGTGTCAGTGTCTCTGTTTCTCCCAGGCGCATTTCCGCTGGAATTCGCACCTCCACCTGGCTGAGCGCCATCTCAGGAAGAGCTTTTATCGAAATTGCACTTACCGTTTTTAGCGGCGAGGCAATAATTATCAGCCAAATTAACAACACTGATAAGAAAAATAGAATAGGAAAATATGGCTTTCTAATCATTGCTTAAAAGATCAGTTCTCGGTTGGAATTCTTCCATGTGAATTGCGGGAAAGGGAATGATACGAGAAGATTCGGGCTGCGGCCAGATGGAAGCCAGGAATAGCAGCATGGAACCGGCAAAAATGAGGAAGAGAATGATCTTGAGCAGAAGTGTTTTAATTTTGAGTCTGGCAGCCATGGGTTTGCTCTAAATGGGTCAATGCGTCAGTTTTTTCCGATGAAGGCTCGGTCTCTCGATCCAACTGGCCCCACAATGCGCAAATACGTATATTTAATTCAGGAATCAGTTCAATTGCATCCAGCGACTGCTCTGTAACCATATCCCAATCATCCAAATGTGCGTATGCTTGAATAAAAGGAAACAGCTCACGGCCATGTTTTGGTTTTTCAGTAATTTCGTTGGACTGGTCCAGAAGCGAAATCACCTCCTGCCAATCTCCAAATTGCGCTGCCAGTTCAGCTTTTTGATAATAATAGCACCAGTTATGCGCAGCTCCCGCACCAAATATTTGCTTAACCCGCTCAACATTATAGGTCGGAACACGCCCAATGTTTGTGAGGTCCGAAATGGCAAACAGTTCGCTTGTCTCCTGGTTTAAACCGGGTAGGAGGCTATCATCACTATTTACAACCCAAATACAGCGTTGATATGGCGCTTCATAAAAAACTACGACATCTGAGGTTGAACCTTCAAAATAAACCGAACGAATCCCATCACGAATGGGTTGCTCTTTCTCGTAAGCAGCATTCTCTCCAAAGCGATATCTGAGCGCGCTCAGGTAATAATATGGAAGCTGCATAGAATCAATCTCGTCAGCATAGATTACATTGATTGCGAAGGCGATAGAATATTCAGCTACTTTTCCAAAAGGCATGGTGGGCGAAAGAATGGCAGTTCCCCGATCCAAAGCCGGCATGCGCCACATTAACTGCGAATAGAATCGTTCCTGCTCCAACCAGTTATTTTGATATTGGTTAACCGTGCGTACCTGGAACGAGATGGATAAAGCCAAGAGTAAAGCCAGCATCAGATTGCTAATAGAAACATTGCGGGCAACCCAACGCCAAAAAATGACTGTCAAAATGGCGACACCGAACATGGGAGCCAGGGCAAATCGATTTGACCACATGCCCACAACCACCTGACGTTCCAAACTCCAGATGGGTATTCCACCGAAGATAATAGCCAGGATTGCGATTACAATTCCATTCTTGAAAAAAGAATCAACTGTTTTATCATCACTACGCTGCCACACAGATACAATCCAAAAAGCTAATAAGCTAATTAAGATGCCAAAAATGATGGAAAGGATGAAAGTAAAACTCGTTAAGCTGATTGACTGTACAGAAAGCGCAGTTCCCCACGAATGCCAGAGTAGATAAACTACATCCTGTAACATCATTTGGATGTAAATCAGCCCGTTCTGAATTGGCTCATTGAGAATGGACAACAGAAATTGAGGGTCATTCGAACTTAAATCATTGTTGAGCTGCGCAAGAACGATAAACCGATACAGTAAAAAGAAAACAATGATAGCCATATAAGGCAGCCATTTTTTTACCACCCGACCGAATACTTGAAGCCTGCTCAGACCTTCTTTTTCCACCAATAAATATAAAATAAGCGGCCGCAGCAATTCCAACCCAACAAAATATTCCATTGTCATCAAACTGAAAAAAGAGGTGAGTATCGCCAGTATCGTAAATCGCAATTGATAATTAGGCTTGCGAAAAGCCCACACCATTGCCGCTAAAGAGAAGTTAAAAAGACCATACGTAATAAAGTGCTGGCAAAAAGCGATTGATACGGATTGATAGAAGAAACCCGGGTAAAACGACCAGAGCAAAGTTATCCAGGCTGCTTCCTGCTTTCGTGCTGGGAACACGCCACGTAAGAAAAACCAAAAGCCAACAGCCGCAAACCAGCGTGCCAGAATGCCATAAAATTGCCAGATAATCGGATAATTTTGTGCAACAGGCAATGGCAATAAATAGGTCCAGATTGAAAAGGGTCGATCGAATAGATAATAATTCCAAAAGACATTGGGAACATCCATATTCGACAGCAGAATTGCCTGCCAATCATCCCAATAAATGCCCATTCGCCAGATCTGGTATCCATAAACAATCAGGATTAACAAGAATAACCAGAACGGAAAGTTTTTGAAAATAAATATTGATTTTATGAAATTATTTTTTTTCAAAGGCAGGATTCCTGGTAATTAACAGTATTGCAACCCCTCTCCTCAATCAAGTCACTAAGTCTTCCAGAGACTCAATCACAGTTACATGGAATGTGTAAGATTCCAAAGAAGACTATGACTCTCCAAATTAAGCTGAGGGGAATTTAACAACTAATTATCTAATCTCCATCCAACTATTCATCTATCAGTCATTATAATCAGAAATGCGCCCATATTTAGGCGCATGTTCAGAGTTTAGCTACTTCCCATTATATTATCCGAGATAGATTTTTACCCGGGTACCATCTTCATCATCTACATTGATAAAAACCGGATCATTTTTATCAGTTTGTTCATCTATTGCCAGGAGCATCGCTTGAAGATTAAATTTTTGAACACTTTGCGGTAATTTCTTATCAAATAGTTGGATCAGCTTACCGACAAAACGAAAAGGTAAAGGAAAAGATAGCAGTATTCGTTGTGGCTTTTCACCAACAGGCTGCTGAACATCAATATAAATCCATTTTGAATTTTGCATATCCCAACCAAGATAAATCAAAAATATACCCACCCCCAAAGGGATAAGCAAGAACCAGAAACCAGTCCCGGTACCATTGATACTGAGCTTTTGATAAAGTCTGTATGCAGTTGAAGCGGTCAAAATAACACCAAGAAGTAGAGGGGTGAGCCACAAAATAATGGACCAGCCTGGTTTTTCGAGCTCTACCTGCTGGGGTTCAAATGACACCTCTTCCTGCGGTAATACCACTGCGGAAATAACTTCTGGTGAACTCCCTTCAACTCTGTCGATTTCACTCAGCAATCTGGCAGCTGTTTCGAGCGGGAGATCTCCAGATTCAACCTTAGATAGGATTTCCATACGTAAATTTTGTTTATCCATTCTTTATCGCCTTACCTTAGAACTGTTCTAAAGCACTTAATAATCGATCAGCTTCTTCTGCAGTGATTTTTTTGTCTTGCAGCATTTGTAGGATTAACAAACGTTCCTCGTTTGAAACCGGCTGAGATGGCCTGACTGCACCGGGTTGGGCAACATTTTTACCAGCGGTCCCAAAATTCGGGTCGTTTTCTGAAATATCCCAGGTTCCCGATCGTTGGAATTTTTCCATCGCTTTTTGAATTCGGTTTTCAATTCCGTTGGTTTTTGCGCGTATTTCTTCCGCAAAATTCTCATCAAAATTCGAAATATTTCGAGCCTGTATGTTTTCAGCGATTTCTTCCCAGTGGGCATCGTCCATCGTCTCAAACGATACTGAAGAAAAGGGGGCTTTCTCCACTGGCAATATATTTATATTTGCTCCAGCCTTCAACGACCAGGAAGCACTTCCGTCTCCAAAGGATTTTTCTATCGGTCCCAAATGACCTTTGATGACACTATCCCCCATTTGAAGATTGTAACCACCTGCACTCTTTGCGCTTATATTAACATCGGGGTTTCCCTTGTAGCCAATGTGGATATTCCCACCTGCTCGTAAAGAAAGGTTGGTGTCAGCAACCTGCTCCACAAAAAGATTAATATTTCCACCCGTAGAACATTCCAGATCATTCAATGATCCGCTGACAAAAAGGTTACCACCCACCTTTTCAATTTGAACCGGCATCAATGCGCTGGCAAGATTTAGATTGCCGCCGACTTTCTCTACCTGTAAACCTTTGGTTACAGTGCCCAGGTAGAAATTTCCTCCAACGCGTTCAATCATGCCGTTCGCGATTGCTTCAATTTGCAGATTTCCACCTACGTCTTCAATAGTCATATTTTCAAAATTTCCAAAAACTTTGCAGTTGCCACCAGCATGCTCAATCAGCATATCGGTAGTGGCGGGCGCTGAGATCATGCAATGCGTATTACCGGAAATGGTGACGGTTGAATCTTGCTGCTCAATTTCTAACTTTTTATTTTCGACGAAACGTATTTCCACATCTGTTTTTTCCCAGCTTCGGATGTATAGGTTCTTCTTGACATCAATAACAATGTTTTTCGTATTTTGATAATTTATGTTTTTCATGCGCAACTCCATTCAATTAAACTAAATAGAGTTTAGCATAAATTAATAATTTGTCAATATCTAATTAATTTTATTTATAATTCTGTAAATTATATTAATTCGAACTACTTTATCAAGAATACGAACTTCTATTTTGATTATTCATGGTAAATTTCGTCCTGAAGCCTCGCCCGTGCGTTAAATTGAGGCAAGCGAGGTAATAATTGAGATCATTCAAAAGGCTTTGTTAACGAATATTGCAGTGTACCGCCGGCAACAGCACAACCAGCTTAATCAGTGGAAGGGCAAGATTCTTGGATCAATAAAAGCACTTCCAACCCTGGCGCTCGGTGAAAAATCTCAACATCCCGAATGTATAACTCTCAAATTAATTTCAGCGCACCTCATGGAAGAGTTACTGATGAGATGATCGAAAACAAGTCTACGGTTTCCGATTTATAATCGCATTTTTTGAATAATTTCATTAATTAGTGTCCTGCCTTAGTGTCCCGAAAACAGGCAATTTACGCTCAAAATCAACGAGAATAATGGAAAATGAGAAAGTCGGGTTTAGAGATCACCTCTTCAAATTTTTTTTGCAGGATACTAAATTTTTTAATCATTTTTCCAGTGAAATAATTTTAGTTATCTTTTCGCTGGCTACATTCCCAATTTTTTGGCTTGATTCCAATATTGGTCTAATTCTTCCAACGAATATTCCTGCATCGACTTGCCGGTTTTCTTGACTTCGGTTTCAATAAAATTAAAGCGATTCCGAAAACGCTGATTTGCCTCTCGTAAAACTGTTTCGGCATCCTGTTTATGCCACCGCACCAAATTTACAATTGCAAACAGAACATCGCCTAATTCCTTGGAGAGCTCTTCCGTATTGGGCGCAGTTTTCACTTCACCCAACTCTTCACTGATTTTTGACCATACTGGATCGATTGAATCCCAATCAAAACCTACTCTGGCAGCCCGGTCTTGAATTTCTTGTGATTGTGCCAGAGCAGGGTAATCCCTGGGCACGCCGGAAAGAATACCGTTCTCTTTTTTCTTGCCATTTTTCCCGCGTTCATCTTCTTTAATTTTTTCCCAATTGGTAAGCACATCTTTGACACCTTCAACTCGCACGCGCGCAAATACATGCGGATGACGACGAACAAGCTTATCGTGAATACCCTTTAACACATCAGCCATGCGGAATTCACCAAATTCATTGGCAATTTGGGCATGCAGAACAATCTGCAGCAAAAGATCCCCCATTTCTTCACATATGTGATCAGGATCATCTTCATCAATGGCAGCCAGTGCCTCGTAGGTTTCTGAAAGCAAATGTTTTCGCAAACTCTGATGATCTTGCTCACGATCCCAGGGACAACCATCCGGTGCTCGCAGGTGGGCAATGATTTCTTGAAATTCTTCAAAGGAAGTGCCGGAAGACAATGGCGCAACGTATAATGAAGTTAATACGCCAATATTGCGATTGCGGTCAATTTCGTAGAGGGGCAAACTTTCTACCTGTTCTTGTAATGAACCAGCCGCGTGGATGAGCTTTACCGGGTGTTCATCCGGGAAAACTTCCATCAGGGTTTGCTTCACTTCCGCAGCGATCATGCGCGAGTAAACTTGCGAAATTAATACCGGCCGATTGGGCGGAAACTGTGGAAAGTTGGCTGAGGCAATATCTAGGGCATCAATAAGAGTCACGGATGAAAAGGGATCCAGTGATAATGCACTGAAGGTTGGTTCCAGAAAACTCAGTGCCTCAAATACTCGATAATTAATCCCTTCAATTCTGGCTCTGCGAATAATTTCGGGCGTGGTGCTCTCCGCGACAAAGGGATGTCCAGGTACGGCATATGTAACGGAAACTTTTAATTTTGCCAGTTGGATTATTTCCGAAACAATGGCTGAATAGACTTCTTCAAAATCTGAATGCTTCTGGTAAAGATAATCGAAGGAATGTTTTTTTATGCTTTGTGGTAAGCCACTCACAGCTGGATGCTGGGCGGTGCGTAAATAAATTTCATCGATTTGATTTAACCAGGACATGGTCTGGTTAGTGATCAACTCCGCCCCTGCCGGACCGAGGCCAATGATAGTAATTCCTTCAAACTGATCTTCCATACCACATCCTATCTGAAAAATAATCAGAACTCGAACAGGTTTTTAAGCTGTCCAAGTTCTGAGAAAATTAATTTATATTGAAAAACCCGTACTTTTTAACGTTTTGTATAAGTTGGGGCCTTGCGAGCGCGTTTCAAACCTGGTTTCTTGCGTTCTTTTACGCGAGCATCACGTGTGAGCAAATCCATTTTCCGCAATAATGGCAAATTAGATTCATCCATTTTAATGAAAGCTCGTGCCAAACCCAATCGAACAGATTCAGATTGACCGGTTACGCCACCACCCATGACCTTGACAGAGACATCGAAGGTTTCGCGATCTCGATCAATAGCTTTGAAAGGCAGTAAAATCGATTCCATGTCGCTAATGCGACCAAAATACTCATCCACTTCTCTTTCGTTAACAACGAACTTACCGGTGCCCGACATAACACGAACACGCGCAGTACTCTGTTTACGACGTCCAATACCTTCATAGTATTGATTCATTCATTTGCTCCTTCTTATGCAACGGCTTCCGGCTTTTGAGCTTGATGTGTATGCTCACTACCAACAAAGATCCGTAAACGCTTCATCAATCGATGACCTTGTTTGGTGTGTGGAAGCATCCCCCACACCGCTGATCGAATAACCCGCTCAGGATGGATTTCCATCTGGCGCTCCATGCTCACGCTTTTCAAGCCGCCTGGATAGCCCGAGTGATGGTGGTACATTTTTGATTGCAGTCGCTTTTGATCTACATCCAATTTCTTGGCATTGATCACAACAACGAAATCTCCCATATCAACACCGGGGGTATAAGTTGGCTTGTGTTTTCCCAATAAATAACGGGTAATTTGCGTGGCCAGGCGACCAAGATTTTGGCCGTCCGCATCGACAACCAACCAATCTGATTCAGGTGTGCCTTTTATGACATATGTCTTTTCCACGATATTCCTCTCCATTTGCCTTGAAGTTTCTACTTCTTAGCCCTATTCAGGTTTTTGATATTGCACTTCCACCAATGTAAGCCCGTTTGGTTTTGCCAAACCTGGCATTTGTTCTTTTTGATGTTCTACACCACTCACGAATTGCTCAACTTTCCAGAGTTTTTGACCAATCTTGACCTGTAAGTATACAAGGCGGCGTACCATATGATACAAAAAACCATTTGCCTTGATCGTAAAATCAAACTGATCTTGATCACTTTCAGCCCATTCTGCCATCTGCACAGTGCGAATGGTATGTCCTCCTTTTTGTGGAGCCTTTCCAAACGCAGAGAAGTCATGCGTGCCGTACAGAATTCTGGCTGCCTGCTGCATTAGGTCCAAATCAACGGGAGGCCAAACTCGCCAGGCAAATCTATCGCGTAACGGGTTTCGACCTGGTTGACAGTAAATACGGTAACGGTAGCAGCGCATTTTGGCGTTATAACGAGGATGAAATCCCTCTTCTGCCACATTTACCGCATTTACCGCAATATCGCCGGGCAGTTTCGCGTTCATGGCTTTTTGCAAGGTTTCACAACCATGCGACCAATCCAAATGAAAGGAAACAACCTGACCTGATGCATGCACTCCGGTGTCAGTCCGGCCAGCACAAAGGATGGATTTGCCCTGCCATTTCAATTGGAGAAGGGCAGCCTCAAATTCACTTTGCACCGTACGGGCAGTTCCCTGGCGTTGAAAGCCAAAGAACTGCGTTCCATCGTAAGCTATTTTTACCTGGTAATGTGCCATTCCTTCCGCCTAGACGCGGATGGATTATTCTTCCACCAACTCCATGATAACCATTTCGGCGGCATCACCCAGACGCGGGCCAAGTTTCAGCACGCGAGTATAACCACCGTTACGATTAGTGAAGCGAGGTGCAATATCATCAAATAATTTTTTCACAATTTCGGGATCATTCCCGAGCCGCGCAGCAACTGTTCGGCGGGCATTTACTTTATCAATGTCACTGCCTTTTGCACTATTGCGGGCAAGAGTAATCAGTTTTTCAGCTTCACCCCGAATCGCAGCGGCTTTCGCACGGGTTGTTTGAATTCTTTCGTGCGTAAAGAACTGACGAATCAAGGTTCGTCGTAAACTAATTCTCTGATCTTTTGTTCTGCTTAGTTTATAACCTGCTACATGATGACGCATTGTTGCTTACTCCGTCTCATCCTCATCATCATTTTGTTGTAAGAAGCCTTTTTCCACCATCTTCTGGCGTAATTCATCCAGGCTCTTCTCACCGAAATTACGAATTGACATAACAGCTTCATCACCTTTTTCGAGCAAATCCAACACATCTCCAACTGTGGTTACGCCAGTACGCTTCAACGAATTGAAAACGCGCACTGACAGATCCAGGTTTTCGATGGGAGTTTCTGCTGCTTCGCTGTTGAGACGGCTGCCACTAATCGTTTCCTGTTCGGTTCCTACAACAAATGCTTCTTCCGATATACCAGAAATAAAGCGTAAATGATCAATTAACACTTTCGACGCTTCACCGAGCGCCTTTTCAGGTTCAATTGTTCCATCTGTCCAAATTTCCAGTTCCAAACGATCAAAGTTAGTACTTTGACCTACACGAGCCGAGCCGACTGAATAGTTAACCCGCCGTACTGGGCTGTAGATTGCATCCACGGGAAGTTCACCAATGGGCAAACGGCCACTTCGATCAGATGCAGGCGAATAACCGCGACCACGATCAACGGTCATGTCTAATTCCAATCGAGTTTGGGTGTCATTTACAGTGAATAGATACAGCTCAGGGTTGACAATTTCCACTTCCGCCGGTAATTGAATATCGGCAGCAGTGACAACACCTTCACCGCGCACATCCAGGTGCAAATGAGCTGAATCTACATCATGTAAAAACAAGCGTAATTGTTTCACCTGTAGCATCACTTGAATGACATCTTCTCTTACACCTGGGATATCACTGAATTCATGCAGAACATCCGAAATTCGGATGGACGAAACCGCAACACCATCCAGAGATGAGAGCAGTACCCGACGTAAAGCATTACCCAGGGTGACTCCGTAGCCCCGCTCAAGGGGACTGATGACAAACTTGCCGTAGTTTCTACCTTCGGCTTCTCGTTCCACTTTTGGCGTAACCATACTACTTAAGGCACACACGTTCCACCCCTTCCTGACAACTCCGTAAAATGATACATAACATCATTAGCGTGAGTAATACTCAACGATCAATTGTTCGTCAAGGCTACCATCAATTTCCGCTCGTTCGGGTAAACGATTCACACGACCACTAAAGTTCTTCAAATCTCGGTCTAACCATAAGGCTGGAGTTCGCTTTTCAGCAAAATCGACCATTTCCTTGAAGAATTCAAGCTTGCGGGAATTTTCACGAACTTCGATGACATCGCCAACTTGAATTAACATGGAGGGGATATCAGATTTGATGCCATTAACAGCAACATGACCATGGTTGACTAATTGTCGAGCCTGGGCGCGACTATCGGCCAGGCCGAGGCGATAAAAAACATTATCCAGGCGTAATTCAAGCGTTTGAAGCAAATTCAAGCCTGTTAGACCACGTTTCTTTAAAGCTAAACCATAAAATCGACGGAACTGACGTTCCAAAACACCATATGTGCGGCGGGCGCGTTGTTTGGCGCGTAGCTGACGGGAATAGTCCGAACCCCGATCAACACGACCTGAACGAGTTTTTCCATGCATCCCTGGTGGGTAATTACGCTTTTCAATTGCGCATTTCATGGAATAACAGCGTGCACCTTTAAGGAAGAGTTTCTCTCCTTCACGCCGACATAGTTTACATACCGGACCGGTATATCTTGCCATAAATCATCCCTCTCTTTTTTATTAGACGCGGCGTTTCTTCGGTGGCCGGCAGCCATTGTGGGCAACCGGTGTAATATCAGCAATGGATCGAACTTTGATCCCCATGCCTTGAATGGCACGGATGGCAGATTCGCGACCAGGGCCAGGACCTTTAATAATCAGATCCACTTCCTGTACACCCATCTGTTGCGCCACTTTCAGCGCTTGTTCTGCTGCCAGACGGGCAGCAAACGGGGTGCTTTTGCGAGAGCCTTTAAAACCCGCTGATCCTGAACTCGCCCAACACACGGTGTTCCCCTGACCATCGGTCACGGTAATAATCGTATTATTGAATGAAGCAAAAATGTGTACCTCTGCTGAGGACAGTTGCCGCTTCACCTTACGAGCCGAAGAAGAGCGTCTAGCTGTGCGTACGTTTTGAGCCATAAATCCTCGCTAACCTCTAATTTCAATTTCATCATAAAACCGTGCTGGTAGACCTCGCAGCTGCCGCGGACAGAGGGTATGTCCTACTACTTGATCAATCAACACAATGTTATTTCTTAGTTGCTCCACGGCGACGGCCACGACCAGCTACCGTTCGCTTAGGGCCTTTTCGTGTTCGCGAATTTGTACGCGTCCGCTGTCCACGAGTGGGCAGGTTCCGGCGATGACGCAAACCTCGATAACAACCGATTTCCACCAGTCGCTTAATATTCATCTGCACAGAACGACGTAAATCACCTTCAACAGTGTAATTCTTGGCGATATACTCACGGAGCATATTCGCATCATCTTCTGTCAGATCACGGACACGGATGTCTGGACTCACACTGGTGGCAGATAATACTGATTTCGCCCGTGTGGGACCAATACCGTAAATATAGGTTAATGCAACCTCAATGCGCTTATTGCGCGGTAAATCTACACCTTCAATTCTCGCCATATGTCCTTACCCCTGTCGCTGTTTATGCTTTGGGTTTTCGCAGATCACAATTAATCTGCCATGTCTTTTTACAATTTTGCACTTTGCGCAGCGCTTCTTTATAGATGGTGTTACTTTCATTAATTACTCCTCGTAATAATTGCGGAGATTTGAGCCAAAGACGAAATTATACCGTTTCTGCACCGTTTCGTCTAGGTTTTCCGCCGTCCTTGAGTAGTGTCAGTATTCGCGGGCCATTCTCTGTCACAGCCACAGTATGCTCAAAATGAGCTGTCAAGGAGTGATCGAAAGAAATGACTGTCCACTGATCTTTCAAAACAAGGGTTGCGGGAGTTCCCACCAGTACCATCGGTTCCAGTGCGATCGTCATTCCAGGTTTTAGAATTAATCCTCTGCCTGCAATTCCGTAGTTTGGAACCTGGGGGCCTTCATGCATCTCACGTCCGACTCCATGTCCAGTATATTCTCGGGTTACAAAGTAACCCTGACTTTCCACAAAGACCTGGATTGCGTTTGAGACATCGCCCACTCTGTTACCAACCACCATTTTTTCAATACCCACGTACAATGATTTTTCGGTCAAATCTAATAATTTTTGGGCTACATCCGAAATTTGACCTACCGGAACTGAGATGGCGGAATCAGCCATAAATCCTTCATACACAGTACCACAATCAATTGAGACAATATCGCCCTCCACCAGAACACGTTTACCTGGAATGCCATGAACTAGTTCTTCATTGACACTGACAGTTATACTGGTAGGATAGGGATATGCCCCCGGGTATTTATAAAACGGTGAATAGACACCATATTTCTTTAATACAGCTTCCGCAGCAGCATTTAGATCTGCAGTCGTAGCACCCGGATTGGCGGTATCTGCTGCTGCCTGAAGGGCTTCAGCATTGATTTGGCCAGCCTGGCGCATAATTTCCAATTCATGCGCAGATTTAATACTGATTCGGCGTTCCCAACTCATTTTACTTTGTGACCTTTTCTTCGATTGCCGTTAGAAGTTTTTCGGTAACCATTTCAATGGGCAAAGTGCCATCAATTTCGACCAGTAAACCTTTTTCACGGTAATATTCGATTAATGGTGCAGTTTGAGTCAGATAAACATCAATACGACGTTTTACAGTCTCAGATTTATCATCATCGCGCTGATAAAGCACAGCACCATCTTTATCACAAATTCCTGGAGTAACCGGTGCATTGAATTTTTCATGATAGACAAACCCACAAACAGGGCATGTCCAACGGCCACTCAAACGGTCAATTAAAATATCCGCGTTCACGTAGATATAAGGTACACAGTTAATCACGGCACCCCATTTTGACAACATTTCTGAAAGTGCCTCTGCCTGAGCTGGGGTTCGTGGAAATCCATCTAAAAGTGCTCCAGCACTGCAATCTGCCCGCATCAGACGTTCCTGAATCATTGCAATTGTGACATCATCAGGAACCAATTCTCCGCGGCTCATGAATGTTTGTGCCAATTTACCTAAATCCGTTTCTTTCTTCAGGTTTTCT
The DNA here is from genome assembly GCA_038329785.1 of Anaerolineales bacterium. Taxonomy (GTDB): domain Bacteria; phylum Chloroflexota; class Anaerolineae; order Anaerolineales; family Anaerolineaceae; genus UBA6170. The sequence continues at coordinate 11,337 of JBBQNI010000021.1, read as the reverse complement.
CGAAAGATATCACCTGAAGAAATATGCGCCAAATTTAGCTTCTTCGAAATAATTTGTGCTTGTGTTCCCTTACCGGCACCCGGAGGTCCTAAAAGGACAATATATTTCGCCATTGACTGCCCACCACTCATTCTAGCCTTTGATCAAACTTTCGTCGTAACCGTGCAACTTCAGTTCTGTCTCAATGATGTTAAAGGTATCACGAACAACACCCACAACAATCAGCAGACCCGCTGAACCAATTAAAAACACACTGGCGCCACCTACATTGGCTGGTAATAATAAATCAACAATGTATGGAAGCACTGCGACCAACCCTAAGAAAAAAGCTCCTGGGAAGGTGATTCGACGCTGTACTTTGGTCAGGTACTTTTGCGTTGGGGCACCTCTTAAAACACCAGGGATTTGTGCTCCCTGTTTTTTCAAGTTATCCCCATAATTCTGCTGTGCGAATAAAACATCCGTGTAGAAGAAGGTGAAAAGTACTACCATCAAGAAGAACATTAATGAAAACCCAAATCCTTGCCCGTTGAACAGCGTATAGACGCCATTTGAAAAACTGGCAATCCACGTAACATTACTCTGGATAAAATATGAAGCCACGATAGCCGGAAACGTTAGAATTGATTGGGCAAAAATTAGTGGGATCATACCTGCCATATTTACCATCAGCGGCAAATTGCTGCGAACCGGCATGGACATTCGGTTGCCAATACGGCGCCCTGGGAAAAGTACCGGCACATTGCGGCGACCTTGCTGGACAAAGACGATAGCGAAAATGGTTAAGACGAGGATCACCATCATGAGAATGAAGAGCCACCAACCATTTTGTTGATCTGAGAGCATGCGCAAGAGATTCGTAGGAATTTGTGCAACAATACCGGCGAAAATGATCAAGGAAAGACCCTGATTGGGAATGCCATATTCGGATATCAATTGCCCCAACCAGATACCAAACATTGTTCCAGCCAACATGCTGAAAAGAATAGTCAGGGTCGGAACCAGGCTGGCGCCGGAAAGGCCATATTGAAAAGTGAGTACCGATTGTCCCCCCATTTGCTGGGCCATGGAGTTGAAGATATTGATCTGCCCGATGGCAGAAAGTAAACCCATCGGAATTGTCAAAATCATCGTCCACTTCTCCATCCATTTTTGCCCTTCGCGCGGGTTTTCTTTCATTTTTGCTTCGAGCGCAGGAATGATTGGGACAAGAAGTTGAATGATAATTTGGGCGGTAATGTAAGGGTAAACACCCATGGCCAGAATTGAGAATCTGGAAATTGTTCCACCTGAAAGAAGATCCAGGAGACCTAACAAATTACCTGCGGCACCACCGGAGGAGACCAATTGAGCAATGACATCACGATTGATTCCAGGTACCGGTATATTGGCTGCCAATCGATAAAGGATCAGTAATAGTAATGTAAGTAGTAACTTTTTGCGGATATCTTCAGATCTAAATAAATAGCGCCAAGCCGACCGTTTCATCCGTGTATCTCCTTATCCATTAGCTATAGTGCTATCAGTTCGACTGTGCCGCCGGCAGCTTCGATCTTTTCTTTAGCAGATTTAGTTACACGATGAACTTTTACTGTCAAAGGAACAGAAATTTCGCCGCGGCCCAAAACCACAACTGGGTTGCTATTCTTGTGAAGCAAATTGGCGGCTGCCAATAATTCCGGAGTCACTTCAGCTTTTGCATCGAATTTCGCCAGCTGACTGATGTTGACTTCATTGAACTCTACCCGGTTAGGGGGTGTGAAGCCTTCACCACGCATAAATGGCAAACGGCGATAAAAGGGCAAATTTCCGCCCTGGCGATAAAGGTTTCCACCAACGCCAGAACGTGAATTCTGGCCTTTGGTACCCTTACCAGCTGTCTTTCCTTTTCCAGCAGAAATACCTCGGCCAACACGTGTGCGTTTCTTGCGGGATCCTTCGCTGGGGAATAAATCATTCAGTTTCATTCTTCCACCTGTTCTTCAATTAAAACCAGATGATTGACCTTTGATAACATCCCACGAATTGTCGGGTTATCTTCCTGGACCACTGATTGGTTTAATTTGCGCAATCCTAAAGCACGAACTGTAGCTTTATGAGTTTCAGAGTATCCAATAGCGCTTTTCACCAGAGTGATCTTCAACATCTTTTTGGTAGATTTTTTCTTAGGCATGCTTTCTCCTATCCCAGAAAGGTAGCATTTCATTAATGCTCTTTCCTCGAAGGGCAGCTTCTTCCTCGGGGGATTTTAACTGCTCAAGCGCCAGGAAAGTTGCCTTGACTACATTCAAGTCATTGGCACTCCCCAGAGATTTGGTCAAAATGTCGCGAATACCAACAGCTTCCAGAACGGCACGAACACCACCGGCTGCAATAACTCCGGTACCTGGTGAAGCGGGTTTTAATAGGACACGCGCACCGGCTACTTTACCGAGGACCTCATGCGGAATGGTCGTATTATAAATACTCACTTTGCGCATGTTACGATGGGCACGTTCAGTTGCTTTGCGCATGGCATCCGGCACAGCGTTGGCTTTACCAACACCCAGACCTACGCGACCGTTATTGTCGCCTGCCACAATTGCAACGCGGAATTGGAAACGACGTCCACCCTTCACCACTTTGGCAACGCGCGCAATTTCGATCACGCGCTCATCATATGTTTGTTCCATGGTTTGAAATTCTCTCTTTTCCATAAGTCAAGCCCTTTCTTAGTTAGAATACCAAGCCAGCCTCGCGGGCTGCCTCAGCCAAGGCCTTGACCCGGCCGATATAGCGAAAACCACCGCGATCAAACACTACCTGGGCGATTCCATTTTCCTTCGCACGTTCTGCCACCATCTTACCAACCAGGCGAGATTGTTCGGTCTTCGTGAGACCATTGGTCTGTTCCCGCAAACTGCGGTCAACAGTCGATGCGGCAGCCAGTGTCTGACCGGCCACATCATCAATCACCTGGGCGTAAATTTCTGCACTGCTGCGAAACACTGCCAAACGAGGTCGTTCTTGGGTTCCACTGATAAATTTACGAACGCGGGCATGTCTTCGCAAACGTTGTTCTTTACGACTCAGCTTTGTCATAGACGTCCACCTACTCTTTTATTTCTTACCGGCTTTTCCAGCCTTACGACGGATCCGTTCACCCTGGTAGAAGAGGCCTTTTGCTTTATAGGGTTCTACCGGGCGAATCTCACGAATATTCGCCGCAACTTGACCAACATGCTGTTTGTCATAACCCATCACTTTGATGATACCCGCACGAGTATCCACTTCAAAGCTGATACCTTCTTCCGGAGTAACTTCTACTGGATGGGAATATCCGACATTGAGCACCAGGTTCTTTCCATTCATTTCGGCGCGGTAACCTACGCCTTGAACCTGTAAGACACGGGTGAAGCCATCACTTACACCTGTTACCATATTTTGAATTAATGCCCGGGTAGTTCCATGTAATGAGCGATTCATCGCTTCATCATTTGCGCGGGTCACAATCAATTGATTTTCTTCCAATGTTACAGACATATTCGGGGTAAATTCATAAAACAATTCGCCCTTCGGTCCTTTGACATTGAGGGTTTTACCATCAATTTTGATCTGCACACTGCCAGGAACAGCTACCGGTAAACGTCCAATACGAGACACGACTTACCTCCTCTCACACCTACAGTTACCAGACTTTGCAAAGGATTTCGCCACCGACATTTAATTGGCGAGCCCGTTGGCCAGTCATCACACCTTTGGGTGTGGACAGGATGGCGATACCCATACCTGATAATACCCAGGGAATATCCTGTTTGCTTGTATAGATACGGCGGCCAGGGCGACTTACCCGCTTCAACCCAGTGATCACCGGTCGTCTGAAACGACGTTCACCAACATATTTCAGCTTGACACGTAAGGTGTACATGGCGGGTTTTTCGCCATCAACCACTTCAAAGTCTTCAATGAAGCCTTCTTCCTTCAAAATTCGGGCAAGCTCTGCCTTTAATTTTGAAGTAGGCATGGCCACTGTACCTTGCTGGACAAGCAGACCATTGCGAATACGAGTCAGCATATCGGCAATAGGATCGTTAACACTCATGCTAATACCTCCGGTTGCCCGCTACCAAGATGATTTTTTGACGCCAGGGATTTTGCCTTCGAGCGCGAGCTCTCGAAAACAAATTCGACATAGGCCAAATCGACGAATATAACCACGCGGGCGGCCGCAGCGATTGCAACGGTTGCGAACCTGCACAGCAAATTTTCGACGTTTTTCACGATATTCCATGCACTTCTTTGCCATATTAATCCTTTCTGAATGGCATCCCTAGCAAACCCAACATGAGGCGGGCTTGATCGTCGGAATCGGCAGTGGTAACAATAGTAATTTCCATCCCGCGGATTTTATCGACTTTGTCGAATTCAATCTCAGGAAAAATTAATTGTTCACGTAAACCAAGTGTGTAATTTCCACGTCCATCAAAAGCGTCCGGAGAAATTCCACGGAAGTCACGCACACGGGGCAGAGCAATATTCATCAGGCGATCCAGGAAAGACCACATTCGGCCACCCCGCAGGGTCACCATCGCCCCAATTGCGCGTCCCTCACGCAGCTTGAAAGCTGCAATACTGGTTCGGGCTTTTGTCACCACAGGTTTTTGGCCTGCAATCGTGGTGAGATCTGCCACGGCGGCATCCATTGCTTTGGGATTATCCATTGCTTCTCCCAAACCAATGTTGATAGCGACCTTGGTAATGCGCGGAACTGACAAAATATTCTCGATACCCAGTTCTTTCTGCAAAACAGGCACTACTTCGTTCTGGTACTTTTCTTTCAAATAATTCATTCTATACTCCCAGACGGTTTACTCATCAATCAAGGCGTTGCATTTTTTGCAAATTCGCGATTTTTTCTCACCTTCAATTTGAATCCCAACGCGAGATGCCTTGCCGCATTTTGGGCAGACTAACATCGCATTAGAAATATCAATTGAAGATTCAAAACGAACCATACCGGGGTTAACTGTTCTTCCCTGGCTTTGAACTTGCTTCTGATGTTTTGACCGCAAATTCACACCTTGTATAACCAAACGACCTTCCTCCGGGAAAACCTTGATCACTTCACCACGTTTTCCCTTATCTTCAGTGCGGCCGCTGATTATTTCCACGGTATCGCCTTTACGAATTTTTGTACTCATTGGCTTTACTCCTATAATCCTTCTACAGTACTTCCGGAGCCAGTGAGACGATCTTCATATAGCCTTTTTCGCGCAATTCGCGCGCTACAGGCCCAAAGATACGAGTCCCTCGCGGGTTTTGGCTTTCACCATCCAGGATCACCGCGGCATTGTCATCAAAGCGGATGGAAGACCCATCATCTCGACGCCATTCTTTTTTACAACGAACGATGACAGCCTTGACCACTTCACTCTTTTTAACGGAAGCTTGTGGTGTCGCAGATTTTACGGTCGCGACAACAATATCACCTACCGTACCATAATGGCGAACTGAGCCACCCATTACATGGATTACCAAAAGTTCTTTTGCTCCGGTATTATCCGCTACTTTGATTCTAGACTCTGTCTGGATCATACCTATTCTCCTTCGGCTGTCTCCCCGCTTTTGACGGGTTCACCTGAACGACGAACGATAGATTGTACAACCCAGCGTTTTTCACTTGAAAGCGGTTTGCTCTCCACAATTACGACCTTGTCGCCAATATGACATTCCATATCATCATGTGCTTTATATCGTTTGCGCAAATGCACAACCTTCTTATAAAGCGGATGTCGGAAAGTTCGTGTGACTTCGACGACTACAGTCTTCATCATCTTGTCGCTAGTGACGACACCTGTTAACCGACGACGACTATTACTCATTTTTCACCTTCCCGTGCGCTCGCCAAATTACGCTCATGCAAAATTGTCTCCAATTGCGCTACTTGACGTCGAACTCTTTTCAACCGGCTCGTATCGGTGAGTTGCCCAGTCACAATCTGAAAACGTAGGTTCATCAGCTCCTGGCGCGTGTCCTCTGTACGACTCCGAATTTCTTCATCCGACATATTTCGAATATCAGCCGATTTCATTATTCTTGCTCTCCTTGAACTTCTTCGTTCCTGCGCACTACCTTCGTCTTAATGGCGAATTTGTAGCTGGCCTGCTTCAAAGCATGAATAGCTGCGTCATCGGGAACACCTGCCAATTCGAACATAATTCGGCCTGGCCTTACGACCGCCACCCAGTATTCCACACTACCCTTGCCTTTACCCATGCGAGTTTCGGCAGCTTTCTTGGTGTAAGGTTTGTCTGGGAAGATGCGGATCCACACTTTTCCGCGGCGCTTCATATAACGCACGATCGACCGGCGGGCTGCCTCAATTTGACGGGCAGAGACATAGCCGGGCTCCAGCGCTTGCAAGCCAAAATCTCCGGTCAGCAATTCTGCTCCCCTCAAGGCTTTTCCGCGCATACGACCACGCATTTGTTTTCGCCACTTTACACGTTTTGGCATCAACATAGCAATTACCTCTCTGTAAAAGCTGAAAATAAATTCAGCATTCGATTTCTACTCACTGATATAAACGCCTTCAGTGCGCTCTGCTTTTTCTTCTACGCCTGGCAAAACATCGCCTTTGTAAATCCACACCTTAATGCCGATTTGACCGTAGGTCGTGGATGCTTCGTGTCTGGCGAAATCAATATTGGCTCGCAATGTCTGCAGAGGAACGCGTCCTTCACGCAACCAAACGGTACGCGCCATTTCAGCACCACCCAGACGGCCGGCTACTTCAATTTTGCAGCCTTTTGCTCCCTGACGAATTGCCTGGCTGATGGCACGTTTCATTGCACGGCGATAAGCCACACGGCGTTCCAATTGTCCGGCAATATTCAGTGCCACAAGATAGGCATCCAGATCCGGTTCTTTGATCTCTTTGATATCGAGATCAATTTTTGTACCCGTTAAGGTTTCTAGATCGGCGCGGATTTTTTTTACGTTTTCACCTTTACGACCAATGAGAATGCCAGGTTTTGCGGTATTTACAATCACTCTAATTTTGCTGGGAAATCGTTCAATCTCCACACGTGAAACACCGGCTTTTCCAGAATAATCTTTTAACATATCGCGGATATTTAAATCCTGATCAAGATATTTACTGTAATCATTGTTCTTTGCGAACCAACGTGCTTGCCAAGGTGCAATAATGCCTAGACGATAACCAATCGGATGTACTTTTCGACCCATATTATCTCCTGATATTTCCTCTAATTCCTGTTAGCAGCCCGAAGCTATTCACGTTCACGCAAGATCACATCAACATGTGACGAGCGCCGTAAAATCGGCTTGAATCTGCCACGAGCACCAAAACGACGCCAGCGGCGGGTAGGGGCTTCATCTGCTGTAATTTTGTAGACATACAGGTCATCGCGGCTTACGCCAAAGTTTTCTTCCGCATTAGATACTGCCGAAACCAATAGTTTTCCAACTGGTTTTGCAGCACTTTTGGTCATGAATTTCAGCGTATTGATTGCTTCCACAACAGGTTTACCACGCACGGTATCAACTACCAGACGTACCTTTTGGGCAGACATCGATAAATTGCTTAATTTTGCACGAATATCAGTTGCCATTTTTTACTTCCCTTTCGAAGATCTTTCAGCAACATGACCGCGGAATGTGCGGGTTGGCGCAAATTCTCCCAAACGGTGACCAACCATGTTTTCAGTAACATAAATCGGAACATGGCGCCGGCCATCATGTACAGCAATTGTATGTCCTAACATCTGTGGGAAGATCACACTGGCACGACTCCAGGTACGAACAACCTTCTTCTCACCACGGGCATTCATTTGCTCTATTTTCTTTAACAATTTCGGCTCAATAAATGGGCCTTTTTTCAACGATCGAGACATGTCGTTATTCCTCTCAATACCTAGTTAGCAAAAACCTATCCTCGTTTACCCGCAGAGCGGCGCCGAACGATGTATTTGTCAGAGCTCTTGTTGCGGCGAGTCTTATAGCCAAGCGTTGGTTTACCCCAAGGGGTCTTGGGACCAGGCATACCAATCGGCTGACGTCCTTCACCACCACCATGCGGATGATCGCGGGGACTCATTGCTGTGCCACGTACTGTTGGGCGGATGCCCATATGGCGTTTTCGGCCAGCTTTACCTAATTTGATATTCTTGTGATCCAGGTTACCCACCTGCCCGATCGTTGCATAACATACCTGACGGATCAACCGTACCTCTCCAGAGGGCAGACGAATCTGGGCAAAATCACCTTCCTTCGCCAAAACCTGAGCAGCTGTACCGGCCGAACGCACCATCTGACCACCACGACCTTCCTTCATTTCGATGTTGTGGATCATGGTACCCAATGGTATGCGCGAAATCGGAAGGCAATTACCAACTCGTATTTCAGCATTGGCACTGGTCATAACAGCATCGCCAACCTTTAAACCTACCGGGGCTAGAATATAGCGTTTTTCACCATCGGCATAATTCAATAAAGCGAGACGGGCCGTACGGTTTGGATCGTATTCGATTGCAGCAACACGAGCTGGAACCTCAGGTTTATTTCGTTTGAAATCAACCAGGCGGATGTACTGCTTATGACCACCACCCTGATGGCGAACCGTGATTCGGCCAAACATGTTGCGACCAGCATGAGCTTTGCGAATAACGATCAAGGATCGTTCCGGTTTGCTCTTCGTAATTTCTTCGAAACCATACCCGGTCTTATTGCGTTGACCCGGGGTGGTTGGTTTATAAACTTTAATAGCCATTATTCAACCCCTTCAAAAATCGCAATTCGATCATCGGGCGAAAGTGTAACAATCGCTTTCTTGTAGCCGGCATTACGAACAACCAGGCGACGACTTCGAGCTCGACGGGTTCGTTTAGCAGGAACATTGATGATATTTACCCGTAAAACGGTTACATCGAATATCTGCTCCACTGCATCTTTTACCAGCGTGCGGGTTGCATCTTCTGCCACTTCAAACACGTATTGGTGCAAACTATTCACAAGATAGTTTGTCTTTTCAGTGACCAGAGGACGGCGGAGCGTTTCGTAAATTGAACTCATTGGATCCTCCTACCTATCCCAGGTATCCCAGCACTACATCCAAAGATGCGAGCGGGAAAATGATTTTTTGATATTTCAGTAAGTCACGGATGTTGAGGTAATTTGCCACCAACACTTTGGTATCAGGCAAATTATTTGTCGTGCGGATCACTTCCTCGAATGTTGCTTTTTCGGGAATGAGTACCAAAACGCTATCTGTACCAACCAGTGTATTCAATACGCCAGCCATGTATTTTGTTTTGACTTCCGGCAAAGACAAATTGTCCACAACAATAATGGATTTTTCTGAAGCTTTTACTGACAGTGCCGATCGCAAGGCAGCCCGGCGCATTTTACGCGGCATGGATTGCTCATAAGAATGTGGATGGGGAGTATGGATGCGACCACCGCCCTTCCACTGCGCAGCACGAATTGATCCCTGTCGAGCACGCCCAGTGCCCTTTTGACGCCAGGGTTTACGACCACCACCAGCAACCTCATGACGGGTTTTGGTGTCATGCGTTCCGAGGCGTGCGTTTGCCATCTGGCGAACGAAAGCCTGGTGCATCAAGTTTACGTTAATAGGGGCTTCAAAAATAGCAGCTGGTAATTCAACTGTTTTTACTTTCTTGCCCTCAATGTTTAAGACATCTACCTGCATAGTCTCACTGCTCCCTTAGTTCTTTCGTGCCTCTTTGATCATAACCAGGCCACCACGTGAGCCAGGTACTGAACCGCGCACTCCAATAAGGTTGCGGTCAGGATCCAACAGGACGACTTTGAGATTCTGAGCAGTTATTCGATCATTGCCCATATGCCCCGGTCCACGTGAGCCCTTGTAAACACGACCTGGGGTCGTTCCGGCACCGTGGGAGCCTGGAGCTCGCAGTCTATCCGATTGACCATGTGTCTTGGGACCGCCACGAAAACCGTAGCGCTTCACACCACCCTGGAAACCTTTACCCTTGCTGGTGCCAACGACATCTACAATGTCACCTACAACAAACACATCAACCGACAACTTGTCACCTTCACTTACCTCAGCATCTTTAACCCGAAATTCGCGGATGAATCGCAGGGGAGGCAAATTTAAATTTTTCCGCTTTAAGTGACCCAGTTGACCGCCGGTTAATCGTTTGGGTTTTACCTCACTATATCCCAGTTGGATCGCCTGATAGCCATCGTTTTCGACTGTGCGAACCTGAGTAATATAGCAAGGCCCAGCTTCAATGACGGTTACCGGAATTGCAGCACCTTTTTCATCGAAAATCTGGGTCATACCGATTTTCTTGCCGATCAGCCCTTTCAACATTTCAGTTTTCTCCTTGTTATTTATAGATTGACGGGACTGTCAACTTGGGCTAAGCTGCATCATCCCCGAGCACCATGAAGTCAGTGGCTTGCTGCGATACTGCGCATCTTTTCTCGTTCGCCCACAAAACCACTCTTTCACGGCCATCGATCACGGGCTCGACAAACCCGCAACCTTATAAGTGTAACACCGATCTTACACTCTGAGAAGGGGTGTCTTTCTTAAAAACAACCCCTTCTTATTTCCTTTAAATGTGCAATTACTAATTTTTAGAAAATGACTATATCTTAATTTCAATATCAACGCCGGCAGGTAAATTTAACCGCATGAGCATATCAATTGTCTTTGAATCGGGATCCAGAACATCAATCAGACGGTTATGAGTCCGAATCTCAAAATGTTCATGAGAATCCTTATCAATGAAGGTCGAGCGACGGACTGTAAATCGTTCTTTTTTGGTTGGCAATGGAACAGGTCCCACTACTCGAGCGCCACTGCGCTCAGCCGTATCTACAATCCGCTTGGCAGATTGATCGAGGACACGGTGGTCATATGCTTTCAAACGAATTCGAATGCGCTGTTTCGCCATATTCATCCACCTATTATTCTAAGATCTTCGTGATAACACCAGCGCCGACGGTCAGACCGCCCTCGCGGATGGCAAACTTGGAGCCCTGCTCCAACGCAACCGGGACAATCAGTTCGACCATCATGTTGACGTTATCGCCTGGCATTACCATTTCCACACCCTCCGGCAGGGTAATCGAGCCGGTTACATCCATGGTACGGATGTAGAACTGCGGACGGTAGCCAGGGAAGAAGGGTTTGTGCCTGCCACCTTCATCGCGGCGTAACACGTACACTTCCGCCATGAATTTGGTGTGGGGGGTGATGCTCTTCGGTTTGGCAACCACCATTCCGCGCTCAATATCTTCACGGTTGATTCCGCGCAGCAGTAAGCCCAGATTATCACC
>JBBQNI010000020.1:0-46218 GCA_038329785.1 Anaerolineales bacterium | reverse complement strand
AGACACTGGCAGTGCCTTGCGGTTTAATCCACATACTGAATGATTTCGTTGCTCTCCACCCAGATCCCAGGATGACCTCAGTGGTCCCCAGTTTAACATAATCGTTTTCGCCATCAAATGATAGTGCCCAGCCAGCTTCACCGATGGCAGATACGCTCCCCGGTGCTATAAAAGCTAACAGTAGCGTTAAAATCAATGCCAGGTTGAATAATTTCCAAATAGAAATATTTGTAGTTTGATTATTTTCTTTCATTATACAACCCCTTGTTTTGTGAAAATATTTTTTATGGTTGCCTATTATGAAATATGCACGTAAATATCAATCTATTTACGTTCATCATAACAAAAATAAATCAATATTCAAGTATTTTCACAGTCTTCCTAAGTATCCATTCCCTACTTAATAATCACGGGTAAATAAATTTTTATAATCTGAGAATTACCTGAGTTGACATTGATTGTCACCGTCGCTGGAGGGCTGGTCGCCTGCCCATCAAAGGCTGTGTAGGTAAAACTATCCGCACCTGCATATCCATTATTGGGGGTATACGTCAGATTTGGAGTTGAACCGCTCAAGCTGCCGTGAGAAGGATTACTGCTTACAGAAAATGTTAAAGTAGAACCTTCAACATCTGAGCCCGTCAGCGTTACACCGACCGGGGTATTTACGCTGGTATTAATGATCTTATCATCCGCCACGGGGATATTATTAGCAGGATTGACCGTAATGGTTACGGTCGCCATGGCAGATGGTGTACTGCCATCCCAGGCCTGGTAGGTAAAGCTATCCGCACCTGAGTAATTAGGATCTGGTATGTAAGTTAAATTAGGAGCAGTCCCGGTCAATGATCCATGCGGCGGGTCACTGATTGTATAAGTCAATACTGAAGATGGATTTCCATAAGCTAGCAAGGTAGCAGCGACAGATGTGCCTTCGTTGGTTGTGATACTAAAATCATTAACCAGTGGTTTATTGAAGGCAGTCGAGGTGACCCACAATGGCAGAGTGCCTGTAGGCGGAAAACTCCATTCTTTCAAGGTGCCATCAAAACTATTGGTTGAATCATCGGTTAAGACAATTCCTGAGCCATTGGACATTTTATAGTAAGCTCGCAAACCAGGCTCATTTCCATTTAATTCACTGAAAAGGGTTGAGGTAATATCGTTTTGAGTAAGCGCTCTGGAATAGATTCGCAGTTCATCAACTTCACCACTAAAACTGAAGTCAAAGTTGCTATTATTTATCACAGCTCCGATTTGCATCCTGGCATAAGATGGCGGGGTAGTTTGTGGTTGTATAGTTGTTCCGCTCGCAACTGATCCAACAAGGTTGCCATTTTTATAAGCACTCAGCATCCCATTTGCGTGCACCCAAGCAATATGAACCCATTCTCCCGGAGTATAAGGTATTACGATGATATCAAAATTACCATCATAGTTCCAGGCCCTCAACCGGCTGGTTCCATCCGAAAAGCTCCCATGTGAAAGACCCCACCATCGTGGCCGATCCCCAAATATTGAATCGCATTTGGCCGGATCATCACCTGTGCAAGTGCCCAACCCTTCAGGTTTTACCCACAGACTGAAGCTCATTGTGTCAGTCCAGGTAGTGCCACCCATAACGATATTGGTATAGGGAAGCTCTACATAATCATTGATCCCATCAAAATAGAGGGCATACCCGGCTGCATCCGCCTGGACTGGCGCGGGTGGAATGATCATACCAAGCAAAAAGATGGCTGCAAATGCAGCCTTAAGCATGCGAGTAGAGAAAGACTTTCCCTTGTTTCGAACCATTATTCCTCCCAAAAATCAGGCGGGCGCTTTGGATTTCGTAACAATTACTAAAAATAGTAATAAATGCGTCGAAAATAATTAAAAAATTGTCCCGTATTCATTATACAGAATTTTGATCAATTTTATAGGCATTAATTCGCTTGTATAAGCTGTAGCTCAGATGCCAACACGAAACACAGACAATACATGTTGAAATTCATATCGTGTTCTCAATTTTCAATAGAGTTCCATCCAGTCTACCATGGCAAAGATGTTACGTAACTTTCCAGGACTGCCCCGATAATCAAACCGAAACCGGCACCAATTCCGGCACCGATCGCCAGGTTACCCATGATAATGCCAAGACCGGCCCCCATCGCCACTCCAAATACCAAACCAAGACCTGTGAGCGATTTATTATTCGATTCCATAACCCGTCAATCAATTTTTTTCTGATTTTTTACACACCTTGAATAATGACCTCTAAACTCACAAAGCTTATTTTGCATCCGGTGGGAAGTAAGAATAGAGTATCAGGTCCCGCAAATTATTTCTCTGGTCTATGGAAAAGTTTCGAACTATACCATGGGATGATTACAACAATATTTACACGCATGGATAAACAACCAGTTCATAACAGACGGGTTGCGATCCTCAGGTAAAAAAACACTTTCCAGTAAATAAAAAAACCCCACCACAAGGGTGAGGTTTATGATCATGCTTTCCTAAAGTCTTAGAGGACTGTGACCTCAGAGGCCTGCGGTCCTTTTTGGCCTTGTTCGATAACGAACTCAACCTTTTGACCTTCTTCTAATGTGCGGAAACCATTTCCTTGAATTGCGGAAAAGTGAACAAACACATCCGCGCCATCTTCACGGGCCAAAAAGCCATAACCTTTTGTTCCATTAAACCACTTGACTGTACCTTCTACACGTTCTGACATTTTATTAACTTCCTTTATATATTGAATAAAAAATTGATATTTGTGAAAACAGCGTTATTTTAGTAGCGCTGCGAACCACCATCTCTTGAACCGCGACCACGGTTTCCACCACGATCACTACCACGGTCACCACCGCCACCGCGGCGTGCACCATATCCGCCACCATCATCGCGGCGTTGGCCACCAAATCCACCACGATTGTCTTCGCGGGGGCGAGCAATTGATACGCGTAATTCTCGATCTCCTAAAGCTTTACCATTTAGTAAACTAATGGCTTTCTCTGCTTCTGCCTGGGTGCTCATTTGAACGAAAGCAAAGCCTTTTGAACGCCCTGTTTCGCGATCCTTGATCACATCTACAGAGGTTACCGTACCCGCATTGGCGAACAGAGTCGTTAATTCTTCTTCTGTCGTCGCGTATGATAAATTACCCACATACAATTTACTTTCCATTTTCTTCTTCTTATCCTGACATCCCGGGCTCTTCCCGGCTTAAAATAAATTTGCCGCTTCCATTAGGATCGGCGGCAATTGCTCACTTGCCCTAATAACAGGCTTGATGAGTATAACACATCTTTATTGATTCATGTCAAGAAATATAAGGTGTTTGCCCTATTTTATTAATGATGCTATCCCTTTTTTTTCCTACCAGAATTTTTGATTAATTAGACCAATCTCAAGCTGTATCACTCTGCAATTGGCGTTGTACGTTGACCAACCTTTGGTAAAGCCCACCATTGCCAATTAATTCATGATGACTGCCAATTTCAGCCACTCGATTACCATCCAGCACAACGATTTGATCAGCATTGTAAATAGTCGAAAGGCGATGCGCGATCAATATCGTCGTCCTCCCGACCATCAATCGTTCCAGTGCTTGCTGAATTAGCAATTCGGTTTCTGTATCAACTGCCGATGTAGCTTCATCCAGTATCAAAATCGGAGTGTCGCGCAACAAAGCGCGAGCAATCGAAATACGTTGCTTCTGACCTCCCGAGAGTTTGACGCCGCGCTCACCGATCATGGTCTCATAGCCTTCCGGTAATTGGCAAATAAAATCATGAGCATTGGCGGCTTTTGCAGCATTAATCAATTGTTCTTCACTGGCATCGGTATCGCCGAACAATATATTCTCACGCACAGAACCGAAAAAAAGAAAGACATCTTGCAGCACGATGCTGATCTGTTTCCGCAGGCTTTCCAATTGTATTTCGCGAATATCAACCCCATCCAGCTTGATACTGCCTGTGCAGACATCATAAAAACGCGGAATAAGGCTTGCCAGAGTCGATTTTCCTACACCGGTTGGTCCTACCAGTGCAACCACGCTCTGGGCGGGAATTTCCAGATCAATATCTTCCAGGATCATCTCACCCGGTTGATAAAAGAAACTTACCCGTTGGAATAAAAGATGCCCGGCACTGCGACCCGAGATAGCGAGCGCATTATCTACTGTCTGTAACTCCGGCACCTCTGCCAATAAATCGCTCACCCGGTCAGCTCCGGCCAGGGCATTCTGAATGGCTTCCCAGGCATTGCCAAGATTGCGCACCGGTTGATAAAAGAGATCCAGGTAGAGGAAAAAAGCCACCAGGTCGGCAATCGGCAGGCCGCCTTGCACAGTCAACCGACCACCGAAATAAATAATGATCAAAATTCCCAAAGAGGAGGTAAATTCGACAAATGGTGAAAACGTGGCCATCAAGCGCAGTGCACTCAAGTTTGAGTTTTTAAAATCTTCCACCTTTCGGCTAACTACGCTCGATGATCGGCTTTCCTGCGTGAAAGCCTTTATTTCGCGGATTCCGGAAATATTATCATTTAAAACCGCATTTAATTCGCCTAATTGTTTTTGACGAAAGACAAAGGCTGGTCGAACCTTTTTAGCATAAATTCTCAATGAAAAAATGACCAGCGGTATGGGTAACATGGAAAGAAGGGTTAACTTCCAGTTCAAGTTAAATAACACAACTGCCACACCCACAAAGGTCAGCACATTGACAAAAACATCAGGAATCGCATGGGCGATCAACTGCTCAAACAAGTCAGTATCGTTCACCACACGAGACATCATCTGGCCAGTTTGTTTGTCTTCATAAAAACGAAGATTGAGTCGTTGCAAATGATTATAAACATGCTTACGCATGTCTGCCACGACCCCCCAACCCGCGATATGGGCCATGTAGGAGCGCACAAATTGCAGTCCGGCCTTGAGTATATATAAAACCAGAACAATTAACGCCAGTTGTCTAATTTTCTCAAAAGAGGTGGAGCTGAGTTCCTCAGTGGTTACAGTGTTGATCAAAGTGCGAATAATCCAGGGAACGATCAATTGAACAGCGACCAATAACAACATTGAAAAAATGGTCAGGATAAGTGGCTTGACATATTTTTTGGCAAATTTCAGCACAAAGCCGAGTGGTTTCATCAGGTCTTCCTCGAAGGGTATTTTGCAGGCTCAGGCTGATTATACTACCGCATATCGAATGGCAAACCCACCGTAATGCACTTCCTGGCCGGATTTCTGGTATCATTGAGCAATTATTTTCGTCAAAGAAGGTCGTGGCAGGACGAATGAAAAAAGGATTGATTTATGTTTTTATGGCATATGCGATGTGGGGTTTTTTCCCCATATTTTTTAAGTTGCTGCAAGCAGCACCTGCCGCGCAGATCATGGCGCATCGCGTTATCTGGTCTTTCATCGTTTTGACCATCATTGTTATCTATCGCAAAAAAGTCAATTCTCTACTAAGATCGCTGACACCAAAAATAGTCCTTTTATACTTTAGCGCAGGCGCAATCCTGGCACTTAATTGGTTTACATACGTCTGGGGTGTCAATGCCGGTTATGTGATCGAAACCAGTCTGGGATATTTCATCAATCCCCTTGTCAGTGTCGTCCTGGGTGTGGTCGTTTTAAAAGAACGTCTGCGCCGCCTGCAATGGCTCCCTGTAGGAATGGCCGGCCTGGGTGTCATTTATTTAACTATAGAACATGGATCCTTGCCCTGGATAGCACTGGTCCTGGCTGTTTCTTTTGGAACCTATGGCTTGCTTAAGAAAATAGCCCCACTCCCTTCCATTGAAGGGTTGTCATTAGAAACGGCCGGTGTCTTCCTGCCTGCTTTGGGATTCATTCTCTTTAACGAATTCCAGGGAAGCAGTGCTTTTGGGCATATCAATCCACAAACTACCATTCTACTGGCAGTTTCCGGAATTGTGACCGCCATCCCGCTTATCTTCTTTGCGTCAGGAGCACCTAAGGTCCCCTTGACAACAATTGGTCTGCTTCAATATATTGCGCCTACTATCCAATTCCTGATAGGCGTCTTTTTGTATGATGAACCTTTTTCAACTCAGCAGTTGATTGGTTTCGCTATCATCTGGCTGGCATTGATCATCTTCAGTGTAGAAAGTTACGCTGCTTACCGCCATCCAGTTAAGTCGTCATCACCTCTCCGTTTGTAATCACCAATCAAAAATGAAATGGTCGCTCCGCTGTGAGCTACGGAAAATGATACCATCCAGACCTTCCTGAGAATTTCATTCGAAGCAAAATCTCACCAACGTTCATGCCTGGGGTCAAGAATTGTTTTCACTGTTTCGCCATACTATCAATAAAGCAGGCCGTGCACTTGCAGGCCACACAAAATATTAAGCAAAACAAAAAATTTCTCGCTTGAATGAGAACGGTTTTTTTGGGGGGCACTCGTATTTTCCGTATCTATGTTTTGTACTGGTGTTATGCAAACGAAGTGCTTTGCTTATCGCACATGCCCAACCTACATTTTATTCAATCACGCAAAAGGCAGTAACCAGTGGCAAAATGGAATGAAAACATAGAAGCCAATCCTACTTTATTGTTATTCATTTAAAAAAACCTACTTATAAAAACAAGAATAATTTCCGCTGACCAGTTTCAGTAATCAGGGAAGATAGAAACGGTATGAACCACTGGTACTGGTGCCCAGGTAGGTACGTGAAATGTTATTATCATCAAATTGGATGGTACGTATAGCACGATTGAACAGATCCGCTGAACCCCTTACCCAGGTAGCCCCATTATCATTTGAGAAATAATAACCTGATTCAGTTCCAGCAACCAATACACCATTCCTTTCAGGGTGTGCGGCTATGGTTTTCACCATGATTCCGCCCAAACCAATTGCTGCCCAGCCCCCGGCGCCAATTCGGGTATAAACACCCTGGCTGGTTGCTGCATATACCTGCATTTGATTCGCTTTTGAGATCGAGAGCGAACCAGAGGTACCAAAAGCAACATTAAGTGTCGTCCAATTTATACCCCCATTTGAGGTGTAATAAACGAGGTTGTTCTCACCGGTCACGGCATAGAGCACTTCCGGGTTGGTTGGGTCAATTGCCACACTCCTGACCGTTTTACCACCCAAACCAGCATTTACCCAATTACTACCATGATTATTGGAACGTAAAACTCCACCGCCTTCGGTAGCAAGGTATGCAATATCAGAATTGGATGGTGCAAACACAAGCTGATTGAGCAGTTTATAAACTGTGCTTTTCGGATCGAGATTGATTTCGTCATCCACGCCTGCCAGGACGAGTTCCTCCTTCTGAGCATCATCCAGAAGAAAGTGGGCAAAGGGATATGCGCCAATGGCTGCGGTCGGAAGACCGGCACTACTTGCACTCCAAACGCAGTTGGGGAGCATGCAGCGATATAACCCGGCATTATTCGTTAGCACAAACAAGTGATTAGGATTGGCCGGATCCGATACCAAACCCATGGTAGCCTTCGAGCCAAGGCCGCTGTTGATTGGTTGCCACGTAACACCTCGATCGAACGAAAGTGAAACACCATTACTGGATGTCGATGCTATCAGTTTTTTGTCATCACCCGCAATAGTAACGATTCCGGATACATTGGTAGAGAATAACCCCTGGCTTTTTTGGACCCAATTGGCACCGCTGTCATTACTCTTGTAAACCCCATCCGTAAATGTACCCGCATAAATCTGGTTATGTTGAATTTGATTCACCACAACTGTATAGATTGATTCACTACCCAGACCGACCAAAGACCATGAACCGGTGGCGTTACTGGTTTTATAGATGCCACCCATAAAATTGTTGGTATCAAAATTTGCAAGGTAGAGGGTGTTTGGATTTGCCTTATCCAGATCCATATCATAAACCTTCACATTCAATGGTGAATTGCTCCAACTGGCAGCATTATTGGTTGATTTGTAAGTACCATCACGGTGCCAGGTCCCCATATAAAGCGCATCACTGGAACTCCCGGCAGGGTTAATGGATAAACCGCGCACTGAAATGATATCGGTATTTATTCCAGAGTTGGAAGGTAACCAGCTGTTGCCACCATCCACGCTTTTATAGACGCCAGCCTCATGCATCCCGGCGAAGACAATGTTGTGATTCTTGGGGTTTACCACCAGATCATATGCCCAATCTTGAATAGCTTCTCCCAAACGGGAAATATTTTGCAAAACAGGACTCCAACTGATACCTTCATTGGTGCTGCGATAGACGATTCCTTTCCAGGGAGGCTGCCCGGTGGAATTCTCGCCGCGTGTCCCAATAAAAATGATATCTGCATTTTGCGGGTCGATTGTGATCGTGTAAACAATGGCACCGGTCTGAATGCCACTGCTGGACTGAAACCAGGTTTCACCACCGTTAGTGGTTTTGTAGATTTTATCGCGATAGGTGCCGGCATAGAGAATATTGCCATTGTAAGGATCAATCGCCATTGAATTGATATAGAGATTGTTCAAGCCAGTATTCTTTGCCTGCCATGTTTCACCACCATTTTCGCTCTTGAAGACTCCGGCTCCCCATGAACCGGCAAAAACGATATTGGCGTTACCAGGGTGGCTTACCAAACTGACCACCGGACCTCCCACCGGGCCAACCCAGGGAGAAGATGTATCCAGCTCTGCTTTCGAAATTAGCGGAAAATAACTTAAGAAAGGAGGTTCAGAGACTTGCGCCTGTACAAGGGGGGCAATGATCATCAGCAAAATTACCAGGAAAATAAACGGAAGGGATTTTTTCATAAATTGACTACCTAACTTATCTTACTCTTTTGGTGTTTATGAATTGCAATATCCGTGCCTTCAATCACCTGAAGATGCAACAGATTGCAGAGTCAATTGAACCAACGTACTTTATTCAACATGGCATGCTCGTCCCAGTTTATAATCCAGGCACTCAATTCAAACAAAGTGTACTGGTATAAATCAAAATCACTTTCTGTTTACGACAGTGCTATTCGAATTTCTTAATACGATTTTTCAGCCAAGGTTAAAATGGTGTATGGGGAATGAAAAAAGATCGAAAAAACATTTCTCATCTAGAACAGTATCATCAACAATAGGTTTACAGAAGGAAAACGGAATGAACGGGAAGATTGAAAGATTGACAGACTGCACTCCGCAGTTCATGCACGCAATGAAGCAATTAATGCCCCAGTTGACTTCCGAGAGTGCAGCCCCAGAACCTGAGACAATCCAGGCAATCATCAAATCAGCCTCAACGAGCATTTGGATCGCAATTGATCCTCGCCAAGAAATCGTCGGGATGCTAACCCTGGCAATCTATCTGACGCCCACCGGAATTCATGCCTGGATCGAGGATATTGTGGTCGATCAGAAGCACCGCCGGCAGGGTTATGGTGAGGCACTGACCCGCAGGGCAATTGATTATGCCCGCGAACAAAGCGCCAAAGCGCTCAGCTTGACCTCACGTTCAGAGCGCCAGGCAGCCAACCGGCTCTATCGCAGCATGGGTTTCAACCTGCAGGAGACCAATCTTTACCGGATGAGATTATCCTGATCGTAAATTCAGAAATTCATCAAGCATTCGCCTGCCGTTGATCTTTTCTGATCAATCGCAGCACAACAATTTTGGTGGAATGATTAAAGGGTTGCGGGTCAACCGGCAGGCTGGATTGAATTGTTTGCGGATAACCGCTGATATCTTCTGGTACAGGAATAATTTGTTCCAATGTCATATATCCACTCTGACATAAGCCTTGCAAGGAAGCATAAAAATCCCTGCCTGGCAGATAAAGAGCGTTATTTACAATGATCAGGTGTCCATTATGACCCACGAGCGGACGAACTTTATTGATCAAGCGCTCTCCATCAGCAAGCAAGTCAACCCTACCCGCAGTGGTTTCTGCAAAAAAGGGTGGGTCAAGAATTACACAATCAAAGAGCAGATCTTGCTGCTTCATATTTGCAATCACCCGGAAAAAATCTCCTGTAATAAAATCACGAGTGGCCGATTGAAAACCGTTGAGTAAAGTCGATTGGCGGGCAATTTGTAGAAAATCAGGGTTTAAATCCGTCTGAAAGACTCTTTTTGCTCCTCCCGCCAGTGAGGCTACACCCAGGCTTCCGCAGTAAGCAAATGTATTTATTACGGATTTTTCGTTCATATTCTGCTTAAGCCAGGTTCGCAAGAGGCGTGTATCACAATAAAAGCTGGAATCCTGGTGGCGTTGCAAGGAGACGGCATAGATCACACCATTTTCCGTAATTTGACTGGCGGATGAATTCCCAGACAATAGGATTCCCCTCCTCAGATTTTCTTCTGGAGAGAAGCGCTTTTTTATTATACAAGCACCAATAATCGGGAATTCTCTCCGGCAAAGCTGTTCAATTTTCATTAACGAGAGGGAATCCAAATTCGCAAGTGGACTGTAGTCATGGATCAATAACGTGTTCGCATAAAGTTCAAGAACCAGGTGCGGATAACCCTCCAAAAATCCATTGAACAGACGGAAGGCATTGGTTTCAGCGCTACGGAATGTATCTTTCCGCAATTGCAGTGCTTTAGAGACGTTTTCGAAAACTTTTGATTCCATGTTGGCCTACCACCGATCATTCTACTTTATCGAGATTACTTTTTTCCAGCAGAAAAAGTGCTGAGATCTCTACCTCTCTTGAAAGTGCAAAAGTAATTTTATCCTGTTCTCGGCCAAACCCAATAAGTTGGTCTCGCAATTGAATGCTACGCAAAATAACACATATTAAGAATTTGACCAACACTATAAAGAAGCTGCCATCTTCACCGGGTTGGCACAATATTGCAACTATATTGATAAATCCCCCGTCAGTGCTTAACGACCGCGTAAAGTTTTAGTAAAGTTTGCAATTATTAATCGTTGCGATGTAGCCAGGGAGGAAATTTTGTTGCGATGATGCCTTTGTATGAGCACGATACTGCCTGAGATACGTGAACAAACCCGTGATAACCCTGCTCTTACGCTGGTAGATTCAGGCGTACAGGCTGACTCAGGATTTCTGCAGCGAGAAAGCG
Organism: Anaerolineales bacterium; assembly: GCA_038329785.1. Taxonomy (GTDB): domain Bacteria; phylum Chloroflexota; class Anaerolineae; order Anaerolineales; family Anaerolineaceae; genus UBA6170. The sequence goes on along the minus strand of JBBQNI010000020.1, from coordinate 35,175 downwards.
CCGCCTTATTAGATAAAAGTCAGTATGAATTGGCCCTTCCCTATACCCTGGCAGTGCTGGAAGATCGTAAAAATGAAAATGATTTCACTGGTTTCCTGCCCGCATTTTGTCAGCTCTTGACTATCTATGAGCAGGCAGGCATATTCCCCAATTACGTGGAAAGTTTACCATTTGCGATTGAAATCCTGGCAAAATCATCTCCCTCAATTGAAATCGCTCAGACCAATCTGGCAATCGGCAGGCTCTATCACCTGCTGGAGGATTTTGACCAGGCACAGATTTACTACACGAAAAGTTTTGAAATGCAGCGTCATCTACAAAGTGATGTGCACTTAGCTCTCACTTTTCGCTGGATGGCGGAAACCTATGCAGCCAAAGATGAGTTTCCCGAGGCTCTGGAATCCATCCAAAAAAGTATTCAGGCGTGCAACATTACACAAGCCCCTATTCTTGTGGCAGCCGGCTTGAATACTTTCGGGGATCTGCTATATGCCAACAGCCAGATTAATGGTTCCTTGCGAAAATATACGCTGGCATTGCAGGCTGCTCAAACCGCAGGGAATCCCTTTGAGCGATTGCGCGCCTTGTTCGGTTTGGGAAACATCCATTTCAAACAAAAGAATATCGATTTTGCTTTATCCGCCTGGCAGCAAGGTTATATCCTGGCCTCTACTCATCATTGCCATAGCATGCAGGCTAAAATTGCCTGGGAGCTGGCAACAACCTACAAAGCGCAAGAATCTTATAAACTTGCAACAGAGTTTTTCGAAATTTTCATTCAGGAAAGCAAGCTTCTTTCCTTGCAGGCCTTTTCCGCTGAATTACGCAATCTCGAGAGTTCTCAAAAAATAGAGCTGATTAATCGCCGTAATCACCAACTCCGCCATGAAATTCAGGAACGAATGAAGAGCCAGGCTGAGCTTGAAGTTCTTGCGACTACCGATTCATTGACAGGTTTGTTCAATCGGCGGCATTTCTTTACTCTGACCGAACATTGGTGTGAAAATGCTGCCGATTTCCCAATTGAAATCAGTGCCATGATGATCGATATCGACCATTTTAAACAGATCAATGATATCTACGGACATCCGGCTGGCGACGAGGTACTTGTCAAAGCCGCTCAAGCCATCCAGAATGCACTGCGAACGGACGATATTCTTTGCCGCTACGGCGGAGAAGAATTCAGTATTCTGCTGCCCAACACCAATTTAATGGCTGCACAGCTAGTAGCTGAGCGTGTTCGGCAGACTGTCGAAAAAATGAAAATTCGCTACGAAGATCAGGTCATTCAATTGACTGTCAGCATCGGTGTAGCTGATTTGCTTAACAGCCCCAAGCATTCGGTCATGGGTTTATTAGGACATGCAGATCAAGCGCTCTATAAAGCCAAACACAAAGGCCGCAACCGTTGCGCGGTTTTTGGCAGCCAAAACGCAACCTAGGAATAGCTTTCCCGGTTCGAAAGTCAACAGATTAATCAAATAACTGGTTCGTAATTTCTAACTTCGTCCAGTAAAATAATTGAAGATTAATTCTGATCGGGCTTTTTGTATGGCTTATTTTGAAATTGGAATCTACGCTCCGATTCATTCGGAAAACATTGGCACGTTATGGCGCACAGCCTTTCAATTAGGTGCTGCGGGAATTTTTGTAATTGGCAAAGCCCACCACACTCAGAGCAGCGATACTGCCAGAACACCTCAGCAAATCCCTTTCCGCAGCTTTCCAACCTGGGCGGATTTTTTACTGCACAGACCAATCGGCAGTCGTCTCGTAGCCATAGAAATGGGTGGCTCACCTCTCCATCAATTTGTTCACCCATCTCAAGCCATCTATTTGCTCGGATCGGAAGCCAATGGTTTGCCTGACCACGTACTGCAAGACTGTGATGCCATCATCAGTCTCGAAGCGCTGCGACATCCATCGTATAATGTAGCTGTGGCGGGAGGTATCGTTATGTATCACCGCCAAATTTTCACAAGGTCAGGTGCAGAAGGCAAAATATGAGAATGGATCTCGGACTAAGCAAGGTGCTGGGGATGTAAATGCGTTGGATTGCAAAAACCAGCATGCTTTCCATACGCCCATATGAAACAGCAGACCGCCCGAGTTTAATGAAAATTGCTGCCGATACTGCATTTTTTGGCGATCCCATTGAAAAATATCTGGATGACCGTCGCATTTTTCAAGATTACTTTTACGCCTATTACACCGATTATGAACCAGAACACGCTTGGGTGGCTGTTACAGATCAAGAGGTGGTCGGTTTTCTGACCGGTTGTTTTAATACAATAATTCAGCTCAGTACCACCAAGAATAAACTCTTACCACGGGTGCTCTGGCGTATGTTCACCGGCAGATATAAGCTTGGCACAAAAACCTGGGCTTACTATCGCAATTTACGTCTGGCACAAAGACCAGAAAATACTCCACTTGTAAACCTGCAGCGTTATCCAGCTCATCTTCATATTAATGTGGATCACAACTGGCGTGGATGTGGTATCGGCTACCACTTGATGCAAATTTTTCTGGATCAGTTGATGTATGCAGGCGTAGAAGGTGTGCACCTGGGCACAAGCAGTGAAAACGAAGCAGCCTGCCGTTTGTATTCAAAATTGGGTTTCGAGCTGCTTGATTCAAAACCGACCCGACAATGGGAAGCTTTGATAGATCGTCCAGTCTATACACGAATTTACGGGCTCAGGTTGCCAGATACGACGTCCAGCCCATAAGTTGTGAAACGGCTTTACCTGGCTTTTTTCCTTTCCTGAATAAGCTCGGCTACAATACTGATTGCTATCTCTTCGGGGGTTTCAGCTCCAATGGAAATGCCGACCGGCGTATGTACCGAGGCCAGTAGTGCAGCATCCACTCCTTCCGCACTGAGTGCTGCAAATGTCAGCTCGATTTTACGGCGAGATCCGATCATCCCTACATATCCTGCTTGGGTGGCGAGGGCTTGCCCCAACACCTGTTTATCACTGCTATGGCCGCTGGTGGCAATTACAATATAACTATCGCGATCAACGCTGACTTTCTGAAAGACATCGGTAAAGTCCGGCAGCTCGGTACATTCATCCACACCAGGGAATCGCTCGGCGCTAATATACTGCGAACGGTTATCCATCACAACCGTATAAAAACCTACCATTTTACATAACGGAGCCAATTTCTGAGAAATGTGACCGGCACCCACCAATACCACCTTGCTGACCTGTCCGACTGGCTCAATGATATAACTTGCCGTCCCACTTTTTAATTCATGGAGTACCTGCAGTCCAGAAGGAAATGTGGTTGTCTGGTTTGGATCATCGGCAAAAGCTATCTCACGCAATTGACCATCCTGCACCTTGAAGCCCGGAACCAGATTACCTATCAAATCTCCTTCAACAGTTAAGAGACATTTTTTCAACGGGAGGAGTTCGCCTTCAGCAGGCACCTGCGTGATCAGCCAGGCGGGTTTTTGTTGCTGCAAAATTTCCACCAGTTTGCGAACTAAATTAAGCAAATCAGCGTCTTCAGGCATTAATGGTTCAACCAGAATCGTCACGTTACCGCCACAGATCATTTCCAACGATTCAGCTTCACTTTCCGAGAGCGTAAATTCCATCAAATTCACAGTATTGGTCGTGGTTCTGCTTTCAAAGGATCTTTTTACCGTTTCTTCGAGCATACCGCCACCGATTGACCCAGCGGATTGTCCTTTGCCATTCATAACAAAGCGAGAACCTTTACCGCGCGGGGACGAGCCCGATTGGCGAATAATCGTGCCAATCACCACCGGGTTACCAACTTCTAAGTTTTCTAAAGCAAACTGAAATTCATTCTTTCTCATGGTTTTTATGTCCTTTACACATTGAGATTTTACACAAAAAATAATCAAATTGTAAGTCGTTGCATCCAATTGTTTTAGCCCCCTTTTTTGTAAAACATTTTATGTAATCGAACCATCATATTCTGAAGATTAGGTTACACAAAATATCATGTCAATTAGTAAACAAGAAACAGATTTTCCAACACGACTCTGATTCACAAATCAACAAACAAACCAATCAACAATTACCCAATCAACTTCTTCCCTCGCTCCCCTCATTTTGCTTTATAATATCATCTTCACTCTATTTTGATGAAAAAGGCAAACCGTTTATGGATTCCACCAACTCCTTCCCCTACCCTTTTATCGACCAGATCATAATCTCGGAAGAGGAAATTCGCAATCGCGTCCAATATCTGGGTGAATTGATCACCAACGATTATAAAGATTCTGAAAAATTGGTTTTGCTCGGGTTATTACGAGGGAGCGTTATGTTCATGACCGACCTCATGCGTCATATCAAACGCCCTATGACCCTGGATTTCATGTCAGTCTCCTCTTACGCCGGCACAAGCTCCAGTGGATTTGTGCGCATCGATTCGGATCACAAATCTACCATCAATGGCTGGGACGTGATACTGGTGGATGATATCGTCGATAGCGGATATACCATCCATACCATTCGCCGTCTATTGCAAGACCGCAAACCCCGCAGTTTGCGCACCTGTGCCTTGTTGGATAAAATTGAACGCCACAAAATCGACGTTAAAATCGATTACCTGGGCTTCTCCATCCCCGATTATTTTGTAGTGGGCTATGGTCTCGACCTGGCTGAAAAAGGACGCAATTTACCATACATCGCCTCCGTTGATCTCAATAAATACAAAGCGCTCTATGGCGATTCAGAATAGGTTGTTCAAGACCGGACTCTGGGATTCACTTTCCACGGCCCATTGACCCGCCAATTTTTGCGACAAAATCTTCGTCAATCTGTGTCAATCCCACTGTACGCGCTTTATCTTCAATCGAGCGGCGTGCCATACCACGCGCAAAAATCGGAATACGCTTAATGCGGGCTTCCGCGGCTTCCGTCCATGAAACAGTGCTGGTAGTTTCTTCAATAATTTGCGGAATATCAAGCGGTGTGCTGGCGGGTTTCACCACCAGTGTATTGCGATTTGTCAAGCGCAAGAACTGGTGTGTGTTAGAGCCGATGGTAGAACATGGATCTCGGTGTAACCCCCAACGGCCCATCACCACCAGGCCAGCATTGCGAACTTCTGCGTAGTGGTGGATCTGCGGGTAGACTTTCCCGGCCAGCATCTCCACTTTGAGTTCAGCGCCTTCCTGCTGCGCCAACAACACGGCGCGTTCCAATCCCTCGCGGTACAACTTTTCCAATCCGCGGTCAATAATCTCATCGTGTAAACGTTCCTGAGCCGGGAAATTAAAGCGCTGCTGCTGCTCTGCGGGTAATGCATCCGAGATGGCTTTAAAGACACTCCCGTGAAAAAATGGATCATAAACGGCGATTGCTTCAAGCGGCGCTTCAAAATACCTGGAGAGCATAATTGCCCTATATAACGCCTGGTAGCTTTCCTGGCTGCCATCGATAGCCACGACAACCGGTTTGCTTTTAAATTCCCAGGGTTGGCGCATACTCTGAGTGTCGCCGCAACTCTGTCCGAGCACAATTCTTTCTGTCAAGGAACCGATGCGGCTTTCTGGAACGTACCCATGCCCAAAGGCTCCCAGGACAACCAGATCAGGTAACAGGTTGGCAAGCTGACCTAACATGACAGCATAATTACGGCCTTCAGGGGTTAACCCGTGAACGTTTATTTGTTTTTCTTGCGCCGATTGAACGATATCACGCAAATATGAATCCGAGATCAATTCGAGGCCATCCGAGATCAGGCTTTCGTGGGTACCGCGCAGCTGATTGAGCCTTTCTTACTGCTGATATTGATCTGGCAGACCGGGTTCCATTTCTTCAAAGCGCACTCGATGCAGTTCGGCGGCGTACACATGGCAGGCAATGATTTCCGTATTTTCAGATTTCACAGCAATTTGTAGGGCAACCTCGGCTGCCAGATTAGACCAGGAAGAGCCATCCAACCCTACAAAAATTTTTGAGTACAATGTTATCTCCTTGGAAAGGGTGTTTTGATTTTTATCTGGGTCGGGTAAAACAAGTATCCAAATGGATAATGGATCTGATGTACATGGAAAGAATCGCGCGCAAATAATTCGCGCGCTGCCAGAAGAAAACGAAAATGTAAATTCCCGGGGTAAACAAATTGAACAATACAATTAATCTGGAGCTGAGAAATTGCGGGGCTTCACCACTATATAACAAGGCAGCGATTGGATTGACGCGCAAATTTTCTGAGGTCTGACCTTCGAAAATATCCAATCCGCCCAATAGAAAGGGATCAATCTGTTCTGGAGATTGATAAAAGCCTTGGATGACTGCCACACGGCGCGAAAGCGTTGTTTGCCAGAGCTGATCTCTGATTTGGGTAATCTCATTCTCAATTAAATCGCAGTAATATTGGAGAAACTCCTTTTTGGGTAAAAGACCGATCCCGCGCGAGGCCAGATTAATGGGAAATTCTTCATCACCCATACTGGCCAAAACAGGCAAATGGGCCGGCATCGCCCTCACCGAATCTGCTGAGATACTTGCCATCTTCTTAAAAGAATCTATCCGCGACTGGCATTGCCAATCCAGGAAATCCTGCGGCAATTCATCACGTTGATAAATTTTTTCTTGTTGGTTGTGACTTACTAATATATCCCTATCGCTAACAATAATTTGACTCACAAATACTATCCCTTTATCACCTCACCTGTACCTGATCGATTGGTAAATCTAACATATGGGCTACCAATATTTTCATTGCTTCATCGACTCCTTCGTAAGGAGGCATGGCTTTGTTAAAAGCGGCAGGATCACGTAAATAAGTTGCCAGATCAAGGGGATCAGGGTGCCGCTGGCGGGCAAGAGCAAAGGCATCGCCAGAGAGACCCGGGTGGCATGCGCCACAGTTATCTTTGAAAATCGATTCGCCAGCCAGGATATCGGAGACCTCATAAGCGGTAGGTAGTGTGACCAGTTCATCCTGACGGGTCATTACATCCCGTATGGAAAATGGACCACGCTCTTTTGCCCGGACGACGCCCATCAACGCAACTGACACAACAACCGGGATCAAGACTGCCGAATAAAATGCGAGCCTATTCGGCGTATTTTTTTTGCGGTTGTTGAGAAATAAAACCAGCAGGCTACCAATCCGGCCACAATTCCAATAACCCAGATAGCTGTTGATGACCCGCCGAAAATCAGCTTTCTTCCCTCCGCTGGGACAAAGAAGTAACGTGCAATACCAATTACTACTTGCAGTTCCAGGGCTCGTAGAGTCATTTTGGTGCCAAATTGTAAGGCATATTGGTGGTAACTCTGCTCTTCAGGTTTGGCTCGCTTTACTTTGAAAATATGCAAGGCAATAATCAATACTCCCAAAAGGCTAACCCCCGCTCCGGCACGGTGGATAAGTGAAACGAGCATCGAGGGATTAAAAACTGCCTGCCAGACATTGCCGCCAAGCGGCCATTGGCCAGGCGTGGTGATAAACGAGACGGCTGCCGAAAAAACCACATAGGGAATGAGCGGGAAGATGGAGGCTAACAATCCCCAAAGACGGTGGTTCTTTCTGTCACTGTTCCAGCTGAAATAATAGGCAAAGACAAAAGAAAGACCGGCAATGAAGCATATCAGTTGCACAAAAATAAACCAGAAGAAAATGTTGAACACCAGGGTGATCGGCATGGGTCGCAGACCCACCAGTGCGACCACAACGGCACTGCCGAGAATTCCACTGACTGCAGCCAGTTCAACCACAATCGTCAATATTTGTTTACCCAGCTTTTTTGAAACCGGATTTTGTTTCTTGAGTGCGGCACCTTCCATCAAATAGACGATCAAAGGTCCCAACCCGGCGATACTTACCACCAGAAAATGAAGAACAGCAATGCTGCCGATAATCCAGCTATTTGTTGAAGCAGAAAATGATGGACCCATGATTTTCCTCCTATTTCAGGCTTGACAAATAAGCAGCCAGGTCAGATCGTTCGCTGTCACTACCACTGAATGGAGGCATTCCCTGCGGTGGGGACGCGAGCAGCCCAAATATGTCTTCCACATTGCGACGAGTCCCAACACCATCCAATGCTTTCACCGTTCCGCCTACACCCTCAATACTGTGGCAGGCAGAACAAATGCCGCCTTCAAAGGCTAACTGCCCCTCTTCAGCATCCCCGCTGGTGGGAGCAGTACCACTGCCGGTTCTTCGTTACCGGCAACCATCTTTTTCATCATATCAGTCAGCAACTGATTGCCGTAGACCGATCCATAAATAAGGTAAGGTTTACGTGCCCGCTCGCGGGTGAAACCCATGAATGCATTCGTAGTCAAAATAAGCAATACAGAGAGGATCAATCCCAGGCGACCCCAGCTGCGCAAGCCGTTCTTTGGGTTCTGCACACTCAAGAAATAGACCAGCAAAATGGCGGTTGCAGCCAGAATAATGCCGCCAAACCAGTAGAAGGTCAATGGTCCATTCAATAACTTGGGAATGACACTGCCTTCCGGCGCGGCCAGGCTTGTACCCCGCTCAAACGCTGGTAAAATACCACATACCCGGGAAAAATTGTAAGGCTGTGACAATTAATGCCCATTTGCCAGAATAGCGCAAAGACCAGCGCACGTAATTATGATCTTCTTCAGTTTTCGCTCGCCTGTACATCCACAACGTGTAGATGATCATGAAGAAACCGGTAACCGAAAATGCTGCCACGCCACGATGGATAAAGCTGGGTAAAAATGAGGGATTAAACCAGGCATCCATCACATTTTGGGTTTGGGGCCACTGGCCGGGAGTCAACATAAAGGACGCCAGCCCATTGATGATAAAACCGCTCAACCATGCGCCAAACGCTCCGATCCATCCAATAATGAAATGTCTGGTCGTGTGCTTGTATTTATCCCAGGTATATTTGTACATGGCGATGCCAATGGCTTCCATCAGAAATGCCAGAATCTCCTAGCATTAAAGGCCAGAAAAAAAAGGAAACTCCCATCGAGAAGAATTTAGGGAAAAGACCGAGATTGGTGACTACCAGGGCAATCCCGCCAAATGCACCGACCGCCACAGTAACAAAGACCATATTGGCCAAATGTTTTGAAATGCGGTCGAAAAACGGATTGCCTGTACGCTTGCCCATCCACTCACTGAGGACAGCAATAATCGGCGCACCCATCACAAAATTAACAAAGAAGGGGAAATGCAGCAACGCAACCAGTGCAATCAGACCGCTGCGTCCTAAAAACGGCACATCAATAGGGGGGCCAATTCATTCAGCCACTCACTCACAAAAATAAGAATTACAATCTTCCAAAATACATCTATCTAATGGAGGACATTAGCTTATTTTTGAATGAATGTCTAGAGTTTTTAGGCGCGAACCGCTTAATTTCCTTTATTGTTTACAAATAAGGTCTAATTTGTACATTCTTGACTGAATATAATCAGTCAAGAATGTACCTGAATTTTTTTACGTGAGGATTGCCAGATTAAACCGAGGGTGTATGCAACACCAGCCACCAGAATGATGGAGGCTCCGGAGGTGAGGTTGAGGAAAAAGGAAAGAAATAAGCCAATGGTTGTAAAGATCATGCCCAATAAACTGGCGCTGACCATAATCTTTTTCAGGTCACCAAAAAACATGGCGCTGATGGACGCCGGTATTGTTAATAGCGCAATCACCATGATCAAACCGACAACGCGCATCAACATCACAACACTGAATCCAATCATGGTCATTAAGATCATATAAATCCAATCGACTGGCACATTAGAAATAACGGCGAATTGCTCGTCGAAGGCAACTCCCAGAAGTTCTTTAAAGAAAAGCCCCACTAAAAGGATTATCACCAGATCCAGAATTAACATTAACCACAAATCTGCGCTCGGAACCGCCAGAATGCTGCCAAACAGATAACTCATCAGATCAGCTTTATAACCGGGTGTCCGGTCAAGAAAGATGATTCCGATTGCCATACCGAGCGCCCACATGACGCCAATAATTGAATCCGCCCGCTCTTTGGTTCTGCGCTGTACCCAGCCCATACCAAACGCGGAAACAAGACTGAAAATAATGGCTCCGGCAATTGGATTCCAGCCAAAAAAATACGACATGCCTATTCCCCCGTAGGCCGCGTGCGCAATCCCACCAGAGACAAAGACGATCCGTTTCACCACCACATAGGTACCGATTATGCCACAGGCAATACTGACCAACAACCCGGCAGCCAGTGCGTTGCGCATGAAATCGTATTGGAGGGCAGAGATAAAGGAGTTGATCATTCAATCACCTCACTATGGCTGGGGAGTACACGGTGGGGCAAGCCATGTGCGATCAAATCGACAGGGCATTGGTAAGTAGCCTCAATCATCTCAGTAGTTAATTCTTTTTCACCATGGTAGTGCAGATTACGATTGATGCATCCGATAGTTTTTGTGTATGAAGAAACAGCACTCATATCATGTGTGATCAACAATATTGATATGGTTTCATTAAGTTGGTGAAGTAAGCTAAAAATTGAATTACTTACCTGTGGATCAACATTGGAGGTGGGTTCATCGAGGATTAACAACTCCGGTTCGGAGGCCAGTGCCCGCGCTATGTATACACGTTGACGCTGCCCACCGGAAAGTTCCCCTACCGGCTTGCGCATATAATCCAACATTTCTACTGCCCGAAGAGCATCCTCCACTTTCTGGTGGTCTAAACTGGAATAACGCTTGAATAATCCGCGTAATCCCAGGCGGCCCATCTCAACAACATCCCAAACACGGATAGGAAATTGATGATCAAACTCCACCAATTGGGGAACATAGCCAAGGAATTTGCGACCTTCTTCAACAGGCAGGCCTTTGATGGTCACACTTCCGCGATCGGGCTTTACCAATCCCAACAAAACCTTGATCAGCGTCGTTTTTCCTCCTCCATTTGGACCAATCAGCCCAATAAAATCTCCCTCGTAAACAGTGAAATTAATATTTTCTAGCACCGACTCGTGTTCGTACCCAGCCCACAAGTTCTTAATTTCAATCATCACAGGGTTTGGGTTTTTAGTGTTCATAATAAGTCTCAATAATCACCATAAGGTTGGACATTTAATTTGAAGGCTTAGCCAGGGTCGAAGTCAGAAAACGCATGGTTGCAAACCAGTCATACTCAAGGGAGCTGATCGCAACAACACTGCCACCTATTTCGCGGGCAATGGTTTCCGCCGATCGCTGACTAAATTCAGGTTGGACAATAATTACCCTGACCTGGTCAAGACGGGCTTCATCAATAATCGCTGCCAGCTCCTGCGCACTGGGTTCGGTTCCACCACCTTCGACTGCTATTTGGGTAAAACCGTATTGCTCTGCGAAATAACCCCAGGTGGGGTGGTAGACCATAAATTGCCGCTGCGTAACGGGAGCTAAAAGGGTTTGAATTTCCTGGTCAAGCTGATCAATTTCAGCCAGGAAAGAGGCCAGGTTTCCTTTATATTCCTCAGCATGGGCAGGATCAATCTCCTGTAGGAATTGGCTAATGTTCTGCACTTGAATTTTCACCAACGCGGGGGATGTCCAAATGTGTGGGTCTGCTTCCTGCGCAGCCGGGGTAGCTGACAGAGCTTCACCACTTTGATCGTGATGATGCTCTGTCATGGAGATTCGTTCTATTCCCTGGGAGCTGTCAAAAAAAAGTAGCTGCGAATTGGCAGCCTTTACTTTGTCTACCCATACTTTTTCAAATGGTGCCCCGATCAAAATGTACGCCCTGGAACTTGAAACCGAAACCATTTGTGCAGGTGTGGGTTCGTAATTCTCGGGACTCTGACCGGGCTGAACCATCACATTAACATCGAAGTAATCTCCCGCCAAGCGATCCACAAAAAACTGCTGCGGGACAATACTGACCGTTATAATAGGCTTCTCTGAAAGCATTTGCTTGTCAAACTGGCAGCCTGACACCAGAAAAACAAGCAATGCGGAGAATATCACAAGCGATTTATTATGTTTAACCATCACGCAGCAATTCCTTATTGAAAATGATTTTCATTAAGCCGAAGTATAAGCGCACAACTTCAGGCTGTCAATTTTCAATACAACCCTCGCTATATTGTGACCCTTCGTACCATCATTGGACAAGATCACGCGTATGCGCCATCAATTCCTGTCGTATCTCAAGCTCATAAGAAAGCCGGGAAGAAGGTACGGCTCTGCGTTTATCGAAATACTTTCCTGTAACTCTTTTAACCTCAGGCGAAGATGCGAGATAAACCGGGGTTTCAGCTCCCAGAGCGACATCGTCCCCCTTCATATTGAAGGCTTGGAGCAAGAGTTTGGTAGAGATCACACCAGGATGGAGTGCATTCACACTGATGTTTTCTACTGAAAACTGATCAGCCATTTCATACGTCAAATACAGCAGCATCAGCTTTGAATCAGCGTAGGCTTTATAGCTGTCATAATTTTCTTGGGATTGCAGGTCTGAAAAATTGAGTCGGCCGCGTTTGTGAGCAACCGAGCTTACATTGACAATTCGTGAATCAGGTTTTTGATTCATTAAAGGCAAGAGTTGCATTGAGAGCAAATAGGCAGCCAAATAATTGACCGCAAAATTCATTTCGTACCCATCCACACTCATCTTGCGGGTAGGCAGAAACATACCAGCATTATTGATTAACACATCAAGATTGGCATGTTTGTTTTGTATCTGTTTCACCAGGTTATGGATCTCCGCCAGAGACGAAAGATCTGCATATACGATGTCAACATCACTGCCAGGAAAATCCGCATGGATTTCTTCAGCGGCTTGTTCGGATTTCTGCTGATTGCGCCCGTGAATCAAGACACAATGCCCCAGCTTCACCAATTCAATTGCCGATCGCTTGCCAATACCATCTGTTGAACCAGTAATTAAGATGGTCTTTTTTACCATTATGCACCTTTCCACTCGTCTTACAAAAACAGGTTAACTTTACCATGAAATAATGACTATTTTGAGTAAAATGGTCGCAAGCAGGCGTATCGTAAGTAAAAAGCCTGGAAATCAAGCACCATGCTTGAATAATGCAAACACAGCATCTCCCGGGTTCTTAGTTCGCAGCAACCTGATAACCCCGATTATTCTTTCCGTTTTCAACCATTACCTGGTCAGACTGCGATGCCCTTCAACGGCATCTATTACCGCGTCCCGCAAGGTCATTACAGCCAGCTCAGCACAGTGCTCATGATCTTCTGGCAAACCACCCAGCGCGGTCAATAAACTCTCTGCAGTAATTTGCGTCGCCTGATTCAGCGTCATTCCACGCGCAATTTTGGTGATCATACTGCCACAAGCCAATGTAGCCCCACATCCATCCGCCATGAATCTCGCCTCTGAGATCTTGCCTGCCTCAATCTGCAGGTCAACTTGCATGCGATCTCCGCAGCTGCCCAAAAAATGTCCCTGAGCATCAGGATTCTCCAACACGCCCACGTTTTCCTTACTGCGGATTAAGGCAAGGGCAATTTCAGAAAATGATTTGCGCAACGGAGCAACCAGTGAGGGCGACCGGTAATTGCTCCATTGATCTTCTTCCACTACCCATTGCCCCCCGAAATAAGCGCTTTTCAGACCTGCGTTTTTTGATTCAGTTAAAGTTGCAGTCTTCTTCTCGTTAAAATCCGAAAGCGATTCCAACAAAGTATCCACCATCTCTGTACTTTCTTCCATCGCTACTTCTTCAATTTTGCCAGAATCGCACAATTTGGAGCTGGGGGAATCTAATGGAATTTGGGCCAACAAGGGCGATTTTGCCATAATCGCCAGTGATGCGCCCCGGCATTGTCCGAAAATATATTGTTTTTCCCCACCCGCATAGCTTAGGTAATAGGCCATGTTTTCGACAATTCCCAGGACCGGAATGCCGATTCGTTGCACAACTGATATTGCTTTATTTACAATTTTATTGACTAACATTTGCGGGGTCGTTACGATAATCACACCTTTAAAAGGCAGCGATTGCAGAATCTCCACGGCTGTTTCTGAAGTTGCCGGAGGCATATCGATTAATAAGTAATCCAGTGGTCCCCACTCAACTTCGCTGAAAAGCTCATTGATAACTTCAGCGACCATTGATTCTTGCCAGATCACTGATTGATCTTCATTCTTAAAAAGCAGGTTCATTGAGATAATTTTAATCCCGGATTGGCTCTCAAGCGGTGCAAAACTGTTTTGTCCGGCGTTTACTGGGCCTTGCAATCCGAACAACATGGGCATACTGGAGCCGGTTATATCTGCGTCAAGGATACCTACCCGATAGTTTTTTTTATTTAATTCACATGCTAAAAGACCGGTCACAAAAGATTTACCCACACCGCCTTTTGCACTAATCACACCAATCACTTGTTTTATTTGATTTCGAGACGTCCCGTTCTGTTCATTTTGCTTATCACTTTTTTGGGTCGTAGAATTTAAAGTGACCATATTACCTGGAGCTTCCTTTCAAATATTATTTCAAAACCACTTGTTCTTTTAATCAATTTTTTTAATAGCGATGGAACTCTTTTTGATCTGATCTTGTTCTTCCGTTAAGAATCTACCGGGATAAAACCTCGATTCAATCAGTCAAGCGGGCAGCGAACATCCCCCGCACTTGCTTAATCATTTTTCGACATTGTGACTAACTGAACCCCGTTCACCTGTTGAAAACTGGCTCCTTGTTGGATAGTCTTGATCGCGGCTTCTTCATCCATGACCCTCGCCCCGGAAAGAAATGATATTCCATATTTAAAGAAGAGCGGGCTTAAAGGTGTTGAGGGACCTAAAACCATAATCAACGAACCCGATGGGCACAAGGAGAGTAAATTCTCCATGGTGTGATTGATAAGAGCAGTCCCGGTGATGGCAATCACATCCGCCTGTGGAATAAATTGCCTGGCTGTATCTTCCGGAAAGTCATTCCCATAGGGACGTTTTTCAATCACCCAACAATTTCTGGCAATTGAACTCAAATGCTCAACAAATGGAAAATGCCCGACCACAACCAAATTTTTGCCTTTACTTTTACGCGCAATCACTTCTGAGGCATTTACCGTTTCCATCTGGCTTTCCTTGACTTCCAGAAGCGAATTTATGGCTGCAATCCCAATACTGGCCTCTAACAACGTATCTGAAAGAACCCATTGTGCCAATTCTTGCGCACTTTTTTGCTCCAGTTTTCCCACATCTCTGACGCGGGAATGTCCATGCGGACCTTCTCCGACCATGGTGGAGGCCAGGCCGCAATACTTACTGCACACAAGTGTCCAATGCACACCGATAACTACTCTACGAATCGGAATTGGTTTTTCGGGTAATGCCTCCAAAAGTGTTTTTAATAATTCCATTGTGTCACCTTATCCCTTTCACGGTCGATTCATGGACATTTCCGGGTTATACGAGGAGCCTTCCTCATAATGAACATGAATTTGAGGGTCAACCTCCAACGCGTGAATGGCATGCTTTACGATTTTTACAAAATCCTCAGCTTTCATCGCAACCCGCGCATTTAACATCACATTGAGCGATGTCGAACTTACTTCCGGTACGGAATGCTGCCATTTCAATGAACCTGGTTGCTCGAGAAAATCTGCGGTTGTAAAGCTTATTTTCGTTCCTCCCTCAGCGCTGGACAAAAAAAGCTTGATATGACCAATAAAGACTTCCTCTTTTTGCAAGGATGCAAGCAAAAGAGTGATCAATTTTATTAATGCCGGCTTGAAAGCTTCTGGTGTAAGTGAGTTGATAACAAATTTCTGATCGAACCATGCCATCTCTTTTTCTCCACCCTTATACATTGGGTAATCGACCAGGAATCCTGGCTGAGCCTTCACTGGTTGTTGATGAATCAGTCCATTTAACCAGGGCTGGACACCAGATTGATCCAGGGAATTTTGCAGAAAAATCTCTTTCTCAGGAAACTTCCTGGCTGCGATGGATAATACATCTTTTTGCTCATCCCGCGATAATAAATCAGATTTATTCAGGATTAAGAATTCGCCTTCCTCAATTTGTTTACGGAACAAATAAATAATCCTCTCGCTGAAAGGCAAAGTAATATTATGCACCCATCTTTGGAAGAGACGAATATCGACAAAAACAGAGAATGTCATTTTATCAAGATTCAACTTATCGTTTTGCTGAAGTGGTGAAAAAATCGTATTGACCAGATCAACGCAGGAACCCACTGACTCTGCAAATATAACATCCGGGAAAGTTGATTCCTGCAATTGGGAGATTTTATCCTCAAATTCAGAAAAACTGCAGCGAAAACATCCACCGGTCACCTGCCTGGTGGCAATGTTATTGGATTGAAAAAAAGCCGTATCAACTTGAAATTGACCCTTATCATTTGTGACGATTCCAACTTTTTTGCCTGCTTGAATCATTTCTTTGGCAGCAGCGATTATGGCAGTGGTTTTCCCAGAGCCCAAAAAACCATTAATAAGGTGTAAGTCCATATTTATGCTCTCTCGATTCTCCAATGAATACCTTCCTAATTATTGCTTCAAAAATTATCTACCCGTGAAAATTTCGAAAATAAAATATTTCTTCACGATAGTTGATACAGGTAATCTCCCCTCGTACCAGAAGACCCTCGACAACTGCCCAGCGCTCTCCAGCCCGGGCAACCATCCGACGTAACGCTTCTGCGCGCATGGGGTGGACGGAGGTTATGCTTAGTATATCCTCGCTGATATTTCCGGTGGAGATAAAATCCCCTGTTTCCTCTTCAAAAAGCAAATCCATAAAGGGAACCTTTTCAGAAAAAGTTTTTAAAATTGTTGCCAGCGTTTCCGCAGGAGGGACCTTTACCCAGGATTCGGCCGGCGGGCGGGTTGGAATAGACAGGTAAGACTTTGTTGGTTGCAATTCCAAAAGATAAGCCCATAAGTTTCCAATATTTGTTTCACTATCATTGATTGCGGATACCAGCATCGTTTCGGTTACCAGTTCTCCCGCATATATACTGCGGAAGTCTCGCACACCTTGTAGAATGGCAGCCAGCGATAGACGCAGATGAGGTCTATTAATCTTGCGCCAGACCGCTTCTTCCACTGCATCAACCTTCAGGGAAACCCAATCGGCTTGAAGCAACTCGCTTTGAACTTCTTTATGATCGATTAAGGAAGCATTTGAAATTACAGCAACAGGTATTCCAAATGACTTGAGACCCTCAATAAGTTTACCGAGGTTGATATCCAGGGTTGGTTCACCATCTGGCACCAGGGTCAGATAGTCAATATTATTGCCCGCCTTAACACTTTCCACAATTTTTATTTCAGCTTCATGGAGAATTCTTTCCACCGGATAAAAATCCCGCCGAGTAGTTTCCAGAGATGTCGTCCTTCCCACCTGGCAATAGACACATGAATACGAGCAATGCTTGGGAAAAACATGGTTTATTCCCAGGCTGTACCCCAAACGGCGGGATGGAACAGGACCAAAAGCAATCATCAATTTCTCTTTTCGTTATTTGCTATGCGATCAGGTTCATCGACAATGGCAGCTGCCAGACATTGCTTCGAAAATTTTCTCCACCTGAAAACACAAAACAAAGAAATACCGTCAATGCAATCACAATTATTCGACAAGATTGAGCAGTATGGAGTGCTCAAACAAAATGCGTCTTATATTACCGGGTACTGAAGCGGTTTGACTCATCTGGTAGATAAATTTAATCACTTCATTTGAGGCATTTAACCCACTTCCCATTCTTGGTATGCATACTTTGTATGCATACGATGACTGAGCGTTTTCGCAAATTTAACCTGTACGGTTATCTTTTCAAAGCCGGCAGTTTCTTTTGTTTATATGCATCAATCGCCTGTTGAATGGTCGTCACCTCATAGGTAAATAAATGAAGCGCAATACGTGCTGCCTTAAGTGCTTTGACCGCATGCGGCCCAAAATCACCACTGATGATCGCGTCAGCTTTTTGGTCGACTACAAATTTGGCTGCGTCTGCTCCTGAATCACGTGATTGGCTGGCCCCCGGATTGGGAAATGCTTCCCAAGCGTCTGTGGCTGTATCGTATCTTACCAGCCATGGTGATCGTCCAAACCGTTCATCGACTTCACCATCTATTTGTGGTTGTCTAGCAGATATGAATAAGATCATTCATCCTCCTTTTTTTCTAACCTTACCTTGTAATTTAAACCAATTTCTTCGCGCCTGCGTAAGATTGCTCCACTTTCAAGGCTGCCGCAGCATGTCCCGGATGCTGGGGGGAATTCCAGCGTTTCATATCCTCAAAGAGTGGACCATCAGTAAAATAATCGATTTTGCCTTTAATCTGATACGATTTCCCTTCTTTCGTGATAAAAAGCAATGCTGCCTGGCATCCAGCCAGAATATTTGCCCGGGTTTTAAAGAAATAATTGTCCGCAATTACAAGTGTATCATCACCATATTTCCTGACACAGGTTACATAGATTGCATTTGGGATATTCTTTTCATCGACTGTAGTCAAGATAACCGGTCCTTCATGGTTATCCCAGGCCTTGCAAACATCATCTGGTAATTTGGACATTTTGTTTCTCCAATGATTAATAATTAATTATGCAAACAAACGGTTTTGATTTTCTATTTTGACTGCCCAGCATACCCAAATTTTGAATTAGAGCCTTTGGAGATCCTGGGACCAGCACACTTCTCTACACAAAATTGATATTCCAATTCAACACTGATTTTCCGGCAGTCCGAACAATAACATTTTTTCTCTTATCACCATCCCTGGATAGATGGCTGTCAAAATTACAATGCAAAACAACTGAGCAGAAAGAACGATTGATTTCATGATCAATGCACTGTCAATTCACAATACTCACACATTTCTGCTCATATTGGATGTGAAAGCAGAATAAGGGTTCTTTGTAAACAGGGAGAAAAAAGCAGAAAGGAGGTTACCTATTGTTCTCTTAACCAGACCAACGCATCCACCTCGCTCTCAAAGAAACGTACTTCTTTTTCATAATAACTTTCAGAGATTTCCAACACTTCCTGGCCAATGGGAGCACCAAATATTGCAGCAGTAGGCATCATGGGTCGGAAATTTTTTATGTTTCTTAGGCATTCTTCTACCGATGTTCCACTAAGATCGACCAGTAGTTTTCCTTTGTAGTCTTCCAGGAATTTTCCCAGGGATTGCACATCTTCAGATGAAAAAGTTCCGCTGTGTCTGCAACGCAAGATACCTTTTTCGGCAGGAGTGATTGTAAAAGCTGTCATATCAACCTCCTTGAATCAAAGCTTTTAGTTAAACACGCACATAGTGAAATAAAGACCGCTTATAAACTACCTTATTCAGAAACTCCTCCTTTCAAAGTACTTATTCCTAATGTAGCAATTCGGTGTGATCAACCAATTTCCCGTCGATATATGCCTGGGCAGCCCTATCGATATCGTGTAAATCGGTTACAACAGGTTGGATATTCAACCCCCGCATACTTTCATATGCGCCTCTACCCATGCCGCCACATAACAACGCCTTGCAGTCAGCAATGGCATCGGCCATACTGACATGCTTAGCATGTGACACTGAATCCGTTCCATGGCCAGCATTATTCGGCTCTGAGCTATGGGATTGGTCACGGAAATGGGTGTGCCCCATTTTATCGCGCATTTCGCGATCCACAATCTTTCCTTCTTCAATGGTAAGCACTAAATAATAGGGTGCCCTGCCAAAATGCTGGCTGATTGTCTTTCCATCTTCGGTTATCGCAGCAATTTTCATAAATTATTCCTTTTTCATCGTTTTCATCTAAAAATGTCTTCCACCCGGTTCTTCCCTTTCATCAGCAGGATGAATAATGAGCAGAATTTGGGCATCATCCTCTCCTTTGTTTTCCCAGCAATGACGCAGGTGGGCTTCGAATAAAAGGCTATCTCCAGGGTTCAAATAAAACTCATCCTGCTCAACCTGATAATGAACCAGCCCTTTCAGGCCGTATACAAACTCGTGACCCGTATGGACAATCATTTGATCGCCACTTCCCATACCAGGTTTTAAAGTGACCACAAAAGGTTGCATGGCATTACCCGCATATTCCCGCCCGAGATGTTGCATTTGTGTGCTGCCAAAAGCCGCCCAGGGGCGTTGGCTGGCCGGTGTGAAAACAACCCGTTTTTGCAACGGTTCTGATTCAAAAAAAGAGGCAATTGGCTCTTCCAATGCGAGGGCCAATTGCTGTAGTGTGCTTACCGAAGGAGAAGATTTTCCAGTTTCTATTAAACTGAGTGTGTTGACATTTAACCCACTTCGATCCGCTAAAGCACGCAGAGAATATCCCCGCCGGGTTCGTAATTTTCTTAGCCTTTTACCTACTAATAATTCTGCGGGGGTCTGTTTTAATAGTTTAGATGGATTGGAAGGGGGAATATTAATTTTTTTACTCCACAATAAACTCAACTGGCGACAAATATTGAATATTGTCAGAAATTGGGCAGCGCCGATCAATTTCCTGCAGAAAAGCTTCTTTTTCTGCCTGGGTCATGTCGGCATCAATTTTTGTGTAAACCCGAATGGTGGTAAACCCAGCCCGATCTTCGCTGTTCTTACCCATGAACACATCCGTATCAACTTCGCCTTCTACATGCACTTCAATTTTGCGCACCGGTAAACGCTTTTGTTTTGCAATAATATGCCCAATGGTGACAATACAACCACCTAATGAAACAAACAAGTATTCCAAAGGCGTCGGCCCGGAATCTGTCCCACCACCTGCCGGCGGCTGATCAACATAGGCTACATGCTGTCTCATTTTCGTTTCAATCTTAAACCCATCTACCTGTATTGCATCTATGCTTATTAATTTTGTTGTCATATGCTCCTCTAAAATAATGATTTACTAAAATTATAGTACGAATGTAAAATATATTGTGGCTTTGTACTAATAAAGTGATAAACGTCATTCAATAACCATGACATAGATGATAAAGAGAATATTCTCTCAATAACTATTGACAAATAGAGAATAGCGAGTTATTCTAAAAGTAGAAATTTTCTTTTGAGGTGATTTTATGCCAGGACATCGAAGAGGCTGGGCCTTTGGAGGTGGTTCGAATCGTGGGAATCGACATTCACCACTCACATTTTCCTTGCTTGAGCCTGCTTTGCTCATCTTAATCAAAGAGCAGCCAAGACACGGATATACCCTGTTAACTGATTTAAACGCATTGGGGATAGCCACCCTGCATCCAAGTGTTGTTTACAGGACGTTAAGAGAAATGGAAGGTCTGGAGTGGATCGAATCTGTTTGGGAAACCGATCAGACCCAAGGACCGCCCAGAAGAACTTATCATTTGACAGAAATCGGAGAAGAAGCCCTGCAAAATTGGCAGCTGGAGCTGGAAAAAAATCAGGAGCTTATCGTGGATTTGCTCTCAAGAATTAAGAGCTAAGAAAGGAGTTTTTCAATGCCCGCTAGAGATGGATCTGGACCACAAGGGATGGGATCCCGTACCGGACGAGGGATGGGAAAGTGTAATCCAACCAGGATTAACACCAATCAATCCTTATCAGGAGAAACCGATCAACCAACTCGCCAGGGTTCACGCAGCTGGATTTCTTCCATTGGGCGCTTATTCGGACGTAGAAGCCCAAACCGATTCAATAGAAGATAATTATCAAATAAAAGGAGATTTATTATGCCAGGTTTCGATAGTACCGGCCCTGCAGGAAATGGGTCATTTGGAAAAGGAATGGGGCCTTGCGGCGGCGGACAGGCCGGCTGGGGCAGAGGTCGTGGTTTTCGTCGCGGAGGTGGTGCTGATTGGGGCAGATTCCCAATAGCGCCTTCAGCGGATGATGAAAAGGTTTTCCTGGAGCAACAAAAGGGATGGTTAGAATCCCAGCTATCATCAATCAGCCAACGTCTGCAAAAATACGATAACTCCTGAGAAATCTGGTATAAGAAGCCGGTATTTTGAGTGCCTGCCATCATACCATTTTTTTGATATATCCATATTCAATCACTGAGCGATATGATCGATATTTTGAAATTAGCAGAGTAAGAGAAAACAGCGCCAAAGTAATAATTGTCTGTACCTGTTACTTTGGCGCTGATACTCTTCTAGAAAGAATGCTTTGTCCCCAAAAAAAATTACGGGTCAACCGGACTCAGCGTGTCACTTGCTTCCGTGGTGGGTGTCAATACGTTAATATAAATTTTTGGTACCCAGCCAGCGCGACCATCTTGATCAATTATCTCAACCCATATCAGGCCATCAAACACACGTTCACCTGGCAGGACGGTGATCATCTGATTTTGGGATAATAACCCGATCTCCGGACCACCCGGATACTGGTAAATGCGCATAAGAGGGAATGATGTCAAGTAAGCGCGCGCCAATGCCGGGGTAGTTGTAGAAGTCGCCGTCATGGTCGGTGAGGGAGTCTGAGTGGGCGTCACGGAGGCTGTCACGGTAGCGGTGGTTGTAAACGTGCTTGTTGGAGAAGGACCGGGCGTAGTTGTATTGGTCACAGTGGCCGTAAAGATCGCAGTGGGCGGAATGAGCGGATCCAATTGCTCGGCAAAGATTTGATGGACTCGAATAGACACGGGCTGAGCCAATTCCTCAACAATTTTCGTTTGGAGGGCGATAACCTCTTCATAACGAAGTGGAATGTTGGTACGAATAGTGATTTCCAGATTAAGATTGCTCTCCAGGCGATTTATTTGCAATTCAATCAAATCTGCTTTTGCCAGCTCCTTTACAATCTTCTGCACAACAGCATTAATCGTACGAAACTCGCTTGCCTGGCGCACAAACTGGACGCTATAATAGGACAGGGGGATTAATAAAAGGAAAATAAGAATCAAAGAGAGTTTCAAACTGGATGGCAGACCTCGATTTCCACCGGGTTTGTAGGGGTTGAAACCGCGCAGAAAGAAAACCAGGGCAGAGGCAAATGCGATTGTAATCGCGTTGGTGATGAATAGTAATGTCGCCCCACCGGCTACATCCCATTGCTGTAATGCCAGGCCAATGCCAATGGTGCAAAGAGGCGGCAATAAAGCTGTTGCAATCGCCACGCCTGGTAATGCGGCTGATAACTTGGGTTCGGTTAAGGAGTAGGCAGCTGCCAATCCGCCCGCCAATGCCACCACCAGGTCCAACGGGCTGGGGTGTGTGCGCGAAACAATTTCGGTTGGTAATTCCTGAAAAGTTACGAAAGGTAAGTATGAATTCACCAGAGCTAATAAAGCAGATAAAGCAACCGCAAGTAAGGCACCGCGCAGCAGCGCTGAAACAGCACCCTTTAACAACTGATCCTCTCCGATAATAGACGCCAGACCGATTCCAATGATAGGTGACATCAATGGCGCCACAAGCATTGCACCGATGATGACTGCCGGTGAATTCGTAATCAAGCCCATAGTGGCGATACTGGTCGAAAGGATCACCAATAGGAAGAAATCAAAACCGGGAGATGATGAATCTGCAATCTCTTCGATAATTACTTTTCGCTGTTCAAATTGTAACTTGCGAATAAAGTACTTCTTATAATTTATCGGCATTCTGGAAGCTGTTCCCTATTGGAAAGAAAAAAACAGGCAAATCACATGAATAGAATTAATAATAGCATGAAAACCACAAAGAGTTATGTTGGGTCAGCGCAATTTTGTTTATTTAACTGATTACTCTACGCCAGCTTCGAACCCGGTTGCGGCCGAATTGTTTTGATTCATACAAAGCTTTATCGCTACGGTCAATCAACAAATCCAGCAAGGCAACATCCGTCTCATTGGTTGCCACACCTAAACTGATCGTGATATAGGGTTTGGCAGCCTGAAGCGTAAATGGGTCTTTGGCAACCACAGTGCGTAAACGCTCAGCAACCTGAAAAGCTTCTTCACTGTCTGTTTCGGGCAGCAAGATTGCAAATTCTTCGCCGCCATAACGTGACAAAATGTCAGTGTTGCGAAGTTCAGTCTTCATCCTTTCAACAAATTGGATTAGAACCTGGTCACCGGCGGCATGACCATAGGTGTCATTTATGTATTTAAAATGATCTATATCGATCATGATGGTCGATAAGGGCGTATTGTAGCGCTGGCTGCGCTCAAATTCTTTCTTGGCAATTTCATAAAAATAACGGCGATTAAAAATACCGGTCAAACCGTCCGAAGTGGCCATCTGGTGGGCCTTCTCATACAAACGCGCATTCTCAATCACAATCGCTGCCTCATCTGCGAAGGTTTGTGCGATAATGGCATCCTCCTGTTGGTAGGCGCCGGGCTCATAGCTATCGATGGTTAGAAAACCCAAAAATTGTTCATGACGGATCAGAGGGACACATAACCATCCACGCACCTGGTTCGCACCTTCCCAACGTTCAAAACGCGCATCTTGTTGAGCATCATCCAGGATAAGAGGCTTGCCTGATGCTTGAACTTCATTGAGGAGCGTATTATTCATGGGGAAGGTTTTGTTGATCAGGCTGGCCGTATTAGTGAATCCACGCGCTGCCGCTACTTTTATCGTTTCATCCTCTTTCAAGAAGAGAACCGCACTGTCGTATTCAAGGATTTTCTTTAATGTCAACAGAATGCGGCGTAGTACCTGAGCAAGGTCCAATTGCGATGCCAGTTCTGACATGGCTTCTTGCAGGGCTTCAGCTTGATGACGGGCTTTTTCTGCCTTCTGTTCAAATTTAATACGCTCGGTTATATCAGAAATAAAACCTTCCAGCGCAAAAATATCCCCATGCGCATTTGTAATCCCCTGGCCTCGCTCCCACACCCATTTTTCTGCCTTATCTTTGGTGACAATGCGATAAATTGATTCAAAACTTATTTGATGCGCAAGCCCTTTTTGGATATTTTCCCAAACCATATCTCTATCAGCAGGATGAATAATTTCTGCATAGGTGATCTCCTTGTTGTCACTCAATTCATTGGAAGCATATCCAGTCAGGTCAACACAACCTTCACTAACAAACTCCATCGTCCAGGTGGAATCATTTTTACAGCGATAGGCCATGCCGGGTAAATTTTTCAGCAAGGTTTCATATTGGCGCTGCTTTTCTGCCAACGCAAGGTCAGTATTTTTACGATCAGTGATATCCTCGGAAATATCAAGCAGAAAGTTGGGGGAAATCCTCGTAAAATCCGAGGAAAACCATTTTTCTTCACCTGTGGTGATAAGTTCGACAAAAACGTCTTCGCTTTTTTTAAGGCCGCTGGTAAAAACTTCGCGGATGATATCCTGGACTTTTTCTAATCCCAGATAAAACTCTTGAATTGTG
Source organism: Anaerolineales bacterium (assembly GCA_038329785.1). Lineage (GTDB taxonomy): Bacteria > Chloroflexota > Anaerolineae > Anaerolineales > Anaerolineaceae > UBA6170. Next base: position 9,960 of record JBBQNI010000020.1, on the reverse strand, counting down.
GTGCCCAACCATTCGCCAATTTTTCCGTGGGAGATTGTATTGGCAGCAATATTATAGGTGTTTAAAATGATTTGCCCATCTTCTTTTTTCTGCCAGAGTAAGGCCGGATCATTAATATTGTTGAAGGTATTTCGAAAAATCTCCTCACTGCGGCTGATTTCAAATTCAATATTCTTATAAGTTGAGATATCGCGAATGACAATCGCCACACCATTTACCTGTTTGCTCGATTCTGTAATGGGGTTGAACTGGAATTCCAGCCAGGTATCATACAAATTCCCGGTACTAAAATTTTGAACAAAAAAAACGTATTCACCTGAAAATGCCGTAGAACAATGTTTTTCAAACTTGGTTTGATGCGGGATTTGATTGAGATATTCGCTAAAATCATCCCCTGTGCTTAATTCCTTGCCAGAAATTAAGTAAATGATTTTTTGGGCCGCCTGATTAAATGCTTCAATCTGGTAGTCCTTATTGATTGTAATGAAACCTACCTCTGAATTATTCAACAAAGCACGTGAAAAAAACGAGTCTTTTATACGCGCATTTTCCTGAAATAAATAATATTCAGTTAAACCGTCTGGAAGTTTCTGAACGAACTGTAGATTAATTTTTTTTCTGGGTGAACATTCGTTTAGATCAAAATAGATGATATTTTCAGGCTTACTTTCGATCTCTTTCTTAATTTGCTGCCAACTGGTATTGCACCAATCCAATTGTGTGTACTGGATATCTGCCAGTTCAACTTGCAGCATCCTGGTATATTCTTTATTGGCAAATATAATCGTGCCGTCTGCATCCAACAACAAGACAATATCCTTCAACAAATTCCAGAATGGATAGATGTTGAGAAAATGACTAATTTGTTCTTGTTCTGCTGGCGTTCCCATAAATTCATTATAACGGATTTAGCGTTTCGACAAAACTGGAAGTCTATAAAAGTCCTGCTGCCTAAAAGTGATCACTCCTTATGAAAAAAATATAAATCGGTTTTGAAATGCTGCGTAAATTTTAAATTCCTGGGGTAAATAGCTCCAATTCACCACTGAGAGAACTCTTGAGATGAAAATGGAATAATGTTTTGGATGGATTGAGTAAAATAACGAGATGACAAGTTCATTGATGCTGATCATATTGTTGGCTGATAGCGCTCTGTGTTAATTTTCGGAGCTTTGGGACATAGTGCCCGATATTGATAGCGAAAGAATCCCTGCTCATTCCGCCACCTTTCGCCATATTTGCGCATGGCACAGCATGCAGTTGCTTTGTTTAGGGTGCTTTTCTTATCTGCCTACTAATGCCCAAACTCCACAGAAGTAAAAACATCCAAAAAATCAATTGGCAGGCATCACCTCAGTGACATTACCAAATGCATTAATAGTTAAAACCCATTTCGAGCCGGGAACGAAATTGTGAAATTCGTTGGCATTATTGGTTTTAAATTCGTATTCACCTTCTGAGGTTTTAAATTGAATGGTGTAAATCTCGCTCTGTTCACCCAGGCGCTGGTTCTGTGTCAGTTGCGATGAAGGCCAGATCGGGTTGAGGTCGGCACCTTTCAAGACCAATTGATCACTTTCCTGCCAGGCATCGACCGTATATTGACAGAATTCGGCATAAACCCGAAAGGTGCAATCTTGCGCTACTTCCGCATTTCCATTCCCCAGGTCAACCATATAAGGTGTTCCGCATACTTCGGTTGATTGCACTGCAGGCTGATCCTGCTCCTTTTGGAAACGGTATTCGCAGGTACCCAGGCTCGCGCTTGCAGGAATCTCCGTGCGCCAATCCTGCTTGGAGACCGGGCCAAAGCTTTCGACCGCAATAATTCGATGCCACTCTGTACCTGAAACAAAACCCGTTAGGTCTTGTTTGCGCGACAAAGCCATAATAACAAAAATGATCACCACAAGGAATACGCCGCCGAGTATGGCAGGTAAAAGCCAACCACGTTTGGTTTTATTTTGAAGCACCTGTGCCTGATCGGTTTGCGAAACAGGAACCGGATCCACCCGTGGAGCACCGCAGGCAACACAATGCGAATGTTGACCAAGATTATCCTGGCCACAATTTTTACATTGCCAGTTTGCTGCCTTTTTGACACCATCGTATGCTCCAACAACCGCACCTGCAGCCCGTTGTTTACCCAGCGTCAAATCAGATCCACATTGCGAACAAACACTGGCATTGGCAGGATTGCGAGTACCGCAGAAACCACAATGGATATCAGCCCCTGCCTTCGCTTGCGCAATAGCCTTTTCGTCTGATAGCATCTGCTGTTGTTCCGGTTTTTGAAAGACCACATCCGCCGGTTGGGGTGCACCGCAGGCGATACACACCTGTTCATCTCCGGGGTTGGAAGTTTGACAGTTAGGACAGATCCATCTCAATTGGGTATATCCCAGGATTTTTTTTGCCATCATTTACCTGCATCTAGAGATTTATATCAATTGTACACATTTTATAGCGAAAAACAAAAAAGCGCATTAAGCCAATGCGCTTTAATTTTTGGGACTGTATGGATTATTCTTTGTTCTCTTTTTTAAGGATTTCACCATCCAGGTAATCGGGTTGAACAGGCATTAAGATCCAGAGAATAATATAAATCAAGATGCCATTACCACCCAGGAAAAATAATAAAACAAAGATGAGCCGCATAACCGTGGTATCCAAACCAAGGTATTCCGCCAGCCCGCTGCAAACGCCGGCGATCATTTGATCATTTGGTTTTCGATAAAGTTTTTTGTTATTCATTTTAATCTCCTTCTTAAGAGTTATACGAAGGTGGAAAACAAAAGTTGCAAATTGGTGCTTGAAAAAGAATGGACCGGAACAAAAAAAGACGGTCCGGAATATGATGTTTACAACAACCAGTCTATGTTCCGCTATAATGCCTACTTTGGCGTTCACACCGTACACTATAGGGATCTGGTGGGTCAGAGCGGTAAAATCCCCTTACCGATGAACCAGGTCATTTTCGCGGCGATCAAAACAAGCTGGGCTCGAACCTTTGTGCAAAAAGAGCCCAAAGCTGTGGTAATGAATCCCTGGCCGCAAAAATTTCTCTCCAAACTGGATGGATTGAAGTATATCGGCATCATCGGCGAAGATGGATATCCGCTTGTGTTTCCAGCCATTCAGGCTCAGGCAGCAAACAGCCATGAAATCCGGTTCACCACATCTGTCTTTCCTGAATATTTTAAGGAAACACGACCCGGGCAACGCATGGCAATTTATGGGATGTCGTTAGACATGGAGACAGTTCTCATTCGGGGTGATTTTAAAGGATTCAAGCGCAGAGGAGGAATTTTGACCGGCAGTCTGGCTGTAGATTGGGTTTATAATTCCATGCCGCCTGTCGCGGGACAAATCTACCCGCCCGTAGAGTTGGAAACCGTTACTCAATTTTTAGCTGGTGGTTTGACGTAAATTCGATTTGCATAGATGGCCATTTCGTGTCTTTTCGCCCCCTGCAAACGCCTGAGTTTTAAACTAGCTTATGCATCACAAACTCATGCCCAGGCCTGCTGATTTTCAAGGTAGATGGGAAACTCAGAAGCAACCTTAGTCAAAAGGCATGTTCAAGGGGATTATTTAATTACTCGAAATGCCAGGTAAGATTCTATAACAAGTCTTTTAGTAAGCATGATGGTAAGCCAAAAAAATTGATACAATGAATTTCTTTCTTTAAGACAAATTAAACATTCATAGCTTTTCGATGGTTTGAAAATTTATGAGACGAGTAGAAAAGGTGAGAAATGTCAGAATTACAACAATTTATCGACCAGAGTTATTTAAATTTGCAAACTTATCGGAAAAACGGGCAGGCCATGTCGACCCCAGTCTGGTTTGTTCAGGATGGCGATACATTTTATATCCGCACCTATGCCGAATCAGGCAAGGTGAAACGGATTCGCAATAATCCCAAAGTCCAGATTATGCCGTGTGGTCAGGTTGGAGAGCCGCGCGGTATGTGGGTAGGAGCACAGGCACATGAAATACAGGATGAAGAAACTTTTGCTTATGTAAAGTCTTTAATGATCGCCAAATATGGTGATATGTATAAAAAGGTGGATGCCCAGGCGCAGGAAGTTGGACAAAAATACACGATTCAGATAGTCGAGCCTGCAAAGGATTAACGCGGATACAATTCTAATCACAAGAATAAATAGCGGAATGTGGTTCGCAACAGCCAGGTAACTTTTGCGGGAAGGGCACACGATCATCGGCACCGTTAGAAATCAAGCAAATTCCAAAGCGCTTTTCCTAAGATGGATTTAAGAGTTATGCCGTACACCCTGGTGTAGTTGACACCAATCTGTTTTACTTGCAATATAATGCAATTGCCAGAGCATTGATCCAGCCAATAGTCTGGCTGGGATATGCAACTGGTTTCTTACGGACAGCAAATAAAGGCGCAGAAACTGCAATTTACCTGGCGACCAAACCTATTCAAGAAAATGGAAAGTATTGGGCTTATAAAAAGGTACGTAAACATACCCGATTGCAGATGATAAGGAATTCCTGAAGATTTTTTTGGGAATGGAGAGAAAAGGTCATCGAAAAATCCATAATAGCCAGATCTTCAATTTATCGAGATGTATTCACGTTGTGGCAGATCGGAAAATGACAGCCAAAAAAATTGACAGAGTCCCCCATCGCATCTACACTTGTTAGGGTAAATCGGATCCTGAATCGGGAGAAAATCCATGACACAAAAGAATATTGTGCGCTATTCGCTTTTTGGTTTGCTCTACTTCACGCAGGGTACCGTCCTTAGCTTCTTCACAGCCTTAAATGCCCTCTATTTACTCAGCTTCGGGGTGGACATGACCCGCATCGGCATACTCGGTACAATTGCCCTGTTGCCTTTTGTGATCAAAGTCTTCCTGGGAATGCTCAGTGACAAAGTCAACTTGTTTGGCAAAGGTCATCGAAAACCTTATATCGTCATCGGACTCGTGATCCAAATTATCTGCTTAATCATGGTTCCTTTTGTTAACCCAGGCCAATATTTCTGGCTTTATGTAATGGTTGCCTTTTTGTTGCAGTTGGGTATGGCGTTATACGATACCTGTACTGACGGTCTCGCGCTTGACACCACCCCGGCGAGCGAAAAAGGCACTATCCAGGGGTTCATGGTTGGCGGGCGGGCAGTCGGCGTGATCGTGACCGCCTCGCTGGTCGGTCTGTTGGCTGAAAATGTATCCTGGTTATCAGTTTTTTGGGTACTGGCTGCGCTCACCCTGCCGCCCTTCCTTCTGCTTGGGAGAGTAAAGGAACCAGCCCGACCCCAGGAACGCGAGTTTGATTGGAAAGCCTTTGCGGCATTTAAACAGTTACCCGTTGTCGGTCTTGCCATTGTTGGTTTTATCTTCTTCCTGATCATTGTAGGTACGAATCAGATTGTTAATCCATTCTTACAACAGAAATTTGATATTTCCCTCAGCACCGCCGGCTTTTTTACCACTATCTGGGGTGTTGGGGTCATCCTCGGCAGCGTGCTGGGTGGGGCGATGATCAATAAAGTTGGTAATCGCAATGCTGTCTTTATATCCATGGGAGTGGCGTTCGCCGCAATTCTAGCGCTGGCCGGAATTACCCAATTGATAGTGGCCTGGATAATCATCGCATTGTTTGGGTTATGTTATGGCACCTACCAGACTGTCTATTTTGCCATTTCGATGGAATACACCGACCGACGCATCGCGGCTACCATGTTTTCCATTTTGATGGCTGTTACCAATATCGGCCAGGGAGTCGGACTGGGCTTGACCGGCTTCTTTAGCGATTCGTTTGGATTTCAGACCACTTTTATCATCATGGCTCTGCTCAACCTCGTGGCGTTACCCTTCCTGCCTATGATTTTTGGGAAGCGATTCAAGAAACGAGCTGTGCAAACTGGATAAAGGTAATCCCATCAATTTGAACTGCACTCAAACACACAAGTAAACATGATGAAACAATGATGACCGCATCTTTCATGGTATTTTCAGTCTATTCAACGGGGTCTTCAACCCCTTTATAAATCCATCGTTATTCAGTTGTGAATGTATCTTTTCTGGACACCAGGAAGCGAAAGAATGTGATTAAGATTCGACCGCAGGTGGAACAAACAGTGCGATCGGAAGCTCCTCTTTGTAGGAGAATTTCTGATACAACTCAATATCGCGTGTCATTTTTGATGGCACCAAAATAGCAAATCGGCAGCCACGCTCCAAACCCCATTGGTGCAGTGTATGCAATAAGGCAGAACTCAATCCTTTCCGGCGAAAGCCGGGATGGGTAAACATATCGGCGATATACAAGTATTGATCATCAATGGTGATCGCCTGAGCCTTTGCGCCGACTTTGCCATCATAGGTTGCGTATAAATTCAAAATGCTTGGATCCGCTAAACTCTGCGTGCTGGCAGGGTATTCCGGTCCGATGGCATTCACCAGGGCCACATCCTGCGATGACTCAATTATTAATACCTTTACATTTCCATCACTATTTTTCTCCGCGCGTTTGGCTTTCAATTTATGCAACATCAGGGTGTTATTCCAGGCGTGTAAAAAACCAATATCACGGTAACCTGGCACTAGAAAATTGAGGTTATTAGAGAAAACATTCAAGACATATTCCTGAGGCTTTTCCTGCATATAGGACTGAATTTCTCGAGCTACTGTTGCCGGCGAAACCTCACACACAAAAATTTCCAGATTATAGGAAAAATTTCGCGGCCAGGGATGCTGCATTTTTTGGATATACTCAATACCTGAGAGCAGCTCTTTGCGAAACGGATTAGCCTTTAGTTCAAGCTGGTATTTATAAAAAATGGCATTCAAATAAGCATCAACAACCCGATCATTCATCTTCCCTGCCAAACCCTCTTTCCATAAATCTATCCAGAGATTCAAAAGGCACCCAGCCCCATTTATGTTTGTTTACGAGGTGATCAGCATCCGGATCAGATTTCTCGTATGTAAAGAAATCGCCCTCAGGAAGAGAAGGCGTTTCTACCACAACCGGATAAATAAAATAGGTGCTGAGTAATCCTGGGTAGGAGACCGATTTACGTTCTTTAATTAGTGCATTGCACTCATCAGTCAAAATTCTCACACGGTCTTTGTTGATTTGCAATTCCTCTTCCAGGCACCGTAAAGCCCCCTGCCGCCATCCTTCCGCGAGTTTCATCTTCTCACTGGGTGGGGAAGCACGCACACGAATACGATCATCACATAAAATCTGCTCTACTTCAACCAGAACGTTGTCACCCTGGCGAATGAGTAGCTGCACAACAGACAAAACCCTGATGGGCGGGTCGTCTTGCAACCTGCACTCACCTTTTACTATTTCCTCATACAGGTTCTCAATTGTCTTGGATTGCAAGGTACCCCAGTCTTTATAGTCGATCTGATTTTTACTTAACCAGGATTCCAGATCTTGCAATGAATCAATTTGATGGGCAGCCATCATCGTTTGTCTTTCTGGCCTGTGATTGCAAATTTATCAAAAGAGAATATCGGTGTATATGCACCTGTTTGCATTTAAATATTGTAGCGTATTCCGTCTTTCAAATCCAATCAATTTGTAAATTAACATATTCCAATTGCATCCATTTTAAAATCTGAGATAGCTTCCACTCATAGGCAGATCATTCTTTTGCATTCATCTTTAGCTTAATCCCTGACCGAAAAGCTCGCTCGCTGTGCGTGCTGCCCGCAAAGCGTGCATAGCAAGGCAAGCAGCGTGCTCGTGCGGGGCACGTGCACTGCCTTTGGTCGTTTGTTTTCGGTCGTTGCGGTCACAATACTGGAAACCGGCGAGCGAAACGAGTGCACAGCATGGGGCCGTTAATTGAGATCGGCTCTCGGATGAATTTCAACAAGACACTTACCCCAAACCCGGATTCGGGGTTTCAATCACAGCTGGTTTGCGCACCATCCATTTATAAATCCAAAACTATCTAAGTTTCTGCTCATGGGTGGTCATTCTTGCTCATTAATAATTGTCTTACGCCCTAACCTAAAAGCTCGCTCGCTGTGCGTGCTGCCCGCAAAGCGTGCATAGCAAGGCATGCAGCGTGCTCGTGCGGAGCACGTGTACTTCCTTTGGTCGTCGGTTTTCATTCGTGGCAGACACAATAATAGAAATCAGGTTTGGGTCAGTATAAAGAGCCTGGCGAGCGGGGTGAAATCGAACGCGTCTCGCACTTAATCGTAAGAACGAGAGAGGTGGGAGTGAGAAATCATTGGAGCGTTTTTCCAAGTCATCAATGTCTGATGGAAAACCACGATCTGGCTTCTCATAGATTAAAGTATCAAAATAGAATTAGGAACCTTTCCTTTCTGGCAGCCCTACTCACTTGATTAACTTTGAATTTCACTATTATTAAGAGGAAATTTGCATTGAATTTTCAATATCGTGCTATCATAATATGAAGTATTTGCATCAATACTTGTTTCCCAAAGTGCGGAACAGACTTTTTATTTCTTAAAGCGAGTGTTGTTATGAATGATATGGAGTTTAGTTTCGAAGAAAACCGCCGTGCTAATCGAATTATATGGAATCGGCCTGTTCGCATTATCACACCAGTTCAATTACCTGCCCTTATTCTCAATGTAAGCGCAGTGGGTCTTTTACTCAACACTCACTTCGACGAGTCACTGGTAGAAGGAAGTGATATCGAGGTTGTCATTCCGCATGCAACCGGAAAAGATATTATTACCGTAAAAGGCAAAATTGTCAGGGTGAAAAAGTTTCAAGACAAATTGCAGGTTGCGGTCGATATTAAGTAATCACTCCTGATTTTTTTCGGGACAAAGCTGACAACCTCGCTCGAATCACGATTTTATGCGCTCAACCTTCCTGAGATTCATCCCAGGGATATATTTCCGTTCCTTTCGCGGCTGCGCGAATAACAGGATCATCTGAGTAATAACCGCGCTTTTCAGGCGGTATCAACATAGAAATACTGTTCATAATATCGTGACCAAGGTCATCAAGCTTTCCTCGATTTTCTCGTCCGCGAATATCCAGATTAAATGGGCCAATTTGCTTGCCTATCCGGGCGGTGATCCTGGCTCGTTTCCCTTTTTTCAAGCGGGCAAAGAAAGTCTCCAGGCCATCCAAACCAACGGGAATAATGGGGACACCTGTCCTTACAGCCAGGAAGGCAACCCCGGGGCGGGCAGGTCTTAAGACATTTGCCCAATTTCCACCCTCGGGAAAAATAGCCAGAACTCCTTTTTGGCTGAGGATGTTTTCTGACGCAATAAAAGTCTCACGGGAGACAGTTCCGCGATAAACAGGAATAAAACCCCATAAGTTGCGCAACCATTCTGTCCAGGTGGGAGCATTTGGCGTTTGGGTGCCTCCTAAAAATTCAATTCTCCATGGGGCAATCCGGATCATCGCCAACGGATCTAAAAAGCTAAAATGATTCGCGACCATTAAGAGCGGCCCTTCGGATGGAAGATTCTCCTTGCCGATAATTTCAAAATCTGCAGTTGTGGCAAAAAGGAAATGGATCAGACCTTTTAATACCGAACGCATTACCCTTCTTCGCGGAAACCTATATTGATCTGTAACTGAATTCACGGCATCTCACCTTTTTATATTTTCGATGATAAGTATAGTATGCAACTTTGACCAGATCAAGACTTTTCATATTGGATAATGGTTATATGGCGCAATCCACTGTGTTTTAGTGACCCCTTGACTCGAAAACCCGAAGCCTCTATACTACATTTAACTGAGGTTTCTTCGATCAGGCTACTGACAACATCCACATTCTAAGAGCAGCAACGGGCCGTGACATATTACGACCCGTTTTTTTGTCAGGAGGTGTAAAGTGATCCAAATAGAACTGAACGATGAAGAAAGAATAACCTTAAAAAATCTTCTTGAAAATTGCCTGGCAGATTTACGAATGGAAATTATCCAGACGGACAATATCAATTACAAAACCATGTT
>JBBQNI010000019.1:0-47088 GCA_038329785.1 Anaerolineales bacterium | reverse complement strand
TCCTGAGCCAGGATCAAACTCTCCGCAAAAAAATTTCTATCACCTGCTTTCACAGATGCTTCGGTTTTCTTTAGCGGTTAAAAAATTAACAGGCTCTTTTTCTTTCGTCTTCCTATCACTCTTCAGTTGTTAAGGTGCTCCCTCTTTCTTAAAGGCTGCGTGATTTTACTTGCCACCCAACATATTGTCAAGGGGCAAAAAACAACCGATGTTTTCGTTAGTAAATTTTGTCGATCTTTTGGCGAACATCGGCCCGTTTCGTACGTATCTTCTGCACACGCTTTTTGAAAGTGTTTGGTTTTGAGCGATCTACCGTTTCCGGTGAGACCGGGCTGCAATATCGTCTGCAACGATCAAAATTATACCGCAGCCTCCCAATCTGTCAAGCAATTTCAGCAGTTTTGGGTAATTGTCAGACAATTACTAAATCTCGATTGGAAATTTGGGCTTCAGATGGGCGTAAGAAACGCGTTGCCAGCGAAAACCACTTTGAAGCGTGATATCCCTGGTTGCGCACCCTTCAAAAATTGTTATTATAATAACTACCGGATAAGTATATGGTGAAGTTTTCGTTGATCCGCTGGATGGATTATCAATAGGGTTTGCTTTGTCAACAACATGCTAACCAATTGAGGAAACAAAGATCGGTTTTTCAACTAACTAGCATCTCGTATCCACATGATTGAAGGAACAAATACAAGCCTCCTGGCGTCTTTATTGCAACACCCATCAATTAGGCAGCACCTGGTGCCACATTGGTTTATTAAAGGTAGAAATTAGAGAATATATATGAGCAGCATTACCTATTCACAGAAGAATTCTTTATCAACCTGGCAGCAACTGATTATTACTCTTTTAGGGGGAGCGATCAGTGGCATTATTTTGGTTTTTATTTTTTTGGTCGGCTATCAACTCTGGTTTGCAGGAAAGATTTTCCCAGGCGTAACAATTTCCCAAACCAATCTGGGCGGTATGACACCCCAGGAAGCAGCTACGCTTTTAAAGGAAAAGATCGCATTTCCTCAGCAGGGACACATTCTGCTGCGTGATGGTGAGCAAACCTGGCTACTAACCCCCGAACAGCTGGGGCTCTTCTTTGATCCGGAATCAACTGCCACGCAAGCGCTGGTAGCCGGACGCGAAGGCGGCCTGATCAATCGCTTACAATCACAGTGGTCTGCCTGGCAATATGGAAAAACGCTCGCACCGGTTTTTATTTTTGACAAACGAGTTGCCTATGCTCAGCTCAATCAATTATCCAATCTGATCAACAAACCGGTATTTGAGGCCGATTTATCTATCTCAGGGACCGATGTGGTGGTCAATGCCGGTCAGGTTGGCCGTTATGTGGATATTGATGCCACCATAGCGGAAATCGCCACACTAATGCATCGCACACAGGATGGTGAAGTCAGTCTGGTGATTAATGAAACACCACCATATATTATCGATGCCAGTGCTCAGGCAGAGCTGGCAAAGAACATTCTAAGCCAACCATTGAAATTAACCGCTGAAAACAATTCCGACAGCCCCTGGGAATTTGAACCTGAAATTTTGGCAGGCATGCTTCGCATCGAACGGGTTAAGGATGATAGTGGCAGCCATTTCCAAATTGGATTAAACGCGACGGTTTTAAGAGACTTTCTCACCAAACTTGCCCCGCAATTGCAAATTAGCCCAGAAAATGCGCGTTATATTTTTAATGACGAAACCCATGAATTAGAGGTCATTAAAAATGCGATCATTGGCCGGCAGTTAAATGTTGAAAGCACAATTTCTGAAATTCAAACCAGGATTGTCGAGGAAGGCAACCATGAAGTTGGCCTGGTCTTCGATACCAATTCTCCAGAGTTAACCGATGATCTCAAAGGCGTTGATGTTGGCATCACAGAATTGGTGGCATCCGAAACCTCCTATTTTTACGGTTCCAGTGCAGATCGGGTACAGAACATTTCGGTCGCAGCCAGTAAATTCCATGGATGGATGATTCCCCCGGGTACCACTTTCTCAATGGCCAGCGCACTCGGCGACATTAGCCTTGATAATGGCTATGCGGAAGCGCTGATCATTGCCGGCGGCCAAACCATCACAGGTGTCGGCGGCGGCGTTTGCCAGGTGAGCACTACCCTGTTTCGCACAGCTTTCTTCGGCGGTTTCCCAATTGTGGAACGTTATTCACATGCTTACCGTGTTTCTTATTACGAGCGAGTTGCCGGTGGCGGTATTGACCCGCGCCTGGCAGGGTTGGATGCTACTGTGTATGTCCCGGTGGTGGATTTGAAATTTACCAATGATTCGCCTAATTGGATTTTAATGGAAACGTATGTCAATCCATCTTACTCAAGCATCCAATGGAAATTCTATTCCACCTCAGATGGCCGAAGTGTGGATTGGACTACCACTGGTCCTACCAATTTGGAAGAGCCACCGGACCCCAAATATAAAGAGAACCCGGATTTACCGGAAGGCAAAATCAAACAGGTGGATTGGGCTGCACAGGGTGCGGATGTAACTGTCAATCGTACTGTATACCGAAATGAAGAAATTCATTTCTCAGATACCTTCTTTACACATTATCGAGCGTGGCAAGCGGTTTTTGAGTACGGACCAGGAACCGAGATTCCAACACCAGAACCGAAGGATTAGCACTTAATATCGGAGTCAACTAAGAGAATGGCAGCCTTGAGATTGAATTTGGGCTGCCTTTTAGTTTGATAAAAGGAAGTACATATGCTGAGCGAATGTTTTACTCACCCTACCCTATCAAAAAAATGTCCAATCCGCGTCCATCAAATATTTTCTTCTTTAATTAGGATGAATATCACCTCAAAGTCTAGAACAATGCCTTTGGAATTTCTATTGATAGGCATTACAATAAATAAAAGGTCAAAGTTGTCATACAATTGAGGCAAGAAGCCTTTATTATTCATAGTTTCCCATTCCCACCGCTCAACTTCAGCTTGCCAGCGGTACAAATCATTTTTATTCATAGAGAGGTGCGTATATGCCAGACGAAGATCCAAGAATCCTAGAATTGCGTGAAAAACGCAAGCAATCAAAGTTGGGTGGTGGTCAAGATCGCATTGACAAACAACATGCCAAAGGCAAGTTGTTTGCACGTGAGAGAATTGAGCTGCTCATGGACCCCGCTACATTCACCGAGCTCGAAGCGTATACAGTTCAACGCGGTGACCATATGGGCGGTTCCAATGAAGAAATGTCCGATGGAGTTGTTACCGGTTTTGGTCAAATAGATGGGCGTACCGTGTATGTTTACGCACAGGATTTCACCATTCAAGGTGGTGCTCTGGGTGAAATGCAGGGCAAGAAAATCGCCCGATTAATGGATCTGGCTGTTAATACTGGCTGTCCCATTATCGGCATGATTGATTCAGGTGGAGCCCGCATTCAGGAAGGTGTTTACAGCCTGGGTGCCTATGCTGAAATTTTCAGGCGGAATGCAATCTACTCCGGGGTTGTCCCACAAATCAGCATCATTATGGGACCATGTGCGGGAGGTGCAGCATATTCTCCAGCCGTGACCGATCTCGTCATTATGGTGGACAAACAATCCTTCATGTTCCTGACCGGACCACAGGTAATTAAATCGGTAACCGGCGAGGATGTCGATTTTGAAAGTCTGGGCGGTGCGCAAGTACATCTTGGCTTAAGTGGTACCGCGCATTTAGTAGGTGCAGACGATAAATCGGCGATTGCACTGGCACAACAGGCACTTTCTTACCTGCCTTCGAACAATGTCGAAAATACCCCCGTATTACACACCGGGGATGATCCCAACCGAATGGATGAGGCACTTAATTCCCTGGTGCCGCTTGATCCCAACGCACCATACAGCATGCATGAAGCCATCGCTATGATTGTTGATCATGGCTCCTTTCTCGAATTACAAACCACATTTGCACAAAATGCGATTGTCGGTTTTGCCCGTATGGATGGAACTGCGGTCGGCATCGTTTCTCAGGAACCAAGCCAGATGGCTGGAGTAATGGAAATTAACTCCGCGGATAAAATTGCGCGCTTTGTTCGCTTATGCGATTCGTTCAACATTCCGATCATTACATTCGTTGACAGCCCGGGCTTCCTGCCTGGTGTCTCTCAAGAGCATAATGGCGTCATTCGCCACGGCGCTAAGGTTTTATTTGCTTATTCAGAATCGACCGTACCGAAGATTTCAGTAACGACCCGCAAATCTTACGGAGGAGCTTACGTCGTGCTCAGTTCCAAGTTTATCGGTACTGATGTTACACTGGCCTGGCCAAGTGCAGAAATCGCTGTGATGGGCCCTGGTGGCGCTGCCAATATTTTGCATGGCAAACGCATTAAGGAAGCCGCCGATCCTGCTGCGGAACGCGAAAAACTTACTGAAGAATACCGTGAGGCATTTTTGAACCCCTATGCCGCTGCGCGTGCCGGTTTTGTGGATGATGTCATTGAACCTAAAGAAACCCGTCAACGCATCATACAAGCCTTGCGTGCCACGCGTGATAAATCCATCACATTGCCCGCACGTAAACACGGCAATATTCCACTTTAAGGAGTCATATTGTGAATCCGATCACACAGGGATTAATCATGGCGGCGATTGGGATGGGTTTGGTTTTTATTGCCATCCTGGCCTTATGGTGGCTGATGGACGTAATGGTAAAGTTAACCAGCGATCGACCGAAGAAAATGTCAACTGAGACTGCCGTTCTGGAAACGACCGAAACATTGCCCCAAGACGAATTGCGAATGGAAACTGCGCCGAATGCACGCCTGGGAAAGGCTGCTGCTGCAGCTGTTGCCATCGCGCTTCAACTTCAAAAACAGACCGGTGCCATGTCAAAAACCAATAACGCAGACTTAAGTGCCTGGCAGCTTACACGCAGATCCAGTATTCTCAGTCAGAGCGCAAATCTAATTAACCGCAAATCAAGAGGTTCCATACAATGAAAATGTATTTGAAAATTGAAAACGAATCGTACGAGGTAGAACTCGGAGATTTAAATGAAAGGCCCATCCAAGCAACGGTAAACGGCGAGACATTCCAGGTCACATTAGACCAGGGTAGTGAAGCTATCCCCGCACAGAGCGTTGCACAGGTGGTGGCAGCCCCTGCGGCTGTCGCGCCCAAGGTCGTTGCCCTAGCTCCCGCCGCGGGGGGATCTTCAATGGTTGCCCCCATCCCTGGTGTTATTGACGCAATTAAGGTGCGCGAGGGCGATTCGGTCACTGCCGGCCAGGAGTTGATCGTTCTGGAAGCGATGAAAATGAAAAACTCACTTCGCGCAACCCGTGCCGGTAAAGTTGGTCGCATTTTCGTCTCCGTTGGTGATCAAGTCCCCCATAATCATGTCTTGTTAGAATTTGCCGACTAAGCGGAGGCTTATTCATGGACTTTAATCAACTAATCATCGAAATTACGCGTGGCTTTACATCCTTTACCTGGCAAAACGCCGTTATGATCTTGATTGGCCTGGTTTTAATTGCTCTGGCTGTCATTAAAGAATACGAACCAGTGCTCTTATTGCCAATTGGGTTCGGATGTATTTTAGCCAACCTGGGAATGTCTGCTGATCACGGTGTCTTCAAGGTAATTTATGATGCCGGTATCAAGACAGAATTATTCCCCTTATTGATTTTCATCGGTGTCGGCGCAATGATTGATTTCCGTCCGCTTCTCTCCATGCCCAAAATGGCATTGTTAGGAGCTGCCGGTCAATTCGGTATTTATGGTGCCCTTTTACTGGCGCTGGCTCTTGGTTTTCCCCTTAATGAAGCCGCAGCGATTGGAACCATCGGCGCAATCGATGGGCCGACGGCCATCTTCGTGACCACCAAAATCGCACCTGAGATTCTTGCCCCGGTGGCTGTGGCTGCTTATTCTTACATGAGTCTGATTCCAATAATCCAGATTCCTTTGATGAAGCTGATGACAACCCGCGAGGAACGACTCATTCGCATGGAATATTCAGCCAAACCCGTTTCCAATAAAGCCGTCATCGCCTTCCCAATTTTGATCACCATCATCGTCAGCTTAATTGCTCCGGATGCCGCACCACTGATTGCAACCCTGATGCTTGGCAACCTGCTTAAGGAATCCGGGGTGGTTGAACGCCTGAGCAAATCGGCTCAAAACGAGCTGATTAATGTTTCAACACTCTTCCTCGGATTGGCCGTAGGGGCCACGATGACAGGCGCCAGCTTCCTCAACGTCAAAACCCTGGGGATCCTCTTAATTGGTTTATTCGCCTTTGTTCTCGATACTGTGGCTGGTCTTTCCTTCGGAAAGCTGCTAAAAGTATTGACAGGCGGCAAAATAAACCCGCTTATTGGTGCATGTGGTATCAGCGCTTTCCCAATGGCTGGCCGTTTGGCCGCACAGGCTGCACAGGAAGAGGATTTCGAAAATTTTATCTTAATGCATGCAATGGGCGCCAACACTGCCGGACAGCTAGGCTCTGTAATCGCCGGAGGATTGTTATTAGCAATCACACTAGGCATTATGGGTTAGCCCAGATAGAAATCAAAAAAGCCCTCACAATCATGTGAGGGCTTTTTTGATATTTCTTAAACCGTGACTAGTCGATATCCAACCGGTAACCAACTCCGCGAACGGTTTTGATCAAATCCGGAAAGCGCGGGTTTTCCTCAATGGCCTGCCGCAACCAGCTGATGTGAACATCCAGGGTGCGAGTATCAACCGTATAACCTGTTTCCCATACCACTCGGAAAAGTTCTTCGCGTTCAAATACTTCACCGGGGTGTTCCATCAAAGTCTGTAGCAGTTTCACCAATCGCGGAGTAAGACTGACATGCCTACCATCTATGCGCACATACTTTTGGGCTAAGTCCAACTCAATTGGACCCGCTTTGAGGATATCATTACTCGGTTTTACCGGCAGGAGCACCTTCACCCGATTAAGCAGTTTTTGCAATGTAAAAGGCAGGTTCAGGATAACATTTGCTTCAAATCCATTTGATGTATCCAGATCTTTACCAACGATCAAGATGAGCGGCAAACCAGGAAAAGAACCATGCAATGTCTGGCAAATTCGTTTTCCGCTGGTGCGCATCGAATCGGCATCGACGATAATTAAATCAAAAATTTCCCCTTGCAGGCGGGAGAGAGCCGAATTGCCACTGGGCAAGCTGATGACGCGAAATCCCTTTTTTGTCAGTCCCCCGACAAAGGAAGCACGTTCTGCTCGTTTTCCTTCAATGACAAGTAGTTTTGCTGTCAAATCTCTCTCCAAAGACGTTTAAAATGGCAAACCGTATTTTTACGGTGAAAAAAATAATAAATTCTACTGGTAAAGTAAACCGATTATACACTTATTAAATAATATTCTGCCATGCCGATGTCAATGTTCGCTAAATAAAACCCCTGAGATCTATATTAGTGATAATAGAGAATTGCGGAAATCCGATGATAACCGAATGTTAAAAAATATTATACCTTAAACCTTAAATTAAAATAGTCAATTGTTTTTCTTAAGATTCGAATTGGCAAAAACTTTGCGGGAATGGAAACAAATTTTACGTCGAGTTTCAGCACCCGCGTGAACAAATAGGTTAGTAATTATCCTGATATTTCCTGCAACAATCAATCCATCGCTGATGTGCGCTTATATACAGCCTGGCAAATTGAGCGAGGCTTTTTTTAATTAACCCCCATTAACTGGCGCTACGTGTCAGAGAAAGCATGTGTATGGGTAAAATCAACATCCAGAGATGAAAACAAAAAGTCCCAATCCGGCCAGAAAACTGTCATCTGTATCGCATTAGGCTTAAGTATTGGTGCTGCCCTCAGTACTGCACTCAAAAATCCCGCTTTTATAGGAATCGGTATTGCCATCAGAGCAGCAATTGGCGCTTTGTTAGACGCAAAAGAAAAAGAGAATGATCAATCTGATTCCCCCATAGACAACCCCTGATCTCTTCAGGATTGGTTACTTTTAATCGACAAGATGTATGCCCACCTCGGCCAAACGTTCATGGATTAAGGCTAACATTTTCGGCCGCATCTCAGCAGCCATACCAAAACGAGCTTTTGCCAGTACGGTCAATTGGGTTTGCTGACCCATTACTCCACCTTCTGAAATGACATGCCAGGGTTCAATCAAATTTGGCAGCAGCAACACCGCCTCTTTACCCAATTCATCCATGACGACCAAAACTTGAGATAAATCTGATGAGGCTATTTTCAGGTACACGTTCGTGGTTGAAAACCGGCCGCGACTAAAATTACGGATCGTGCGAATTTCTCCATTCGGGATGACGTACAATTCGCCAGTCGGAGAGCGCAGCAAAGAAGTACGCAGATTGATTGCTTCAACAAGCCCTTCAATATCCAAAAATTCAACCTTTTCTCCTACTGAAAAAGTGTCTTCAAAGAGAAAGCCCATGCCGGTCAGAATATCACTGATCAACGGCCTCGCTCCTAAACCAAAAGCAGCGCTGAATAGCCCAACCATCCAGACCAAAGTATCGCTAGAAACAAATAAGCCTACACTGGCAATTACCGCAAAAATATAAGCCAGCATGCCTATTCCGGAGGCAAGCAGACTGTTGAGCGTGGCAGTCCGTTCGGGATTTTTCTTAACACCAGGCCGCAACCGCAGCAAACCCGTCAGTGGACGTACAAGGTGACCGGCTGAGCGCTGAATAATTAACGCAACAATGAAAAAAGCCGTTATTTTAATAAGCTTAACCAGCCAGGGATTTTCTGCCAGGTATGCCAATATTGTATTCATATAATCCTTTCTTCAACTTACCATTTGCGAAGTTTAATCATCCAAAATCCATGCACTTCTTGTCCTGTAGGTATTTTGAAGGGAAAAAGAGCACTGCTGACCATTTGTTTATTTACAAGTCATTATAAACCAGGCTTACCTATGTGCCTGTGCGTCATTTCCAACAACAAGCCTTAAATAATGGGGTCGTTTGTTTTTCCACAATTTCAGTGGGGTTCGTAGTAAGTTTAAGATATACGTTCTGTTGCATGACAATCGTTGTATGTTAGAATTAATAAGATTAAGACCGCAACAAATTCGCGGGAGGTTGTATGTATTCAGGCCAAATGTTTGAAGTCGTCATCGATAGTGTTCGCGTCAGTTTGACTAACCAACAGCGTATCGTCGTTTTAAGGGAAGTTAATGCTGAGCGATATTTGCCAATTTGGATTGGGCCTTACGAAGCAGAATCGATCACAATCGCATTACAGGAAATTGAAGTGTCTCGCCCGCAGACTCACGACCTGGTCAAGAATTTACTTAATCAATTAAATGCCCGCCTCCTCAGGGTGGAAGTCCTTTCCTTGAAAGACGATGTCTTTTTTGGCAATCTTGTTATTGAAAGCAATGGTCAAGTTGTTGAAATCGATTCTCGCCCTTCGGATGCCCTGGCGATTGCCGCACGCACGCACGCAAAAATCCTGGTTTCCGAAGAAGTGATGGCCACAGCCGGTATCGTTCCTGAGGAAGACATTCACGAAAAAGAACAGCAGTTGGATGATGTCAGCCCGGACGATTTTGGCGACGAATTCGAGTCTGAAGAACGACTTTCTGTATTTGAAGATTTCCTTGGTTCTCTGGATATTGGGGGTTCAGAAGAGGACGAAGGCGACGAGGATGCGCCAGAGGACGAAGATCCACAACCTTGATCTTAAACTCCACCTAACCCCACCAATTTTTACCTGAATTCACTTTTCCAACGGATTTAGCGCTTATAATTAACCTGGAATACTTTTTTCTGGGAAATCTTGATTTCTATCTTTCTGCTGGATGATACGATGAGCGATTATTTGCTACCTGAAGAACCCAAACCAATTGATGTAACCCAACCACACAGCCGTGAGGCAGAGGAAGCTGTCCTGGGAGCGGTTTTGATTAACCCGGAAACATATTTTGATTTATCACAAAAGATCAAATCCGAGGATTTTTATATCATTCGCAACCAATGGATTTGGGAGGCGTTTACGTCCTTAATTGAACGCCGCAACCAAATTGACCTGGTGACCGTTGGGCAAACCCTGAAAGAAAAAAACCGTTTGGAGGAAATTGGGGGTGATTCGTACCTGACCACGCTCATCAATCAGACCCCAACCTCTTTGCATGCCCAGGCTTATGCTGAAATTGTTGAAGAAAACTCAATGCGGCGACGTATGCTGGCAGCGGCCAATCACATGGCCAAACAAGCGTTTGACCGTGGTAAAAACATGAATTCTTTAATCGATGAGGCTGAAAAGGCTGTTTTTGGATTGAGCGAACGGCGGATCACCAATGACTTACAACCAATTCAAACAGTCTTGAGTGATTACTACACCCGCATTGATCAACTTTCTCAGATGACCGATGAAATAATGGGCGTACCGACCGGTTTCATCGATATTGATCACCTATTGGGCGGCTTGCAAAAGTCGGATTTATTGATCATTGCTGGTCGTCCCGGTATGGGTAAGACCGGTTTTATGCTTTCAGTCGCCAAAAATGCGGCCCAAACCTACAAAAAACATGTGGCTGTTTTTTCATTAGAAATGGCAAACGAGCAGTTGGTTCAGCGCTTGATCGCCCAGGAAACTGGCATCGATACCCAGCGCCTTCGTTCTGGGAAGCTGCACGACGACGAGTGGGACAAATTCAACAAATCGATTGCGATTCTGGGGGATACCCATATCTGGCTGGATGATACCCCAGCGATTACGCCGCTCTCCTTGCGCACCAAATGCCGCCGGTTGCACATGGAACACCAGCTTGATTTGATTATTGTGGATTATTTACAATTGATGTCTGGTGATTTACGCACAGATAACCGTGTGCAGGAAGTTTCGTATATTTCTCGTAATCTTAAAGTGCTGGCGCGTGAATTGAATGTACCCGTGTTGGTTGGTGCACAGCTCTCCCGTGCCGTTGAACAGCGAGCAGATAAACGGCCTGTCCTTTCCGACCTGCGTGAATCCGGTTCGCTGGAACAGGATGCTGACATTGTTATGTTCATCCACCGGCCGGATGCTTTGGAAAAAGACAGTCCCAGGCACAATATTGCGGAAATCATTGTAGCAAAACATCGTAACGGTCCAACCCATACCGGAATCGAGCTGGTCTTTTTGAACAACCTGGCCCGTTTTGATAATGCCGCCCCCAGGCCCAGAAAATAGATGAGGGATGTTTAGGAATGGATAAATTTTCGGGCTTTGGTGGAAAAAAGGATGGTGTTACTTCCATCCCATCCTCATTCTTTACGGAGTTAATGCCCCGCATTGACCATCTGGGTGAATTTAAAGTAACCCTGTTTGCCATCTGGTTTCTTGCCCAACAGGAAGGTAATCTGCTAGGAATGCGCTTTAATCACTTTCTTTCCGATCAGGGACTAATGAGCGGCTTGAATCAATCGAAAGAATATCTGGTTGAATCGCTGGATAAAGCCTGCCAAAGGGCAAGCATACTTAGATACCAGCAAGAAAATACACCGATCGAGGAAGCAGTCTTTTTCCTAAATACCCCGAAGGGCCGGGCTGCTATAAAGGCTTTGCACAAGGGTGCCTGGTCACCTGCAGATCAGGATCAGTCCGTATTGACTACCCCGGTGCAGCGACCGAATATTTATAAATTATACGAAGACAACATTGGGCCGTTAACGCCACTCATCGCTGAGACTTTGCAGGAAACGGAGCAAACATATCCACAGGATTGGATCGTGCAGGCTATCCAAATAGCCGTCGAAAACAATGTACGCCGCTGGCGTTATGTGGATGCAATTCTAAAATCATGGAAAGAGAGAGGGCGGGATGAAAAGAATCGACGAGACGCTCAAAAAGATCCAAGACGATTCATCGATGACGAATTCGGCCAGTTCATCCAACACTGAATCCGGCTTGAATTCCGCAGCGGACATCTGCCCAATTTGCGGCGGCCTGGGCTGGGTGCGGCAAGAATTGCCAATCACCCATCCGGATTTTGGCAAAATGCAGGTTTGCCTGTGCAAACAAAATGATATGGCTCGCCACAGCTTTGAGCGCTTGTATCGCATGAGCAACTTACAGGCTTTTGGCAATATGACGCTCGAAGACTTCCACACAGAAGGACGCCTGGGTTTGGGCGACCAACAGGTTGCATCGCTGCAAATTGCGTTGAACCATGCCACTCAATTTGCGCAAAACCCACAGGGCTGGCTGCTGTTTTCCGGTACATATGGCTGTGGTAAAACCCACCTGGCTGCAGCAATTGCGAATAAGGCCCTTTCTTACGGCACACCCGTTCTCTTTTTAACGGTACCCGATTTGTTGGATTGGTTACGCTATTCTTATTCCAGCCCTGAAAGAAATTTCGAAGAACGTTTTGAAGAAATTCGCAATATCTCATTATTGGTGTTGGATGATTTGGGAACCCAAAACACCACACCCTGGGCTGAAGAGAAACTTTACCAGATTCTCAATCATCGCTATGCCAACCGCCTGGCAACGGTCATAACAACCAACCAGGAATTTGCTGAGATCGAGGGGCGAATTCGGTCACGCCTGCAAGACCCGGACCTGGTTACCGTGATTCGCATCCTGGCACCTGATTTTCGCTCGCCGATGCGCGAAGATAAAAAATCGATTTCCACCCTGGAATTGCTGGCGGATAGCACATTTGGCACATTCAATCTGCGCGATCGTGAAAAATTGGAGGCAGATCAACGCCAGAGTCTGGTCAAAGCCTTCAATGCCGCCAATTCATTTGCAGAAAATCCGCGCGGTTGGTTGGTTTTGGTTGGGTCTTATGGTTGCGGAAAGACTCATCTGGCCGCCGCCATTGGTAACTACCGCGCTGCACTGGGTGATGAACCTATCTTCGTGGTTGTCCCCGATTTTTTGGATCACCTGCGCGCCACCTTCAGCCCCAGCAGCAGCATTTCTTACGATCATCTTTTTGAGCAAGTACGTACTACCTCCCTTTTGATTTTGGATGATCTAGGCACACAATCTGCCACACCATGGGCACGCGAAAAGTTATACCAGATCTTCAACTACCGCTACAATGCTAAATTAGCAACTGTTATCACAACTTCCAACCAGTTGGGGGAAATGGATCCACGCATCCGCAGCCGCATGCTGGATAGCCGGCTTTGTTCAATGTACGCGATTCTTGTGCCGGCATATATCCGCACGAATGACCCTCCCTCACGGCCGCAACGCAAAAGATAGCAAATCAGGCCTTAGAAAATTGACATCAGATATTTCAGGACGGGTTGGATGCCTTCATTATTTTACAAAGCTTGCAATAAATTTGCAGGAATGGGCAGATAAATTTCAAAAGAGATGAGACCCGAGCAGGTATGGTGCTGATTCACGATGAGAAGGTATTGAGGAGCAGGCATGAAGTGTAAATGCGGTGTGCTGCTGATCAATACCGGTACACCTGCAAATCCCAATGCGGCCAGCGTGCGTGCTTTTTTGGCAGAGTTTCTCTTAGACCAGGCAATCGTGGATTTGCCAGGCTGGTTGTGGCAGCCGATTCTGAAAACGTTCATCCTGCCAATGCGCGCGCCTAAATCGGCCGGCAAGTACAAGGCAATCTGGGGCAATGGCGGCAGCCCCTTACTGCTGGGTACCGAAAAATTAGCCCATGCGATTGAGCAAGAATTGCAGAAATTACACTTTCTGGAAATATGTGTTGAAACAGCCATGCGGTACGGCAGCCTTTCCATTGAAAAGCAGTTAACTAAATTACAAAAAAAAGGGGTCAGCAGAGTGGTTGCCTTACCTCTTTTTCCACAAACATCTCTTACCACCACGGGTACGATCTTCAAGGAGATTGGGCGCTTGAATAGCACAGTGCCAATCAAGAAGCTCAACGGCTATGGCTCCCATCCGGAATATATCAGGGCTATGGCAGAGCACCTGCAAAATTATTGGCAATCGCAGCCGAGAGCAAAACAATTGATCTTCAGTTTTCACGGCATACCACAAAAGTTAGTCGCACAGGGAGACACCTATGAGCGTGAATGCCGCCAGAGCATAGAACTGCTGGTGGAGCAGTTGCAATTGCCTCGGGATTCATTCAAGGTCGGTTTTCAATCCCGATTTGGCCCTGGAAAATGGCTCGAACCTGAAACGATCGAGCTGGTGAAAAAAGCCGCGCAGGATGGGGTTGAGACATTACAGATCTTTGCACCGGGCTTTGCCATTGATTGTCTGGAAACCCTGCATGAGATCAACATTGAAATGCGCAAGCTCTATCAGCAATTTGGCGGAAAAAATTTCGAATATATTCCAGCCTTGAATAGCTCCACAGACCATATCCGCGCTTTGACGAATATTCTGATGGAATATGCCATTTGACCCGCTAAATCAATACTATAATAAATCTTCGACAAAATGTCCCGCATGGAGGCTACCAAATGGCAACCCGATACCCTGTTACAATCCCTGGCTTTGAGAACGAAACCATTGATTTGGAATCCTCCGGCTTTTTTCGCCCGGCGCGCCTGTTTGTTAATGGTAAGAAAGCCGACGCCGGAAAGAAAAATAACGAAGTTATTCTGCGCAAATCTGATGGCTCAACTACCAGCGTCTTTTTCCAGAACGCTTTTTTTGACACCGTCCCGCGCTTGCTGGTCAGTGGTAAAACCATACAGGTGGCCTCACCGCTGACCTGGTATCAATACATATATAGCGGATTGCTTTTGTTTTTGATATTCGTGGGTGGTGTGGTGGGTGCTGTTCTGGGCATGGTAGCATTCATTCTAAACATCCGCATCATGCGCGGGAAACTAAGCACTCCATTAAAATATTTATCCATCCTTGGGATACATATTGCCACCTTTTTTATATACATAGCCCTTTCCCTGCTGGTGACCGTGATGACAGGGCAAGCTTGAGAAAAAGTGAAGCAACTCTTTAAATGTGAGCCTACACAATATGTTCTTTTCCAGGCACCAGCTTGTTAAACTAATGATTGCATCATAATTTATTTTTTGATCGGATGGTGGAGGAGAATGGAAAACTCAACGAAATTTGATATCGCCATAGTAGGTGGTGGAATTGTTGGCCTGGCTACAGCGATGGCCCTACTTAAAAGATTCAAGATTTCACTGGTCATCCTGGAAGCAGAAGATCATGTTGCAGCCCACCAGACCGGTCATAACAGCGGTGTGATCCATTCAGGGTTATATTACAAACCTGGCTCTCTCAAGGCAATTAATTGTGTCAGTGGACGTGAAGCCATGTACCGCTTCTGTGAAGAAGAGAACATCTATCATGAACGCTGCGGTAAGGTGGTTGTTGCTACCGAAAAACGCGAAATCCCCGCTCTGGATATGCTCGTGGAACGAGGCAGGGCCAATGGGCTGGTAGGAATAAAAAGATTATCCCCGCAAGAAATTCGTGAGCATGAACCACACGTTACCGGAATTGATGGTTTATTCGTACCCCAAACAGGGATCGTTAATTACAATGACGTATCGCAGGCCTATGCAAGATTAATTGAGAAAATGGGCGGAGAAATCCAGACAAACACCCGCGTGACTGGCTTCCGGCAGTCAGGCGATGGATTCACCCTGGAAACCAGTAAGGATCCAATCCACTGCAAAAATGTGATCAACTGCGCCGGCTTGCAATCTGATCGGATTGCGCGCATGTGCGGGGTCGAGCCCGGATTACAAATTCTGCCATTTCGGGGTGAATATTACGAAATTCGAACGGAAAGCGAATACCTGGTTAACAATTTAATTTACCCGGTTCCTGATGTGCGCTTCCCTTTCTTAGGCGTTCATTTTACCCGCATGGCTCATGGTGGGGTAGAGGCTGGACCCAATGCAGTGCTGGCATTGAAACGGGAAGGATATAAAAAGAGTGACATATCTGTGGGTGATGTTGCCCAGTTTGGAGTGTATATTGGCTTCTGGCGAATGGCCTTCAAGTATTGGCAGATGAGCCTTTCGGAGGTGTATCGCTCGTTTAGCAAGCGCGCATTTGTGAAAGCCTTGCAACGCTTAATACCCGAATTGGAAATGGAAGACGTGCATCCTTCCGGTTCAGGCGTGCGGGCACAAGCACTGACGCCGGATGGCAAGTTGGTCGATGATTTTCGCATCGTGGAAGCAGCCCATCAGGTGCATGTTTTGAATGCACCCTCCCCCGCAGCAACCGCGTCCATTTCCATCGGCGAGAGCATTGCCGATATGGCAGTCAAGAATTTCGGCCTTTCATAATTGGCGTGAGTTGGGTTCGTGATTAACCAAATCCCATGTTTATTCTCACATACACGAAAAGCCACAAGACGTCCAGAAAAATTACTCCCGTACAACCGACTCTCGGCGGGGGCTTGTGAGCAATAACCCGGCTATCGGAGATAACAAAATTGCAGACAAAAGCAAACCATTTTGGATGCTGGATGAGCTCGCCAATATCCCAACCAATGGTCCGCCGCTAATTTGTCCAAAAGCATCCACCAGACTGGAAAGTGAAAGAATGGTCGCACGAGATTCTGATTGCAGCCGAAAATTGACCCAGGCTGTATAAAGGGGTGCGATCATTTCCCGGGTGACACTGGTTAATATCAAAACCACGAAGGAAACCACCACCCATCTGGCTAAGGCAAATAAGGCGACAAGACCAACCAGCAAGACAGCCAGCAAAGTCAGTAATCCGGAAATTCGCCGGCTGCTGGCATTGTGTTCGATGTAGCGGTGAACCAATCCTGCAGCAAAAAAAGTGATCACCAGCGAAACAGCCTGTAGAATTCCGATCCAGCCGATCATACTCGCCTGACCTTGATCAGGCAGACTGAAGCGCTCAATTAAATGAGGTACCCACAGCCGGTCCAGGCCTTCTGAGTACAAACCGAAAAAGAAACCAACGAAAAGAATACGAATCAAAACAGGGCGCATTTTTATAACGGCGAGGCCATTTCTCACTGTCGCTGCCATTGCCGGAAAGGCCAGCCAAAAATTCGCTGGTTGGACCCTTGCAGGTTGGAAATTATGCTCTCCCATAAACAAAATCATGGTCATACCCAACAATAAAAACCCCAGTCCGCCCAGCAGCATGGGTACCCAAATTTGAAAAATAGTTGCAGTCAACACACTCAACCCAATCGCCAGCAGCCCACCCACCTGCTCCCACTGAGTGGCTTTAATAAACAAACTGGCAGCTCGATCTTCCCCAACCTCATCACTGATCCAGGCCTGTAATGCTCCGCTGGTAAAAGTGTAACCAATACCCCAAAGAACCTGCGCCAGCAAGATTAAAACAAAGGTGATGACCAAAGATTGAAGGATGAAACCACAACCTATTAAGAAAGTACCAATAATAACCGACCATTTTCGTGAGATGGTATCAGCAACCACACCGGTTGGAATCTCAAACAAGAAAATTGAAAGCTCAAGGGTTGTTCCGATTAAAACCATTTGTAAGGGATTGAAACCCGCTTCAGTGACAAAATAAATCATATTGACAGTAAAAACCAGGGTCATGAAAACTCTGGTAAGGATGCTATAAGAAAGAAAGACTCTTACAGCCGGTTGCTTTAATCGATTAAATGACAAATGTTCCTGCACAATATTTGAATCCGGCTGCTCTGGTCATAACACATGGGGAAACATCGCTGCCGATCATTTTACAAGAGCAAAGACCACCATGAACAATCCGCCGGCTAACGCGCAAGCCGTATTTACCCAATCATTATTCAGCCACATCCAGCCGCGCTTAAAGGTGGTAAGAGAACCACAAATGTGGAAAGGCGATCTTTCTGTCTCCTTTTCACAGGTCGGACAATAATAAATAGCTTGAAACCCAGCGCCCAGAAATGAATCCACCATACTGCCAAATAAACCAGCCAGCGAAATGGCGATTAAAGGAATCCACCAGCTTTCATCCGCCAATCGGTCAATAGAACCTGGCCAGAAAATAATCGCAAGTATTGAAATTAACAATCCTCCAAGATATGCTGCAGCAGTACCCGGCCAGGAAATTGCCCCGGATGTTCCTCTTTCCACCTTTTTTCGACTGAGAAGATGGATTGCATCACATTTGCTCAGAACACCGAGCTCTGTTGCCCAGGTATCGGCATTGACCGCCGCCAGGGCACCGGCAAAACCCAGCCATGGCCAGGCTTGCTGGGGGAAGAAAAGATACAGAAGCACAAATACGCCGACCACGCCACCATTTGCCAATACCTGGCCGCTATCCCGGGTGGATCCTTTTGAAAATTTTTCCACCAGATTTTTCTTGCGCCGCCCGGCAACCTTAGAAAGGGCACTGGAAGAGATGAAAAAGGCCAGTAATAAAATCGCCCAATTGATTCCGCCCAATCCAAACACCACAATCCCGAGAATTGTAGCTGCCAGGGCACCGCTGCGACTGAGTACTTTTGCACGTAAAGAGAGCAGGGCAACAGCTACAGCCAGTAAAGTTCCCAATAATAATTGCATTAATGATATCTGTGCCAATTTAATACCTGTCAAGATTAAGGAGTAAAAGAAAGAAGGATGACTGCCAATAACAATAATGCTGGACTGATTATCCCGCCCAGCCACAATAAATAGGAGGTGATCCGTGCTTCCTCTTTCCGAAAGAAAAATAAACCCATTACTACATTCGTGGTCAGTACCAGGGCAGCCATCACCGGCAACAACAGAATTTGTTCCGAGGGAACTGCCTCTATCGGAAGCCCATCCGGCGAAAACCCAAGTGGTAGACGTTCATGGGTTGCAATCAAGAAGCCGGTCAAGATTGCCAAAAGCAGGGTGAGTAAAAAATTTGTCGGCAGCAATATTTTCGCGACCCGATCTTGCCAGACCTGACGCAGGAAGGCAGCCGGGCGGGTGGAGCGTGAAGCGATGGGTGAAAGACTACCCAATTCTAAAATACGCTGAAAAGAGGAGACAAAACCCTTGGGATCTTGCGGAGAAATAGCCAGTACTTTGGAGTGCGTGGCAATCAATACCAATTTATTGGCATCTGAAGCGATAAATTCCACTTCACCCAAATCTTTAATATTGCGATGTCCCAGGATAGCACCCTGCCAGGTGAATGGAGGTAGGAGCAAATGAAACCCTGATTCGTTTGCCAGCCGTACCCATTCTACCGTGTTGACCGGGATGTCCTCCAATCTCAGTCCCCATTTCAGGCGCAACCCGTCCCGCTCTAATGAGTAACTGGCATTCAATAAAGCAAAAGCACGATAACCGACAAAAGGGAGAGATATAAAGACCAGCAGTAACAAGATCATCAACAGAACGAACAATCCTCCCTGGGCTTTGGCAAAAGCGAGCCACAGAATAAAAGAACCCGCCGCCAGAATACCAATCAATGCTGCGGCATGAAATATCACCCCATTTTTTCTTTCAGGTTCAAAGGTATTCATTTAATCTCATATTCACGGGCAACTCACTACATCAAAATTGAAAACCAGTCAGATTAAGTCGATTTTAGCATGACTTCGTCAAAACCCGAAAACTCTTTAATGAGAACCCTTGACGCCGGAACACCTGTGCGGCAAAGCCGCTCTTATTCAAAAGAGATCAAAACAGTTGAACCTTCATTATCACCCGGAGTAATGATGATACTGTAAGTTTTGCCATCTTTTTTGTAAGCCAGAATCGCAAGGGACTCTGTTTCTGAAAAATCTTGTGGCGTGAAACCCAGCGTTGGTAAAATCTCTTGATAATATGCAGAAAGTTCCAATGGGCTTTGCGGAGAAGAAAAACTTGTTAAACCACCAAAGGTGCTTTTCTCAGTTGCACTATCCGGGATTGGAATTCCGGTTTTGCTCGCTTCCGCCGCGTCAACACATTCCTGAGAAAGCACAATTTCTCTGAGCTGATTGACTTGTGTCAATTCATAATTCCATGTTGTTTTACCAGTGATGGTATTTCCATTTACAAATGATGTGGTTTCTCCTTCACCTTCAGCCTGAAAGCGAACGACAAAGCCGCCCTCGCGGGAAATCCAGACATCACCAGCCGTAATAGAAAGAAGTGACCCGTTCAACGATGCGTTCTTTACCTGATAACGATCAACTGCGACTCCATTGACAACCATATTGCTTTCCAGCAAATCACCCTTTTCCACATCCTGGAAAATCGTTTCCGGAGATGTCATCTCGGATGAATAGTACTGATTATCCGTATCATCGCTGGATGACATGAGCGTACAGCGATTGCCTCCTACATTGGGATCCATGTTGACAAAATAGCTTGTTGCCCCTATTTTAAAGAACTCAAAATTCTGTTGGAGTAATTCCCCATTGCTTTCAGTTGTTGATTTCAAATGCAAGGCATTTTGTTCTTTAATTACTTCCTGAAAGAACACAATCGATTCGTTTACGGGAATGGAATTTTGATCAATTCCATCCAAACTGATGGTCAACTCGGATTGATAGGAATTAATCCCGGTTAGATCTTGGGGAATATTTGGTACCTCATCATCGCCGTCACTTTGCGCAGGAGAAATAACCTCCGTAGCCAATTGGGGAAAAGGAAGCGATTCGAGAGTTTTCTCAATCTGCCCTGAATTATTCCCGACGATTGGCAGGCGATCAATGATCTGATTAAGCGTCCCACACGAACATGCCACGCTGGTGATTACGAAAATAGCGATCAGTATATATGGTTTCCTGGAATGCATGGATACTCCTCATCTCACAAAACTTGCACTACCAGAATATCACAATTCGAAACACGAAATCAACCTGCGGGAAATAGAAGGTTAAAGATAGGCAATCCACATAGAAAAAGCATGATAAAGGGCAGGTACCAATGCATGCCGGCTTTTAAGCATAATCCAGCCTAAAAGAAAACTTTTAATCAATAAAATAGCGATCTGGTAATAAAATAATGAGCCTTGCCACCCAAGGGACACCAGGAAAGGTATTCGCCAGAGAACAAAAATAAGAGAGGCAGCTGCCCAGCCCCAATATGTCCCGAATTTTGATAAAAATCTCATTTGAATATAGCCGCGGAAGACAGTCTCCTCGGCCAGCGCAATCAGCAACAACACCACCAGCATGCGCAAGGCATCTTGTGGGATTCCACCCAAAACGGATAAAAACTTTCCCCGCAAAAACAAGGTCAGAAGTACGAGCGCTAACCCAAATTGAACAGCAGGACGGGTAAGTGTTTTTTGCCAGCCGGTGCTGCGTGACGGCTGTATCCGGGCGCGTAATGCAATCACGACCAGGATGACAGCAATCAAGGACGCCAGGAGGAGCATTGTATAAGCTATTCCTTCACTTCCTGTTATTAACGGAGGCAGCCAGTTCAGTCCAAAGCGAAAAAGCAGAAAATTAACCACCATTGCTGCAATCGTAATGTATAGCGCAAACTTAATTTCACGCTGAGGGTATTTAAATCCCACCGGCGGAATAGAATTTATGCGCGGGCTGAGGCCCAGCAGCATTGCCACCGCCAACGCTCCGCACATTTCCGCAAAAATCGAGATTAATTCCTGAGTGGACACGATTCCTCCCGGTCGAAGTTATTCAGCGGGTTCATCATCCTGTGATTGAGGTTCGGCAATGATTGTTTTTTCGTCATCCAATTTCAGCTCAATACGCTCTTCCATTCGCACTTGTCCGCGCAGGAATGCACCTTCTTCGGTTGAAAAAGCCGTGGTGGTGACATCGCCCCATACCCGACCAGTGCTGCGGATCTCCAGCTTCTCGGCCATAATATTCCCTTTTACAGCTCCGGCGACAATAACGACATTTGACTGTAAATTTTCACAATTTACCCTGCCGGTTTCACCAACCACCACTAAACCGCGGATGGTGATCTCTCCTTCGAAGGCACCTTCAATACGCACTCCGCCGCTACCTCGTAAATTACCCTTCCAGGTAATTCCCGGTCCCAGGACAGATGTGACCCGGTCAAGTTGTTGAACAGGTTGTGTTGCAGCAGGCTGCGTTTTACGGAACATCCTTACTTTCTCCTCTTACTGACGTTAATTCTTAATTGGAATTGTCATGATTAAAAACCTTACTCTTAATTCTCCTGGCTTCTCATCATTGGCTTAGTATTAGACGATTTTACCCTTTTAGAAAGATTTTATGGATTGTTGAAACACCTTTTTCCAGACCATCTCGTCTCAAGCCTTTGAATTATCTATACGTCATTATACTATCCTAGAGAACGATTTTGATTTGTGAAACTTTAACAACACCAGGAAGGTAAGCTGCCAGTGAAGTTTCTCCCATCAAGTTAAAAACACAGCGAACTACCTGATCGTTTCAAGCTATCGTCACAGAACGTAAACTTAACATGGACCCGCTCTACCTACCCCTATTACCAGTTATTTTGGCAAAACAACCGAAAATTCACCTTTTTGCTGGTAATCTTGAATAACCTCCCAGGCTGTTTGTTGCAACAACAACACAGTATCCTGATCCAGAGTAACAATATCTTGTGGATGATCGTTACCAACTGATGTGAAAATAGAAAGCCCAACCGGTGAATTTCCCGTAAGGCTGGCGTAGATAACACTGGCACTCAAATAGACACCCTCAGCAGAAGGATGCACGCCATCAGAGGCATACAATTTTATTTGAGGCTGTTCTTGCCTTATTTTTTCCCAGGCAGGTCCCACCGGGATCAATACCACTTTACTTTTCCACGCCAGCTGGTGGGCAATTGCGTCCATGCTCGTACGGGCGAGACTGCTATCCACCTGTGAGTACCAGGGGTACAGGAGAAGCGGGGTTCCATTCTCTCTTTTAACCTGTGCAATCCAGGCATCTGCGCTGGTAAAGTAATCCTGATCACTTTCAGGTTTGGTTATCCCAAACATCTGCAGGATAACAAATTGGCGCGGCTGCTCTGCAGAGAGAGTCAAAGCCAACTTTTCCGCGGGCGGAAAAGTAAGCAGGTTACGTGGATCTAAAATCATTTTCATCTTCAGCTGGTTCCGATAACCACCCGCTTCCAATAACAATTGCGTTTGCAAATCAAGCGGACCGCTTGCAAGACTATCATCCCCAACCCATATAAAATAATCAGCTTCCTGTTGGTGTGCTGCCGGAACTACAGCAGGTTGGCAGCTTGCCAGCAATGCGCCCATAATAAAAACAAGAATCAGTCGGTGAATCTCAGTATTTTTCACTGAATACCCAATATCGAATGATCGTTTATTCGAAAACGCCAGGGCATGCTGCGCCAGGGTTCGGGAGTATTGGCAATCCCAATCCGTGGGCCAACGTCAACACTGCTATCCGCGACGGTGATACCCGCTTCAATCCATAATTCTGAGCTCGTATTGCAGAGACTGACACCGTTCAAATGCTTATCGATCAACAAAGCCCGTGTCAATTTCGCCGGACCATCCGTCCAATGCCTGTGTTCAACGCCGGCTCTATAGATGGATATCAAATCCAGACCCTCCTGCGGAAGAATCGCGCGGATCAAGACCGCAGCTGGATATCCCTCTTCCCGGGTGACAGCATTCAAACACCAATGCATACCATACGTGAAATAAACATACGCGTGACCTGGAGGGCCAAACATTACCTCTGTTCGGGCAGTTCTTCCTGCACGGGCATGGCATGCCAGGTCATGACTGCCATTATAAGCTTCTGTCTCAGAAATGATACCGGCGATGCGCCCTGCCGGGCAATTGCGTACCAGCTGTTTGCCAATTAACTCCCTTGCAACCTGGATCACATCCCGGTTATAGAACTGAGACGGTAAAATTGTATTGATTTGCATGGATGTATTTTACATGAATGGAACTTATTTGGTAGAATGAATCGAACAGCAACACGAGTGGAGGCTGGAATGGAAGAAGTGATGATCATTGATGCTGTCCGGACACCTGTCGGCAATTTAGGGGGAGCACTAGCCCGTATTCGCCCGGATGACCTGGCTGCGCACATCCTGCGTTCAGTAATCTCACGTAATGATATCGATCCTACCCTGATTGAGGAAGTCTATCTCGGTTGTGCCAATCAGGCCGGCGAGGATAACCGCAATGTCGCCCGAATGGCGACTTTATTAGCCGGCTTTCCTGTTGATGTCCCGGCACTGACCATCAATCGACTGTGTGCCTCTAGCCTGGCAGCCATTAACATCGCCGCCAGAGCTATCCGTTGTGGCGATGGTGATGTCTTTATTGCCGGCGGTGTGGAAAGCATGTCTCGCGCCCCCTATGTGTTTGGAAAATCTGAAAATGGTTTTCCTACCGGCAATCTGAGCGTATACGACACCTCCATCGGCTGGCGCTTTCCCAACCCGGCCCTAGCTGCTTCTTATGGAGTCGACCCAATGGGAATAACAGCCGAGAACCTGGCGGATCAATATCAAATCTCACGGGAAGCACAAGATCACTTCGCATTTAACAGTCACCAAAAGGCTGTTTTCGCCATGGACAATGGCATCTTTATGGATGAGATTTCGCCTATATCCATTCCGCAACGGAAGGGAGATGCTGTACTGGTTTCACAGGATGAACATCCCCGCCGGGATACCACACTCGAAAAATTGGCAGCTCTGAAACCTGCCTTCCGCAGCAATGGCAGCGTCACGGCTGGAAATTCCTCCAGCTTGAATGATGGAGCAGCCGCATTACTCCTGATGAGTGCCAGCCGGGCGAAACTGCTCGGATTGAAACCACTCGCCCGCTGGATCAGCAGCGCGTCTGCCGGTGTTCCCCCCCGCATTATGGGCATCGGACCGGTACCGG
This sequence comes from Anaerolineales bacterium, assembly GCA_038329785.1. Taxonomy (GTDB): domain Bacteria; phylum Chloroflexota; class Anaerolineae; order Anaerolineales; family Anaerolineaceae; genus UBA6170. The sequence goes on along the minus strand of JBBQNI010000019.1, from coordinate 22,433 downwards.
CCACTCTTAAAGCTTTGTTGCGCGCCGGCCTGACCGCCGCGGATCTGGATTTAATCGAGCTAAACGAAGCATTTGCCGCCCAGTCTCTGGCCGTGATTCAAGAATTGGATCTGAATCAGGACATCATCAATGTCAATGGCGGTGCAATCGCCCTCGGACATCCGCTTGGATGTTCCGGTGCCCGTATTGCCACCACACTCTTGCATGAAATGAAACGACGTGCTGCGGCCGGAAATCCGCTGCAATACGGTTTGGCAACCCTGTGTGTTGGCGTTGGGCAGGGAGAAGCCGTATTGTTGGAATGGATCGGGTAGTGCATGTTCTGGTAACCGGCTCAACCGGCTTTATTGGCGGTGCACTCTGCGCTGCTTTGGTCGCACAATCCCATCAAGTCCGTGCTTTTCACCGCGCATCCAGTAATCTGGCATTAATTCGTGATTTACCAGTTAAACACGCCATTGGCGACCTTTCCGACCCTGAAAGCATTCATAAAGCGATGGAAGGAATTGATGTCGTTTTTCACGTTGCAGCGATGCTGGGAGCGGAACAAAATCTCTCGAAAATGTACAGGGTAACAGTACAAGGCAGCCGGCATGTTCTTGAAGCAGCTCAGGCAAATGGGATCAAACGCTTCATTCACACCAGTTCTGTGGCTGCTCTCGGTGTTCCCATGCAAGCAGAGCCAAATCTAGCCCCGCTGGAATCTCTTTGGATCGACGAGAATCATACCTGGAATTTTCCTCCCGGCTATTGGCCTTATGGCTATAGCAAATACCTGGCAGAGTTGGAAGTGCAAACTGCCGTCAGCCGCGGATTGGATGCGGTCATAGTCAACCCTACCTATGTGCTCGGGGCCGGCGATATTTACCGTAAATCCAGTTCGATCATTGTAAAAATTGCCCAAAACAAGCTGCCTTTCAGCACAACCGGCGGCCTCAATGTCGTTCATATTGATGATGTCATTAATGGCCACCTGGCTGCCATGCAATACGGCAAAACAGGTGAACGCTACATCCTGGGCGGAACAAATGTCAGTGTGACAGAATTTGTCGAAACGATCACAAAGAGACTGAATGTTTCTGCGCCGCGCATGGTTGTTCCCGGGGCGGTGATCCGTAGAATTGCCACACCGTTGAGTTGGATCAATCCGATTATCAATCTACCCATCTCCTCGGAAATCACCCGTTTGGCTGGTTATGGTTTCTATTACTCCAATAAGAAATCACAGACCGAACTTTCGTTACAGCCACCAAAAGCGCTGGATCAGGCAATAACTGACGCGTATGAGTGGTTTCAGGCAGCCAGCCTGGTGTAAATAGTTCAAAAAAATTAGTTATTTGTATCCTTACAATTGGCTTGATTCGGCAATTAATTGTCATATTTAATCCATTTAACCACTTTTCATCCTAAATTGAAGCAAAAACATATTGAAGATTGCCTTTTGATAGGCCATAATTAAAAACATCGCCAATCATCACATTATTTCGAAATCCAAATAACTGACAATTCCTATTAACCCATGAAACGGTCATCACAGGAGGTGAAAGCTACATTTTTCATTTCGTATTTGACGGATAAAAAATCATATTTTCAAGTTCTGGAGGGATATTATGAATTTAGGTGGTTATGCAAATAACATTGCACATATTGACCTTTCTCAAAAAGCGGTGAGCTACCAACCTGTGCCAGAAGAGGCGGCCAGGAAATATATTGGGGGTCGCGGCCTGGGGGTCTGGTATTTATTTCAAAATGGACCCAGAGTAGATCCTCTTTCATCGGAAAATCTTTTATGCTTCATGAACGGGCCATTAACCGGCAGCGAAGCCAACATGAGCGGTCGCATGGCCATTGTCACCAAGTCCCCGTTAACCGGCACCATTACCGATAGCCACCATGGAGGTTGGTCCGCAGCGAGATTACGCTGGGCTGGCTTTGATGGTCTGATCTTCAAAGGAAAAGCCGAAAAACCGGTGTATATCTACATAGAAAATGGTAAAGCCGAAATCTTAGATGCCGGTGAAATTTGGGGAAAAGGCGTCCACGCTACGATGCAATATTTTAAGGATAAATATGGAGAAAAAGATCTCTCTGTCATCGCCATTGGACCAGCGGGTGAAAATCTAGTGAAATTTGCCTGCTGGGTCAACGAAGATGATCGTGCCAGTGGTCGCGGCGGAACCGGCTGCGTGGGCGGAAACAAGAACCTGAAAGCCGTGGTAATTAAATCCAAAAAGAACATGTACAAACCAGAAGACAGAGAAGCCTGGCGACAAGCGCATGCTCGCGCCCTGGCAATGATTATGGATGAATCTACCGTCACAAGCCCGCGTAAGGGTGGCTTATCTGTCTACGGAACCAATGTGCTCATGAATATTACCAATTCAATCGGAGGTTTACCGACCCGCAATTCACAGTTGACCTCCTATGGGGAAAAAGCGGAATTGATCTCCGGCGAATACGTTGTGGCAAATCTGCTCGTTTCCAACCCTACCTGTCATGCCTGCCCGGTTGCCTGTAAAAAAGAAGTAGAAGTGAAAGATGGTCCTTATGCAGGCTTGCGTATGGAAAGCGTGGAGTATGAACCCGCCTGGTCGGTAGGCGCTAATTGTGACAATAGCGATGCCCGCCTGGTCGCTAAAATGATTGACCTCTCCAATGATTTTGGCTTCGATGCCATCGAAATCGGTGGTGTTTTGTCAGCCTATATGGAAGCAACACAACGTGGTTACACCAATGGCGATGGTGGGCTGGCCTGGGGTGACTCAGAAAAAATGGTGGAGTTATGTGAAAAAATCGCCTACCGTCAGGGAATCGGAGATGCTTTGGCTGAAGGAGGCACCCGTACAGCCGCCTATTTCGGACATCCGGAACTGGCCATGGCAGTGAAGGGGCAATGTATAGCTGCCTATGATCCGCGCGGATTGAAAGGAATGGGCCTTGGGTATGCAACCAGTAATCGCGGTGCATGTCACCTGAGAGGGTATTCTCCGGCCTCAGAATTAGGTTTGATCCCCTTGAAGACAGACCCGCTCGCATGGAAGGGGAAAGGTGAACTGCTCAAATTACTGCAAGATTTGCATGCGTTTTCAGATAGCCTCGATCTTTGCAAATTCAGTGCCTTTGCTGAAGGGGCGGATGAATATGCCAACCAATATTCTGTCATCACCGGCGTTCCATTCACCACTGCAGATGTACTCACTACCGGAGAGAGAATTTACAACCTTGAGCGTTATTACAACAACCTGAATGGTATTGGCGAAGGCAGTGACACGCTGCCAGAGCGATTCCTGAAAGAACCTTCCACCTCGCCTGGCTCACTCGGTCATGTTTGTGAACTTGACTTGATGCTGGAAGATTACTATCAACTGCGTGGATGGGAAAATGGAGTTGTGCCCGAAAAGAAACTCAAGGAACTGGAAATTCTATAAACGCAAAGTTTGAACAAAAAGAGGCTGTCAATAAAATGGCAGCCTCTTTTTCGAATCAACATACCTGATTTTCCGTTTCACCTTGAAATAAGGCTGTGAGTGAAGATCAGGTATTATCCATAGCTTGCTGACCGCTTGGCATAACCCTCAGTAGATATAATTACCCACCTGCCCGCAGCATTTTCTGCTCCAGTTGCGGGAGAATCTCTCGAATGGCGCGCTCATCACCCCACCATTCCAGGTGAACCTGACCGACTTTGATGGAACCCGATTCAAAATCTTTCATTTTTTCAACTTTTGCTTTCCAGCCAACTCCGATAAACCAGTTATCCTGGTTTAACTTTCCACCCACTTCTTCAAGGTAGACTTGTAATAACCAGAATGGTAAGCTGCGAAGATCATAGGTAAATTTTTTCAGTATACACCACCTGCAACCGGTGGAAAGATATCCACCTTTTCATTTAACTTTAAAATTGTTTCTAATCCTTCTGGTAGATAATAGGTATCACGGCCGTCAATAAATACATGAACATGGCGATGCAATTCTCCTTTTTCATCCAGAAGCTGTGTTTTAAGCAGGGGAAAATGAGCGCTTATATGCTCAACAAGATCTCGAATCGAGCTTTTTTCAGGAATATCAAATGTAACTGTTTTCTGCCCTGCAATTTCTCTGTAACTGGCGTAAAAATTCACGTCCATCCATTCTCCTGCAATCGGAACCTGCCTGTAAAGAACGGTTGTGAGGGAATAATTCCCTCCTGATCCATTCAACTCAAGTCATCCACTCACATCTACGTCATTATATGCCAAAAGAAGCTGATTTTTATCCTGGTCATTGTACAAGCAAGTTTTGTCAGGGATAAGCGAGGAAAATTGGGGAAATGGTGTATGACAATCTACACTTATATTTTGTGGTCATTAATATCATAATCGATTTAAAGAATGTATACTGAATTTATCCGAGTTATCAGAAACCGTTTTGTAAGGAGAAAAAATGCCCCCAAAAGGACGGGTTGAAATTGACGAGTTTTATTGCAAAGGATGCGAATTATGTGTTGAAGCGTGCCCTCAAGGCGTTTTGGCACTTTCCGCAGACCATATCAATGCAAAAGGCTATCGCCCGGCAGAATTGATCGAACTTGGCTGTACAGGTTGTGGTGTATGTGCAATTGTATGTCCTGAGGCTGCCATTGTCGTATACCGTGAAGTGAAGACGCGCTCACAGGCTTCGGAACAGGAGTAGGGAATGGCGAAAGAATTATTAAAAGGAAATGTTGCCATCGCCGAGGCTGCAATTCGCGCAGGTATGAATGCTTATTTTGGTTATCCTATTACGCCTCAAACCGAGTTATTGGAATGGCTGGCGAAGAGAATGCCTGAACTCGGGCGTGCCTTTGTGCAGGCTGAAAGTGAATTAGGTGCGGTAAACATGGTCTATGGTGCCGCCTGCACCGGAGCACGGGTACTGAGTTCTTCTTCCAGTCCTGGTGTTAGTTTAATGTTGGAAGGGCTATCCTACATCGCCGGCACAGAAGTACCGGTCGTATTGGTGGATATCATGCGCGGCGGACCGGGACTCGGCAACATTGCCCCGGCACAAGCCGACTACAATCAGATCGTTCATGGCGGTGGGCATGGCGATTATCATCCCATCGTGTTAGCACCGGCCAATATCCAGGAAGCCATCGACCTGACCTATGGTGCCTTCGATCTGGCCGAAAAGTATCGCGCGCTGGTCATCATCCTGGCCGATGGCTCCCTCGGACAATTGATGGAACCGGCTACCTTACCCGAGATGCAACCCGTGATCATGCGCCAGCCGGAATGGGCCACCTACGGTGCCGCAGGACGAGAAAAACGCATTCTCTCGTCCATCAATCTTGACCCCCCCAAACAAGAAGCCTTCAACCTCCACCTTGAAAAACGCTGGCAGGAAGTTAAAAAAGCTGAAATTCGTTTCATGGAATATTACCTGGAAGATGCACGGTATGCTGTGGTCAGTTTCGGTACATCAGGGCGCATCTCGCTCTCTGCCATTCGTGCTGCGCGCGCAAAAGGCATTCCGGTTGGTCTCTTCCGTCCGATCTCACTCGCGCCTTTTCCCGAACAAGCCCTATACGAATTGAGCCAACGGGTGGAAGGTATGTTGGTAGTTGAAATGAATGCGGGTCAAATGCTGGAAGATGTCATTAAGATCACCAGAGGTAAAATTCCGGTGGAGTTCTATGGCCGCATGGGCGGTATGGTTCCTATGCCAGAGGAGATCGAAGCCGAAATAGAACGGCTGGTTGATCTGCCGCTTTCGCTCAACGGTCATCCTCGTGATCGCTGGCTGGATCGTTTCTCACTCGCCAATTAGGAGGTATGCAATGGTACAAACTACTCTCGAAGAACAGATCGTTTACAGCCGTCCGGAATCGTTTACTGACACGCAAACTCATTACTGTCCAGGCTGTACACATGGCACTGCGCACCGTCTGGTGGCTGAAGTTATCGATGAAATGGGTATCCGCGAGAAAATGGTAGGTGTTGCCTCAGTTGGATGTTCGGTTTTTGCTTACAATTATTTCAATTTTGATTTTGTCCAGGCACCGCATGGCCGCGCCCCAGCAATGGCAACTGGCGTTAAACGCGTGTTACCGGACCGCTTTGTGATGACATACCAGGGCGATGGTGACCTTGCCTCCATCGGTATGGGCGAAATTGTAGCCGCAGCTGCCCGTGGAGAAAATATCACGGTCATCTTTATCAACAATGCCAATTATGGCATGACGGGCGGTCAAATGGCACCTACCACCCTCCCCGGCCAACAAACCTCATCCTCCCCAAACGGTAGAGATGTCGAAGTAGACGGCTTTCCTATCCGCACCGCCGAATTATTATCCACCCTGGATGGTGCAAGTTATGTGGTCCGCCGCAGCCTGCATGACCCGAAAAACATTCGCATGGCAAAAAAGGCTATCCGTCTGGCTTTTGAAACCCAAAAGCATGGGCTTGGTTTTTCATTGGTAGAGCTGCTTTCTGTATGTCCCACCAATTGGGGTATGACTCCCTTACAGGCTCAGGAGTGGGTGGCGGATGTGATGGTACCTTATTATCCGATTAATGATTTTAAGGTGCATCCAGCCCTGGCAAATATCAAAGCTTGAAAGGAGTAAGCAATGCAAACTGAAATCATAATCGCCGGGTTTGGTGGGCAGGGCGTTTTATTTGCTGGTCAGGTATTGGCCTATGCTGCCATGGATCAGGGCATGCATGTCACCTGGATACCATCTTATGGACCAGAGATGCGCGGAGGAACTGCTAACTGCACGGTCGTGATCAGCGATCTGGAAATCGGGTCTCCGCTGGTAAGCCATCCAACTGCGGTGGTTGCCATGAATAAGCCTTCATTCGATAAATATGAAAGTATGGTCAAAGCAGGCGGGTTGCTGGTAATCAATCAATCGATGGTAGATCGCGGCGTGGAACGGAGTGATATTCGCTCAATCATGGTGCCAGCCAATACCATTGCAGAGAAGATCGGCGATAAGCGCATGACGAATATGGTGCTACTGGGAGCATTACTGGGCAACCTGGGTGTCTTACCCCTCAATGCGGTTGAAAAATCACTCAAAGAACATTTGCCTGCCAAGCATCACAAGTTGCTACCCGCCAACCGCATGGCGCTGGAAAGTGGTGCAGCTTTTAAAGCGGTCACTGCCGCCCAAGTGATTAATTAAAATGTAGGTTGGACATATCCGTCAAACAAGATCCTTTGTTTTCATTATTTTCGGACAAAAACAGGTCACGGAAAGCATAAATGCGGTCTTATCCGCATGGAAAACTATGTGATAGCGTCTATTATTTGAGCGGCTAGCTAATGAGGGAAAAATCCAACAAACTTACCGTTGCCCAGATTGGTTTTGACACTGCCGTCTTTACTCATTTTCCAGACTGAATTGTCATCCAAAACAGAACGCGTAACCAGGAAAGAATCATCATCCATCCACCCCTCAACGGCGAATATGCCGCCAACTACCTGATCAATCACAAGTGGGGCGGCACTGCCATCCACGGGAACCACCACCACCTGTCCGAATTCATTATCCGGCTCAGTGCGTTGAATTACATACGCCAGCCAGGCCCCCGAAGGAGAAAATTTAGCTGAACCGGCACTGTTCTGGTCTGGTAATTCAGGGAAGCGGATTTCCTCTCCAGAACTAAGGGTACGAACGCGAACCGTCCGCGAGCCATTTTCACACACAATAGCTACTCTGGTTAAATCTTGTGAAATGCTGCTTAAGCACAACCCCAGATGTTCACTAGCATCTACCAAAGTTTGGGTGACATTTAAAGCAGGGTCGTACAATTTCATGCCGTTATAGCCCCAAAACAACAGATAACCGCCAATTCCTGTCATGCCGGTCGCATAGATTAATCGATTATCCTCAGTCCAACGCAGCGGGTGAAAAATGTAAAGGCCGTCACTCTGTTGGGCCGGCAATATCTGATCAATCAGGCGCTGGTTGCTGCCATCGATATTAGCGATAAAAATTTGCGCATTCGGGGCACTCTCCGTCCATTGGTAGGTCGCCCAGGCAATCAAACTGCCATCCTGATTCACACTGATTGAAACCGGATTTTGTGAATCGATGAAATTTAGGGGTTGGGTTCCACCCTGATCGACCCGATAAACTCCTCTATCTGTGGCGAACATTGAATAATAAATTGCGTCCGGCAGTACGGTGACTTCGTTATCTCCATACCATTGAACGTTGCCTGAGGGCACTTGAAAACCAAGTGATGCGCCCGAGAAATCGTAGGCTGTAAATTGAAAATCGCGCCAGGCGATGAACCCGCGGTAATTTGTCTGTTCTTCTGGTTCTTGGGTAGCAAGCGGAAGTGGGGTGACTGTCACTTCAACGCTATGAGGCACATCAGTAGCCGTGAATGCCACCACAGTGGCCGCGCTGCTCACCTGGGTTTCCAGGGCTGCAATCGTCGCCTGCAAGTCATCCTGGGGGGTTGGCTGTTTGCCTGTAAAAGGCAATTCACAGGAAATTGTGATCAGAATCAAGACTGTGATTAACGGTATTTTTCGACCATGCGTAAATATTGAAGTCATAAGATTATCCCTCCCAAAAAACTTGCCATTACGTTTTGCATGAATATTGTAGCAATTATTTATCCATTGGATAAATCAAATCGGCAATCAAAATGTGCAAGGATACCTTTTACCTTGAAGTTGACATTTGACTTTTAAAAATTATATAATCAAATCAAATAAGGGGAGTTTATTACCAGCATGGAGGAAAACTCTGGTGTTGGCTGATTGTTGAGTGCTGGATATTATTTCGTTACACATCCTGCTTCAGCATGAACGAAAGGAGAACGAATGGACATCATAACAAAAGATGATCTGAAAATATTTATGCAACCCTATCAAAGCGAATGTGTATCCATATTTATGCCTGCACATCGCGCCGGCCGAGAAACCCAGCAAGACCCAATCCGCTTGAAGAATCTTCTCAATCAGGCAGAGGAAGAGCTTTTGGGACGGGGGTGGCGCTTGCCGGATGCACAGGCGATACTGGAACCTGCCCGCCAATTATTTGGAAATGAGCATTTCTGGCAGCATCAAAGTGAAGGGCTGGCAATCTTTCTGGGCGAGAACATTTTTCACTCATACCGCCTGCCATTGCCGTTTGAAGAATTACTGATGATCTCAAACCACTTTCACTTTAAACCATTGCTGCCGTTTTTTGCCCATGATGGGCACTTTTACCTGCTAGCTCTCAGTCAGAATGAAGTGCGTCTTTTGGAAGGCACAAAATATACCGTTACGGAATTGGATGCGGAAAATAACCTACCTGAACTTGCGCAGGCCCTTCGCTTTGACTACTTCAGTTCTCAGTTACAGTATCATACCGGCAGTGCAAAACCAGCCATTGGCGAGCGAGCCGCTCTCTACCATGGCCACGACCCGCAGGACGATGAAAAAAGTAATCTGTTGCGCTGGTTTCATAAAATAGATGAGGAGCTGCAAAAAGAACTGGCTGGCGAGGAATCGCCTCTTGTTTTGGCAGGTGTGGAGCGTCTTTTCCAACTCTATGAGCAGGCAAACTCCTACCCTCACCTGCTTGCGGGTGGTATTGCTGGAAATCCAGAGCAATTGAGCCCCAAAGAACTGCATTCCGAAGCCTGGAACCTGGTAATGCCGATTTTCACCAAAGATCGCAAGCTGGCTCAGGAAAGCTACCAACGATATAAAGTAACTTCGCAGGCCAGCGATGATATCCGCCAGATCATTCTGGCAGCTGCACTTGGAAAAGTAAGTCACCTCTTTGTTGCCGTTGGTGAACAGGTGCCTGGAAATGTAGATATTGATGCGTTGCGTGTCGAGGTGGCGGAAAATCCAGAAAGTGGAGAGGAAGATCTGCTCAACCTGGCAGCTTTGCAAACCCTGGAAAAAGGCGGCAAGGTTTTTGTCTTGCCTCTTTCAGAAATGCCCGATCAGAAGGAATGTGCTGCGGTGTTTCGTTATTGATGGATTCGGTCTGAACGAATAGTCCACAATGGATATGTTATCGCCCGGCAAGGTCTCCTGACTCAGGAATATCGATGCCGGGCTGTTAGCAGTTCTCAAAGTTTCTCTTGTATGGTCGTCATGAGCCTGCCATATTAATCTCAACGAAAATGGAAAAAATGATATGGAAACATAGGAACCTTTTGATGAAAACATTTCTGTATTCCCCAATTTGAAATCGCAAAAATTGCTTGCATTTCAATTTGAACTATGATAATATCTTCTCAATTTACGGCTGGCCTTACCGCACACAGGAATCCCTCGGTTAGAGTGGTTTCTTTCGTTTAAAAAAGCCATAAAACCCATCATTTGAAGTAAGGAAAGATAATGTCTGTTTCATTTCTGACACAAGAAGGTTACGATGAGCTGCTGAATGAGTTGCACTTCTTGCGCGGTGAAAAACGCAAAGAAGTTGCGGAACGTTTGCATGAAGCCATGGAAGGCGGCGAACTGATTGAAAATGCGGAATTCGAAGCAGCCAAGAACGAGCAGGCATTTGTTGAAGGACGCATCATTGAACTCGAATACCTGCTGGCTACCGCTAGGATCGTCGTCGAGGATGCTCTAAAATCGGATCTCATTCAAGTTGGGTCCAAAGTCACCATCCGCGAAGTTGGTGTTGATGAAGAGGAAAATTACACCATCGTAGGCGCTGCCGAAGCAAAACCAGATCTGGGAAGGATTTCCAATGAATCACCACTGGGTAAAGCGCTATTAAATCATAAGGCCGGTGACCGCGTAGCAGTCAACGCGCCGGCGGGCACTTTCACAGTGGATGTGATCAAATTGGATTAAGTAAAAGCAAAATGAATCCCCCGCCTGCACCAACTCTGGGCGGGGTTTTTTCTTGAATCAACAAAACGTGCTGGAAGGAAGAAAAAATGGAACGAAATGAACTGGAAAAAATAAGACTGGAAAAAATAGATCAAATGCGCAGTGAGGGCATAGATCCCTATCCGCCGCGCTCACATGTCACCCATCGGACGAAGGAGGCCATTGAAGCATTTGAATTGCATGAACAAAGCGGCAAAGAAGAGGCATTGCCGGCTGTACTGGCAGGGCGCATTCGCTCGATGCGATTAATGGGCAAGATAGCCTTCATCCACATTGAGGACGGCTCTGGCCGGATCCAACTCTTCTTCCGAATCAATGAAGTTGGGGTCGAAGGGTTACAAATCCTGAAAGATCTGTTCGATAACGGCGATTATATCGAAGCGCAGGGTACCCTTTTTCGAACAAAGACCGGGGAAATTTCCCTGCACGTGCAATCCTTCCGCATGCTCTCCAAGGCCGTGACACCTCTGCCGGTTGCCAAAGATGAAATTGTCGATGGCCAGGTGGTACGTCACGCCACGTTAAATGATTCTGAAACACGCTACCGTCAACGCTATGCCGACCTGGCGGTAAACCCTGAGGTTCGCGAAATATTCCGCATCCGTGCGAAAACGATCCGAGCAATACGTGAATATCTGGATGGCATGGATTTTCTGGAAGTGGAAACCCCCATTTTACAGCCAATTTACGGCGGAGCGGCTGCGAGACCCTTTGTCACCTATCACAACCAGTTAAAACAGGATTTGTTCCTGCGTATTTCATTTGAACTGTATCTCAAACGCTTGATCGTCGGTGGATTTGACCGTGTCTATGAAATTGGGCGCGATTTCCGCAACGAAGGCGTTTCCTACAAACACAATCCGGAATTCACCCAGATTGAGTTTTACATGGCCTATGGCGATTATCACTCCGTCATGGAAATTACAGAGAACATGGTAGCCCATGTGTGTGATCTGGTATTGGGAACGCGCACTTTGACCTTCCGCGGGCACACCATTGACGTTAACCCACCCTGGCGGCGGCTGGAACTGCGCCAGGGATTGATTGACGTGACCGGCATTGATGTCAATGAGCATCTTGACTCCATCAGCCTGGAAGCAGCCATGAAAGCAAAAGGCTATCCTTTTAAACCTGGCAGCCCGCGCGGAAAATTAATTGACACCTTGATCGGAGACTATTTAGAGCCATCACTCGTGCAGCCGACCTTTTTATATGATTACCCACGCGATATCTCCCCGCTGGCCAAGAGCAAATCAGGCGATCCCAGTACAGTGGAGCGATTTGAAGGCTTTATCGCCGGCATGGAATTATGCAATGCCTTTAGCGAACTGAATGACCCGCTTGATCAGGAACAACGCTTCCTGGAAATGGGCACTGACTTCACCAGCGAAGATGAAGAACAGCACCCAATGGATGAAGATTATCTGCGCGCCATGTCCTACGGCATGCCCCCGATGGGCGGCTTTGGCATGGGCGTTGATCGCCTGGTGATGCTGCTGACCAATCAACAAACCATCCGCGAGGTATTACTCTTCCCGCATTTGCGGAAGTTGGAAGAGTAAGTAGCGGTTGGTTAGTTGAGTATATGTTAGTTGGTTGGTTTGTTGGTTTGTTTGTTTGTTGAAATGTCGACTTATTGACTGGCTGATCCAGTACAAGGATCCGGCAGGCTTACTAATCAACCAGGTAACTATTCAACCAATCAACAGTCCTTGTTTACCCGCTTTCACGCCCTGAAACAGCGCCTGCCAGGCTTGCTCTTCGCTGGATGGGGGCAGCAAGATCTGGCGCTTGCCGGCCAGCAGGGCAAACTGGAAGCAAAGCTGAATACCACCCTTCAGCCAGGCACGTAACTCGTCTTCGGAAAGGCCAAGCGGATAAAAAACAGCCGAGGCAGCCCGCACCGCCAGTTCATAATAGCGCGCCAGATCAATGCGGCGCGGATCAGGCTTGCCCGGCATATCCCAGGCCTGTACTTCACCCCCGCGCAGGTAGAGCAAACGCACACGCTGGCCGGGACGCAGGGTTTTGCCAATCTCTTGCAGCTGCATGGCTGCGCGCGCGCCGGCCGTCTTGACGGTATATTCCTGCGGCTCGCGGCTCAAACGCAGGGCCACCAGCAGATCCTCCAGCGGCACTCGCCCGGCACGCAAATCGGCCAGGTGGCGCCGTAAAATCGCCATCGTTCCAGGGATGTAATCGGGCAGCTGATCTGCATCCTGCGCCTGGGCCAGGTATTCGAGCAGATCCATCTGCATACGTGCCACCCAGGGGGCCGAATCGCGCCGGCGGACTTCCAGGCCGCGTACCTTAAGCGAACCGTCCTGAAAGACGCCGAAATAGCGGTTGGGGACCGGCACACGTGCATTCACGCGCGAGGGCAGAAAAGCCACCCAGCGGTAGACCCCATCCAGGGCAATCGCCAGACCGGTTCGCCGTGCAATTTCATCCAGCAAAGGTACAAAATCCTGCGGCTGATTTTTCTTGGGCTGGTAAATCCACAGGCCGTCCACGTACATATGCAGAACCTGAAATCCCATATCTTCCGACGCTTCTTTGGCACGCAGCAGAGCCTCGCGCCCCCCGGCGGTGACCGCCTCGTGCGCTTCAATGCGCCCAAAACGGGCATTTTTATAGCCCAGATAGCCAAAACAGGTCACCAGCAGCCATTTATGCGCGCTCGAGCGGGCCTTATCCAGCTTACGGCGCGGATCCCAGTGCGGTAAGCTGGCAGCCCGTTGTTTGAGCGCCACCCTCTTCTTCAGCAGCGGTTCCAATGTCAGCGGGATCAGCCCCGGCGATTCGTCGCCCGTTTCGAGCAGATCGGCTTTGCTTGTTTCCGGTGAGATATTGCAGCGCACCATGATGGCCGGATACATTGAAATAAAATCAATGGCACCCACATCACGGTGCAGCCCCACCAGGGGCTGGTAGACAAGCCCTCCCAAATCAGATTCAATCAATTCCAGAGCGGTTTTGGGGCGCTCTCCCTGTTGTTTGTGCCAGGGTACCAGAATATCGTGACGCAGGGCCGTCAACACCTGCATGGAGGAAATGCCCGTGCCTGGTGAAGTACGGGCTGCCACCTGTGCAGGCTGGGACGTAACACGCGCCATCTCAACAATTCCATCAATACCAAAATCACTCCAGAACATGGCATTCTGGCGATCAATATGCCAGCGCCCGAACAGGTGAAATTGCTGGCCGCTGTACATGATTTGGCCATAAGAGAAATAGGAGCGTTCCGGACGCTGCAAAAAACCATGCCCGGGTTCGCGGTTGAGTGGCAGTGCAATTTCGAATTTCTCCGAAAGCTGAACCAAAAAGGGCAGCAGCCAGGTATCGCCCCAGCGCGTAAGCAGCACATCCGGATCGTGTCGTTTTAAGAGCGCCTGCAGGTTAATCAGCAGCGCCCGTGGTGGCTGCAGAGAAAGGCGGTAATTATCCCCGGCGGCAGAGACCAGCAGTGCCTGTGGGCTGGCATGCAGAGGATCACAGTCCGGTTCGAGATTCATAAAGGCCAACTGCGGAGCCTGCGAGTCAAGCTCCCAGGGGCTATCCCGCACAATAAATTCATGCACCAGGCCCGATTCGAAGCAGGTGATCTCGCAGCGGCAAAGCGGAAAACTGCCTGTTTTGGCAGCATAACGCAGCGGCAGGCTCACATCGGCATTGTAATAGAGCAGATCGGGATAGCGGTCAAGCAACTCACGAAAGAGACGTTGTTGAAGTGAGAAGGAGGCAACTTCCACCACCAGAAGATCCACCGGCTGCGGAAAAAAGAGATCGCGCCCCTTCTGACGGCTTAATTGCGGCGGACTGGCATGCGATTTTAAAAATTGCCATACCTGGCGCAGAACTTTCGTGGGACCGGAAAGGGAAAATCGGATTGGAAAAGGCTGGTGCAAACGCACACGTTTTCCTTCTTCGCTCAGCACCCACAGCACCACACCGGGCGACTGGATATCTTCGAATAAATCCAACAACCAACCATTAATTGTTTGCATTACATTGCTGGCGCAGTCGTTCCACTTCATCCCGCAGGCGCCGCACCTCCTTGTGTTCTTCCAGTAACATGGCCACCAGAAAAGTTTCCATCGGCAGCACATGGGTGGCATAGGCAGCTGCAGCGATATGCTGGCGGGCATTGGAAAGCAGCTCATCCAACGCCAGCTGATCGCTGCGCCGCAAGGCACGCCGGAAACGGGAAAGCGACTGTTCTTCATGCATGAAAACCTGCGTAATGGATGGTACGGTTCTACCCATATTTCCTCCTGACAATCGATTTGGTAGCGGCGCCACCCTCCAGAAAGGGCAGCAGGGTGGGCTGGCTGGGTGCAATTGCCTCTACATCTTGTGGCTGCACTTCCAGCTCCAGGCGAAAGCTGCCAGCCTGTGCCTTTAACATTTCAAACAGCACCATACGCTCTGCGCAAATGGTAGCGGGCATGCGTGTGCTGACCACAACAGGGGCCAGTTTGCTCAACTGCTGCAACTGCCACAAAACCTTGCGCAATAGACGCTGGCTTTCAGGCAAATTAACACTTTCATCATAGAAAGTGGCCAGTAAGTCAAATATGAGGGTCGGATGCTGTACAGCGGGCCATTCGGTTAATAAAGCATGCACCTGATAACAGGTAAAAGCGCGTGAGAGACGAATGCGTCCCAACGCCACACGCGGATCAAAATGCTGCCGGCGGATCGATTGCGCCACCGGATAGGCATTAAAACGATTGCCCCCGTCCAGAACTCGCGCAGGCCCTTGCATGGAGAGCCAGGCCGCCAGTTCCAGCATCCAGTGGCTGGCCGCGTGTTCCCCCATCACCAGTAACAACTGATTGGGTAATTGAGCCGGAAGAAGAGTATTCATGCCCCTATCATACTCATAATAGAAAATTTTTTCTATCCCCTTTGGGGGGAAATTCGGGGTGAAAGCAGGGGGATTTTTCGGGGGAACTCTAAAAAAGATCAGGTCCAGGCATTAAAATCCCATTTAACCAACAAACGACGCAATTCTTTGCGGTTGGCCACCCCAAATTTTCCCAGCAGATTGCGTACATGGGTGCGCACCGTCTCGTTGGCAATCCCCAGGTGCTCGCAGATGGCGGCAGTGGCAAGGCCATCGCAAATCAGGGCTGTCACTTCTTTTTCACGCGGGGTCAAACTCTGCCAGTTTTGCCAGGTTTCTTTTTCCACCTGTTCCATTAACAGGGCGCGCTGCACCAGTTCGGTCATGACAGCCGCAGGGGTGCTGTGGCGATGTTTCGCCAGCGCCTGTAACGAAACCAGCAACTCTGCGTTCAGCTCAAATTGGCGCTCGATTGGCGGTGGCTGTCGCCACTTACGGAAAAAGTGTGAGAGATTCATATTTCTATTTTATAGAACATTTGTTCTTTAGTCAAGGGGGAAGTAGTTTGACGTTTACCACAATCACCGGTAAAATTTTTGCAGAACGGAAGTTCAGCGGGGACATGAAGCTGACACCAAGTGGATCATATCTCCCGCCCAGGCGTACTGCATGGGTAAGTACGCTCAAGATGATCGCAAAGATCCAAGGAGTAGTGTGGAAAAAGCAATTTGGATATCAATTGGAGCGGTATTAGGAGCAAATCTGCGTTATTGGGTCAGTGATTGGGCTGCATTGCGGTGGGGCAGCCATTTTCCTTTCGGTACCCTCTTGATTAATATCAGCGGAAGTTTTATGCTAGGAGTAATCATGACGATGATCAGTGAGCATTATGTCGTTGATCCGCGTTTGCGTCTCGTGCTGACGATTGGCTTTTTGGGTTCCTACACCACCTTTTCGACCTATGCTTTTGAATCAATCAGCCTCTTGCAGCAAGGCCAGGGATGGCTGGCATTCTTCAATCTCTTTGGCTCCAGCTTGCTGGGTGGTTTTTTTGCCCTTTGTGGTATCTGGATTGGAAGGTTGTTGTAGGGTAAAGAGGAGAAAAAATGGAACAGTATCTATCCGAAAACACGAAACGTCTCAAGATTTATATTGGGGAGAGTGACCTCTGGCGTGGGAAACCGCTCTACTTTGTCATCCTGGAAATCTTAACCCAGGAGGGAATGGCCGGTGCAACCGTGACGCGTGGTATTGCCGGTTTCGGCGCCCGCTCGCGCATCCATACGGCTGCAATTCTGCGTATCTCCGAGGATTTGCCCTTGATCATTGAGGTGGTGGACACTGCCGAGAAAATCAGGCTGGTACTCGAAAAAATCTACCCGTTGGTGCGCGAAGGCTTGATGACAATTGAAGACATCCAGGTGCTCAAATATACACACCGCTACCTCAACCCTCTGCCGGTTGATCGTCTGGCCGGTGAAGTCATGTCGCGGGATGTCAAGCTGCTGACACCCAAACAAACCATCCGTCAGGCCTGGGAACTGATGTTAAAGAAAGGCACCAAAGTAATGCCAGTCGTGAATTCCGATGGGCATGTGATCGGAATTTTAACCGATGGGGACTTGATCTCGCGTGCTGGTCTGACTCAAAGGCTCTCAATTGCGCGTCATTTCGAAAGTGAAATGATCAATAAGGAACTGGAGAAGCTGGAACAATCGCATACGCTGGTTGAAGATGTCATGAGTAAACCTGTGATCACCATTCGCGCAGACACCTCGATCGGACAGGCCGTCAATTTGATGAAAAAACATGAAATCAAACGTCTGCCGGTTATCAATGAAAAAGATGTTCTGGTGGGCATGTTATCCCGCTTTGACATCCTGCGCCTGGTAGTGCCATCAGCCACCAAAGAACTGCCTCCACTTTCGATACCGGGGTATGTCAGGAAAGTTGGGGAGATCATGTCACCTGTGGTGCCAACAGTTTTTGAAAACGATGACATTGCCACAGTGATTCAGACCCTGCTGGAAAATGGCAGCCACCGGGTCATTGTTGTCAACCAGGATAAGAAGGTCAGCGGTATATTGAGCGATGGCGATGTCTTTACGCGTTTGCCAGTTCCAACCCGCCCATCGATTCTTTCGGCTTTCAAGCGCCTGGATCTTAACCCGATCACAAACGCAATCGCCAGAGATTTGATGAGCCCCAACCCGATAACAGCATCGCCAGAATTGCCCATTGCTACCGCCATTCAAAAGATGATGGCTGAGGGTCGCAAATGGTTGGTCATCATTGACGAGCAAAGACACCCGGTTGGACTGGTAGACCGCCAGCGTCTTTTGGATGCCCTGGCGATGATTCCACCGACGATTACTTGAGAAATTAATAGCCTTTGCTTTTACCAATTGGATGAGTCAGGCTGGTAATATTTCCGCTTTAAGCTGTCGTGAAAGTTCCCCAAAATGTGCTTCGTATTTCAATTCATCGCTGCGCGGGCGGGGAAGATCCACGTTCATATCTGCTATGATCTTGCCGGGTCTTGCGCTCAAAACCAGCACCCGATCCGAGAGAAGCAATGCTTCTGAAATGGAATGGGTCACCATCAACACAGTTGTGCGGCGAGCCTGCCAGATTCGCAGTAATTCAACCCCCATTTGCTCGCGAGTGAGCGCATCCAGGGCACCAAAGGGTTCATCCAGCAACAATAACTCCGGCTCTTGAATTAAAGCCCGCGCAATCGCCACTCGCTGCGCCATACCACCCGAAAGATCCTGTACCCGGCTGGCTTCAAAACCACGTAATCCCATCAGGTCCACCAATTCGATCGCCCTGGTACGACCTGCGTGCATATCTACCCCTTGAATTTCGAGGGGTAAAAGGATGTTTTCCAAAACTGAGCGCCAGGGCATCAGGTTCGCCTGTTGAAAGACATACCCTATCCGGACAGGATATGCATGCGGGGTACGCATGATGATTTCTCCACGAGAGGGTTCCAGTAAACCGGCAATCACCTTGAGCAATGTACTTTTACCGCCGCCGGATGGACCAATTACACTCACAAATTCATGAAAATCTAAATCCAAACTGACGCCTTGCAAGGCCTGCAACCCGCCATTCTCTCCGGCGAAGGTGATGTGTAAATCACGAACCTGTAAAAAAGATGTCACCTGCCCCTATTCCTTTTGCCATAAGAAATCATTGCTATAGACAGATGCCAAATTAAGCGGTGCGGAAATGAGACTCATGCCATACAAAACATCGTTCATGTTTTGCCAGGCTTGCGGATCACTGTAACCCAAGGGTTCTTTTTGGTACAAAGCGATCGAAGCAGAAAGGATCTGTTTCTGTACTTCTGCATCCGCCTGATCAAGATTTTCAACATATTTCAACGTGATTTCATAGGCTGCATCCGGATCAGCAATGGTTGCCGCCACCCCTCTCGTGATGGCTTTCACCATTTTGCTGACAAGCTGCGGGTTTTCTGCAATTACCTTTTCATTGGTAATTAAACCATTCGAAACAAGTTCGATTACGTCTGCGAGGTTGAGCTGATTGATCTCATAACCCAGTGACATTAATTGGATGGGCTCATTGGTGACATAAATAACGACCGCATCCTCCCTGCCTGCCACCAGGGATTCCACCTGGGTATAACCAATTGAATCCAGAAAGAGATCCGATTCCTGCAAACCAGCGGCACTGATCATAGCCTTAAAGCCAATATAACTGGCGCCATACAAACCAGGAATTCCTACTTTTTTTCCAGCCAGATCTTCAATCCTGGTGATATTCTTTTCTTTCAATGAAACGATACCCACCGGATAATTACGATACCAGTTCATCACATACACAATGGGCAGTCCCTGCGCTCTGGCTAAGAGTACTTGCTCCCCCGAAGCGATGGCAAATGGAATTTCAGCAGCGCCAACCAGGGCAACATTATCGGATTCCATGCTATAGTCCAGTTCGACATCCAGCCCCTCCTCCCGAAAATAGCCATTTTCAAGTGCAACATATAAAGGGGCAAATTGAACATTGGGGATAAAACCGACCGGCAATCTCACCGAAGTGAGGGGTTGCGAGCTGGTTTGCCCGGTTGGTGGCACGCAAGCGCTCAAAATAAGCATGATCAAAGCAGCCATTAAGAATTTCTTTTTCATAAAACTTCTTCCTTCATCCATTCATCTCCAATAAGGTGCCTTTGCGGGTAGAGCGCTGCCAGGCAAGCAATCTGCGTTCTAAAAGAATTACCGTGCCATAAAGACTCAACGCCAACACCACCAGGGTAAAAACAGCCACAAACACCAGAGCAGTATCATACTGACCCCGGCCAATAGCGATTAAAAATCCCAGGCCACGGTTAGCACCAATCAGCTCACCTACTATGGCACCAATCACTGAGAGGGTCGCTCCAATTCGCAGACCACCTAAAAATACAGGCAGGGCGGCTGGAATTTCCAATAAGCGCAAGGTTTGCCAGCGTGTTGCGCGCAGAGAGCGCATTAAATCCCGCAGGTCTTGCGGGACTGCGCGCACCCCCACCACTGTATTCACCAGCACCGGGAAAAAGACAATCAAGGAAGCAATTAATACTTTGGAAAACAACCCGGGGCTGAACCAGATGATCAAGAGCGGGGCGATGGCTACAACCGGTATTGCCTGACTGGCAACCAGATAGGGTGACAGGATACTTTCCAGGGTTGGTGATTTTGCTAACAGGTAGCCGGTTATCGTCGCTGCGAGAACCCCGGCTGTCAATCCCAGAATAACTTCCAGCAGGGTAACAGACGTATGCCGCCATAACGTCCCATCACTGAGGGTGCCCCAAAAACGCTGCAGGACCGCCAAAGGTGAGGGCAGAATAAAGGCGGGTAAAGAACCCCAACGCGTAACCCCTTCCCAAAGCAATACGACCAGTAAAGCTGAAACAAGCATCAAGCTGTTGCCGTTTCGCCGCAGCCAGGTGGCAGTTTTTTGACGGCGGCTTACTGATTTTTGTTTTGATTTGATTCTGGTTTCCATTTTATCAAGCACCTGTTATACAAAAAAACCCCGAACAAAGGATTTCGGGGCAAGACAACACATCATGAATGTGAGTTGACCTTCTTCTATCCGGACTGTACCGTCGACTCTGGAATTTCACCAGATCATGCCGGCAATAAATGCCTGCTCGTGGGTTTTAACCACCGATCGGGAATTGGAAGTTTCCTTCCTCACCCTGCCCCGAAGGTAATATTCTATTATCTAGATTGAGTATAATCCCGCCTGAAGACGATGTCAACGCAATTTGTGAAATTAGTTGCAAACAGGACCATTGATTATGGCGGTGAAAATGGCATCCGTGTCTTCAAGGTTTGCAAACAAAAAATCAGGCTCACAGGCTGCCAGCTGTTCCATGGTGGTAACACCGTTTGCGACAGCGATGGTCATCGCCCCGAAAGCTTTTCCAGCTCTTATATCGGTGATTGCGTCGCCAACAGTCACCAGTTGCACCTCATCGGGATTAAATCCATACACCCAGGGTGCCTGATTAAGCGCTTTCTGTAAAATCTGTTCACGCTCTTGAACATGGTCGCCAAATGCCATTAATGGAAAATAGGTTAACAATCCGGCGCGCTGCAACAAAGGCACCGCAATATCCCGCAATGTACCACTGGTGATTCCAATAGCAATATTCGCCTGACGAAGTTTTTCCAGCAAGCCCAATGTTCCCGGGTAAACACAAGCACTAATTTCCTGTGGGAGGATTGCGAGCATATTTTCAACCAGCAAAGCGGTTAATTCTAATTGTTTGGAATCATAAAATGCGTTACTGATGCCGGCTGCGGTCGCATATTTGCGCACCACTTCCAAATAGGGATATCCAGAGGTCATTACTCGTGGAAGGTCTGTAATTCCAAACAATTTATTCAATGAATTTACAATACTCTGGCGGTGGTATTTACTCGCATTCAAAATAGTGTGATCCATATCGAAGAAAACCAGACGAGTTTTTAGCTCAGCAAATTGATTTTTGCTATCTTGTATCAGTCTATTTGTCATTTATCTTTTCAAAACCACCAATCGGGCGGGTATTTTTTCCAGGCTTTAGTATAGTCTCTGGCCACAGAAATGGCAAGGCGAGCTTGACAGAGAGCATTGACAGGAGAAAATGACAGTGCGTGAAAATAGGTAGAGAGAAATGGCAGAAACGGAAGGGAGAGAGGAGGGGACATTTCTGCTTTGCATTGGCAGGGGAGAGTCGTTTAAATTTGCAAACGCGAAACTTTTTTGGTGACTATGTGCTAAAATAAAAAATAGAATCTTTATCCGCGAACTCCCATTTTCTGCCAATTCCAATGAAAAAAAGTGTAACCCTTCTCTTACTATGGTGTATCCTCCTGGCTTCCATCCGCACCGTTAAGCCAGACAGTGTTTCCGCCGGGTTTTCAGTTGACAGACAAACATTGCACGCTTCGGGATCTTCAACCCTTGAGGAAGGGATCTGGCTTTCTGCGCATGAAACGGACGGATCAACGCAGGCTGTCTTCACAACCAGAATAATCTCAAACACCTCTGTTGAAATTGAAATCACATTTCCAGGTATTTGGGCAGAAGCGTACAACAGCCCACATGGAGATTTCACCCGTTTGTTTCTGGAACAATACGGCCACGATGCAGCTGATGGTCACCCGGATTTACCCCTTTATACACTCAAATCTGAAATTTCCTCCTCAAGTGCAGCCAGTCTGGAGATTCTGGAGAGTTCGTCGCG